>JANREK010000047.1 GCA_030726065.1 Sediminibacterium sp. | reverse complement strand
AAAATTAATACTTTATTAAAGTTAATCAATTTACATGAGTATAAATAGGTCTTCATGTAGGCATAACCTCACACAAAAAAGGGTGCACGATTTAACGTAAGTCTTTGATTTTCAAATAGCGAAACCGGGATTTGAATCGGGGACCTCCCGATTTTGGAGATTTTTTTAAATATGTATGCCTTGATTTGTAACGCGTTAAAACAAAACAGAAATCAACCGATTTAAACGATTTGAGGGGTATTTTCCTCACACATTAATGCGATAAATAAAAGTAGTGTAATTATTTAAACCATATTTTATTAACAGACTAATTACATCTAACTTTATAATTAAATTATGGAAATTTTAATAATTATAGGTTTAATCCTTTTAAATGGCATTTTCTCAATGTCAGAAATGTCTGTTGTTGCCTCAAAAAAGTACAAGTTAGAAAAAGCAAAGAAAAAGGGCAAAAATGGAGCCAATGTCGCATTATCTCTTTCCGAAAAGCCGACCTATTTCTTATCTACTGTTCAAATAGGTATCACATTAATTGGCATTCTACTTGGTATATTTAGTGGTGACAAACTAACAGAAGATTTAACAAAATATATTGCTAAATTTTCAATACTTACTTTTTACGCAGAAGAAATCGCTGTTGGTACTATTGTAGTACTGATTACTTTCTTGTCTATAGTCTTAGGAGAACTTGTCCCAAAAAGACTTGGGATGGCATATCCAGAACAAATTGCAATTATTATTGCTAAGCCAATGCAATTACTATCCATTCTTGCAAGACCTTTTGTTCTATTACTTGCAGTATCCAATGATGTAATACTAAAACTTTTTAGAATAAAAGATATAGACAATCAATCCATCACCGAGGACGAGATTAAATCTATCATAAAAGAAAGTGCTGATACAGGAGAAATTCAAAATATAGAGCAAGATATAGTTCAAAGAGTTTTTGAATTAGGCGATAGAAAAGTTAATACCTTATTTACACACAAAAGCTCTATAGTATATTTAAATTTAGAAGATAGCTTTGAACTTATAAAAAAGAAGATCAACGACGAGAAACATTCAGCTTACCCTGTTTGCAAGGATGATAATATAGATGATATAATTGGTATCATAATTATTAAAGACCTATTTGTTGACTTTAATGAAGAAAAGTTCGATTTGACAAACTATGTCAAACCTGCTTTATTTATCAATGAAAATATGTCTGCTTACAAAGTTTTAGAGCGATTTAAAAAAGACAGAATGCATTATGGCATTGTAGTGGATGAATTTGGAAGTACTATTGGTATTGTAACTATGGACGATATTGTTGACGCTTTACTTGGAAATGTAACAGATCAAAGTCAAACAGAATTTGAAGTAGTTCAAAGAGATGATTTTAGCTGGCTAGTCGATGGCCATTACGCTGCAGCGGATTTTATAAAATACTTTGACTTAGAATTAAAACAGAATGACAAATACACAACTGTCGCTGGATTATTTATCCATAAATTTGATAGTCTACCATCTATTGGAGATAAAATTAATCTTGAAAATTATATTTTAGAAGTAATAGATAAAGATGGGCAAAAGATTGACAAGTTACTAATTACTAAAATACCTGTACAAAACTTTTAATATGATCAAAGTTCGTTCTGCCCTGTTTGCCTTTATTATTGTAATATTTAATTCAAGTAATGTATGGGGTATACCTTCCACGCCATATTTTTTCAAAAGCAATCAATTATTGGCGAGACCTTAGGAGTTGATCATTTTTGGCAACAGCTTAAGCAACATTGCGGTAAAGCATACGAAGGAACAGTCACTAGTGGTGCAACAGCCAATGATGGTTTTAGCGGAAAGCGATTAGTGATTCATGTGTTGTCTTGTTCAGAAGACCAATTATTGATTCCGTTTAATGTTGGTGAAAACAGGAGTAGAACTTGGATATTAACGAAAGCGAAAAACAGCATCGAGCTTAAACACGACCATCGACACGAGGATGGAACAAATGATGCTGTAACTATGTACGGAGGAACGACTACAAATAGCGGTTTACCTGGCATTGCAGTTTTTCCCGCAGACCAAATGACAGTAACAACAATACCTGCAGTAGCTACAAATGTTTGGTGGATGACAATTAATAATACAACATTCACCTATAATTTACGTCGCATAGGTTCCGACAGATTATTCACTGTTACTTTTAATATCACTAAACCTGTTGAGAAGCCCTTGACTTCATGGGGCTGGGAGAATTTTACGAATTAAATTTTCTAAAAAGTACTTTATCTGCATAAAAAGTTCCAAACGGAATAAGTGAAGCTAAAAAAGCCATAAACATTTTGAATATGTTCCAGCGATGTAAAAATGAAACTTGAAGCAGTAAAACTATATATAGAACAAAAAGAATTCCATGAGCCAAACCAACAATATAATTAGGCTGCGGCATAGAAAATTTGTATTTTAAAATCATCGTAATACCTAAAAGTAAATACGAACATCCTTCAATAAATGCTACAATTCGTAATCTCCCCAATGCCGTTTTCAATAATTTTTTTACCATTATATTATATATTAAGTATCATATGAATAAAGAAAAATACCATTCCGTAAAAGCAAATTGAACTCGAGCCAATATTTCAGTTTCCATAAATATTAATTAGTTAACAAGAGGTTGTTGTTCTTTAACCCACTCATTAATACCACCACTATAATTAGCAATATTGGTAAAACCTTCTTTCATCAATAAAGAATAACCAATTGCTGCTCTATCTCCACCTTGACAATGAATAATGACTGGCTTGTCTCTTGGCACTTTAGCTAAGTTTTGTAATAAAGTACCAACAAATACGTTCTTTGCACCTGTGATATGTCCACTATTGAATTCAGTAACACCTCTTATATCAATAATCTCCGCCTCTTTATTTGCCTTTACTGTATCAATTGTAACCATATTAGATTTTTCCAAATTGCCTGCATAAACTTGAGCAACTTTAGACGCATCTACAAAACCATAAATATTATCTAAGCCAATGCGCATTAATTTTCTTGTTAAGTCGTCTACTTGATTTGGCTCAGCAATTAAAATAAAATTTTCGTCATAAGAAACAAACCAGCCCATCCATGTAGCAAATGAATTATTTCCTTGAATATTGATGCTTCCTGGTATAAATCCATTTTGAAAATCTAGCTTATTTCTTGTGTCAATTAATTTTATGCCGTTATCAGTAGCAGATTTTAATTCAGCACCAGACAATTCATTAATTTTTGGTACTTCAGTCAATAAAGGACGATTTACTTTATTCAGTTCCTTCATTTTAGCAAAGTACTTAGGGGGTTCTGGTTGATCTGTCAATAAAAATTTTACGAACCCTGCTTTGTCTGCACCATACTGAAACGCCCAGTTTCTTTTTTTCTCATATCCTACAGTAGTACTTGGTACAGCTCCCAAAGCTTTACCACATGCAGATCCTGCACCATGCCCTGGCCAAACTTGAAGAAAATCAGGTAATGCAGAAAATAAATTAATAGACTGGTACATTTGTTCTGCACCTTTATCTTGTGTGCCTAGCATACCTGCTGCTTTTTCCAATAAGTCAGGACGACCAATATCACCTACAAAAACAAAATCACCTGTAAATAACATCACTGGCTCTTTACTTGCTGGCGTATCTGTTAATAAAAAGCTGATACTTTCTGGTGTATGTCCCGGTGTATGTAAAACTTGGATTTTCAAGTTGCCCACCATCACTTCTGAATTATGCTTCATGCCCTCATGTGCAAATTCATATTCCCAACCTGGACCACCTTCGTCTGATAAATACATTTTAGCACCAGTTACCGCTGCTAACTCTCTAGATCCAGTTAAAAAATCGGCATGTATATGCGTTTCAAAAATATGCGTGATTTGCATATTGTTTTGTTTCGCTATTTCAATATAGGTATCAATATCTCTTTTAGGATCAATTACTGCAGCCACACCTGCTTTTTGACATCCAATAAAGTAACTTGCCTGGGCTAAAGTTTTGTCGTATACATGTTGAAAAAACATAATATTGTGTTTTATAAGTTTAATTAAAAATGATGTAAATTAATATTCTAAACCAAAGATGTGTTAAAATCATTTATTTCTCGGTGACAAAAATCACAAAATTCAAATAAACTTAAAAATTTCGTATTTATCTATAGCTTATTATTGAAATTATAAGCCTTATAAACCTGCTTTCAAATAGCCCCAACCTGCTTCTTGTTTAATAATGAGTTCTGCAACACCAGAAGGTACTGTTTTTGCCGAGCTTAGTAACATAGCCTTGGTTATTCCATATTTATTCATGGTGTTTTCACAAGCGCTAAATTGGACGCCTTTTTTTGACAAAGTTTCAATGTCTTCTGTTAAGTGTGATTTACTTGCCACTAAAAAATTCAGCGCTTTACCATGTACAACCACTTCTACTTCTACTTTACCAGGCCAAATTTTTTGAAAGTTTTTAATGTTGCCCAAAACACCACTCCAAGCAGCAGTATCCGCCGTATTTAATTGCATTACTACATGATGTACTTTTTCTAAGACATTGTTTTGTGCTTTTAATTGTGTACTCACAAAAATCAACATGATCACTACAAAATGGGCAAGCTTTTTCATAAGAGGCATTTTATTATATAGCTTTCAATTTACAACATTTTATTAATTTCTGGCAATATTCGTCATGTCAAAAATACCACAGCGATAATATACTTCAACAACACCATGTTGTCCTAGAATGGTTTTTGCCATGCCGCTTCTGTTACCACTTCTACAATAAACGACAATCGGTTTAGGCATAGCAGCAATTTTTGTTGCTTCGTCTCCTACATTTTCCAAAGGGATGTGTAAAGCACCTGGGAAGTGCTCAATATCGAATTCCATTTGGCTTCTAACATCAATAACTATTGCTTTTTTTCTTGAATTGCTTGAATAATATTTTCCATGTTTTTGAAAACAATAAGGCGGCAAAGCCGCCTTATTGTTTTAGATTATATATTTCTTAAATTATAACATTGTTGAAGGACAAACGTAGGCTGAAATTTTAAAATTGCCGCTGTCTTTTAGGGCTTTAAAACCGCCTTGAACATTTACTAAATTATCAAATCCTCTTGCGCTTAAAATAGAAACAAAAATCATAGATCTATAACCACCTGCACAATGCACATAGTAGGTTTTCTTTTTGTCAATTTGAGCCATGCTATCATTGATAAAATCCAAAGGCGCATTCTCACTTTCTAAAATATACTCGCTAAAATGTTCAGATTTTTTTCTTACATCTAACATGATTGTATTTGAATCTTTTTTAAGTAAGTCTGCTAATTGATCAGCACTAACAGATTCGATCGTATCTACTTCTTCTCCTGTAGCTTTCCAATCAGCAAATCCACCTTTCAAATAACCAATGGTAAAGTCATAGCCTACTCTAGCTAAAGGAGTCACCACTTCTTCTTCTTTACCCTCATCGGTTACTAATAAAATTTCTTGCTTAATATCAGAAATCATGGCGCCCACCCAAGGTGCAAAATTGCCATCAATGCCTGATTTTGTAAAAAATAGCCCTTTGGCCAATGCGGCAAATTGGGTGGATTTAGACAAGCATAGTTTACAGCATGTTCAATACAAAAACATATTTTCTCTTGGTGACGCGTCTTCCTTGCCTACGCTAAAACGGGTGCAGCCATCAGAAAACAAACGCCCATATTAGTACAAAACTTATTATCTGTTATGAAAGGCAATACAATAGAGGGGCATTACAATGGATATAGCAGTTGTCCTTTAATAACCGGAAGAGGTAAATTAATCTTAGCCGAATTTGATTACGATAATAATCCGCAAGAAACTTTCCCTTTCAATCAGGCAAAAGAAAGATGGAGTATGTTAATTTTAAAAAGATATATTCTTCCGTTTTTATATTGGACTCAGATTTTGAAAGGTAAAATGTAATACTTTAATTGACTATTTTATACTTTTTAATTGGGTAGGTGACATTTATCACCTACCTTTTATTTATTATTTAACACCTTTGTTTCAAATTTAGCAACATGGAGATGACTGTAATTATTGGATATATTGCCTCTATATTAATTGGCATTTTACTAGGCCTAATAGGTGGGGGTGGAAGTATTTTAACAGTACCTGTATTAGTTTACCTTTTTGCAGTCGATGTTGTGACCGCTACTGCCTATTCTTTATTTATTGTAGGTGCTAGTAGTTTAGTGGGTGCATGGCCAAAATACAAGCAAGGCTTTGTTAACTTAAAGACAGCTATCATTTTTGGTATCCCTTCCATTGTATCTGTTTATGCAACCAGAAAATATTTAGTGCCTTCAATTCCTTCTGAATTAGGCAATATCGCTGGTATTGAAATTACAAAGTCATTATTAATGATGATGTTGTTTGCGGTATTGATGGTAGCAGCTTCTTTTTCTATGATACGTTCTAAATCAACAAAAGAAGAGACTATTGAAGGAGAGCAGTCTTTTAATTATCCAATGATTATACTAGAAGGTGCATTAGTTGGTGTTTTAACTGGTCTAGTAGGTGCTGGTGGTGGATTTTTAATTATTCCTGCACTTGTTATGTTAAGTAAACTTCCTATGAAGCAAGCTGTCGGAACTTCCTTATTAATCATCGCAGCAAAGTCATTAATTGGATTCACTGGAGACCTAAGTAACAGAACGATGGATTGGACCTTATTACTTTCTGTTACTGCACTTGCTATTACTGGTATTTTTATTGGTGATAAGTTAAGCAAAAAAATAGATGGCAATAAACTTAAAAAAGGATTTGGTTGGTTTGTCTTAATTATGGGTTTATACATTATCGCAGAACAATTGTTTTTCCCTACTGGAGTCGGACACTAATACAAATCTATTAAAGACATGTTAAAGCCACTTCTTTTCAGTTTGGCCTGTGTTTTCATTTTTAATTCAAATGTGAATGCGCAGCACCAAGAATTAAATGAAGCACCCAAGCTTTGGGGGAAGTCTCAAAAAGGAATTGATTCAAGTAATTTATTATATCGATTCCAAATGGGCAGCATGCATGGTCATTTAAGAAGCTTTTATAGTAGCACGTATAATAAAAGTAGTGCTGTTGAATATGCGCAAGCAATAGGTGGAGGTATTCAATTTATCTCAAAATCTTTATATAATTTTCATGTAGGTGTTAGTGGTTTTTTTGTATATGATGTTTTTTCATCAGACCTAGTCAAGCCTCATCCTTTATCAAATACGTTAAACAGGTACGAACTTGGATTATTTGATATTACCGACCCAAGTAATAAAACAGATATCAATCGTTTAGAAGAATTATATATTCAATATCAGAAAAATAAACTCACATTAACTTTTGGAAAACAGCTTTTAAATACCCCTTTTATAAATCTTCAGGATGGCAGAATGCGTCCTACAGAAGCGCAAGGAGTTTGGGCTCAATATGAACATAAAAAAATAAATTTTTCGGTGGATGGTTGAATCGATTTTCTCCAAGAAGTACGGTAGAATGGTATAAAACGGGTGAATCAATCGGTATTTATTCTGTTGGGGTAAATATAGATGGCGCAAAGTCTGGTTATAAAAACGAATTGAGTTCAAGAGGGGTTGCCTTAATGGGGACTGAGCTAAATCTAAAAAATAATTTTCAACTTCAGGTTTGGAATCAGTATGTAGATAATATTTTTAATAGTAGTTTAGTTCAAGTAGATAAAATCCCTTCAACTAGTGCCCCTTATTATTATGGCCTACAATTCATTCGACAAAATGTGGTGAATAACGGAGGTAACGAAGCTGTTGAGAAAACTTATTTTAATCCAAGTCAATCTTCATTAGTATTTGGCACTAGAATTGGTAGAAATGCTGGTAACTGGGACCACTCATTTAATTTTACTAGAATTACTAAACAAGGGCGATATTTAATGCCAAGAGAATGGGGGCGTGATCCATTTTATACATTTTTATTAGGTGAAAGAAATGAAGGCAATGGGGATTTAAATGCGTACGTAATAAAATCCAAATACGCTGCTAAAAAGATACTTTTAAAAATCAATTTGGGCGTTGGTTATTATGATTTAGCTGATGTTAAGGATTTTGCAATGAACAAATACAGCTTTCCTGGTTATATGCAGTACAATATTGATACTCGTTATGCATTTTCAGGATTTTGGAAAGGCTGGGAAGCTCAAGTCATCTACTTTTATAAAGATGCAGTTGGCGACACTTACAATGACCCTAAATACTATATCAATAAAGCTGATATGGGACACTTTAACCTGATATTAAATTTTCATTTTTAGTTATTTTTGAGGCAATTCTAGAAGATTGTGATAAAAGTCACCTAATTTATAATGAATTATGCTGATTTTCCCTACTCAAAATGATTTCACATGAAAAAAAACAATGCAGATCGTAGGAGTTTTATAAAAAATGCTGCTTTTTTAGGATTTGGCGTTCCAGCTTCACTAACATCAATTAGTAAAGCTCAAGCTAATACAAATAACAAAATAGATCAGGCGACTGATTCAAATGAGGCAAATACGCAAGCAGAAAATGAATTTAGTATTTTCATCACCACCGACCTACATGCACAGATTCATACACATGATGAGTTCTTTTGGGAAAATGGCAAAGCAGTCTATAAAAAAAGAGGTGGACTTGCCGTACTTAAAACAATGTTAGATCAGCTAAGAGCGATTCATCCACAAAATATTTTATATGACGGGGGGGATTATTTTCATGGACATGGTGTAGCTTCCTTGTCAGAAGGAGAAGCCTTGATCACTTTAATGAATGCATTTAAATATGATTTAATTTTACCGGGCAACTGGGAGGTAGTCTATAAAAAGAAGAAAATGCTCTATGATATGGGGCATGCTACAGCTGCTAAGATTTGTGCGAACATGTGGCACAAAACAAATGATCCAGAAAATGGCACATTAATTTATGCTCCTTATTGGATTAAATATATTGCAGGTGCTAAAGTTGGATTTATTGGCTATACAGATCATTTAGTTCCAAAGAGACAATCTCCTGCATACAGCGAAGGCATTGAATTTACACACGCTACTGATAATGTTGCAAAGTATATAAAGTACTTAAAAGAAGTAGAAGGATGTGGTATTATTTTTGTTGTTACGCATATGGGTTTAGCACAGCAGGTTGGTTTAGCAAACGATCCAAGAGTAGAAGGAGCAGATTTTATTTTAGGCGCGGACACCCATGAACGTCTACGTGTACCGATACAAGGAAAATATACAAAAGTAGTTGAATGTGGCGCATTTGGATCTTTCTTGGGAAAACTAGATATCAAAGTCGAAGATGGAAAAATTGCTACTTATGCATATGAATTAATGGATGTAGAACCTGAAAAATATCCTGCAGATAAAAAAACATTGGCATTAGTAGAAAAAGCCGCAGCACCATATCAAGATAAAATGAATCAAGTGATAGGTTATTCTACAACCCCTTTGGTTCGATATTTTGTTTTAGAAACACCTATGGATAATTTAATCACAGATGCAGTGATGTGGAAGTTTAAGCCAGATATCGCTTTAAGTAATGGATTTAGATTTTGTCAACCACTGGCTGTTCCAGAAAATAAAAATCAAGTGGCTATTACCAATGAGTTTTTATGGAATATGCTACCGGTTGATTCAACTGCTAAAACAGGGGAAGTGACCGGATTGCAAATTTTAGATTGGTTGGAAAAAGAATTAGAAAATGCATTTGCAACTGATCCTAGTAAACGTTTTGGCGGTTGGTTTGTGCGTTTTGCTGGCATGGAAGTCAATTGTACTATTGGCAAACCAAAAGGACAAAGAGTAAACTGGGTTAAAATAAAGGGACAAGCCTTAGATAAAAATAAATTGTATAAAATTGTGGCTTGTGAAAGAGAAGGGGATCCGAATGACACTTTATGTAGAATAGAAAAAGTAACCAATCCAATAGCTACGAATATAAGTTTGCATGAAGTGATCAAATCTTATTTAGCAAGTAATTCACCTGTAGCACCTAAGCTAGAAGGAAGAACCCTTGCAACAGATCAATCGCCTACGCTTTTGACACAATTACAAGGGACTACTTATCAATTTAAATAGTTATAAAAATATACTTGGACTTCAATATTAAGAAAGCAGAAAACGTATAAAATTAATGAAAAAGCTATATCTAATATTACTTGGTATCATTACATTAATTGGTATTTACTTTTTAGTAGGTTTTATTAATGGAGATTACTTTAAAATAGATGGTACTATTGCCAATACAGATAGCACTTGGGTGGGGCCAAGTATTTATATGGACAATACCACATTGGGCGAAGAACGCGAATTGGTTATTTATGGACAAGAGCTAATTGCACATACTTCTAAATACCTTGGACCTAAGGGATCTGTTGCTCAAATTACAAATGGCATGAATTGCCAAAACTGTCACTTACAAGCCGGTGCTAAGGCATGGGGCAATAATTACGCTGCCGTATTTTCTACCTATCCTAAGTTTAGAGACAGAAGCGGACAAATAGAAAGCATATATAAGCGTGTAGCGGATTGTATGGAAAGAAGTTTAAATGGAACTGCAGTAGATAGTAATAGTAGAGAGTTTAAAGCAATCTATGCTTATATCAAGTGGCTGGGGCAAGCCGTTGAAAAAGGAGAAAAGCCACATGGATCTGGTATAGAAAAATTAGCTTACTTAGATCGAGCGGCTGATCCACAAAAAGGACAAATGGTATACACTGCACAATGTCAAAGTTGTCATGGCGCAAATGGAGAAGGACAATTAACAATCGATGAATTAGAATATTCGTATCCGCCACTTTGGGGGGCACATAGTTACAATGATGGTGCTGGTTTATTTAGAATAAGCAATTTTGCAGGTTATGTAAAAAATAATATGCCTTATCTGTTAACCTCACATGCATCTCCTAAATTAACAGAAGAAGAATGTTGGGATGTAGCAGCATATGTCAATAGCCAACCGAGACCGCACAAAGACCAATCAAAGGATTGGCCTAAATATGATAAAAAGCCATTAGATTTTGCTTTTGCACCTTATGCAGATAATTTCTCAGAGAATCAACATAAATATGGACCTTATAAATCCATTAAAAAAATTTATAGTAAATAATTAAAAATCCCAATCAACATGATCGAACAAATTCAACAATCTTGGCCATGGTATGTCGCCGGTATTATCATCGGTTTAATTGTCCCAGCATTACTTATTTTAGGTAATAAATCTTTCGGTATCTCATCTAATTTAAGGCATGTATGCGCTGCATGTTTTCCAGCAGACATCAAGTTTTTTAAATATGACTGGAAAAAAGAAATTTGGAATTTCTTTTTTGTAGGTGGAATTTTCTTAGGCGCTTTTTTAGCGAATCACTACTTAATGACCAACGCGCCAATTGAAGTAAATCCTACTTTACAAACAGAATTAGCGCAATACGGTATTAGCAATTACGATTATATGCTACCTTCTGAATTATTCAGCTTTGAAGCCCTATTCACGTTACGTGGTTTCATTATGATAGTAGTAGGTGGTTTCTTAGTGGGATTTGGCACTAGGTATGCAGGAGGTTGTACCTCTGGCCATTCTATAATGGGCTTAAGTAATTTACAATGGCCTTCTCTTGTTGCAACTATTTGCTTTATGGCAGGAGGATTTTTTATGGCAAATATTATTTTACCTTGGATTTTATCATTATAAAAATTAAACAATGAACAACGAAAAAGTACAAAAAATAGATAGTAATACAGCTTGCGTAAATGCATCAGAACAAACACATCCAGGTTGGTATAATTTAAAGTACACCCTTGTTGGTATACTTTTTGGTATTGTGTTTGTAAAAGCTGAAATTATATCTTGGTTCAGAATTCAAGAGATGTTTCGCTTACAAAGTTTTCACATGTTTGGCGTAATTGGGACTGCAGTAGTGGTAGGTGCTATTTCAGTTTTCTTGATTAAGAAATTCAAAGTCAAAACGATTCATGGAGAAGTCATCAAAATTGCAGATAAAGAATTTAACAAAGGTCAAATTTATGGTGGACTCTTATTTGGATTCGGTTGGGCTATCACGGGTGCTTGCCCTGGACCTTTATTTGCTCATATTGGTGCAGGATTCTATGCTGTGCTGGTGGTAATCCTAAGCGCCATTGCAGGTACTTGGACTTATGGTTATTTTCAGGAAAAACTACCTCACTAAATATATCAAAAAATATCCCGTGTTCTCTCGAGCCCTTGGGATGGGCCCGCAGCCGAAAGGTAATATTTTCAAGGGTTTATGCTATTAAAGGCATAGACCCTTGTTGTTTGAGGTAGGTTTAGGCCATCATAAAAATTAGTTGATCCATTTGGGATTGTTTTAAAAGGCGCAAGTATCAAAAAGGACATCAGTTTAAGTAACCTTCGTAAAACTTATTTAATATGTTATCATCAAGTGTTAGGTGACGGTACAGGACTGGTTAGCTCCCACTCTACCACCCAAGTTTTAGAAAAATATTACCTTGATCCAAAGGTGTTAACCGCTGTAGAAATATCAGCATTAAAAGTTCGAGTATTTGGTAAGAAATGACAAAGGACCCAAGATTTAACGGGATTGCCTGCTTCGTTTCACTACGCTGTCATCCTCGTAAGTTCGATTTACCCAAAGCCTTTTAAACTCAAATCAAAGATTTGTGTTTGTCTTTTTTAACACTCATCCACTCAATCAAGCGAGCTTATTTCGCGGCCGATCTTAAAAAAGATCTTCTTGAATTATTTTTATTTTCCATAATTAAAT
>JANREK010000046.1 GCA_030726065.1 Sediminibacterium sp. | reverse complement strand
GAAATCCAGGTATTGAAGTATATTCGGTAAATGCAGTAACAGGAAAACCGAGTTTGTTATATACCAAAGAAAACGCAAATGCCTCTTATTTAACTTTAGCAAATGAAGGGAAATTAATGTATGCTGTTTCAGAAGGATCAAAAGATGCATCTTCAGTAAATTCATATAAGCTAAATAGCAATAATGAATTTGAAAAAATAAATAACTCCGCCATTAAAGGTGCTGGTCCTTGTTTTATTACTTATCGTTCCGAAAGTATAACAGTATATACGGCTAATTATACTTCGGGGAGTTTAAGTGTTTTTAAAACAAGTGAGGACGGTGCATTACTTCCAATTGCACAAGAAATAAAATACAATGGATCAAGTATTGATAAAGCAAGACAAGAAGCTTCACATGCCCATAATGTTGTTTTAAGTTTGGATCACTCCTATTTATTAGTCACTGATTTAGGTGGCGATAAAATATATCAGCATAAAATATACGCGGATGGATTATTGGACGAAAACTATACTGCCATTTCAATCACGCCAGGAAACGGTCCAAGACATTTTGTTTTTGATGCCACAGGCAAGCATGGCTATTTAATAAATGAAATGTCGGGCACTGTAGATGTTTTTGCAATTGACCAAAATAAGTTTAATAAAATTCAATCCATTATAGCAGATACATCAAGTACCAAAGCGTCCAAAGGAAGTGGTGACATTCATATCTCCCCAAGTGGC
This sequence comes from Sediminibacterium sp., assembly GCA_030726065.1. Taxonomy (GTDB): domain Bacteria; phylum Bacteroidota; class Bacteroidia; order Chitinophagales; family Chitinophagaceae; genus Sediminibacterium. The sequence continues at coordinate 138,133 of JANREK010000046.1, read as the reverse complement.
AAATGGTTAATTTCCACTAATAGAGTGACGAGTAACGAATTGACCATTTTTAAAATTGGCGAAAATGGGTTGCTTACGAAAATGTATCACCAACCCGTAGCAGAAAAACCAAGAAATTTTAGTTTCGCCCCATTGGGTAATTTTGTTTTTGTTGCAAGTCAAAATGACGATAAGGTGCAAATATTTTCGTTTGATGATGCTACTGGAAAATTAATGAACACCAATCAGGACATGAAAATTAATGCGCCTGTTTGTTTGGCTTTCTCGAATGACCCTATGGAAGTAAATCCAGAAGAAAGAATTAAAAAATTAAATATCACTTTAATCCCTGTGGTTCCGCCGATTGCTAATTATTTGAAGCAAGTTCAAGTAGGAAAATTAGTTTACTTATCTGGTCATGGCCCTGACAAACCTGGGGGCGGACAAATGTATGGCCATTTAGGAAAAGATGTAACTATTGAAGAAGGCGCTGCAGCTGCAAGACTTACCGGAATTTCAATGCTGTCTACATTAAAATCATATATCGGTGATTTAAACAAAGTTAAACGTATTGTTAAAGTGCTTGGATTGGTAAATTCAGATCCTGCCTTTGTACAACAGCCTGCGGTGATGAATGGATTTTCCAATTTAATGGTGGAAGTTTTTGGAGAAAGAGGAAAGCACGCACGCTCCGCATTAGGAGTTGCTGCACTCCCTAATAATATTTCTGTTGAAATTGAAATGATTGTGGAACTTAAATAAATTAATAATATAAAATTTAAAAAAATGAAACCTCAAAACCGCCGATCTATTTTTAAAAAAATGTTTGCTGGATTCTTAGGAATTACTGGCGCTAGTGTTGCTGCAAATGCAACACCAAATTCTGGTGTGGATGAAAATGGAAAAGAAGTATTTAATGTTCAAATGGACCAAGACGTTCCTTTATTTTCAGGTGCAACTAAATTTGCAGGAATGGTGTTTGTTGCAGGGAAGGGGGCACATTTTGAAGGAGATATAAAAGCACATACGGATCATGTGTTAAAAGAATTAGAAAAAGAGTTGATCAAAGCGGGTTCCTCCATGGATAAAGTTTTAAAAGTAAATGTATACCTAGCTGACCTAGGTGATTACAAACAAATGAATGAGGTATTCAAAGGTCGCTTTGGACCAAAACCACCAGTAAGAACAACCGTTGCTACCTATGGTGGTGTCCCAGGAAACTCATTGGTTGAAATGGATTGTATTGCAATTGCAAACTAAAAATTTAAATTAAATATCATGAAACGTAGAGACCTGTTAAAATATATTTCCATCACACCGCTTGCGGGTGCATCAATTGTAGGTGGATTTTCAACTGCTAATGCAGCACCAATGGCAACCCCATTAGCCGCAGCCATGAAGCGTGATTTATTCGCTGAATTAGGCGTTCGAACATTTATTAATGCTGCTGGTACTTATACCGCAATGACTGCGTCACTAATGCGCCCTGCAACCGTAGAAGCTATCAGACAAGCTTCCCATAAATTTTGTATGCTAGATGAATTACAAGACAAAGTGGGTGAAAGATTAGCAGAAATCACAAGGGCTGAATCAGTCGTTGTTACAAGTGGCGCTTTTGCTGCTTTAACCTTAGGCATGGCTGGTATTTTAACCGGACTTGATCCAGTTAAAGTAAGAGCACTTCCTAAATTGGATGGCACAGGAATGAAAACGGAAGTTATTTGTCAAAAAGCACATGCCATTGGTTACAATCAAGCATTAACCAACACAGGCGTTAGAATTGTAGTGGTGGAAACTGTGGAAGAATTGAAAAAGGCCATCAATAAAAATACAGCAGCTATGCATTTTTTACATGTGCAATCTGATAGAGGACAAATACAACATGAAGAATGGGTAGCGATTGGAAAGCAATATGGTATTCCTACTACGATTGACATTGCTGCTGATGTCCCTCCAGTTAGCAACCTTTGGCGCTTTAATGAAATGGGTTTTGACTTTGTTGCCATCTCAGGTGGTAAAGCATTAAGAGGACCTCAAAGTGCTGGTTTATTAATGGGTAAAAAAGATTTGATCAAAGCAGCCCGTTTATCAATGCCTCCTCGTGGAGAAACCATTGGTCGTGGGATGAAAGTAAATAAGGAAGAAATTTTAGGTATGCTTGTTGCCGTGGAAGAATTTGTAAAAATTGACCATGATGCAGAAGCACTTATATTTTTAGATCGAATCAAAAAAATACAAGCTGCTGCAGAATCAGTTCCAGGTGTTACAACAACAATTTCAACACCTGTACTAGGAAATGTTACACCTACTTTAAACATTTCATTGGATTACAATAAGATTAGTAAAACAGGCGAACAATTACGTTTGGATTTACGCAACGGAAATCCTTCCATTGAATCCGTGGGCGGCAAAGATAATATTGGCATGACGGCTTGGTCATTACAAGAAGGCGAAGATAAACTTGTTGCGAAAAGATTAAAAGAAGTTTTACAAAGCGCATCTAAATAAATTAAAAGGAATTATGAAAAAAATAGGATTACTATTACTATTGACAGGTTCATTTTATTTTACCCAAGCCCAATTATTTCCAAAAACTGAATTAGAATATCTAACCTCCAATTGGAAGGGAGAAAGATTTGAAGATGGTCGCCCTAAAATAAGTGATGAATTAATTGCTAGAGCAAAAAAAATAGGCATCGAAGAAGCTTGGCAAGTACTTCATAACGAAGGATACAATAATCAGTTTGAAGGAAATTGGAAAATGGTGCATGACAATGTTCCTGTGGTTGGCCGAGCTGTAACTGCAAAGTACAGCCCTACCCGTCCGGATATTGAAGCACTTATTAAAGAGCGTGGCAAAAAAGAAGGGCTCACTGGCAATACCAATGCATGGCCAATTCAAATTTTACAAAAAGGAGATGTTTATGTTGCTGAAGCATTTGGCAAAATAGCGCAAGGCACTTTAATTGGTGATAATTTAGGCGCATCTATCTTTAATAAAACTGGCAATGGTATTATTTTTGACGGCGCTGCGCGAGATTTATCAGGATTATCGCAACTAAAAGGATTTAACGCCTATGTACGCGACTTTCATCCCTCATTTCTGGAAGAGGTAGTGCTTATTGGACTCAATGGGCCAATAAGAATTGGTGGCGCAATTGTTATGCCAGGAGATTTGGTTTTATCTGAAAGAGAAGGCGTTTTGTTTATACCAGCTCACATGGCTGAAAAAGTCGTTGCTACTTCAGAATTCATTTCGGTACGTGATCGTTTTTCGAAAGACGTTTTGAAATCAGGCAAATACAATGCAGGTCAAATTGACAACCAATGGACAGAAGAAATTAAAACTTCCTTTTTAAATTGGATAAGCGCCCACCCTAACGAACCCATCATTACCAAAGAAGCGCTTGAAAAGTTTCTAGAAAAAAGAACCTGGTAAGATATTTATTAAAAATATATAATGAAAAATTACAAACCATTCCTTTATTTATCTTTATTATTATTTGCACTTTCAGGTGTGTTGTACTTAATACATGTAACCGATTTTTTAGGACTCATATTATCTTTATCATTTTTATCTTTAAGCCTTGGAGTTAAATCAACTGAAAATTTGCAAGGATTAAGTTTTACGATGATTATATTTTCAGCAGTATCATTGTCCATGTTTCACCCTGAATATTTTAGAGTATGGGGTGGATTTAAATTAGGCGGAATCATTGTACCATTAATTCAAATCATCATGTTTGGCATGGGAACTTCTATGAGTATGAACGACTTTGCCGCAGTAGTAAAAACACCAAAGGGAGTCATCATTGGGGTGGTAAGTCAGTTTGCTGTAATGCCTACTTTAGGTTTTACATTAGCTAGCCTTTCTAACTTCCCTCCTGAAATAGCTGCAGGAATTATATTAATTGGTTGCTCCCCAAGCGGTCTTGCTTCAAACGTAATGTCCTATTTAGCAAAAGCAAATCTGGCACTATCCATTACAATTACTTCCATCACTACATTATTGGCTCCTTTTGTTACTCCTTTATTAATGAAATTATTTGCAGGCGCATTGGTAGAAATTGATGTTTTAAAAATGATGTGGGATATTAATAAAATGATCATCATTCCAATTGGCGCTGGTTTAATTTTCAATAAATTATTAAAAGGAAAATCAAAATGGCTCGATGATGCCATGCCTATTGTTTCCATGATAGGTATCGCATGTATTATTACCATCATTACAGCTTCTGGCCGTGATAATTTATTAAAAATTGGGCCATTACTTATAATCATAGTTTTAATCCATAATACATTTGGTTATTTATTGGGGTATTGGAGTGCTCGATTATTAAAAATGCCTGAAAGAGACTGTCGCACTGTCGCTATTGAAGTGGGCATGCAAAACGGAGGATTAGCATCAGGTCTTGCAGAAAAATTAGGGAAAGCTGCTACCATGGGATTGGCCGCGGCCGTGTTTGGACCTTTTATGAATATTACAGGATCCATTCTAGCCTCCTATTGGCATAAGAAAGAACCAAAGGATTAGTTGTTTATATACAAAAGGGCTATGTTATTTGCAAGTTGCTACTTAGTTGAATTGTATTACCCCATATTTATCATACTCATGAAAGCTCGCATTCACAGGCGACCAAGCAAACTTGATCATTTTGCCAGCATCATAATCCAATCTATAAAAATTAGCATTCCAGCAAACCCCTTTTTTTAATTCTGTATTTTGCAAAGGACCGAAAAGTGCAATAGGGAAAAATAATTCTGCAGTCCATTTATACATTTCATTGTTTACCTGATGTACTTGCACTTTTTTAACCACTTTTCGCTTCCCTTCATAATGCCATGGTGTCCACCCCATCGCTTTTTTATCTAAATGCGGTACCAACAAAACCAATTCTGCGTTTAACGCATTCACTTCATATTCTAGATAAATAGGCATTTTAGGTTCCGGATGAAAAAACACTTCAAATACATCAGCCGTAAATAAATTATCAAAATCTTTTGTAAAAGTAGAAGTCACTTTTTTATCAATCCCTGTAAAAAATACATACACACCTGCATCCGAATAAAGTACTTTAAACTTAGTATCATATCCTCGAACTCCTGAATCCAATTGAATCAAGTTAACCCATGCAGCGGAATCCCATTGCACATTGGTGCCAGCTCCATCCAATACAAAATCGGCTGTCTTTTTAATCTTTAAGGTATCGGTAAATGAGGACGCTTGCGCGTTACAAAAAAACAAGATAGCAGAGAGTAAAAAGATGGTTTTTTTCATGTTGGAACTATTTGAAATTATATAAACCAAAATTTAGTGGTTATTACGCTTTTTACATGCAAACATGTAGTTAATAAAATTTTTTATACATTTCATTACCCTAATATAAATTGAAGCACACTTTACCTTTACTTACTCATCGCATTCAACAATCGTTCCATAATCCACGAGTAATTCCTCCCCTGGTTTGATATCCACCAATGCCTCAAACTGCTCACCATCATTTAAAGATAGGACATTCGGTGTTTCAGAATGATTCAAATAAATCACTAAATCAATCAACTTAAAACCATATTCAGGAATAAAATAACTGTCTTCGTCAAACAGGCAATGATTTTCAATCAACTCCCTTGAATGTGACGGCAAAGTATCCACCTCATCCTTGCTAACTTTTATCCAATCCCCAAAGCCTTCTGAAAAAATATCCTTAGTGCCTTTGGGTATATCACGAATCGCAAAAACACCAATACCATGCAATGGTGAAGGCTTAATCATCACATAGGTTTGCGACTGCAACTGTTTTAATAATGCTTCCTTTTTCATTTAATTTACCCTAACATTTTTTGACAAGCCATTAAGGATTCCTCCCAACTTGGAATTTCTAAATTAATTGCTGTTTCCATTTTTTGGGTATCCAGCACAGAATAAGTAGGTCTTTTTGCAGGTGTTGGAAATTGTGCCGTATTAATCGGAATTAGTTCGCAGCTTAGCCCTGCATTTTTTTTGATTTGTTGTGCAAATTCAAACCAACTCGTCACCCCTTTGTTTGCATAGTGATAAACACCATGTATGTTTTTACCCCCAATTACCTCATTGATTATTTTTAATGTAGCAATTGCTAAATCTTTTGCATAGGTGGGACGACCAATTTGATCACTCACCACATTTAAAGTTGCTCTTTCCTTCATTAATCGAATCATGGTTTTAACAAAATTATTTCCATGACTACTAAATACCCATGAAGTACGAATAATGATCGTATTAGGATTCACCTCTAAAGCCAAGCCCTCGCCTTGCGCTTTGGTGGTGCCATAAAAATTGACCGGATCAATAATAGTATCTGTTAAATAAGGGCTAGTTGCATTGCCATTAAAAACATAATCAGTTGAAAATGTTACAAATAATATATCATTTTTACCCGCTATGCGGGCTAACTCAGCAACTGCAGTTGCATTAATTAAAGTTGCTAAGGCTTGTTCGGCTTCCGCTTTGTCCACTGCGGTATATGCAGCCGTATTAATAATTGCTTGTGGTGACCGTTGCTGTATGAGTGATTCAAATAATTCCGGCTTCGATAAATCAAACATGCTTCTATCTGCAAAGATGAATTCATACATTGGATAACTAGCTGCCAATTGTGTTATCCCCCAACCCAATTGCCCATTGGCACCCGTTACTAATATTTTTTTTATACTCATTGCGTGGTTTAGGAATTAAGTTTGGGTAATTATTTAGACACGAATTCCTTAGGCAACTTAGTCCATTCACTTGAAGGCAGTGACTTAAAATAATCGTATGTTTTTTTCAATCCTTCCGCACGATCCACTTCGGGCTCCCACCCTAAAATAGTTTTCGCCTTGGTAATATCTGGTTGTCTTTGCTTTGGATCATCTACAGGAAGTTCCTTGTAAACAATTTTCACTGAGGATCCCGTTAACTTCAACACCTCTTCCGCAAAATCCTTTAAACTAATTTCATTCGGATTACCAATATTCACCGGACTAGAATAGTCACTTAATAATAATCTATAAATACCTTCGACTAAATCATCTACATAGCAAAAGCTTCTAGTTTGTGAACCATCTCCAAACACGGTCATATCCTCGCCTCTTAATGCTTGTCCTACGAAAGCAGGCAATGCGCGGCCATCATTCAGCCTCATTCTTGGACCATAAGTATTAAAAATACGTATGATGCGCGTTTCCACCTGATGGAATGTATGATAGGCCATGGTAATGGATTCCATATATCTTTTTGCTTCATCATATACACCTCTTGGACCCACTGGATTTACATTACCCCAATATTCCTCTGTTTGTGGATGCACCAAAGGATCCCCATAAACTTCACTTGTACTTGCGACTAATATGCGTGCTTTTTTATCTTTTGCCAAACCCAAACAATTATGTGTGCCTAAGGCCCCCACTTTTAAGGTTTGAATGGGTATTTTTAAATAATCAATCGGACTTGCAGGTGATGCAAAATGTAAAATATAATCAAGCGATCCTTCAATTTCAATGAACTTAGTTACATCGTGTAATTTGAATTCAAAATTTTCATTCGTCATTAAGTGTTCGATATTTTTCATATCTCCCGTAATCAAATTATCCATGGCAATCACTTTATATCCTTCACGAATAAATCGATCAGATAAATGAGATCCTAAAAATCCTGCAGCACCTGTGATTAAAATTCTTTTTTGACTCATGATTATTTTTTTGCTACCTCATCCAATTTTTTATTTTTATCAAACATTGTTCATCCTATAATACTTCAATGATGACCATCCACTTAGTTCACAACTGCCTTCTATCACCCTATCTTCAATTACAATCTACCAATACTTTCATAATGATACCCCATTTCCTTCATCTTGGCCACATCAAATAAATTTCGACCATCAAAAATTACTTTACTTGGTAATTCTTTTTCGATGATTTCAAAATCGGGTGTTCTAAACTCACTCCACTCCGTTGCAATCACTAATATATCAGTACCGGCTAGCGCTTCATATTGATTACTTGCATATTTAATTTTATCGCCTATTTTATTTTTCACATTGGGCATTGCTTCAGGATCATAGGCAGTGATGGTCGCACCGGCAGCAGTTAAAGCATTAATCATGTCAATGGCTGGAGCATCTCTAATATCATCGGTATTCGGTTTGAACGCCAATCCCCACAAAGCAATTTTCTTGCCTTGCAAATCATTTTTTAAATACGTATTGATCTTATTCACCAAATGCAACTTTTGTAGTGCATTTACTTTTTCTACTGCCTTTAAAATTTCAAAATCATAATTTACTTCATTCGATGACTTCACCAATGCTTGCACATCCTTAGGAAAACAGCTTCCGCCGTATCCAATACCTGGGAATAAGAAACGCTTCCCAATACGATCATCACTTCCTATTCCTCTACGTACCATATCCACATCCGCACCCATGCGTTCACATAATTGTGCGATTTCATTCATGAATGAAATTTTTGTGGCTAAAAAACTATTCGCTGCATATTTGGTTAACTCTGAACTGCGCTCATCCATAAAAATTAATGGATTTCCTTGTCTAACAAAAGGGGCATATAATTCAGTCATCACTTTTTTAGCTTGCTCGGACTTTGTCCCAATCACCACACGATCTGGTTTCATAAAATCTTCCACTGCAACCCCTTCTCTTAAAAATTCAGGATTACTTACAACATCAAATTCCCCTTTATAATTTTTCGCTATCGCTTCCCTCACTTTATCAGCAGTTCCTACAGGCACGGTACTCTTATTCACAACTACTTTGTAGCCCTTCATCAACTTACCCATTTGATCAGCCACCCCTAATACATATTTTAAATCAGCAGAACCATCCGCACCTGGCGGTGTAGGCAATGCTAAAAATATTATTTCTGACGCCTCTAAAACTTCTTCTAAATTAGTGGTAAACACCAATCTACCTTCCTTCGTGTTTCTTAAAAATATTTTTTCAAGCCCTGGCTCGTATATCGTTATTTGACCAGATGATAATTTATCCACCTTCGCCTTATCTATATCCACACAAGTAACCTTGTTACCTGTTTCTGCAAAACAAGTTCCTGTTACCAATCCCACATAGCCTGTTCCTATTACTGTAATTTTCATTGATTCAAATTTTAAGCATTAAAAAAGGATTTCACTCCTGATGTAATATGTTTTAATTGCGCCTCTTCCATTTCAGTATGTATTGGAAGCGAGCACACCACTGGTGTTAAAGAATTGGTTACCGGCAAATCCAAGTGTTCATTTTTTCCTTCGCCAAACATTTTTTGCAAATGCCCTGGCACTGGATAATAAATCATGCATGGAATTTCAAGATCCCCCAAATGCTTGATAAACTTTTCACGATCCACGCCAACTAATTGAATTGTATATTGATGATACACATGGGTACTATATTTATTTACAGCCGGTGTGGTGATTTGTTTAATATCTGCAAAAGCTTGATTGTAAAATTGCGCTACCTGGTAACGTGCATGGTTATAACTATCCAGTTTTTGTAATTTAATATTTAATATCGCAGCTTGTATGGAATCTAATCTTGAATTACATCCCACCACATCATGATAATATCTAGCTGATTGACCATGATTGGCAATCATCGTCATTTTATCAGCCAATGCTTTATCATTGGTAAACAATGCACCGCCGTCACCAAACGCACCTAAATTTTTACTTGGGTAAAACGAAGTGGCCCCAATATGACCCATTGTCCCAGTTTTCTTTATTTCCCCATTTGGAAAAGTATAATCACAACCAATGGCTTGCGCATTATCTTCAATCACAAACAAATTATTTTCTTTAGCAATTTGTAAAATCTCTGCCATGGGTGCAGCATGTCCATATAAGTGAACCGGAACTATCGCTTTCGTTTTTGGTGTAATTGCATTTTTTAAAGAAGTAATATCCATACAATAAGTTACAGGATCCACATCCACAAAAACGGGAGTTAATCCAAGTAAGGCTACTACCTCTGTCGTCGCTATATAAGTGAATGAAGGTGTGATTACTTCGTCCCCGGGTTGTAAGCCTAATGCCATCATCGCAATTTGCAATGCATCGGTACCATTGGCACAAGGAATAACATGTGAAACTTGTAAATAGGACGCTAAACTTTGACTAAAATCCTGCACTGCTTTTCCATTAATATAGGAAGCACTATCCAAAACGCTTTGAATAGATTCATCCACTTCCTTTTTTATAACCAGATACTGATTTTTAGTATCTACCATCTGAATTTTACGCATCAATTCCGTTTTTGCAAAAATACTATAAAAAGGGTAAAAGGCCTACCCACTAGAATATCTAAATATTGTATGTTTATTAGCAATAAATGTCCATTTATATGCCGAATTTTATTGATTTTTGCCTGACAGATACACCCCATGGTCATTTACAATTTATTTTTACTGATCTATACGTTCCTTGCTAAATGCACGGCCCCCTTTAATGGCAAGGTCAAGCAATGGGTTTTAGGGCAGAATGAGGTATGGAATGAGATCACCGGCCATGCTGAAAAAATACAAAAGCCCATCATTTGGGTACACTGCGCCTCTTATGGTGAGTTTGAACAAGGCTTACCCATCATTGAAAAAATTAAGGCAGATTATTCAGGGTATCAAGTTTGGCTTACTTTTTTTTCACCTTCAGGATACCTGCATCGAAAAAACGATCCCACTGTTGATTTTATCACTTACCTACCCATGGATAGCTCATCCAATGCAAAATATTTTTTTGATGTAGTGCAACCCAAATTGGTCATTTTTATCAAGTATGAATTTTGGTTTTATTATTTATCGGAAGCCAAAAAAAGAAAAATCCCTACTTTATTGGTGGCTGCCATATTTAGACCAACGCAAATATTTTTTAAATGGTACGGTGATATTTATAAAAAGATGCTTTCCTTATTTTATGCAATTTTGGTGCAAGATGAAAACTCAAAAAAATTAATTAGTCCAATTTTTTCAGAACAAAAAATTAGTATCACTGGAGATACCCGATTTGATCGAGTGTTGAGCACTTCTAAATCAAGCACCCATTTTGATTGGTTGCAGAAATTGAATAATGCTAAAATAATAATTGCTGGAAGCACTTGGGAAAAAGACCATATTTTATTAGCAAGCTTAGCTGAAAAATACACAAACCTAAATTGGATCGTGGTTCCCCACCATGTGGATAGCATATCAATTCAAAAATGTGTAACGCTATTTAATAATGCCACCACTTTAACTTCATTTGCTGCAAGTCACCAAAAATTTAATAATGCAAAAGTGATCATTGTTGACCAAATAGGATTGTTACGTAATTTATACCAACACGCTTATATAACCTATATTGGTGGTGGATTTGGCGCCGAGGGTATACATAATGTACTTGAACCAGCAGCATTCGGCAAACCTGTTTTTTGGGGACCTAATGATGAAAAATATATTGAAGCACGTGGCCTTGTGAATGCAGGTGGCGGATTTAAAATACATGACGTAAACTCATTCAGTAAAACACTTGAAATTTTATCAGGCACCCCTGAAAAATATACAAAGGCTTGTGAATCATCTGCAAACTTTATTGCAGAAAATGCAGGTGCTACACAAAAAACAATGGAATTTATTTATAAAAATCTTCTTTTGATCAATTGATCAAATTGCTTTACAACATTACTTTCCTCGTCCCAATTATTTTTTTCTCTTAGTTCCTTTTTGATATAAAATTGCGCCTCTGGGAATATTTTAAAAGCATTGATTGTTTTAATACCAACTTCAAATGACTTTTCATCTCCGCCAAATAATTCTTGCATAAATTGAAACTTATCATTGATCCCAATCGCTGATCGCAAATCCTTAATTGGCTCCATTACCAGATGATCTTTCACCTCTTTTACTTCCTTTATTTCAATTTTTTCAGACGCAACCAGGATTGGCTCAGTTTTTACTTCAGCTAAATTCACTTGACCATTTTCAATAGCGGGCGCTGCTTCAATTTCAATGGCAGGCATTTCCTTTGCTTCCTCAGTATTGCTAACAGGTGCAAGTTCCGGTATAATCTGCGTTTGCATCACTAATTCATCCGCTGGTGCGACCATGGTAGTTTCCTGGTATATATTTTGAGGCAATGGCTTAGCCACTAACGCCCCACCCAATTCTGTCAATATTTGTTGTGCAGTTATTATTAAACGCGTTTTATCCTCATTTTGACGCAACTGCTCACTTAATTTTTCCACCAAAGCCTTTACGCTATCCATAGGAATGTTTACTTTTGGGGCAATACCTTTACCCTTACTATTAAAACGAAGAAACTAAATTAATTATTGTCTATGTTTATTGAGCAGAATATAACTGGCGAGCGCAGAGGATGGATTGAAGTGATTTGCGGCAGCATGTTTAGCGGCAAAACCGAAGAGTTAATTAGAAGGTTAAAAAGAGCCAAAATCGCTAATTTAAAAATTGAAATTTACAAGCCAGCAGCTGATACGCGTTACGACGTTACCAAAATTGTAAGTCACGATGCTAATGCGATAGCCTCTACCCAAGTGGCAAACTCATCTGAAATACTTGCACTTGCCGAACATGCACAAGTAGTCGGCATTGATGAAGCACAATTTTTTGACGAGGGCATTATTGAAGTTTGCGAGACCTTGGTGATGCAAGGCAAAAGAGTAATTGTTGCGGGATTAGATATGGATTATTTAGGTAAACCATTTGGCCCTATGCCGGCACTTTTATCTGTGGGTGACTTTATCACCAAGTTGCATGCTATTTGTGTGCAATGCGGACATTTGGCAAACGTATCATATCGCACAAGTGATGAAGAAGGAACTGTTGTATTAGGCGAAAAAAAAAATTACGAACCAAGATGCCGAGTATGCGCCTCAAAATAGTTTATACCTTATTGAAAAAAGATGCACTGCTTGAATTTAGGCAGCAGTATACTTTTTTTGGTATCCTATTATATATTGCTTCCACCACTTTTGTTATTTATTTGACCATGGGACAACCCGATGATCATGTATGGAATGGATTATTTTGGGTGACATTATTATTTATTTGTATTAATACTGTAGCACGTAGTTTTTTACAAGAAGGCCGAGGTAGGATGTTGTATTTTTATACAATAGCGAGTCCCGTACATTTTATCTTTTCAAAATTAATTTACAATAGTTTACTCATGACACTTATGAGTGGACTTAGCTTATTGTTATTCACCGTATTACTCGGCAACCCCTTGCAACATGCTTGGTTATTTTTTGGGATTAGTTGCTTGGGTGGTATAAGTTTAAGCTTGGTATTTAGCTTTTTAGCAGCCATTGCTTCTAAAGCACAACAACCATCTGCGATCATGGCGATACTTGGATTTCCATTGATTATTCCTCAGTTAATGATTTTAATGAAAATTGCAAATATTGCATTTTCAGATATTGTACAAAACAGTTTACCTGAATTAGTTTTGATATTGATAGGATTTGATTTTATGATCATTGCACTGTCCTATATCCTGTTCCCCTTCTTGTGGAAAGAGTAATCATTCGAGACAAAAAAACAGGTATGTTTTTGGTCTTCATGAATTAAAAAAAAGAGGATGAAGTTTTAATAATTTATATTTTTTATTCTTTACAAATATAAATTATTAAAACTGAAGGTGCCTTACAGTTTGTCCGTTATTGATTAATTGCTTCAATGATTCAATGCCAATATTCAAATGGCGCTCTACAAATTCAGCAGTCACCAAACTATCGCTTGCTTCTGTTTTAACACCTTCCGGAATCATCGGCGAATCACTCACTAATAATAATGCACCTGTTGGTATTTTATTATAAAAGCCCACTGTAAATATGGTTGCCGTTTCCATATCAATGGCATAAGCGCGAATATCTGTTAAGTATTGTTTGAATGCATCATCATGTTCCCATACGCGACGATTCGTGGTATATACAGTGCCTGTCCAGTAATCGACGCCACTATCACGTATCGTAGTTGAAATTGCTTTTTGTAATGCGAACGCAGGTAGTGCAGGAACTTCTGCTGGAAAATAATCATTGGAGGTACCCTCTCCTCTTATGGCTGCAATAGGTAATATTAAATCGCCAATTTTGTTTCTTTTTTTCAACCCACCACATTTACCTAAAAATAAAACAGCTTCGGGTTGTATCGCGGTAAGTAAGTCCATGATGGTTGCTGCACCTGGGCTACCCATCCCAAAATTAATAATAGTAATGCCTTCCGCAGTTACACACTGCATAGGACGATCTTTACCAATCACTTCCACTTTATGCATTTTTGCAAACATGTTTACATAATGGCTAAAGTTGGTTAATAAAACATATTTACCAAATTGGTCCAAGGTAGCACCGGTATACCTAGGTAACCAATTGTCAACAATTTCCTGCTTTGATTTCATACCTAATTAATTTAACTGTGACTACTACTTCTCAAGAATTCTGTGCTTATATTTGAAGTATTAATAGCTGAAATTACAAATTTTATCGGACATCCACATGCAAGCATTAATTTACCCCACCTATCCCTTTAAATTACAGCAGGTGCAAGGCAAGGATCAAATATTTGATCCGTTTAGGAAAGCATGGATCATACTCACCCCCGAAGAGTGGGTAAGGCAAAATACCTTGCAATATTTAGTGCAAACCTGCAACTATCCAAGTAGTTTAATTGCCGTTGAAAAAACCATTCAATTAGGAGAATTAAATAAACGTTTTGATATTGTCGTATACAAAGAGGATACCCCTTGGATGATCATTGAATGCAAAGAAGCAAGGGTGGAGATTGGCGAAAAAACATTGCAACAAATATTACAATACCAACAAGTATTAAAAGCAAGCTACCTAATTATCACCAATGGACATCAAACATTGGGTGCTAAAATAGAAACAGGGAAACTGCAACCTTTGCAAAATTTCCCCGAGTATATATAATGAATGTTAATTCAGGTTATGGGAAGATGCCTAATTCAGCATAAGAAGTTCCAACTTTATTAATGGCACAAACATAAGCGGCTGTCCTCATATCAGGTATCGCTGGATTTGCTTTCCATATGTCCATAATTTCACGCGTCGCATTGATCATTGTTTCCTCCAACCCACTATGCACTAAATCAATTTCATCAGGACCATGTGCAATAATTTCTTTTTCAGAAGGGTTCACTTTTTTACCAGTCAATTCCTCCATCTGATTCAAAATATTAATGTTCGCATTTTCTGTGAATCTTTTTTCCAAACGACCATATCTTACATGACTTAAGTTTTTTAACCACTCAAAATAAGATACAGTAACACCACCAGCATTTAAATACATATCTGGAATAACTAAAATGCCTTTTTTTACAAAAACCTCATCCGCTGCTGGCGTTAACGGACCATTCGCCGCTTCCCCAATTATTTTTGCTTTGATTCGTGGCGCATTATTTTTATCAATTACATTTTCCAATGCTGCTGGAATTAAAATATCACATTCCATTTCTAAAGCATCTGCCCTATTTGCAATGTTAGTAGCCCCTGGAAAATTTAAAATACTTCCTGTTTTTTTACGATGTTGAAAAACATCTTCCTCATTTAATCCGTCCGCATTATAAATAGCCCCTTCAAATTCTGCGATAGCAATAACCTTAGCACCACCCTCTCTGAAAAATTTAGAAGTATAATAACCAACATTTCCCAAGCCTTGCACAATTACTTTTTTATCCTGCACGCCAACAGTAAGGCCTAATTTTTTCATTTGATCTTCCATCAAACAAACTTCTTTGATACCAAAAAATACACCCAAGCCTGTTGCTTCTTTACGACCACGCACACCACCTAAAGAAATAGGTTTACCAGTCACACAACCAGCTGCATCAATTTCGCTTGGCTTTAATGATTGATAGGTATCCACAATCCATGCCATCTCACGCTCACCTGTTCCGTAATCTGGTGCTGGTACATCAATACCTGGACCGATAAAATTTTTCTTTACTAATTCAGAGGTATATCTTCTTGTTATTTTTTCTAATTCATACGCACTTAAACTTCGTGGGCTAATTTTAATACCGCCCTTCGCACCACCAAAAGGAACATTCACAATAGCACACTTATAAGTCATTAATGCAGCCAATGCCATTACCTCATCCTGATTCACCGCCATACTAAAACGAATACCCCCTTTACATGGTGACTTATGTTGTGAATGCTGAACACGATATGCTTCAATGACTTCAATATGACCGTCATCCATTTTTACTGGGAAACGCATGCTGTAAATACTATTACAAGCTTTAATTTGATCTAATATTCCTTGCTCCCAAGTTGTAAACTTAGAAGCCTTGTCGAAACTTTTTTCAACGCTTTCAAAAAAACTGTAAGGCTGATTGTCTGACATATATTTTGGTTTTAAATAAATTTAATCTTTTGCGCTATTTTCCAACTTACTTATTTTTTTATCGATGCTTGCCACATAAATAAATAAGCCCACTAAAATGATGCTAACGACGGTCATTACTAAATAAATTTTACCATCGCGCAACATTAAGCTGTCTGCGTTATTTGCGTTCATTGCTTGTAAAAGAGAAATCATATGGATTGATTTAGATTGTTAATTTTTATAATAATTCTTCCTTCTTTAATTTTAATAATTGGTAACGGATATTTAAAGTACTAATCCATACCCCTAATAAAGTCCAACCGATGACTGCTGGATAAAATACAGTGCGCATACTTGCAGACATATCTTTTCCATTGATCCCAGGATTACCTTCACTGCCCTGTCCACCAGGATGTAAGGACTCTGTTAATCTTGGTAAAATCCATAAAGTAGGAAACAACATGAAGAAGGAAAATATATTATACACGGCAGATAATCTTGCGCGTTTTTCCATATCAATTAAACTTCCTCTTAAAACGAAATAGGCAAAATAGATAAGCAAAGCAATGGCTGCACCATTTTGTTTTGGATCACCTACCCAAGGACTACCCCATTGGTAGTTCGCCCAAAAAGCACCAGTAATAATTCCTAAAATTCCAAATACCAAACCCATGGATGCATAGGAATAGGAGTATACATCGTGTATTAGATTTCCTGATCTTAAATATTTAATGGCATAAAATAAAGAGACAAAAAATAGAATCATCATACCAAACCACATAGGTACATGAAAAAACATATTACGAATTGACTCTCGCATACGATCATCCAACTTAGGAATTTTAACAATGAATCCGTAGGTACAAGTGTACAACAAAAGAAGAAATGACAAAACTTTCCACCATTTAGCTTTCAACATAGAATAATTTGTTTTAAATCAACACCGGACCAAAACTAACAATTGTTTGCAAATCTAGTGATTTTGTATAAATTGCCCAATTTTAGGTACAAATGTTGTGTCCGCAAAATTAATGCTAAAGTCGTACATTTGCCTCCATAATTTTCATGCCGTAACATGAAGCGAACTGCCCCGTAAGGCTGTAGTAAACTTAATGTGGCTATCACCCAAAAATAGACACAAATGAAACTTTCCCAATTTAGGTACGACCTACCTTTGAATTTGATCGCCCAACACCCTACCAAACGTAGAGAAGACAGTAGACTGATGGTTGTAAACCGTCAGAATGGTCACATGGAGAATCGAAATTTTTCTGATTTATTAGAGTACTATGATGACAAAGATGTTTTTGTCGTGAACAACACCAAAGTATTTCCTGCACGTATGTATGGTCGCAAGGAAAAAACAGGTGCTAAGATTGAAGTTTTCTTATTAAGAGAATTAAATAAGCCCAATCGTTTATGGGACGTAATTGTTGATCCCGCAAGAAAAATTCGTGTAGGAAACAAATTATATTTTGGCGAAAACGAAGAATTGGTTGCCGAAGTCATTGACAACACCACTAGCCGTGGCCGTACCATTCGCTTTTTATGGGAAGGTGACGATGATGGATTTAGAAATATGTTAGAATTTTTAGGAGAAACCCCATTGCCTAAATATATTAAGCGTAAGCCAGACGAAGAAGATAAAGAAAGATATCAAACTGTATATGCAAAGCATGAGGGTGCAGTAGCTGCGCCAACAGCTGGTTTGCACTTTAGCAAGGAGTTAATAAAAAGATCAGAAATTTTAGGTATCCGTTTTGCGGAAGTCACCTTACATACTGGTTTAAGTACTTTCCGCCCTATTGAAGTGGAAGATTTAAGCAAACATAAAATGGACGCTGAATATTTTAAGATTGATGATGATACTTGTCACATCATTAATACTGCAAAACAAAATGGTCGTCGCGTTTGTTCCATTGGAACAACAGCCATGCGTGCAATGGAAAGCAGAGTAACTGCGCAACGTTTATTAAAACCTGCAGAAGGATGGACGAATCATTTTATTCACCCTCCTTATAATTTTAATATTGCAGATAGCTTGGTGACCAACTTTCATTTACCAAAAACGAGCTTGTTAATTATGTCTTGTGCTTTTGCAGGATATGAATTAGCGATGGAAGCATATAAAAAAGCAATTAAAGATAAATACCGTTTCTTCTCTTACGGAGACGCGTTATTGTTTATCTAAAATTTAATAAAATATAAATTCTAGCTAAAAAGGAGTCCTGATTTTCAGGACTCCTTTTTATTTTTCCGTATAACATAAATCACTTTTCCTCTTTTCAAAAACGAGCAGTTTCAATTGAGTTTATTTTTGCGGCACTATGATACGAAAAATAATTATTTCCATAGCCTTAATCTGTATGCTGACACAAGAACTATGTGCACAGGATAAATCGAAGGACAGCTTGCAATGGAAAAGCTTACCCGACATTACTGTCGTGGGCAGAAATAGCAAAAGCGATTATCAACAACTACCAGAAATTGTTGGTACTACCATCTATGCTGGTAAAAAGAATGCTTTAATAGTGCTTGAAAATGTTCAGGGCAATATCGCCAACAATACCATGCGTCAAGTATTAGCAAAAGTGCCAGGGATACACGTTTGGGAGAGTGACCCTAGCGGTATTCAAATTGGCATTGCAGCAAGAGGCTTAAGTCCTAACCGTAGTTGGGAATTTAATGTTAGACAAAACGGCTATGATATCGCCGCCGATCCATTTGGCTATCCTGAAGCTTATTATAATCCACAACTGCAAGCTGTACAAAGAATTGAAATTGTTAGAGGTCAAGCTGCATTACAATATGGACCGCAATTCGGTGGCATGGTCAATTATATTTTAAAGGATGGTAATGAAATTAATAAACCCATCGAGTTTGAAACGCAACAAACTATTGGGAGCAATGGTTTATTGAATAGTTATAATGCATTAGGTGGCAAGCGTGGGAAACTTCATTATTATTCATTTTTTGACCAACGAAATGGGGAAGGATGGCGAAATAATAGTCAATTTTATACCAAATCTGGTTTCGGTTCAATTACCTATAATTTTACAAATAAATTTTCACTCAGGTTTGAATTAATGTATTCACATATCAGAAGTCAACAAGCTGGAGGTTTAAACGATATGCAAATAATACAAGATGCAAAACAAAGCTTCAGAAACAGAAACTGGTTTGATATCACTTGGATGACACCCGCCCTAATACTACAATACGAAATCAATGAACATACACGTTGGAACACAAAAGTTTTTGGAACCATCGGCGACCGAAATAGTGTAGGATTTTTACAATCCATCAATATAAAAGATAGTATCAACCTTGCAACAAACCAATTTAATAATAGGATTGTCAATTTAGATAAATACAGAAACTACGGTATTGAAAGTAGAATTATAAGCGATTATGCCATTGGTAAATTTAAAAATACGGTTGCAGGAGGTATCAGATTATATAAAGGTAATACGGATCGTTTAGCCGATGGTATTGGTAGCACAGGATCTAATTATGACATCACTATAAAAGGAACCTACCCTAAAAATGTAAGTTTTGCTTCATCCAATGCCGCAGGATTTATTGAAAACATTTTTAAATTTTCAGATAAGCTATATTTAATTCCAGGCATCAGATACGAATGGCTGGAAGGTTCAGCTGCCGGAAGAAATGGACTAACAAACAATGGAATCGCCATTAATTTACAAAATATCACTAGGAGTAGAAGTTTCCTACTCGCTGGTGTTGGATCAGAATACCATGTAACAAAGGCTACAGAATTTTATGCAAATTTTTCTCAGGCATACAGACCTATTCAATTTGCAAATTTACAAGCACCTCCAACGACAGACGTGGTTGACCCAGATTTAAAAGATGCCAAAGGCTATAATTTTGATATTGGCTATAGAGGTAAAGTAAAAAATTATATTCAATTTGATATTAGTGGATTTTATTTAAAATATAATAATCGTGTCGGTACCATTACAACTTCAGGCACTAACTACAGACTTATTACCAATGTGGGAGCTAGTATTAGCCAGGGTATCGAATCTTATATTGAATTCAATCCAGTAAGGGCATTTACAAATAGTCAAACCACTGATGTCATCTTATTTAGTTCCTATGCATATACAAATGCAACCTATAGCAGTGATCATAAAGATGCAAATACCAAAGGCAAAAAAGTTGAAAATGCCCCTACTGATATTTTCAGAGGAGGTATCAGCTATGGATACAAAAATTTTCTAATCACCGCACAATTAAGTTTTGTAAGCGCTTCCTTTAGTGATGCAAATAATACGATTGCCGCAAGTGCAAATGGGAATACGGGACGCATCCCCTCCTATTCAATCACAGACTTAACAGGTAGTTATAAGTTTTCCAAAATGTTACAGCTAAAAGCGGGAATCAATAATTTATGGGATAAAAGATATTTCACTAGACGCGCTGGTGGATACCCAGGACCAGGTGCACTACCTGCTGATGGACGCAGTTTGTTTATTTCAATTGGAGCGAAGCTATAAAATAAATCCAATTACAAATTGAATAATCCCTTATTCACGAGTTGTAAAGTTTTGGTTTTGTATTCGCTTGGAATCAATAATGAAATATTATGATGACTTCCACCATAGCTTACCATGGTTACAGGTATCTCATTAATTGCACCGAATAACTTTTTTAATACAGCATCTGTTTTGGCAATTTCGTTTCCAACAATCGAAATGATGGTTTGATTTTTTTCAACTTCAATGGATGCGATATTATTAAGCTCTGTAATAATTTCATCTAAATGCAAATCGCTATCAATAGTAACAGATACTGCCACCTCTGAAGTGGTGACCATATCAATAGGTGTTTTGTATTTTTCAAACACTTCAAATATCTTTCTTAAGAATCCATAAGCCAACAACATTCTACTGCTCTTAATTTTGATGGCGATAATACCATCCTTAGCAGCCACCGCTTTTACGCCAGTACTTCCTGCTTCTTTTTTTATTACTGTACCCGCAGCCGACGGTTGCATGGTATTTAATAATTTCACAGGGATGTTTCCTTGTTGTGCTGGCCAAATACAAGTAGGGTGTAATATTTTAGCACCGAAATAAGCCAATTCCGCAGCTTCATCAAAACTCAATTGCTCAATAGCAACCGTTTTATCCACTACGCGAGGGTCATTATTATGCATACCATCAATATCCGTCCAAATTTCACAAACACTCGCTTGTACTGCTGCAGCAATTAATGAAGCGGTGTAATCACTTCCACCTCTCTTTAAATTATCAACTTCGCCTTTTGCATTGCGACAAATATATCCTTGGGTAATAAACAATTTTTTAGCTGGATATTGCGCTAAGACAACTTTTATTTTTTGCTCAATCAATGTTAAATCAGGTTCATCATTGATGTCCAAGCACATAAAATCCAAAGCGGGGATTAAGGCATGTTCAATTTTTTCTTGCTCTAAATACAATGTAAAAAGTTTGGTGCTCATTAATTCACCTTGTGCTAAAATTTCTTTATTCAATGCATCACTTAAAGAAATGCGTTGTGTGATTCTTAAAAATTCAAAATGTTCTTTAATAATAGCTCCCGCTTTTGTTTTAAGTGATGCATCTTTTATTAAATCATTTATAAATAATGCATAATGCTTTTCAAGTGCATCAATTTTTTCCGTGGACCCCACTTTGTCTTGTGCTGCCAAACTATTGCTTATTTCAACCAATGCATTTGTAGTTCCGCTTAATGCACTTAATACCACGATGGTAGGTTCCCCGTCACGCGTAATTAATTGCGATACTTGATGCATCCTTTCCGGCTTTCCAACACTTGTTCCTCCAAATTTCATTACCCTCATTAGAAAAAATTTTATGTAATCAATTTTTGTATCGTCAAAGGTAATTATGTGTAGTGAATTTCAATTGAATTAATGAAACTTATTTAATCAAATGATGGAATTCAAGCTTATTACCAAACATATGTTAGCCAATAACAAAAAAGGTATACCCTAAAGTATACCTTTTAAATATTGCAGAATGCTTTTAATTAAAATGGTAAATCATCCATTGCAGTGGTATCTGATCCTCCACCTGTATTTTGATATCCGCCATTACCTGCATCGCCGCCAGAAGCATCTGATCCGCCACCTGCATTTGAACCAGCTGGTTTCGCACCTAATAACTGAACAGATGAAATTCGAAGTGTTAATGAAGCACCATTACGTCCATCAGTTGTTGTGTAAGACCTTACATCCGGTGTTCCTTCCACATACACCTGCGTTCCTTTTTTTAAATAAGGCGCAACTGCAGTGCGGTCTGTCCAATACGAACAGTCCACCCATGTTGTACGATCCTTTTGATTCCCTTGTGCGTCTTTAAATCGCTCTGTATGAGCCACATTAAAGTTAATTACTGTTTTGCCATTTACATTGTTAACTAAGGCGTCTTTGCCTAAATTTCCAATAACTTGTAGTTTAATCATTTTCTTATATTTTGTCGTTTTATGGGAATGAAGATAGGGTTTTTCGGTTGTCGACATTAAAAATTAAGCCCACTTTTACCCCCAATGTGATAAAGTCGCTCAGGATCAATTACTTTTGTGGTAAGCCAACATTTAACTGGCCAAATACCATGAGTAAAAAAGGAAAGGTTTTAGTCGCCATGAGCGGCGGAATTGATAGCACGGTTGCCGCGCTTTTATTACACAACGAAGGTTATGAGGTCGTAGGAATAACCATGAAAACCTGGGATTACTCCACTAGCAACACCAATGGGAAGGAAACAGGCTGTTGCAATATTGACTCCTTTAATGATGCCCGATTAGCTGCTGTCAACAATGGCTTCCCCCACTATATATTAGATATTAGAGATGAGTTTGGCGATTTTGTTATTGAAAATTTTGTGGAAGAATATTTGGCAGGTCGCACCCCCAACCCTTGCGTAATGTGTAATACCCATATTAAATGGCGTGCTTTATTAAAGCGTGCTGATGCATTGGGTTGTGAATTTATTGCGACAGGACATTATGCAAAAGTGAGACAACACACCAATGGCCGTTATGTAATTTCAAAAGGTTTGGATGAGACCAAGGACCAAAGCTATGTATTATGGGGTGTGGATCAAGATTTACTAAAGCGCACTATTTTACCATTGGGTGGCATGCATAAAAAAGATATCAAACAAATGGCAATTGATATGGGTTATCCAGAATTGGCAAAGAAAAGTGAGAGCTATGAAATTTGCTTTGTTCCTGATAATGATTACAGAGGATTTTTAAAAAGACGCGTAGATGGTTTGGAAGAAAGAGTGAACGGCGGTTGGTTTGTGGATACCAAAGGAAAAAGATTAGGCAAACATAAAGGCTATCCATTTTATACGATTGGACAAAGAAAGGGTTTGGAATTAGCCATGGGGCATCCCGTGTATGTGACCGATATTGATCCAGTGAATAATGTCGTTGTGATTGGAGAAGAAACCGACTTAGATAAAAACGATATGATGGTCGCTAAATTGAATTGGATAAAATATGATCATCTATCTGAATCCATGGATGTGATGGCAAAAATTAGATACCACGATGCGGGTGCATTATGTACCTTATCCAATACCGACAATGGTGTGCAAGCAAGATTTTACGAAAATGTAAAAAGTATTACACCAGGACAAAGCGCGGTATTTTACGAAGGAGATGATGTAGTTGCAGGCGGTATTATACAAAGCGGCGTATTAAACGCAATCCACTAATCAATTAGTCTGCGATTTTTTCAAGTAATGCGCCAAACAAAGTATCAGCTTGCTTATCGTATCCTTTAAAGTATTGTTGTTTCACTACTTTAAATTTACCAGTAGCTAACAACTTGGTTACATTATTTTCGTTTTCGTTTTGATATACAGAACAAGTTGCGAACAACAAATGTCCATGCAGTTTCAAAGCTGGAATTAAATTTTCAATAATTTTTCCTTGCAACTCCGTATAGTTAGCAAGTTGTTCCTGCTTAAAGTATTTTAATTGTTCCGGTGTCCTACCCCAAGTGCCGCTTCCAGAACAAGGCACATCTGCAAAAATAAAATCGAATTGTTTTTTTATTTCAAATGGATAAACCAAATCCACCACTTGCACAGAAGAAGGTCTTATTCCTGCCTCCGCTAATCGTTTTTCACAATTATGTAAAATTGATTCCCGAATATCTGTAACATGAATTTTAATATTCGCTAAATAATCAAACATTAAAATAGATTTGCCGCCACTTGCTGCGCAGGCATCCCAAACATTTAAAACTTTATCTATGCTGGTGGGCACGAGTGCAAGTAAGGAAGCAAGTGCTTGTGAATTTATGTCCTGGATCACCACTTCCTTATTTAACTCCAATACATTTTGGAGTGAAGTGGTATTAACAAAAGCAAAAGTGGTGGGCGTAATTTCCTGATAAGTAATTTGTGCCGCAATTAGTTTTGGAATTACTTTTTCTCTTTGCCAAGGACGCACCCGAATAAACAACAAGGGCTGCTCCTGATGCGATGCTACAAATTGTTTCACATTTATTTCCGTGGATATATTTTGCACAAGCGGGAAAACAATTTCCCCATCTCTAAAATGCGCATAACAAAATGCTGAAATACTTTTACGATCCCGACTACCATGTTTTTTATTAGCCGAAAAGTACTTCTTTAAATAATTGGCCAATGGCTCCTGACCCTGGTAGTTGTCAAGTAAATTTTCAGCTATTTGTTGGTGAATCTGTTGGTGCATATATAAAGCCTCGCTTTCGCAAGAGCCCAAAATTAGCGGATAAATTTAACAAGTACGGCGCCCGAAAATTGGATAATTGGATGAGGGGTGATCTACCCCAAAAGGGAACTTTTATAGGTATTAAAACCCCTAAAAATCGCCGTACTTAACCCTCCTATTTTATTTCCCTTTATTTTCATTAAAATACTAGTCGTGTAGCATATATAACTACTTGATTTACAATTATTTGTATTGATTTTTATTTTTTTGTATTTTAATTTTAATTATTTGTTTAAGTACCTTACCTTTGCCTTCCTGAAAATTAATATTAGTACATGGCAAATCATTCGGCTACCAAAAAAGATGTAAGACAAGCAACTAAACGTCGCGACAGAAATCGTTATTACGGTAAAACTACGCGTAATGCTATTCGTGAATTGAAAACAGTTGAAGAGCAAAAAGCATATGACGATAAGCTTCCTAACATCATTTCTCAAATTGACAAATTAGCTAAACGTGGAATTATCCACAAAAACAAAGCGGCTAATTTAAAGAGTAAGTTAGCGAAACACACTGCAGTTAAAGCTGTTGTTGTTAAGAAAAGAAATTAAAACCGCTCAGCGGGACTAAACTTATACACTTCAAAATCCCCTCGAGTTTTCGGGGGGATTTTTTTTTGCTTAACTTCGTCGCATGATTGAAAAAATCCTTATCCTCGACTTTGGAAGTCAATATACCCAGCTGATCGCTAGGGCTGTTCGTGAAGCGAATGTGTATTGCGAAATCGCCCCTTTTCACCATGCGATACAGTTTGACTCTAGTCTAAAAGGGGTCATCCTAAGCGGCTCCCCTGCGAGTGTAAACGAGGAGGAAGCGCCCAATGTTGATATTAAAGCCATCTTAGAGAAGGTCCCAGTGTTGACCGTTTGCTATGGTGCCCAATTAAGTGCCAAAAACTTTGATGGTAAGGTAGAAAAATCGAACAAAAGAGAATACGGTCGCGCCCAATTAAGGATCAAGAAACAGGACATCTTATTTAAAGATATTGAAGATAATAGCCAGGTTTGGATGAGCCATAGCGACTCTATTACCCAACTCCCTAACAACTTTGAACTTTTAGCCGATACTGACAGCATTTCCGTAGCCGCTTTTCGCAAAAAGCAGGACGATGGCAACAGTTTACATGGCCTACAATTTCACCCTGAAGTGTACCACTCTACCCAGGGCAAGGTAATGATCAAAAACTTTTTGGTGGACATTTGTGGCTGCCATCAAAGTTGGACCCCAGCTTCCTTTGTAACTGAAACGGTTCAAAAGCTAAAGGAGCAAATTGGAGAGGGTCATGTGATTATGGCATTAAGTGGCGGTGTGGATAGTACCGTAGCAGCCACCCTAATTCATAAGGCCATCGGAGATCGTCTCCATGGTATTTTTGTAGACAATGGGGTTTTACGCAAGGACGAGTTTCAGCAGGTACTAGATACCTATCACGCCATTGGATTAAATGTACGAGGCATTGATGCCAAACAAATGTTTTATGATGGACTTGCTGGCAAATCTGAGCCGGAAGAAAAGCGAAAAGTAATAGGAAAACTATTTATAGATATATTTCAAGTAGAAGCGTCTAAAATGCTGGAAGCTAAGTTTTTAGGTCAAGGAACAATATATCCTGATGTGATTGAAAGTGTAAGCGTACACGGCCCTTCTCAAACCATTAAATCACACCATAATGTGGGTGGTTTACCTGAATCATTGCACCTTACTTTGGTGGAGCCATTGAGAAGCTTATTTAAAGATGAAGTTCGCCGAGTAGGCCTTGAACTAGGTATACCTAGCGCCATGATCGCCAGACATCCTTTCCCAGGACCAGGACTAGCCATTCGCATATTAGGAGAAGTTACCGCCGAAAAAGTAGACCTACTTCAGAGAGCCGATGCGATTTACATGAATGGACTCAAAGAATTTGGATTGTATGATAAGGTATGGCAAGCAGGCACCATTCTTTTACCTGTAAAAAGCGTGGGTGTGATGGGTGACGAAAGAACCTATGAATTCACGGTAGCTTTAAGAGCAGTAACCTCAGTAGATGGCATGACAGCCGACTGGGCGCATTTACCTTATGAATTCCTAGCACATATGAGTAACTCCATCATCAATGAAGTAAGGGGAATTAACCGTGTGGTATACGATATCAGCAGCAAACCTCCTGCCACTATCGAGTGGGAATAGCTTAATATTTTAATTTAATTATATAAACCTAAACATTTGTAAATCATTTTTTAGGTTTTTTGTTTATATTAACACTTCAAGTTGTTCTATAAAAAATCCCGATGGCTTTTTAAGCGATCGGGATGAATAAAACCTATGATTTAAACGCAAAACTAAAACAACTAATTCATGGTGCGCTTCATATTGGTAATTTGGTCTTGTAAATTATTAACCACACCTGCTAATTGATCTACATTCCACATGGGCTGCGCCCCTGCTTTTTGAATAATATAAACAGCCTTCCATATCTCTACTATATCTTGTGTATTTACTTGATATGGCTCATACAATGGATTGTCACTTAATAAGGTAAGTCGTTCAGTAACATCTTCATTGGTAATTACTCTTTTATATACCACACCATCTGAATTTGAGACTACGATATAGGTATTACTATTCTTTACTTCCTTCATATTGTCCACTTTTTCACCCACAATTACACTTCCACTTGGAGTGGGTAGCATACTGTCCCCGATGATTTCAAACGCACGGTAATCTCCAGGCGCTAACATCGGTAATGTGAATGTATTTAGCTCATCCAAGAACTCAGGATCTGCATAACCTGCCAAATAACCCGCTGCAGCCTTAACAGGCACGAAAGGCACAATGGGTGCTAAACTGATGGACTTATCGGATTTCATGGAGCGACGACGCTCTAAATAGCTATTATTCGAACCTGATGACAATCCCCCTGTTTCAGATAAATCCTGAAATAAGAATTGCTCTAAACTGATATTAAATTTAGCACAGATGACTTCCTGCACATCCAACCTTGGTTCGGCGCGCTCCTCCTCATAAGCCCCTACCAAGGATCGCTTAATTTGAAGTTGATTGGCCATTTCCTCTTGTGTCCATTCGCGCTGCTTTCTGATGTATTTTAAATTTTTTCCTGCGTATGACATAACTAATTATTTTAGTGCAATTTACTAATATATTTAGTATTACCAAATATTTTTAGATTTTTTTTTCAACATCTTAGTAAATCTTCTAATTCCGATAACTCAATCAAAACTTGTTTATCCCCTAAATTGTCCTAGTCAACCCTTTTATTTTGTGGCAACCCCCTATCTCGGTAACTTGCAGTATGGCAAAAACAAAAGCAGAAAAACCGGTTATCTTAATTACCAACGATGACAGTATTAGTGCGCCAGGCATTAAGGCATTAGTGGAGGCAGTGAAGGATTTAGGTAAAGTAATAGTGGTTGCCCCCGATAAACCACAAAGCGGTATGGGACATGCCATCACCCTTGGACAACATTTAAGATTACAAAAAGCAGATATTGTTGACGGCGTTGAAGCCTACACTTGTAGCGGGACACCCGTGGATTGCGTAAAATTAGCGGTAGATAAAGTTTTACACCGTAAACCATCCATTTGTTTGAGCGGGATTAATCATGGCGCTAATCATTCTATCAATGTCATTTATTCTGGCACCATGTCGGCGGCATTGGAAGCTTCCATTGAAAGTATCCCAAGTATTGGATTTAGCTTAATGGATTTAAGCAATGGGGCCGATTTTACCGCTGCGCAACATTTTGCGCGCATCATCGTGAAGCAATTACTGGCAGATAAAAATTTAGATAAGCACCTTTGCTTAAATGTAAATATCCCGAATGTGGCAACCCATTTAATTAAGGGGATTAAAATTTGCAAACAGTCCTATGCAAAGTATGATGAAAAATTTATTGAGCGTACCGACCCGCATGGTAAAAAATATTATTGGTTGACGGGCGAGTTTGTCAACTTTGATAAGTCAAAAGATACGGATGTATGGGCATTGAAAAATAATTATGTCAGTGTAGTTCCTGTGCAATTTGATTTAACCAATCATTTGCTCAAGGAAAAACTAAGTAAAAAATGGAAATGGTAAAGGACAATTACATATTAGGCGTGGTGCTTGGACTCGTGCTCCCATTTTTAGGGTTTTACCTTTTTTATGAATGGAAGTTTAGCGTTTTCTCCTTTACAGAATTTGGCGATTTACTCATTCAACAAAAATCGATCTTATCTGCAATGATTAGTGTATCCTTATTATTGAATGGAGGCGTACTCACTTACTTTTTTCAAAAACAGGCAGATAAAACTGCAAAAGGAATATTTTTTACCACTTGTATTTATGCAATTATTGCAATTGCATGTAAATGGTTTTTATAAATGCGATATTATATCATAGCAGGCGAAGCCAGCGGCGATTTACATGGATCTAATTTAATTAAATCCATCATAGCAAAGGATGCAGCTGCTGTTATCCAATGTTGGGGTGGTGATTTAATGCAAGCCGCAGGCGGAAATGTAGTAAAACATTATCGCTCATTGGCCTTTATGGGACTAGTGGAAGTAGTGATGAATTTATCTACCATCCTAAAGAATATTAATTTTTGCAAACAAGATATAACGGATTTTCAACCCGATGTTTTAATCTGTATTGATTACCCTGGTTTCAATTTACGTATTGCCAAATGGGCTAGGCAAAAAGGGTTAAAAGTAATTTATTTTATTGCGCCACAGGTTTGGGCTTGGAAGGAAAACAGGGTCCCTGCCATGCGTGCATGTATTGATCGATTATTATGTATACTGCCTTTTGAGAAAAAATATTTTAAGGATCGTTGGAATTGGGAGGTAGATTATGTGGGACATCCATTAATGCAGGTGCTTGCTTCACAAGTAAATTTACCCCACCCTTTGTCCCAATTAAATGGGCAAGCTTTGATTGCATTATTACCTGGAAGTAGAAAGCAAGAAATTGAAAAGATGCTTCCAATGATGTTATCGGTGGCTGCGCATTTTCCTAATGAACATTTTGCCGTAGCACAAGCGCCAGGATTAGCGGATGATTGGTTCAACGCATTGATGCCTAATTTACCCAATGTCCATATTGTTAAAAATAATACCTACGCTATTTTAAACCATAGCAAAGCAGCACTTGTCACCAGCGGAACGGCGACACTTGAAACTGCATTATTAAATGTACCCGAAGTAGTTTGTTACAAAGGCAATCGCATTACATTAATGCTCGCCAAAAAATTTGTCAAAATTAAATTCATTGCCCTAGTTAATTTAATTATGGACAAAGAGGTGGTGAAGGAATTGATACAAGAAAATTTGACCACTAAAAACCTAGTAGCGGAACTCAACCAATTACTTACGAATACAGCAGCGCAGGATCAAATTAGAACCGACTATACTACTTTAAAAAATATATTAACGACTGGACACAATGCCAGTGAAGTAGCTGCGCAAATCATCCTAGACGAGCTAAAATAAATTTTATTTAAGCAGGGGCAAAATCACAAATCGAAATAACATTACTAGTAGACCGATAATGAACATGAATAATGAAATGCGATTCATGCCATGCATGTAACCCATCCACTTGGTGCGTTGTTGATTAGGATCTCTTTTTTTGATAAATAAATACTCCCCAAATTGATTCCAGATACCCATAAAATTAATTTTAAATTAAGAATGTGTATTGAGCCAAGCACTTAAATGCTTAGTGATTTGTTCTGATTCAATAATAAAACCATCGTGTCCATATAAGGAATCAATCGCCACCAATGTTGCATTTGGCATATGTTGTTCCATAAAACGCTGCTCATCCAATGGACATAAAATATCGCTATTAATCCCCATTATAAAAGTAGGCGCTTGAATCGTACCTAAGGTTTTAATTAAATCTCCGCCACGTTTACGCGCTAAGTGATGGCTATCCATGGACTTAGTTAATAACCAATAACTATAAGCATTAAAACACTTTACTAATTTATCACCTTGGTATTCGATATAGGAAGATGCTTTAAAGTTGTCTATTTTTTCTGGATCATCGTCGGTTTGCTTTTCTTGAAAAATACCATAGTTACGATACGTTAACATACCAATGGCGCGTGCTGCTTTTAAACCCTTCGCGCCCGCATTCGGTGTCGCTTCCTTCCAAGTACAATCTGCTTCAATGGCCAAACGCTGTGCCGTATGCACGGCCACACCCCATGCACTTTCAGAAGGCGATGTTGCAATCAAAAACATTTTCCTAATTATACTCGGTTCAAAGATGGCCCACTCTAATGCTTGGTAGCCGCCCATACTTCCACCTAATAATAAATCAATACTTTCTATTGCTAAGTGTTGGCGCAGTAAAATATGCGCTTGTACCATATCACGAATGGTCAATGTCGGGAAATTATTTAAACTAATCTCTGTGCCTAAATCCTCCACACTCAATGGCCCAGTGGAACCATTACAGGAGCCAATGATATTTGCACAAATAATATAATAATCATTTGGATTTATTAAGGACTCCTCACCTATCAAACCCTTCCACCAATCTATGACTTCTGAATTGGCCGTTAAAGCATGACAAACCCAAGCTACTTTTTTACCAGGGGTGTATTCCCCATAAGTATGATAGGCTATTTTAAGCTTTGGCAAACTGACCCCACATTCAAGTGCAAAAGGTTGATTATATTGATATATTGTTGGACCCATTTTTTTGAATTCTATTGCTAAGTAAGTATCTATTTGAATTACCTTTGCCAAAGGTACAAATTTTATACTTCTTAACTACTAACAAGAATCACCTATGGCGACTATAAATTTAAAGCGGATTGACGACGAATATCAATTTGTTACAACCGATGAAACTGGGCAAACCATTACCATGGATATTCCTGAGTACCAAGGTGGACATGGCAGTGGCGTTAGACCGATGCAAGCTTTATTAAGTGCATTAGGTGGATGTAGTGGGGTTGATATTGTGATGATATTAAAGAAACAAAAAGAAACAATTGAAGTTTTAGAAATGGAGATCAATGGGGAACGTCAAATAGGCAAAGAACCTGCATTATGGAAAACCATTCATATTATTTTTAAATTTAAAGGAACCATGACTAAAGAAAGAGCTGAAAAAGCATGCGCCCTTTCGATAGATAAATATTGTTCCGTAGCAGCTACCTTAATTGCAGCTGGTGCGAAAATTACATGGACCGTTGAAATGTTGTAACCATCATAACATTCATCAAAAAATAGTTGCCGATTATTAAGACATTCAATTTATAAAAAGTATTTAAATATAAATAAGTAGCATTTAACTTATGAAACATAATCAATCCAAATTAATCAGAACCAGAGTTCCGCAAACTTCTGAGCACGAACATTCCTCTCCCTTGTTTTTAACAAGCAGTTTTACTTTTGATAATGCGGAAGATATGCGTGCTGCATTTGCGGATGAAACGGATGCGAATATTTATAGCCGTTTCTCCAATCCTTCCGTGCAAGAATTTGTAGATCGTTTATGTGTGTTAGAAAATGCAGAGGCTGGTTTTGCAACATCGAGTGGCATGAGTGCTGTTTTTGGCTCCTTTATGGCCTTATTAAAAAAAGGAGATCATTTATTATCCTGCAATTCAATTTTCGGAAGTACGCATACGGTGATATCCAAATACTTACCCAAATACGGTATTGATTATAGTTATGTAGGTGCCAGCGCTACTGCTACGGAGTGGGAAGCTGCGATAACTACGCAAACTAAAATGATTTATTTAGAAACCCCTACCAATCCAGGATTAGATGTGTTGGATATTAGCATGATCAGTGCGATTGCTAAAAAACACAATGTTATTTTGAATGTAGATAATTGTTTTGCAACACCGATAGGACAAACACCGATTGATTTAGGTGCGGACTTAGTGGTACACTCTGCAACTAAATGGATTGATGGACAGGGTCGTGTATTAGGCGGTGCAGTTGTTGGTCGAAAAGATTTGATTCATGACATTTATTTATTTTGTCGTTCCACAGGGCCTTCTCTATCTCCATTTAATGCATGGGTATTAAGTAAGAGTTTAGAAACTTTAGAAGTAAGAATGGAAAGACACGCAAGCAACGCTTTATTTATTGCAGAACAGCTTGAAGGAAATATTAAAATCAATTTTGTAAAATATCCTTTCTTACATTCCCACCCACATGTTGCTATTGCAAAAAAGCAAATGAAAAATGGCGGTGGCATTGTTTGTTTTGAATTAAAAGATGGCATTGAAGCTGGCCAAACATTTCTTAATGCATTAAAAATGTTATCCCTTACCGCCAACCTTGGCGATACACGCAGTATTGCTTCCCACCCTACAAGTACCACGCATGCCAAATTATCGGAAGCAGAACGCCAAGCAGTAAGCATCACACCAGGATTGATTCGTATTTCTGCGGGACTAGAACATAGAGAAGATATTTTAGCGGATATTTTACAAGCGCTTGCTGCTTGTTAGCTGAATTTTAACATACAATTGGATGGATTATTGTGATTTATCCAATTAATTCGATAAGCCTACTAAATACACATTGGTAGGCTTATTTGTTAGTTATTTTTGGTCATTTCCCTTCCTTAAATTGCTAAATTTTTGTATATTGAATTCGCTTAAAACCAACCAATGAAAACAAAAATCAGTGTCTTATTATCTTCCATGATGTTTTTACAATATTACATCTGGGGCGCCTGGTATGTAACCATGGGAACTTATATGGGGGAGGTATTAAAGTCATCAGGTATGAATATTGGTGCTGCGTATAGCGCAGGTGCGATTGCAACTATCATAAGTCCATTTTTTGTGGGGATGATTGCAGATCGTTTTTTTGCAGCACAAAAAATTATGGGTGTATTACATTTATTAGGTGCTGCCCTACTTTATTATGCAACACAAGTGAACAACGATAGTTTTTATTGGGTAATTTTAGTTTACTCCTTATTGTATATGCCTACTATCGCACTAAGTAATAGTGTGGCATTTGGACAAATGACAGATGCAGGAAAACAATTTCCTTGGATTCGTGTATTTGGAACATTAGGTTGGATTGCAGCAGGATTAATCATTAGTCAATTAGGTATTGAAAAAACAGCGGGCACGTTTCAAGTGGCTGCTGGCGTATCCATCCTACTTGGATTATTAAGTTTTGCATTGCCTAATACACCACCTAAAGGAAAAGGTGAAAAAGCAAATGCTTTAGCTATTTTAGGCACAGACGCATTTGTGTTATTTAAAACAAGGTCCTTTTTTATCTTTTTCATTTCTGCTATTTTAATATGTATCCCCTTATCTTTTTATTATGGATTTGCCAATCCATTTTTAAATGAAATTGGATTACAAAACGCTGCTGGGAAAATGACTTTAGGTCAGGTATCTGAAGCCCTATTTATTTTAGCGATTCCGTTTATGTTTAATCGCATTGGTGTAAAAAATATGTTGATATTAGGGGTTACTGCTTGGTTATTGCGTTATGTATTTTTTGCTTATGGTAACATGAATATCACTTGGATGTTGTATGCAGGCATTATTTTACACGGCATATGTTATGATTTCTTTTTTGTAACAGGTTATATGTATACCGAGAAAAAAGCAGGAGAAAAAATTAAAAATGCTGCACAAGGATTATTTACCTTTGCCACTTACGGCGTTGGAATGTTTCTAGGAACTAAATACAGTGGTTATGTGGTGGACCAAAATAAAATAACGGATACAGTTACAGGCGCAGTGCAACACAATTGGACAACCATTTGGTTAATCCCTGCAGCTATCGCCGGCGTGGTATTAATTGCTTTTATTTTATTTTTTAATGAGAAAAAGGAAACTAGCGTTACTAACTAATTTATAGGATTGACAAATTACTTAAGTAAATAGCGTTTATAGATTTCAATGAGCTAGAAGATTTAATAGCATTTAAAAAAAGTAACAAAATTTTAAAATATAAAAACAATTTAAGATGAGAATTGCGATGTTAGGAGCAGGATTTATTGGCAGATTTTATGCAGATGCTTTACAAGGCTACCGTAGTAAGGACAAAGTGGTAAGTATTTATGCGCGACGCGAGGAGTCGGCTACAAAATTTGCTGCCGATTACAACTGTGCACATTGGACAACCGATATGGAAGCTGCGATTAGCCACCCTGATGTGGATGTGGTATGTATTGCACTTCCGAATAATATTCATGAAATTGCGGTGATGCTTTGTTGCAAACATAAAAAAGCAGTAATGACCACTAAGCCATTAGGCCGTAATAGTGATGAAGCGAAACGTATGCTGATTGCAGTGGAAGAAGCAGGAATTTTTAACGGTTACCTAGAGGACTTAGTGTATACCCCTAAATTTATTAAAGCGCAGCAAAGCGTTAAAGAAGGAGCTATCGGACGTGTTTTATGGGCTAAGTCCCGTGAAACCCACCCTGGGCCTCACAGTGATTGGTTTTGGGATATTGAGCAAGCAGGCGGTGGATGTATTTTAGATTTAGGATGTCATTGCGTTGAAATTTCACGTAGTTATATTGGTAAGGATATCAAACCTATTGAAGTAATGTGCTGGGCAGATACGCAAGTAAAACCCATTGATGCCGAGGATCATGCGATTGGCTTAGTAAAATATGAGAACGGTGCCATTGGTCAATTTGAAGTAAGCTGGACCTTCAGGGGTGGATTGGATTTAAGGGATGAGGTAATGGGTACAGAAGGCACTATTTGGATTAATAGTTTTTTAAGAACAGGATTTGAAATGTTCACTACTGGCAAAGGCGGTGATTATATTTCAGAAAAATCTGAAAGCAATAGTGGCTGGTTATTCCCTGTGGGTGATGAGCTTAATGAGTTAGGATATAACCATATGTTTATGGATATGTTTAACTCCATGGAAAAAGGCGTTGCTCCGAAGGAAACTTTTTATGATGGGTATGTGGTGAATGCAATTTTAGATGCCGCTTACAAATCAGCCAAAACAAAATTATGGGAACCTGTTCAATTAGATATTTGGAGAGGTAAAACTGGACTAACCAAGGAAAGTCATTTAGTGGAATATGATGCGGAGCATTATTTAGTGAAGGAAGAAATGACCCACTATGGTGCAAAAAAATTAATATTGAAAAATAAAGCCACCGGAAAAATTACAGAGCAAACAATTAATTAAGTGTTATAATAATAAGCTTTACATTAAGCCTATTAAATTTCTGTTGACAACATATAATTTCAAACACCCTTTGCGCATGCGAAGGGTGTTTTTTTTATTTTGAATTCGCCTTTTTAATTTTAGGATCAATAAATTCCCATTCTAGAACCTGCGGATGCATATGCTGTTGCTTGGCAATTAATTTCATTTGATTAATAATTGTTGGATTAGCCAGTGCAACATTATTTTTTTCAAACGGGTCATTCGCTATATCATACAGTTCCCAATTTCCGGTTGGATTTTTTCGAACATTCATTTGAACCCCTTTCCAATTGCCTAATCGAACTGCAATTTGTCCCCCATTTTCGGGATATTCAAAATACATGAATTCATGTTTTGTTTGTGACACTTGCTTACTTAATAAGGTAGGCAATAGGGATAAACCATCCATACCCATCAATGGCTTACCCGTTAACTCAGCCAATGTGGGCATAATATCATATTGCACTGACAACAAATCAGAAGTAGTATTTTCTTTTATTTTGCCAGGCCATCTTGCAATGAAGGGAACACGAATACCTCCCTCATATACTTCCATTTTAAGGCCCCTAAAGCCACTAACACTATTAAAGAACTTTGCATCTACTCCAGCTGAAAAAGTAGCTCCATTGTCACTAGAAAACATAATAATGGTATTCTCATCTAAACCCAAGGCCTTTATCTTTTGCATGATGATACCCACTTGCGCATCTAAAAAACTAATCATTGCAGCATAAGTACTTAATGGATATTTATTAGGCGCATACCCCTTGTCGCCATAATAAGGTTGCTCCTCAAATTGTCCAATATACTTTTGTACATATTCCGCAGGGGCTTGTAATGATAAATGTGGAATGGTATAAGGCAGGTAAAGAAAAAATGCCTTGCTTTTATTTTTTTCAATAAAACCTATAGCCTTTTCCGTCATTTTTGCTGGCGCATAATCCTTACCACGATATTTTTCAAAATCAGCATCCGTTGCAGTGGCAGGATTGATGGCCGAATGCACATTGATAAAAGGATTATTTAAAGTATCCCAATGATCATTCTCCCATAAATGGGTAGGATAATAATTATGTGCTTGCTTTTGATCCAAGTAGCCATAATAATAATCGAAGCCTTGTTTTAATGGCGTACCTGTAGTACCTGTAACACCCATACCCCACTTCCCAACGAGCGCTGTGGCATACCCTCTTTCTTTCAACATTTTAGCCATGGTATAAGCGCCTTCATGCAAGGGCATCTGCCCCCCTTCTTCATTATCTGCAAAACCACCTAATTCATAATTGCCTCTGATATAAGTATGTCCAGGATTTTTACCTGTCATCAACATACAACGGGATGGTGCACATACTGGCGCACTACTATAATGTTGGGTAAAGCGCATTCCCTCCCTTGCCATTTGATCCAAGTAAGGTGTTTTAATTTTCTTTTGTCCGTAGGATCCTAATTCTCCGTATCCTAAATCATCTGCATAAATATAAATGATATTGGGCTTGCCTATTTTTTGCTGTCCTTGTGTGAAGGAAAATATAAATGAACAAAAGAAAGTAATGACTATTTGTAAAAAATGTTTTTTCAATGTATGGTTATTTAAATTTCATCCATGATTAAAATAAATTCACGTAAAAATTTTATAAATTATTTTTCTTTAGCTGCTCCACTGCATAATTAGCAGCACGTGCAGTTAAAGCCATAAATGTGAGTGATGGATTTTGCGTACCCGTACTTACCATACAAGCGCCATCCGTAACAAACACATTTTTACAATGGTGCATTTGATTCCATTCATTCAATAAAGAGGTTTCAGGATCCTTACCCATACGTACACCACCCATTTCATGTATATCTAAGCCTGGATTTTGTTTGGTATCCCAGGAATGTATATCCTTGCAACCTGCAGCATCTAGTAATTCACTACCAGTTTGTAAAAAATCTTTTAATAATAGTTCATCATTGGCATCATAGTCGATACTTGTAATTAATTGCGGAATGCCCCATGCATCTTTTTTATCTTCGCTCAATCGAACATGATTGGTTTTTTTAGGGACGGTTTCCCCTTGCATCATCATGGAAACATGCCATCCCCCTAATTCAGTTGCTTGTTCCTTAAATTCAGCGCCAACGCCCTGTGCAGATGCAAGACCACGACCTGCCCCAAAAAATACCATATAGCCTCTTTGAAAATCAGTTTCTTGTTTATGGACATTTCTAAAATTAGGCATCATGGGTTGTGTAGGACGACGACCATAATAATATTTATCTAATGGGCCATCAATGTTCGCAGCTAAACCACCACGATAATTATGAAACGCTACATACTTTCCTAACAAACCGTTGTCATTGCCTAAACCATTCGGGAATCGTTTTGAAGTGGAATTCAATAAAATTAAATTGGTATTAAGTGTTGCTGCGTTTAAAAATATAATTTTAGCATAATACTCCGTTACTTTTTTTGTTATACTATCAATCACTCTTACGCCTGATGCTTTTTGACTTGCTTCATCATAAATAATTGAATGCACCACTGAATTCACTTGCAATGTTAAATTTCCTGTTTTTTGTGCCCAAGGAATCGTAGATGCGTTTGAACTAAAATAACCACCGAAAGGACAGCCTCTTTCACATAAGGACCTGGCTTGACATTGCTGCCTACCCTGTTCAATATGTATGGGTTGTGGTACAGTTAAATGCGCACAACGCCCTTGTATGACGTGACGATTCGTAAATTTTTTATTAATACTTGCCTGCATATCTTTTTCAACACAGTTCATTTCCCATGCAGGTAAAAAAGAACCATCCGGCAAGGTTTCTAACTTATCATAATTGCCACTAATCCCTGCAAATATTTCCACATGCGTGTACCAAGGTGCTAATTCATTATAACTGATGGGCCAATTTCCAAAACCATCGCGTGCGGGTCCTTCAAAATCAAATTTACTCCAACGTTGTGTTTGCCTTGCCCATAATAATGATTTACCACCTACTTGATAACCCCTGATCCAATCATAGGGCTTCTCTTGTATATATGGATGCTCCGCATCTTTAACAAAAAAGTGTTCCGATGTTTCATTATATGCATAACACTTACTTACCACAGGATTGTCCTTGGTTAATGCATTTGTTTTTTTACCTCGATGGGAAAAATCCCAAGGATTTTTTGTTGCCGTTGGATAATCTTTTAAATGTACTACATCGCGACCTCGCTCCAGCACCAATGTTTTTAATCCTTTCTCACATAATTCTTTTGCCGCCCAACCACCACTTATTCCAGATCCAATAACAATGGCATCATAGGTATTTGCATTTGTTGACATAGGATATTTTTTACCTGTTATTTTAATAAATTTTCGACTTATGTTCTATGTTAAAATATAGCATGATTATACTTAAAGTTAATACACTTATTCATTGTTCGCAAAAGGAAACGATACAAATTTTCCAAGTATTACGCACCACCCAAAACGAAAAAGCCTCCTTCCGATTTCTCGGAAGGAGGCTTTTATATATTACTTTAAACTTAATTAGAAGTTTGTAGCAACACCAGTATCCCACCATAAGCGTGTTGCGATATCATCTTTCGCACCAGCACCCATTGTAGCAACGGCAGCAGCAACACCAGTAGTGTTACCTGTTCTTTCACCGTTGATGAATGGCATTCTCTTAATCCACTCGTTCTTTGGAATAACTCCCCAATCAGGGCTAGAATCATTTTTAGCTACAGCTGGAATCTTAGGGTAGCCAGTTCTTCTGAAATCAACCCATGCTTCCATAGTATTAGTGAATGTGTTGATATACTTTTGAGTAAGTATTTTTTCTAATTTCAACTCATTATTGTCAGCATCATTCCATGCTACAGTAATTGTTGAAGCAGCTTTATTGCTATTACGTGCATCCTTAGGATCTACATAATCAATTGGCTTACTTGTCGCATCAGCTAAATAAGCGTCAACGCCACCTGCTCCCCAATCTTCGAATGATAATTTAACACCATTCTCGTAGTTTGTTTTTGCACTACCAGCACCAGCCCAACCTCTTAAAGCAGCTTCTGCTTTTAAGAATGCAACTTCAGATGCAGTAAATCCACGTCTTGTTTGCGCATTATTAAAGTCGTTAGAAACTTTAGAGTAAGGTACTTTATCTGCTTTTGCTTCACAATATGCACCATTACGAATTCCTTTGTAAGGAACGGTAGGATGATCAGCATATAATGCAGGATCTGTTACTGGTGAATAGAATTTTGATATACGATTATCTTTCAATCCAACTAAAAATGATTCCATAACGCTACCCATACGAGTATCATCCCATTGGAAACAAATTTGTGCTACTGGCATAATATTACCATTCAATGAAACTATGAAGTTTTCAGCATTTGTGTTTATTAAGCCAGCTGGATCAGCCATTGCTTTTTCACCTTGTGTTTTAGCAACACTTGGAGCAACTTTGGACAAACGCATCGCTAATCTTAATCTCATAGAATTCACCAATTTTTGCCAAGCAGGAATGCTTCCTTTGTAGCTAGGGTCAAACTTAGCAAAACCTGCATAAGTTTTATTAGCAGCAAAAGCAGCTTGGATTGAATCTAATTGTAAGAAGAAAGTATTGTACAAATCAGACTCTTTATCATAATTGATAACTGGAGTAGTTGCACCATAGTTTGAATAGATTACTGGTCCATGATAAGCCGATGTTTTAGACATTGACATTACGCGTATTAATTTTGCCCATGTTGCAAATAATGGCAAATTGTTTTCTCCAGCTAATCTTATTACCTGTCTTGAAGGTGACATTACATTATTATAAGAGCGACCCCAATAGGAGTTCCAACGAATGTAATAAGTAGTATTGTTTACATTACCAACAAATGGCGTAGGCGTATTCATATACCCCATCCAAGAATCATGTAAAAGATCCTCTTCAATTTGACCTCCGAAAAGGTTTAACAACATACCTGAGAAAGGCGAACCTACCAGGTTAAAGTCTTGCTTAAGTAGCTCATCAGAAATTTGATTGGGATTTTGGTTTGTACTTTCGAAATCTTTAGTACAAGACACCATAGCAATCAACATTAATGACGCAATTAGTATTTTTTTCATATAAAATAATTTTGTTTTTTTAGAAAGTTAACTTGATGTTAAATCCAACTGATCTTGTAGAAGGCATGCTAAATACATCATTAGATTGCATTCCATTTCCAGTACTCATTGCTTGTTCAGGATCAAATGGTGCTTCCTTAAAGAAGAAGAATAAGTTTCTTCCTACTAAAGAGAATGAAGCATCTTTGAATGGTAAGCTAGCATTTTTTACTTTTAAAGTATAACCTAAAGCTAATTGACCTAATCTAATGTTTGTTCTAGAAAATACATACGGTTCCATAATTCCATTTCTATCTCCAATTGCTGAATAATATTTTGCAGGATCAATAGAAGTAACAGCAGCACCTGTGCTTGACACTGCATTAATTGGAATAGTTGCACCTGCTCTTGCATCAGCCGTTCTTTGACTTACACCATAAGAATCTAAGAATGCTTCAGTTTTAGAGAAAGCTACACCACCAAACTTACCATTGATAAGTATACTAGCGAAGAAATCATTGTAAGTAAAGTTGTTATTCCAACCTGCAATTAAATCAGGATTAACGTTACCCACTTTTTCACTTTTAGCGGCTTTTGTTGGAACACCTGCAGCACTTAAGATGATTTGACCACCCGCATTTCTCGCAAATTTAAAAATATATAAATCAAGAAATGAACCACCTGCTTTGATAATTGATTCAAAACCTTCATCTTGACCTCCGATTTGGTAATTTGGATTGGAAGCAATTAACTCCACTATTTCATTTTGATTTGTAGACAAGTTAATATTTGTTTTCCAATTAAAATTGTTAGTTCTAATAGGTTCAGCATCGATGGTCATCTCAAAACCTTTGTTAACAATTTTACCTGCGTTTACATAATAGGTAGAAAAACCTGATCCAGAAGGTGCAGGTAATCTAAGGAATTGATTTGTACTTACTGAATTGTAATAAGTTAGATCAAGTCCTAATCTGCCTTTCAAGAATCTAATTTCAGCACCTACTTCATCACTTTTAATAATCTCAGCATTTAAATTAGTGAACGGAACCTGCGAGTTACGGTTAATTCCACCGATACCAGCAGGACCACCTGCGCCACCAATTGAGTTCTGTGGATTAACGACGTTAAAAGGAACATCATTTCCAGTTTCAGAACGAGAAGCTCTTAGTTTTAAGTAAGAAATTACTTCAGGTAATTCAACCATTTGACTTATAATTGCAGATATACCAAATGCAGGATATAAATAAGATTGGTTTCCAGTTAATGCTAAAGTAGATGCCCAGTCATTACGCGCTGAAACGTCTAAATAGACCATATCCTTGTAACCAATATTTGCACTTGCAAATGCACCTTGCTTAATTGTTCTTTGCAAAGTTGAATTAAAGATGACATTGTAAGGTATATTAGAGAAAGAGAAGAAGTTAGGATATTGTAAAGGTCTAGTTCCATTACCCACACTCATACCATCGTTGTAGGTGTTTTTTTGATAACTAGCTCCCAATAATCCTGTAACACTAAAATCACCAAAATTATTATTATAACTTAAGATTCCGTCCGCATACAAAGACTGATCTTTATATTTAGAGTAGTTCCAAGTTCCATTAGGACTTACGCTCACTGAGTTTCCACCAGCAACATATCTGTTATCATATAATACATCATTGAAATCAATGTTACCTCTTGTCTCAAACTTTAGGTGCTTAGCGATATCATATGATAATTTAACGTTTGCAATCGCACGATTGTTTTTCGCCAACTTTGAGTTATTGTTAAGTTCAAAATAAGGGTTGTTTTGAAACTCATAAGTTGAATACCAGTTTTGTTTGTAAATGTTTCTAGCTGGATCAAAAATTTGGTAATTTTTTTTGTAATCAGCAAAATCTTTTTCACGCGCAAAAGTATACAAACCAGTCAATGGGTTATTGTAGTAACCTGCACCTGGACGATTGTATGATTTTTCGTTCGAGAAAATTACATTAGAACTCAAAGTAATTTTATCGTTAAACAACTTAGTTGATTGGTTCAATGTAATTGTATTCTTATCATAAGTATTCGTAGGCATTGCTCCTTTCGCTGTAATATTTGAGAAAGAGAAATAAGCAGTTGTTTGATTATTTCCACCACTCACATTCACAGAGTTTGTTGCAGTGATACCAGTTTGGAAGAAATCTTTAACATAATCTTTTTGATAATTTCCTTTCACTTTAGACCAGTTAAGATCACCACCTGCAGTACCATACACAAACTGCATTTCAGGAATTCCTGTTACTTGCTCAAATACAGTACTTGAATTGAAATCAACGACAGTTTTACCTGCTTTACCTTTTTTAGTTGTAATTAAGATAACACCATTCGCACCTTGGCTACCATAAAGGATAGATGCGTTTGCGCCTCTTAATACACTGATATTTTCGATATCAGCAGGGTTGATAGCAGATAATCCATCACCACGGTCGTTTCCACCATATGAACCTGGTTGACCACCTTTGTTATTCACCATTGGAACCCCGTCAATAACAAAAAGAGCTTCACTTGTTCCAATAAGTGATCTTGCACCTCTTAAGACTGCTTTAGTAGATCCACCAGCACCTGATCCACTGATTTTAATA
Organism: Sediminibacterium sp.; assembly: GCA_030726065.1. Classification (GTDB taxonomy): domain Bacteria; phylum Bacteroidota; class Bacteroidia; order Chitinophagales; family Chitinophagaceae; genus Sediminibacterium. The sequence continues at coordinate 94,155 of JANREK010000046.1, read as the reverse complement.
TCGATACCAGCAGCTTTACCACTTAGTCCTTCCATAAAGTTTGGACCAGCAGCTCTTCTAAGCTCATCACCACCCACTTGTTGTGATGCATAAGTTAAAGATTTCTTTTCACGCTTAATACCTAATGCAGTTACAACGACTTCAGATAAGTCACTTGATGCACTTGTTAAAGAAACATTAGCTGTTGCTTGAGAAGCGCCTACAGTAACTTCTTTGGCTTCAAATCCCAATGAAGAGACTTGTAATACAAAGCTACCAGCTGGTGCTTTCAAACTAAATGTTCCATCAGCATTGGTTGTAGTAGCAGCGTTGCTACCCTTGACCTTAATTGTAGCAGATGCTACGGCCTGATTGTCAGAGCCTGTTACCTTACCGGTAACTTGTCTTGTTTGTGCGAATGTTGCCGAGAACATGCACAGAACACTACAAAAAACTAAAAGCATACTTTTCATAAGAATGATTTGTGGTCTGTTTAATAAAGAAGTTAAAGTGATATTGAAATAATGTTAATCTCAAAAATCAACTGAACCGCCTCATTAAGGTTAAAAAATTTTGTTTAAATATCTCAATCGTACCATAATATTAAGGCTTTATGACTTTTTTAACAAAAAAAAGGGATCTTTTTTTACCCATATATGGTAAAGTTTGTGGAAAAAATACATAAGCCATTAATTATCAATTATATGTATAAATATTTTAATACTAAAGCTGCAAAAAACCTAATAAATATTGTGGAGGTTTTAAAGCTCGAAAGTTAAAAACTAACTCAAATAATACATGTCACCCGCTAAAAAAGCTACATTTAGTTACCTACTATTTCAAAATCATGACTAAGATTTTTTCAAATTTTAACTGGAAAGCACAGGCCTTAGGTGATCATGCCATTCAGTTTTACCTACCAGAAAAAATGGATCCAGCCATGATTGGTGAAATAAAATGTTTCCACGATTTTATTTTTTCACAACAGCTGAAGGAAATAAAAGACATCATTCCCTCCTATCATACCCTTACTTTGATTTATGATATTGCGCTAATGCATGAACCAATAGCATTTGCAAATGACTTAATTGAAAAATTTTCAAGCGAAAGAAAAACTGAAGTCGCTGCTGAAGAGGTAAATGTAATTATTGAGGTCCCTGTTTGTTATGATGAAATTTTTGGTATTGACTTAATAAGTATGTCAACAAAATTAAATTTATCAATTACTGAAATAATAAAAATTCACACTGAAAATATTTATCAAGTGTATTGCTTGGGCTTTATGCCAGGCTTTGCTTATATGGGTGATGTAAATATTAAAATACAAACAGCAAGACATCCGCAACCAAGAAAAAATGTGTCCGCCGGCAGTGTAGGTATTGCTGGGGCGCAAACAGGTATTTATCCGATGCATTCACCAGGTGGTTGGCAAATTATTGGACGAACACCTTTGAAAATTTTCGACAAGAATCCTGCCATTTTATCCAAATTCAAGATGGGTGATTTTGTAAAATTTTATCCCATCACGCGTGCTGAATTTGAATCCTTAAATCAAAACGAACTTTAATAATTATTCACAAATGTCCATCCAAATTATAAAACAAGGCATCATGGATACCCTTCAAGATAAGGGCAGATATGGCTTTCAGCATATCGGCATCCCGCCATGTGGCTATTTGGATTACTTATCAGCACAGCTTGCAAATGTAATTGTTGGCAATCCAAAAGAGGCGCCCATTTTTGAATTACATTTTCCTGCAAGTAGTTTTATTTTTAATGAGGCGCATACCATTTGTATTTCAGGGGCCAATTTTGTTCCAGTATTAAATGATAAAAGTATTGCATTGAATACCCCAATTCAAGTTTGTAAAAATGATACATTAGATTTTATGCAACCCCTGCTGGGTAAAACAAGTTACTTATCTATCAAAGGAAATATAGATAGCAGTGCATGGCTAAATAGTAAAAGTAATTTTACTTCCCAATTAAAAAACAATGTCCAATTTAATATAATCGCATGGGATGCGGACAATAAAAAAAATAGTAACAATCCTACTGAACAAGAAAGTCAACAATGCAATATAAATGAAATTCAAAAACATATTTTTAATTCAAATGAAATAAGATTTATTCCAGGGCCACAATGGAATGATTTAACTAATGAATCTAGTTCAAATATTTTAAAGCAACCCTTTAATACAAGTTTGAATTCCAATCGCATGGGTTATACTTTAAAGGGACCTTCCCTGCAATTAATCGAACAAAAAAGCTATTTATCAAGTGCGGTAACCAGGGGCACGATGCAGTTATTACCCAGTGGTGAAGTGATTGTATTAATGGCAAATCACCAGACCATTGGAGGCTATGCAAATATTGGTCAAATAATTTTGGTAGATTTACCTAAATTAGTACAGCACAAAAGCGATACCCCATTTCGCTTTAGCATATCTAATGTTGAAACAGCTCATTCGGAATACAAACAAATGCAAAAATGCTCTAGCTAATATTAAATGTAACTATGCCAGATTCCTTACACGATATAAAAAAGCATATTGATATTAATTGCGACATGGGCGAAGGATTTCACAATGAAGCTGAACTGATGCCTTTTATTAGTAGCGCAAATATTGCATGTGGTTTTCATGCAGGTGATGAGGATAGCATTAAGCGCACCATCGATTTGGCATTAGAACATAATGTTGCTATTGGGGTGCACCCGAGTTATGACGACAGAATAAATTTTGGCAGACAATCTCATTTCGTTTCTTTACTTGAATTAGCTGAACTAATCTCCGATCAATTATACTTATTTGAAAAAGTTTCCATCCCCATGGGACTTTCTTTACACCATATTAAATTACATGGCGCTTTATATAATGATTGTGCAAAGGATGCAGGATTAAGTAAAATTTTTATTCAAACCATTCAAGCCATCAACCCAGATTTAATCGTTTATGGATTAAGTGGCAGCCATACCATACAACAAGCAAAAAACTTTGGACAACCTTTTGCCAACGAAGTATTTGCAGATCGCACTTATCAAAATAATGGGCAACTCACCCCAAGATACTTGGACAATGCACTCATATACGATCCAGAAATTGCGAGTGCACAAGCAATAAAAATAATATTTGAAAAAAAGGTATCCACAATTCACGAAGAAGATATTTCAATAATAGCAGATACCATTTGTATACATGGCGATGGATTAAATGCAATTCCTATTGCTACAAAACTGCATGAAGTATTAAAACAAAATAATATTGAAATCAAATATCCCTAATTCCAATCTTGTTTTAAAATCAATGACAGGCCTGAGTTTGGGCGCTGCATTTTTAATGGCCAATTCATCTATTGGCCCTGGATTTTTAACACAAACCTCCTTTTATACTGAACAATTAATTACCAGTTTTGGATTTGTCATTGTCATTTCAATTATTTTAGATTTTGGTGCGCAAATAAATATATGGCGTGCCATTACTTTAAGTGGTATGCGCGCGCAGGAAATTGCCAATGAATTATTTCCAGGCTTAGGCCATATTCTTTCCTTACTCGTGGTATTAGGGGGATTTGCTTTTAATATTGGCAATATAGCAGGCTGTGGCTTGGCATTAAATATATTAACAGGCATCTCTTTTGCAAAAGGTGCCATTATCAGTGGTATTGTTGCCATTCTCATTTTTTGGATTAATGAGATAGGAAAAACATTAGATCAATTAACCAAAATTTTAGGCATCCTAAAAATTGGACTTACTTTATTTATAGTTTACGCTGCACACCCTCCTATTTTAGAAGCAGTGCATCATACTTTTATTCCTGAAAAAATATCACTCATCGCCATTGTCACTATTGTGGGTGGAACAGTTGGCGGATATATTACTTTTTCGGGCGCACACCGTTTAATAGATGCAGGTATTTCAGGAAGTGAACATATAAAATTTGTAACCAAGAGTGCAACCACTGGAATTATCATTTCCTCTTTTATGCGCTACATTTTATTTTTAGCAGCAGTGGGTGTTGTTTCACAAGGAATTCATTTAGATAAAAATAATCCTGCAGCGACCATTTTTGAAACAGCCGGCGGCAGATGGGGCTTATTTATTTTTGGTATTGTTTTATGGAGCGCTGCCATATCCTCCGTGATTGGCGCTTCCTACACTTCCTATTCGTTTATTAAAAATTTAAAGACACGTTATTTACAAAATGAAAGATTAATGATTAGTTGTTTTATCATTATCTCCACATCCATTTTTGTGATTACGGGCAAACCCAAAGAGTTATTATTATTAGCAGGTTTAGTGAACGGATTTATTTTACCATTTGCATTATCCATCATGTTAATCGCAGGAAGAAGATTACCGATACTCAAACAATTCAAATATCCTTTATGGATTGAAGTTGCAGGATGGCTAGTGGTTGCGGTCATGGGCACCATGAGCGTATTTGCACTCATTGAACAAATAAATAAATAAAAAGTGGAGAATAGCGGGTTCGAACCGCTGACCTCTTGCATGCCATGCAAATACTCTACCAACTGAGCTAATTCCCCTTTTATTTATAGTTCGCCTTTACCATCTATCCAAAGCTTCACAGAATCAGTGGTAATTGATTTTGGTCGCTCTAATGGGAAACCTAATGCTCTGTCCCAAGTTAAACTTGCTAATACACCCAATGCCCTGCTTACCGCAAACAATACAGTGTAAAATTCATATTCAACAATACCATAATGAACTAGTAAAGCACCACTATGTGCATCCACATTCGGCCATGGATTTTTTACCTTTCCTAATGATTCTAAAATTGGCGGCACCGTTTCATAAATTTTCCAAACAGTATTCACTAATTTATCATCAGGTAAATGTTTTTTTCCAAATGCCATTTGTGCGGTAAAACGTGGATCTGTTTTTCTTAACACTGCATGTCCATATCCTGGAACTACTTTTCCTGCAGCTAAGGTTTGTTGCACGTATACTGAAATTTGATCTGTGGTTGGTGCATCGGTACCGATGCTTTCTTGCATTTCAAATATCCATTTAATCACTTCTTGATTTGCCAATCCATGCAAAGGACCCGCTAATCCGTTCATACCAGCAGCATAACTTAAATAAGGATCACTTAATGCAGAACCCACTAAGTGTGTCGTATGCGCGGAAACGTTTCCACCTTCATGATCCGCATGAATGGTCATGTATAAACGCATTAATTCTTTGGTCGTCTCATCTTCAAAACCCATCATGTATGCCAAGTTACCTGCCCAATCCAATAATCCATTTGGATGTATATGTTCGTTGTTCTTATATTTTCTTCTGTAGATATAGGCCGCTACTCTTGGTAAACGCGCAATTAAATCCATCGAGTCGTCATACGTATATTGCCAATAATCTTTTTTGTTCATGCCCTTCGCGTACCCTTGTGAAAATTTACTTTCAGTTTGTAACGCCATCACACCTGCCACAAACATGGTCATTGGATGTGTTGACAATGGCAAAGCATCAATTACATCAAACACATGTGTAGGCACATGACTACGACGTTGCCAATTGCTAGTGATTTCCTTTACATCAGTATCATTTGGAATTTCACCAATCATCATTAAATAAAATAAACCTTCTGGTAATGGCTCATCCCCTTTGGGTGCTTTTGGTAATTTAGATTGTAATTCAGGAATTGAAAAACCCCTGAAACGTATTCCTACCTCCGCATCTAATAAACTAGTCTCAGTAACTAAACCAGTCATGCCACGCATACCATGGTAAACCTGTGCTAAAGTTATTTCGCCGATTTTTTTATCGCCGTGTTGTTTTAATAATTCTTTGATTTCAATGCCTGCGGCAGTTGCCTTTTTCTCAAACCTATCTTTAATGTCTTCCATATACCAAATATTATAATTGTACCTTTTAAATTTGGACAAAGTTAACTAAAAAACCGGCTTATTTAGGTGCTTTTTTGTACAAATAATAGACCACCCAAATAAATAACATATTGGGTATCCAGGCAGCTAACATGGGAGGCAAATTTCCTTTGGTAGAAAATATAGTAGAGAACCGATCTGTGATAATAAACAAAGCTGCAATAGTAAAGCCCATGGCCAAATGCGAGCCACTACCACCCCTAATTTTACGTCCAGCAATAATGGCCCCAATTAATGTAAGTAACAATACAGTAACAGGGGTTGCATCGCGACGATACCTTTCAATTTTTAATTCATTCAACCCCTCTGAGCCCCGCATCTCCTCTAACTTAATTTGTTGGATAAGTTGGGGTGTGGTGAGTTTGTCTTTAGTGTATCTGTCTTTTTCTAAATCCACAGGTTTAAATGCAAGCTTTTTATGCATATTCTGCGTGTAAGTCAATGCCTCCCTATTATTAAAAATTTTGCGTTCAATCACTTCATACAAAAGCCAATCTTTGGTAGCGGTATCATATAAAATCATTTCCGCTCTTAAATTTGAAATAACTTTTCCGTTTTTTACTTGATAGGAAAAATAATTACTTCCTCGATTGGTTGCAGTGTCATAGCTATAGATACCCGCATAAGTTGATGAGTCAATTTTAAAATAAATATCTGACGAACTTTGTAACAAAGCATTATAACTTGAACGTGTATCAATATAAGTAGCTTCAAATCCGCCCCTAATTTTTTCCGCTTTTGGAATAATCCATTGATTGGATACCCATAAAAATAATCCCAATAAAACCCCACCCAAAACATAAGGCCTCAACCAACGATTATAGGAAACACCACTTGCAATGATGGCCACAATTTCAGTTTGTCCCGCCATTTTTGAAGTAAAGAAAATAACTGCGATGAATACAAATAGGGGAAATAACAAAGCGATGATATGTGGAATGAACCCATAATAATAATGGGTAATGACTTCCCCTGCGGATAACCCAGATTTTACAAAGTCATCTGTTTTTTCACTTGCATCAATCACTACGGCTATCACTGCAAATAAAAATATGGCGAAGAAAAAAACCGCCAAAAACTTTTTTAATATGTACCAATCTAATTTTTTCAATTAATGTTTGGTTATAAGCGTTGACTAATTTGTGCTACCATACTTGTTTTCCAACTGGAGTAATCTCCCAATTGTATATGCTTTCGCGCCTCTCCTACCAACCAAAGATAAAAAGATAGATTCTGAATACTTGCCAATTGCAAACCTAAGATTTCATCTGCCATAAACAAATGCCTGCAGTATGCCTTGGTATAATATTGACTCATTTCATTGGGAAGTCCTGGATCTAAAGGGGAAAAATCTTTCGCCCATTTCAAATTCTTAATATTAATCACCCCTTGCGAAGTAAATATCATTCCATTACGACCATTGCGTGTTGGCATAACACAATCAAACATATCCACACCCAAATCAATGGCTTCTAAAATATTCCAAGGCGTTCCCACACCCATTAAATACCTTGGTTTTTGCACCGGTAAATTTTCACAACATAAAGCTGTAAAATCATACAATTGCTGTTCCGGCTCGCCCACACTTAATCCGCCGATGGCATTACCCACTGCATTTTTTGAACTAATATATTCACAGGATGCTTTTCTTAAATCTTCATAAATCCCTCCTTGTACAATGGGAAATAAGTTTTGCGTATAACCATATTTGTCAGGTGTGTTATCAAATTGATGCACACATTTATCCAACCAAACATGCGTTAAATCCATACTCTTTTTCACATAATCATATTCACTTGGAAATGGCGGGCATTCATCAAAGGCCATAATAATATCACCCCCAATGGTTCTTTGAATATCCATCACTTTTTCGGGGCTAAACAAATGTTTGCTGCCATCAATATGCGATTGAAATATTACGCCCTCTGGCTTTATCTTACGATTGTTGGCTAAAGAGAAAACCTGATACCCACCACTATCGGTTAATATGGGACGATCCCAACCCATAAACTGATGCAAGCCACCAGCAGCCTCAAGTACTTCCAGCCCTGGTCTTAGGTATAAATGATAAGTATTACCTAATATAATTTGGGCATTGATGTCCTTTTTCAATTGCTGCTGTGTCACTGCCTTTACCGAACCAATAGTTCCCACTGGCATGAATATAGGGGTTTCAATCACCCCATGATCGGTGGTAATTTTACCAGCCCTAGCCGAGCCTGTTTTACTTTGGGTTTGCAATTCAAATGTTAATGCCGCCATGGGGCAAAGGTAAGGTCAAAAAGGATGTTTTCCACATTCAATATTCAAGTGAATTAGCTGTGCCGGCATGCTTTACTTTTGTAACATGCTAACCAACCAATTACTATCTACTATATTGATAGGAGCTTTTGTATTTATTATAGCCGTTCAGTTATTTTATTATATGTTTTTTTTCCTCAGACTCGCTTTTTATAAGAAAAAAACGAAGCTAGTAAATGTAGAGCATCCTATTTCAGTAGTAATATGTGCGCGCGACGAAGCTCATAATTTAGCGAATAATTTACCAGGGGTATTGGTACAAAAATACAGTACGACCCATGAGGTGGTTTTAGTGAATGATAACTCAGAGGATGAAACAAAATATTTGATTGAAGAATTTAAAAAATCATTTAAAAATTTAAACCCGGTTTTACTTTCGCAGGAAGCTAAAATGATTAATGGGAAAAAGTTTCCTTTGTCTATTGGAATTAAATCAGCAAAAAACGAAACCTTATTGTTAACCGATGCAGATTGTGTTCCAGCAAGCGATCATTGGATGCAATTAATGCAGGATGGCTATGATGATGATATTGAAATTGTATTAGGATATGGCGCTTATCGAAAAAAACCAGGCATCCTAAATAAGTTAATTCGCTTTGAGACTTTTCAAACTGCATTGCAATATTTTTCCTATTCCCTTGCTGGTATGCCTTATATGGGTGTTGGCCGCAACTTATCTTATAAAAAAGAAGTGTTTTTACGCAACAAAGGTTTCTCCTCCATTAATCAGATGCCTAGCGGGGATGATGATTTATTCATCAATCAGGTAGCCAACAAAAAAAATACAGCTATTGTGATTGATCATGATGCACACACGATTAGTGAGCCTAAAACAACTTTTCAGGATTGGATGAATCAAAAGTATCGTCATTATACTACCAGTAAGTATTATAATACATCCCATGCGGCATTACTTGGCTTATTTGCATTTAGCCAATTTTTAGTGTACCCTATTTTTATTGCAGCACTCATACTTACCCAACAATATATTTTATTGATTAGTTTATGGGCACTTCGCTTAATGGTACAAGGAAGTATTTTAAGAGGGACCATGAAAAAGCTAAACGAATTGGATCTTTGGCCTTGGTTTGTTTTATTTGATTTTTGGTCTATGTTCTATTATTTATTTACCTTGCCTAGCGTATGGAAAGCCCCACAGAAAAATTGGAACTAATCACCAAATATTTTGCCGACTTCACACCGCATCAACTGCAACAGTTTGCGACCTTGGAAGAAGCATACAAGGATTGGAATGCGAAAATCAATGTTGTATCCCGTAAAGATATTGACCAACTTTATTTACACCATGTTTTGCATAGTCTTTCCATAGCTGCTATTGCGGAGTGGGAAAAATGCACACAGGTGATTGATATTGGCTGTGGTGGTGGATTTCCATGCGTCCCTTTGGCTATTTTTTTTCCTGATGTACAGTTTTTAGCTGTGGACAGCATTGCAAAAAAATTAAAAGTGGTGGATGCCGTTTGCGAGATGGCAGGAATAAAAAATATTACAACAAAGCATACCCGAGCGGAGGAAATTAAAAATAAAAAGTTTGATTACGCCATCAGTCGCGCCGTTGCGCCTTTGAAAGATTTATGGAGATGGGCAGGACCATTACTTATAAAAAAGGCAAATCAACCCAATGGATTGATTTGCCTTAAAGGTGGCGACTTACACCAAGAAATTTTCGAAAGTGGTGTGCGTCCTAAAATGATGTCTATCTATGATATTTTTCCTGAGGAATATTTTCAAGAAAAGTTTATCATACAAGTAAAGAAATCTTAATTATTATATTAGTTAGGAATTTCTAATTTATTATTACTTCTGTTCAAATCCGGCATACGATAGCTTGGATCAATTTCAATTGATTTTAAAGCAGATAAGGGTTTGCTAGTTTCAAAAGTATAGGTTGGCGCAACCCATTGCCAACTCTTATGTACAATGCGGTTAACTGAGCCTTCTGCCCCTTTCGCACCTAACATTAAATCAAGTGGCATATAATGTAATTCAGTTGTACCATCTTTATAAGTAATCAAAACTTCAATAGGCATAGGTAGTTTACCTAATCGTTGTATGCTCATTATCGCTGTATTATTTCCTGCTTGAATATCATTCAAACCATAATCAATTGTTTTGGTTGAATTCACCCAATATTCTTTTAACCATTGTAATTGTATACCACTTGTTTTTTCAGCTACACGGAAAAAATCATTTGCATTGGGGTGTTTGAATTTCCAAGTGTTATAATAATTTAATAAAACCGCATCACGCACTGAATCTCCAATGACATAGCCTAACAACCCTAACAAGGTTGCTCCTTTCGAATAGGCTGCATTACTATAGGCATAGTTGGTATTAAAATGATCGGCATGTGTACTTGCTGGCTCTTCCAATCCACTCTTAGCTAAAGCCATATAGCCTGCATAACTTCCCGCTTGGGTCAAAGGCAAATCTAATTTTGCTTTTTCCACACTCGCAAGTACTTGTGCCTTTGCGCGCTCACTTATAAAAGGAGATTGCGCAGCTGCATTTGCATCATACCATCTTGAGACTTTACTTTCCGCAAATGTTGCAAAGCCTTCATCTATCCAAGCAAACAAACTTTCGTTACTTCCTAAAACCTGCTGATACCAGTTATGCATCCACTCATGAAAAACGGTGCCTAAACTTGGACCTTTAATTAAAGTTGCCATCGCGTATTCCATGCCACCATCACCTCCCTGAATAAATGAATATTGTGGGTAAGGATATGCACCAAAGTTTTTTTCGATGTAAGGCAATACTTTTTCAGCAGCATATAATATATTGGACCATGCACTATCTGATTTAGCATCTTTCTCTTTATAATAAACATGTATGGTTAAACCTTTGCGTACTTCCTTGGATAAATGTTTGAATTGATCATCTGCAGCCCAAACAAAATCATGAATATTATTTCCTTTAAAATTCCAAGTTTTTAATCCTTGCGCATTTGCAACTGCATTTGGATTTTGTAAAACCCCTGTTGCAGCAACCGTATAATTTTTAGCTAATTGTAAGCTTACATCAAAATTGCCCCATACGCCATAAAATTCACGTGCGATATAAGGATTTGTACTCCAGCCTTGATAATCATACTCTACAATTTTAGGATACCATTGACTCATAGAGAAACGAACACCTTCGGCATTGTCCCTACCTGAACGACGAATTTGCTTTGGCACTTGCGCTTCAAATACCAATGATAATTTTGCAGAAGTTTTTGGCGCAATTGGATTGGTTAATTGTACTTCCAATATAGTTTCGTGTTCAATTAATTTTTGCGCCTTTCCTGCGATTAATATTTGACTGACTCTTTGGTATCCAATTTCAGCGGGTGTTAATTTTTGTATACGATCGGTAACACGTGCGTCCCAATCTTTCATAACATCCCCCCTTCTATTGGTCATGGTATTTTTTCCTAATTCTCGGCTACGCAGATCCATGGACGAATTGGGTTGAAATGCATTCCAATATAAATGAAAATATACTTTACGTAAAGTATCGGTTGAATTATTGGTGTAAACAATATCCTCTGTTCCTTTAACTATATTGGTAGCTACATCTAATGCTGCATTAATTTTATAATCAATACGTTGTTGCCAACGATCGGCTTGGGCAGACACTCCGCTTACAAAAATAATAATGGCAATTACAAAAAGGGAAAGCTTCTTATTCATAGGATTAAATTAAGAAGCTAATTTAATCATTTTTTCCTTCCACTACGATCACTATCTCTCCTTTTACCTGCTTTTCAGAAAAGTATTTAACCAGATTGCTTAAAGTATCTGTAATGTTTTCCTCGTATATTTTTGTCAACTCCCTACTTACGGAAGCCTTTCGCTCCATGCCAAAGTGGGTGGCGAACAATTCCAAAGTTTTTACAAGGCGCATTGGGCTTTCATAAAATATCATAGTACGCTCCTCGTTGGCCAATGATTCCATCAATGTTTTACGTCCTTTTTTTAGTGGAATAAACCCTTCAAAAATAAATCGCGTAGCTGGTAAGCCACTATTTACCAATGCTGGCACAAATGCGGTAGCTCCTGGTAAACTTGTAATAGCTACACCCGCAGCCTTGCATGCGCGTACTAATAAAAAGGCTGGGTCAGAAATTCCGGGCGTCCCAGCATCCGTTATTAATGCAATATTTTTTCCAGCCTGTAACTGTTGTACCAAATGATCCAATACCTTATGCTCATTGTGTTGATGATACGGCGTTAACGGCTTATGTATTTTGTAATGCTGTAATAACTTTGATGAGGTACGCGTATCCTCACATAAAATAAAATCAACGGATTGTAAAACCTCAATTGCCCTAAAAGTAAAATCCTTTAAATTTCCAATAGGTGTAGGAACTAAATATAACATGGAAACAATTAAGTAATTAAATAAGTAAACTCAGCAAAAAAACTATTGAATAACTTCAATTTCGAAATATTCCATCACCGCATTTGCCAATAATTTTTTACTAGCCTCCTCAGCAATCGCTTTTGCATCAGTTTCGGATCCTGCTTCAATTTGCAATGTGATATGTTTTCCAACCCTTACATCACTTACGCCATTCATACCTAAATTATGTAACCCGCCTAAAACTGCTTTTCCTTGAGGATCTAATAAATCCTTTAATGGCATCACTTTAATTTGAACTTGATATATCATATAGAATTATTGAATAATTGTTTTTTTGTACAACAAAGATACTAAGCAATACCCCATAAAGCCAAATGGAATGGCCAACCATTTATAAAAAAATGCGGTCAGTACTATTTCTATTGCAACCAGGAGTAATGGAATGACTAATTTTCGTTTATTAGCAAGCCCTTTTAGCGCCAACATGGGTGTTTTCATCACCATTAAATAGCTGACTAAAATGATAAGCCCATACCAAAATGCCGGCATTAACATCAATTGAGCTACCGCACCTGATTGCCAATAAATTAAAGGCAATGAAGCAGTTAATATACCAATCATTGGGATGGGTACTCCCTTAAAATAGGTGGTTTGTGTTTGATCCAAATTAAATCTTGCCAATCGATACGCCCCTGCCATTGGGATTAAAAAAGCAGGTGCTAATAATATTGAATTATGACTAAATGCATTTACATCATTTGCCATGGACATTCTTAAAAATTGGAAAACAATACAGGCAGGCGCTACGCCAAAACTCACCACATCCGCAAGAGAATCCAATTGCTTTCCCATCTCAGAAGAAACTTTCAATAGCCTTGCGATAAATCCATCAAAAAAATCAATCACCGCAGCAATCCCTATCAACAAACTCGCCATGTATAATTGCTCTGGCATTTCAATAATCATACTACCATTTTCATCAATAGTTGCCATTGCACCTGCTTGAAAAACATATACAATTGCCCAACATCCAAAAAATAAATTTAGGAGTGTGATGAAATTGGGAATTTGATTTTTTAATGAAGGCATGCTTTATTTTTTATTGCGTTTCATTAATGATTCAATTTCCTCCACTGTAATTGGAATATTTTTCATTAAATCCTGATTACCAGTAGCAGTAATCCAAAAATTATTTTCAATCCTTACGCCCATGCCTTCTTCTTTAATATAAATACCTGGCTCAATAGTAAATACCATACCTGCAGTAATTGGCGCCGTTCTTGTGCCTAAATCATGTACATCTAATCCTAAATGGTGTGAAATGCCATGGTATAAATATTTTCGGTACGCTCTGTTTTCAGGATCTTCATTTTTAACTTCCGTTTTTTTCAACAAACCAATTTTTAAAAATTGTTGTGTTGCTTCCTCCCCTACTTTATCCGTGTACTTTAAAATACTAATACCCGGGTTTAAAATTGATTTGGCATAATTATGCAAATGCAAACAAGCATTGTACACTTGTTTTTGACGTCGGGTAAATTTGCCATTTACCGGCACTGTTCTTGTTAAATCCGCACAGTATCCGCCATACTCTGCACCAAAATCCATTAAAACCAATTCCCCCTCTTTACATATATTATTGTTACTATTATAATGCAAAGTGCGGGCATTATCACCACTGGCAATAATACTATGATAAGCTACCCCTGTGGCGCGTTGGCTTAAAAATGAATGATAAATTTCAGCTTCAATTTCACATTCATTAACCCCGGGTTGTATGAATTGCAATAAGCGTCTGAAAGTAACATCTGTGATATCAATCGCTTTTTGAATCACCACTATTTCTTCTTTGGTTTTTATACTGCGTAATTCCTTCATTAATTTGGCAGCACGTAAATATTGATGCAAAGGATATCTTGCTTGCATCTCATCAATGAAGCGATATTCATTGGTACGTATTAAATTATTCTTGCGATCATTTTCATTGGAATCTAAATAAATAGCATCTGCTAAATGTATCCAAGGCTGTAACAAACCATCCAAGGAATCCACCCAAACAATGGTAGTCATTCCTGAAATTTTTGTTGCTTCATGTGCCCTTAATCTTTTACCATCCCAAATTTCTTTGAGTTCTTGTGGGCGAACCAATACCAACACTTCTCTGTATTTTGGATCTGGATTGTCTGGGAATAAAATTACCATCGAGCCCTCTTGCTCAATTCCTGACAACCAAAACATTTCAGTGTTTTGTTTGAAATTATGAAGCGCATCTGCATTGTAAGGAAACTCGTCATTACTTACAAAAATGGCAATGCTATTTTTTTGCATTTTTGATACAAAACGTTTTCTGTTCTGTATAAATATTTTTGAATCTAAAGGTGCATATTTCATGGTATACTATTTGAATATTTAATGAGTAGAGATGCAGTCAGCAAGTTAATTAAAAAATCAGCTCCTTAAGCGATCTTACCCCAACCAATTTTATTTTTTTGGGTCTGTAAAAACAATTTTGTTTGCTGGTGTTCTGGTAAATTAAGCGAAGGGTCCTTTTCGCAGATAGCCACTGCTGCTTCCTTTGCTAATTCAAGATTGGCGCGATCGTTGATAATGTTGGCTAATTTAAAATTTAATGCCCCACTTTGTCTTGTACCATCAATATCACCAGGACCCCTTAACTCCAAGTCCTTTTCTGCAATCACAAATCCATCATTGGTGGTACACATAATTTTTAAACGATCTTTTGCTAGCCTACTTGCTTTTACACTACTTAATAAAATACAGTAACTCTGCTCCGTTCCTCTGCCCACCCTGCCCCGCAATTGATGCAATTGTGATAGCCCAAACTTTTCGGCACTTTCAATGACAATCACAGAAGCATTGGGTACATTCACCCCTACTTCAATAACAGTGGTACCCACTAATATTTGCGTATCGCCCATTACAAACCTTTTCATGTTTGTTTCCTTTTCAATATTCTTTTGCCTTCCATGTACCATACTTATTTTATACTTAGGCTCCGGGAAATGACTTTTCACCTGCTCATACCCTTGCATTAAATCTTCGAAACTTAATTTTTCACTTTCTTCAATTAATGGATATACATAATATGCCTGACGCCCTTTTTCAATTTCAGTTTTTACAAAGTCCATCACATTTGCTCTTGTAGTTTCGTAACGGTGTACTGTTTTTATCACCTGCCTTCCTGGTGGTAGTTCATCCATTACACTATAATCCAAATCACCATAAGCGGTCATGGCTAATGTTCGCGGAATGGGTGTTGCAGTCATCACCAAAATATGTGGTGGAATCGTCGACTTTTTCCATAACTGCGCGCGTTGTGCCACCCCAAACCTATGCTGCTCATCAATCACAGCCAATCCTAAATTTTTAAATTGTACCGCATCTTCAATAATGGCATGTGTGCCTACCACAAAGTGAATAGTATCCTCGGCCAATCCTTTCAAGATGCGGCGTCTTTCTGCAATTTTTGTACTGCCTGTTAATAAAGCAATTTCAATTGGCATTGATTTTAATAATTCTCCCAAGCTCGCATAGTGTTGTTGCGCCAAAATTTCCGTGGGCGCCATGATACAACTTTGAAAGCCATTATCCGCGGCTATTAACATACTTAACAATGCAATCATCGTTTTTCCACTACCCACATCCCCTTGCAATAAGCGATTCATTTGCTTGCCCTTGGCAGTATCTAATCTAATTTCTTTTATGACTCTTTTTTGAGCACCCGTTAATTCAAAAGGCAAATATTTATTATAAAAGTCGTTAAAATAATCGCCTACTTTTTCGAATAAATGCCCTCTGCTATTTTTATGTCTTTGAATTTTTATCAAATTAATTCTGAGCTGTGCAATAAATAATTCTTCAAAGATTAATCGGTCTAATGCTTTTTTATACATCTCCGGTGATGTTGGAAAATGCACCTGCCTGAAGGCTTCCCATCTTGATATTCGATTGATCAGCAAATGACTGGGTAAATTTTCAGGCAAGTCATTACTACTTATTTGTTGAAATAAGGTTTGGGTCAGTTTTCCTATCTGTTTGCCATTTAAACCCCTGGATTTTAATTTTTCGGTAGATGAATAAATAGGTTCAAGCAATGCCTTTTGACCTCGGGTAGCCGCAACAAAGGGCTCAATTTCGGGATGCACTATTTGTGCGCGCCCGTTAAAAAAACTTACCCTGCCGTATACCAAATACACTTGCCCCTCCACTAAATTTTTCTGGACCCAATTAATCCCCTGAAACCAAGCAAGTTCCAACTGCCCTGTCGCATCTTTCAATTGACTCACCATGCGTTTTGATCTGCGTTCTCCAATCATTTCAATCCCCTGCAACACGCCCTTTACCTGGATAAATTCCTGATCCGGACTGATGGATGCGATGGTATTTAGCTGGGTTTTGTCAATATGCCGATATGGAAAGTGCTGTAAAAGATCGCCAAAAGTGTATATTTCAAGCTCCTTTTTAAGCATATCAGCCCGCAAAGGGCCTACTCCCTTTAGGTATTCAATAGGACTGGATAAAAGAGAAGCTTGGCTCAAACTAATTTTTTTAGATTCTGTACAAATATCCCAAAAAGATGGCAAAAAATGGGTTCCCATTTCATTATCTTCGCACAGCTATGGAAAAGGAAATTGTATTGAGCGGAATTAGGCCCACCGGGTTCTTGCATTTGGGCAACTATTTTGGTGCTATGCGCAATTATGTGCGTATGCAAGATGATTTTAATTGTTTCTTTTTTGTGGCCAACTGGCATAGTTTAACCACTCATCCCGATACTAAGCAATTACAAGAAAGTGTATTACGCGTAGTGGCTGAAAATATTGCTTGTGGCTTGGATCCTGATAAAGTATCCCTATATGTTCAAAGTGATGTTCCAGAAATTGCTGAATTGTATTTGTATTTAAATATGTTGGCTTATAAAGGCGAATTAGAAAAGACCACTACTTTTAAGGACAAAGTAAGAATGCAACCGGATAACGTGAATGCAGGTTTATTGACTTACCCTGTTTTACAAGCTGCAGATATATTAATACACCGTGCAGTTAAAGTGCCTGTAGGTAAAGACCAAGAACAAAATTTGGAAATGGCGCGCAACTTTGCAGAGCGTTTTAATCACAGATATGGTGAAACCTTCCCTTTACCTTATGCATTTAATTATAATAGTGAATTGATTAAAATATTAGGATTGGATGGCGAAGGCAAGATGAGCAAAAGTGAAAATCAAATGACCACTTTATTTTTAGCGGATACGGATGATTTGATTCGCAAAAAAGTGATGAAAGCCAAAACAGATCAAGGCCCTTTAATCCCCAATGCAGCCAAACCCGATTACATTCAAAACTTATTTACCTTGATGGGTTTAGTGAGTTCGGCAGATACCGTTAAAAAATTCGAGGACGATTTTAATAATAGCTCTGAGGGAAATTGCATTATAAGATATGGTGATATGAAAAAGCAATTGGCCGAGGATATGGTTAATTTTATTAACCCAATTCGTTCACAAGCCGCTGATTTGCAAGACAACAAAGCTCATTTATTGAAGATCATACAACAAGGAGCAGACAAGGCCAGAGCAAGTGCCTCAACTACCCTTTCGTTAGTTCGTAAAACAATTGGGATGGATTACCTATAAAAAATTAAAAAAAATAAATAGTACATCAACTATTTAGTATTTTCACTATCATGGCAAAAGCTAAAAAACCAAAACACGTTGCAGTAGCCGGCAATATCGGCGCTGGTAAAACTACTTTAACTGAAATGTTAAGTAAGCATTATCGTTGGATACCTCAATTTGAGGATGTTGACCATAACCCTTACTTAACTGATTTTTACGATGACATGCCGCGCTGGAGTTTTAATTTACAAATTTATTTTTTGCATGGTCGTTTGAATCAAATATTAGATATTCAAAGAGGAACAGAAACCATTATTCAAGATAGAACGATTTACGAGGATGCAAATATTTTTGCGCCCAACTTACATGAGATGGGATTAATGAGTAAGCGGGACTATGATAATTACTACGGATTTTTTAGCACCATTAAAACAATGGTACAACCTCCTGATTTATTAATTTATTTAAAAGCATCTGTTCCCACGCTTGTTTCTCAAATCCAAAAAAGAGGAAGAGAGTACGAGGAAAATATTCGTTTGGATTATTTAAAAAAGTTGAATGAGTATTACAATAAATGGATTGAGGGTTATAAAGAAGGTCCATTATTGATTATTGATTGTGATAAAAATAAATTCGGCGAAAACGAAGAAGATTTAGGCGAAATAATAAGCAAGGTAGACGGAATGTTGTACGGCTTATTTTAACCGCTCGTTTTAATACCATCGTCATGAACGCAATTACAACACAAATACTTGAACAATTTAAATTAATTGTTGGCGCTACGAATGTTTTTACCGATGCTGACAGTATTGAAAAGTATGGCAAGGATGAAACGGAACAATTACATTATGCCCCACAAGTAATTGTAAAGCCAAGGCAGGCTTCAGAAATTGCCCAACTACTAAAAATTTGTAACGAACGTTTAATTCCAGTTACACCAAGAGGTGCAGGAACTGGTTTAACCGGTGGTGCACTTCCGCACTTAGGCGGATTGGTGATTTCTATGGAAAGATTCAATACCATTTTAGAAATAGACGAAAGAAATTTACAAGTGACCACCGAGCCTGGTGTGATTACAGAAATGCTGCAAGATGCAGTTAAAGAAAAAGGATTGTTTTATCCGCCTGATCCTGCGAGTAAAGGCAGTTGTTTTATTGGTGGTAATATTTCAGAAAACTCAGGCGGCCCAAAAGCAGTTAAATACGGCGTGGTAAAAGATTACGTATTAAACTTAGAAGTAGTACTTCCCAATGGGGAAATAATTTGGACCGGTTCCAATGTATTAAAAAATGCCACTGGTTATAATATCACACAACTCATAGTGGGTAGTGAAGGGACATTAGGTATTGTAACTAAAATAGTATTAAGATTAATTCCACATCCCAAGTTTGATTTATTAATGTTGGCGCCTTTTAATAGTTTGGAAAAAGCAAGCGAAGCGGTGAGTGCAATTTTTAGAGCTGGCATCACCCCAAGTGCAATGGAATTAATGGAGATAGATGCCATTACCCTTGCATCTAAAATTTTGGACAGCACGGCCATCCCACTAACTGAAAATTTAGCTGCACATTTAATTATTGAAGTTGATGGCAATAATATGGATGTGCTGATGAGTGAAATGGAAGCTATTTCGGAGGTGCTTTCCCAATTTGATGCAGGTGAATTATTTTTCGCAGATGATGCGCAACAAAAAAATGAACTTTGGAAAATACGTCGCAAAGCCAATGAAGCTGCGGTGATGGCGGGATATAACATTGAAGAAGATACCGTAGTGCCTAGGGCAGAACTACCTAAATTAATAAAAGGGGTGAAAGAATTAGGCGCACAAAACGGATTTAAAGTGGTGTGTTATGGTCATGCGGGCGATGGTAATTTACATATCAGAATAAACCACCCTACGATTAAAAAAAGTTATGGTAGTGATGAAATGAATACCATCTTAAAAAAATTATTTGAACTTGTTAAGGAACTAGGCGGTAACATTAGTGGCGAACATGGTATTGGGCTGATACAAAAATCATATATGCCGGTGCTGTTTAACGAAGTTTCGCTTGAACTAATGCGCGGCATAAAAAATACATTTGACCCTAATCATATTTTAAATAGTGGTAAAATTTTCGATTATAAAAAGTAAGCAAAATAGAGTATTCGAATAAATGCAGTAATTATAAAGCAATGCTTAAATATTCTCAAGATAAAAAATAACAAAACAGTAACTCGATCCCATGCATCTTAAAAACATTATCCTAGCTACAATTATCTTATTCAGCATTACTGCGCAAGCGCAAACCACTATCACTACAAATAAAATTTTAGATAAAAAACCGGTTTTCGTGGGTGGCGGATTGGTATTAGGTGGCGGCGCGCATAGCTTTCAGATGGGTTTGAATCCTGAAATTATAAAAAGCTTTACGCCGTATTTAGATGGCGGTTTGGCGATGAATATATATTATGAGCTATACAATGCCTCTGAGTTTAGCGATATTCGAAGTCGCAATTTTAGATTAGGTATTGGTGCATTTACGCGTATTTGGCCGATAGAAAGTTTTTTTATCCAAGTGCAACCTGAATATAATTATGCATGGATCAAACAAAAAGACACCAAATCAGGACAAGCTGGTTCTACTAATTTTGGTGCTGAAAGCATATTGGCAGGCGTTGGGTATGGCAAACGCGGTGCATCAGGGATTAGTTATTTTTCAATTATGATTGATTTATTGAACAACCCACAATCACAATACAATGGTATTTTAAACAGAAAAGAGCCTGTATTTAGAGCAGGTATTGGATTTCCACTAAGATTCGGGCCTAAGGTTGCGCGCTAAAATTTGAGCTAAGGCTACGCTTTGATTAAGCGCTATGAAAAAACTCCTTAATCTCTTCGAGTGTTGCACAAATTTGCAAACGATACCTACTACGTTCATATAAAAAATCTTCTTCCTCCATTTTTTGAATCATTGCAATTAATGGATCATAAAATCCTTGAAAATTATATAACATTATTTTTTTATCGTGGATACTTAAATTGTTCCATACAAGCATTTCAAAAAGTTCATCAAAAGTTCCTAAGCCACCTGGCAGTATAATGGCAGCCTCTCCTTTTTCATACAATAGCATCTTACGCGCATGCATATTTTCGGTAACAATCAATTCCGTTAATCCTTTGTGTTCCGCTTCCCACTCTAATAAAACCTTTGGAATGATGCCCACCACCTTGCCTCCTTTTGCTAAACACGCATTAGCTGTGGCACCCATTAATCCTTTATTTCCGCCTCCATAAATAAGTGTGATATGTTCTTCCGCTAACCAAGTACCTAAATCCATGGCCATTTGTTCAAAAGCGGGGTTTTTACCCGATTTGGAACCGCAAAACAGTGTAATGGCATGAATGGGCATAATATCCTTTTTGTGCTTAATAATGTCGAATTTAGTTAAAATTAAAAGTTTGTCTTTACTTTGCTTGAACTAATTTAATAACCTATGAGCGCTCCCTTATTATTCCTATTTGTTGTACTCTATTTTTTAGTCCTACTTGCCGTTGCAAAAGTGACAGGGAAAAATAGTAATAATATGTCCTTTTTTATAGGTAATAAAAATAGTAATTGGATGCTCGTGGCCTTTGGAATGATTGGAACCTCATTAAGTGGTGTCACTTTTGTAAGCGTTCCTGGGGCAGTAGGAAAAGACGGATTTCATTATTTACAAATTACCATTGGCTACCTAATTGGCTATTTCGCGATTGCTTATGTTTTATTACCCATCTATTATAAGATGAACCTGACTTCTATCTATAACTATTTAGAACAAAGATTGGGTTTTGGCGCTTATAAAACAGGTGCCTCTTTTTTCATACTATCCAGAACTTTAGGCGCTACGGCAAGATTATATTTGGTGGTAAAAATTTTACAAGTATTTATTTTAGATAATTTACATGTTCCTTTTTGGGCAACCACGGTTGTTATACTTGCTATGATTTTGTTGTATACCTATGAAGGGGGTGTGAAAACAATTGTATATACGGATACCTTACAAACATCAGGTATGCTATTGGGCTTAATTATTTGTAGTATTTATATTTTATCCAACCTACACTTATCCGTGGGAGATGCATTAGTTGCTATGCAAGCGAAAGGTATTGCAACCGTTTTTAATCCGGATGTGAATGCGAAATCATTTTTTCTAAAACAAATCATCGGTGGTGCTTTCATTACCCTTACTATGACTGGCTTAGATCAAGAAATGATGCAAAAAAATATTTCTGTAAAAAACTTGAAAGATGCGCAAAAAAACATGATCACGATTGGATTCACCATGTTATTTGTAATCAGTTTGTTTTTGTTTTTAGGAGGACTACTTCATTTATACGCTGCACAATTAAATGTAACTGCCGTGGGAGATGATTTATTCCCTACCCTGGCCTTACAGCATATGCCACCCTATTTATCTATTATTTTTATTTTAGCATTAATATCGGCTTTATTCCCAAGTGCCGATGGTGCCATTACTGCACTTACTTCTAGTTTTTGTATTGATATCGTTGGCATGCAAAGAAATACCCAATGGGATGAAGCCAAAAAGAAAAAAATTCGTCAAAGAATACATTTAGGTTTTGCTGCACTTTTTTTAATCATCGTGTTGGTATTTAAATGGATTGATAATAAAAGTATCATTGATTTATTATTAAAAATTGCTTCCTATACCTATGGCCCTTTATTAGGCTTATTTGCATTTGGCATTTTAACTAAAAGAAGCATTAAAGATAAGTGGGCATTTTTACCTTGCTTTATTGCCCCCCTATTATGTTTATTGCTTGACTACTTACAGCCTTACTTCTTTGGCTCAGCCCCTACCGGCTTTAGAATTGGTCAGGAATTGCTGATCATTAATGGCTTATTTACATTTTTTGGCTTGTTTTTAATTTCATCGCCGAATAGCGAAAAAAAATAGAACTTTGACTGATGGATTTTATACACCCTTTAGCCAATGAATACGCAGCGCAATATAGCAATGCAACCCCTGCCTATTTAAAGGAGGTATACGAAACTACCTTAGCCACACATCCGCATGCCGATATGCAAAGCAGTTGGACCCAAGGGGGCTTTTTAAGCTTGCTCAGTAAATTATTGCAACCCAAGCATATTTTGGAACTGGGCACCTTTTCAGGCTTTAGCGCCATGTGCTTAGCCGAAGGCTTAGTGCATGACGGACAATTGCACACCCTTGAATTAAGAGAACCCGATGGAATCAATGCACAAAATAATATCAATCAAAGTCCACATAAGGATAAAATAAAAATTCATGTGGGTGATGCTGGCGAAACTTTACAACATTTAACCGCTCCATGGGATATTGTATTTATTGACGCAGATAAAGTGAATTACGCCAAGTATTATCAAATGATTTTTCCACAGGTAAAAACAAATGGATTAATTATTGTCGACAATGTATTGTTTCATGGGGAAATATTCAACGAAACATTGAAAGGTAAAAATGCAAAGGCGATATACGCATTTAATGAAATGATAATGTCGGACCAATTGGCAGAAACTGTTTTATTAACCGTGAGAGATGGTTTAAGTTTAATCAGAAAAAAATAAGCATGAAATTTAAGTTTACGATATTACTACTCCTTCCTTTTTTTTGCATTACCTTATCTGCGCAAAAAACGGCAACACTTATCTATATTGACCAATATAAGGAAATTGCCATTAAAGAAATGAAACGTACGGGCATTCCTGCTTCTATTACACTGGCCCAAGGTATTGTTGAGTCCAATAGCGGCGAAAGTAATTTAGCATTGAATTTTAATAATCACTTTGGTATCAAATGTAAAACTGATTGGAAAGGGGAAACTACCTATCAAGACGATGATAGCAAACAAGAGTGCTTTAGGGCATATCCAAATGCCAACGCTTCTTTTATTGATCACTCCAATTTTATCAAAACAAGACCGAATTACGCGCCACTTTTCCAATTAGATTCCGTAGATGATTCTGCATGGGCGATTGGTTTAAAAAAGGCTGGATATGCAACTGCAAGTGATTATGCGAATAAATTAATGAAAGTGATTGATGATTACGAATTGTCGCAATTCAATTTTCCAGAGTTAAATGATGAAAATGATACTGCATCATCAGAAACGACCGAAGTCATTGAAAAACCAATCATTGCACCAAAAACGATTGTAGCAAAAAACACAACCATAGATAAAAAAGAAACTGGTACCAATTTAGTATCGGATGCACCGAAAGAATTAAGTATTGCCATTGTAGAAAATAAGGATACCGCTATCGCTGTGAAAAATGATACCACCATTGAAGTAAAGGCAGTAAAGGATAGTGCTAGCAATTATATAAATCAAGCAAGTTTACCTATTAATAATATTAAAGGCATTGAATCAAGCAAAACAAACGCAACGGTGACCGAAATAATAATGAATAGCATTGGCAAGGATACTGCAATTGTCAAAAAAACGATTACACCTGTAAAAGATACAATAGCAAAAAAGCCAACCAGCATTTACCCTGACAAACCATTTAAAATAAACCAGGTTGCTGTAATTTGGGCTAAAGCTGGTACTTCGCTTTTACAAATTGCAACCGAGCATACCATCCCCCTATACAAGATTTTTGTATTTAATGATTTAAAAGAAACCGATCTATTAGCCCAAGACCAATTATTATTTTTAGCAAACAAAAAATCAGAAGGTGATAAAAGTTTTCATTTAGTAGTCTCTGGTGAAAGCCTTTATGACATTAGTCAAAAGGAATGCATTCAATTAAAAAAATTAAAGAAATACAACCCTGGTATTAGCGATAATCCTGCAGCAGGTAAACAGCTAATTTTAGTAAAGCCCAAAGAACAAAAAACAAAACTGTCGCTTAAAAAATAATCAACTTATAAAGTTATTCAATTTAAAAGTTCATCACATATGTCTACGATTAAAATACACGATAAAGAATTTACTCCTTATATAACTGACCAAGAGATTCAGGAAAAAATCCAACTGCTCGCGCAACAATTAAAAAAGGATTACGGTAATAAAAAACCGTTGTTCTTATCCATTTTGAATGGGTCGTTTTTATTTACCGCAGACTTATTTAAGTACCTTGATTTTGAAGCTGAAGTATGTTTTGTAAAGCTAGCTTCCTATAAAGGCGTAAGCTCCACAGGCAATGTAATTACAGCCATTGGCTTGGATACTAATTTAAATGACCGACACGTAATTATTTTGGAAGACATTATTGATACAGGCAAAACCCTGCACCATTTTTTACCACAATTACAATCACAACAATTAGCTTCTTTAAAAATTGCAGTACTATTAAATAAAAAAGAGGCGCTTGCCTATCCGATCAAGGTGGACTATGACTGTTTTGAAATCCCCAACAAATTTGTAGTGGGATATGGATTAGATTACGATGGACTTGGCCGTAATTCCAAGGACATCTATCAATTAAAAGAAGACTAGGGCTTTGTTTTGTCCGATCGTTTATTATTATCTGAAAGTTTCTTTTACGCGATCGTAAAAACTTTTCTCCCCCTTTATATTTTTGGGTTTAAAGTTTTCACTGAGTTGCATTTTTTCTAAAGCTGCTTTTTCCTCATCACTAACGTGCTGCGGTGTCCATATGTTTACATTAATCAATTGATCTCCTTTTGCATAACCTTGTACTTCCGGAAATCCTTTCCCTTTTAATCTAAATATTTTACCACTCTGTGTTCCTGGTGGTATTTTTATTTTAGCACGACCATCAATCGTAGGCACTTCCACACTTGTTCCGAAAACTGCATCAGGAATAGTGATATATAAATCGAATGCTACATTTAAACCATCTCGATGTAAGGACTCATGTGGTTCTTCTTCAATCATGATGATTAAATCCCCCGGGCTACCGCCACGCTCACCTGCATTGCCTTTCCCAGACATACTTAATTGCATACCATCTTGCACGCCAGCTGGTATATCAATGGAAATAGTTTCTTCACCATACATGCGTCCTTCTCCTTTACATCCCGCACATTTTGCAGTAACCGTATTTCCTTGACCATTACAGGATGGACAAGTATTCACGGTTTGCATTTGACCTAAAAAAGTATTGGTCACACGTTTCACTTGACCTGAACCATTACAAGTGCCGCAGGTTTGCACACTATTTTTATCTTTAGCACCATTACCACCACAGGTGGTACAAGTAACATGCTTTTTCACATTTACTTTCTTATTAACCCCATTCGCTATTTCTTCAAAACTCAACTTTAATTTAATACGCAAATTGCTACCTCTTTGTCCAGTCGCTCTTGACGACCTTGACCTAGAACCTCCGCCGCCAAAAAATCCACCAAATCCTTCATCCCCAAATATGTCACCAAATTGACTGAAAATATCATTCATATCCATTCCGCCGCCGCCATAAGCACCGCCGCCGCCTGTGCCAGGACCAAACGCTTGATGACCGAATCGATCATACTTAGCTTTTTTATCGCCATCACTTAATATTTCATAAGCTTCCGCAGCTTCCTTAAATTTTTCTTCGGCTTGTTTGTCTCCAGGATTTCGATCTGGATGAAATTGCATAGCTACCTTACGATACGCTTTTTTGATTTCATCAGTGGATGCAGACTTACTAACGCCTAATATTTCGTAAAAATCTCTTTTTGACATAATGCTTTTTTTATTTGCCTACCACCACTTTAGCAAAACGAATAATTTTATCATTTAATAAATAGCCTTTAGCTATTTCATCAACAATTTTTCCTTTCATCTTATCATTGGGTACAGGTACTTCTGTAATTGCTTCGTGTTTATCTACATCAAAAGTTTCGTTGACACTTACCATCGCAACAACTCCCTTTGCATTTAAAGTAGACCTTACTTTATTGAACACCAATTGAATTCCTTCTTTTTGTAAAGCAATATCATCTGAACTATTCAATTGCTTTTCGGCACGGTCACAATCATCCAATACATCCAAAAAAGAAACAATTACTTCCTTGCTTGCCGTTTGAATTAATTCAATACGCTCTTTAGCGGTACGACGTCTGAAATTCTCGAAGTCAGCCATTAACCTTAGGTATTTGTCCTTTTGATCAACCAACTCCAATTTTAGGGCATCCAATTCACTTAAAACGGGCGCCTCCTCGGTTGCCTGCTCCGTTGATGGATTTGACTCATTCGTTGCTTCGTTTTCCACTAATTTTTCCTCCATTTTGTCCGATGCCGTGTTTATAGGTTCTTTATCTTGCATAGTCTATTATTGATACAAATATCTTCCAAAAATATTGCCAAAGCAATAAAATAGCAAAATTGACATAAAAGGGCCTAAAAATGAACAAGTTGTCACTTATTCTCTGCCTATATTTGTGCCATGACAAAGGTGTATTTAAACAAGAAAATAACCCAAAGGATCGCTTCTGGCCACCCTTGGATTTATAATAATGAAATTGACCGTATTGCTGGGACGGTGGAACCCGGGGACTTGGTCGAAGTTTATTTTTTTGATGGTCAATTGGCAGGTCGCGGATACATTAATACCAATTCCCAAATTACCATTCGGCTATTAACCCGACAAAGAGATACCATTGATGCCGCCTTTTTTCATAAAAAAATTGCAACGGCTTGGGCCTACCGCCAACAATTAGGTTATGTTGAAAATTGCAGATTGGTATTCGGTGAGGCAGATGAATTACCTGCATTAATTATTGATAAATTTAATGACTACTTTGTTTTGCAAACTTTATCATTGGGTATTGAAAAATGGAAACCAGCAATTGTAGATGCGATTAATGCTATTTTTCATCCGAAAGGAATTTACGAACGTAACGATGTTCCTGTGCGTGAATTAGAAGGGCTTACACAAATTAAAGGTTTTTTAAGCGACCCATTCCCTACCGAAATTACGATCAATGAAAATGGTTTACAGTTTTATGTGAATATTGAAAATGGACAAAAGACAGGATACTTTTTAGACCAACAAGACAACCGTCGTGCCATTCAAAAAATTGTTTCTGGCGCAGATGTATTAGGTGCGTTTACCTACACAGGTACCTTTGAAATTCACGCAGCACACTATGGCGCAAAGTCAGTTCTAGGCATTGATATTTCAGAAAGTGCAGTAGCACAAGCAAACAAAAATGCTGCTTTGAATAAGCTAGATCATATTGTTAAGTTTGAAACCATGAACGCATTTGACGTTTTAAAAACCTGGGGTAAGGAAGGTCGAAAATATGATGTGGTGATGTTAGATCCGCCTGCATTTACAAAAAGTAGAAATAGTATTGACAAGGCCATCACAGGATATAAGGAAATTAATTTGCGCGGAATGAAGATGATCAATAGTGGCGGATTTTTAGTCACTTCAAGTTGCACCAACCTAGTGAGTCTCGAACTATTTTTAGACACCATTGATATGGCTGCAAGAGATGCTAAAAAAAGAATCAGGCAAGTGACTTATCAATCACAATCCAGCGACCATCCTATTATATGGGGTATGGAAAACACCCACTACTTAAAGTTTTTGATTGTCGAGGTTTGCGATAGATAGAAAAGTAAGATTTTAAAAACTAGCAAGAACTAAAAAAGGATCTCGACTTGTCGAGATCCTTTTAAAATCATAAGCGATTAAATCTTGTAGGTTTATATTTCATAAAACCTAACAAGATTTAATGTTTCAGTTCAATGTATTCAACACTGTTTGGATTGCCTCAAAGTTAGGCAAGTCACCTGGCGTTGGGCATATTTCAGCATATTGAACAACCCCTTCTTTGTCAATCACGAAAGCAGAACGCTTTGCAACACCTTGCATTTCAAATGCTGGGAAAGTTTCATACAATACATCAAATGCTTTTGAAGCAGCTTTATTAAAATCACTCAATAAAGAAAAATTTAATTTTTGTTCCTCTTTAAATTTACCTAATGTAAATAAAGAATCAACTGAGATACCTAGTACTTCTGCATTAGCAGAATTATAAACTCCAATGTTGTCTCTAATGCTACATAACTCTGTAGTACAAACGCCTGTAAATGCTAAAGGGAAAAACAATACAACTACATTCTTTCCTTTGTAGTCTGATAATGAAGTTGGTTTTTTGTCTGTGTCAAATAATGTAAAAGCAGGTGCTGCTTGTCCGATTGAAATGCTCATTTTTTATGAATTTTAATGGTTAATTATAGTTTTTGCAAAAGTAATAAAGGGAACTTGTATTTTTATTTTATTAAGGGTCTTATTGGTGTTAAATTTTCCTTTTTCGACAAACTGCTCACCGAATCCATTAATTCCTTAAACAAAATGGGGTGTTTTTCGTAATAATCAATAGTGGCATAAAAATCCTTGGCCGTGATCTTGTTTAATTGAAAAATCTGCTCGTACATTTCAATGTTTTTATACTTTCCTTTTAAAGTAGAATCAGATAATGAAATCCGAATATAATAGTCATCCGATTTCATCAATTCCCACACTACCTTTTGCATTACCGGGAATTCCACTACTGGCTTTCCCTTGCTTGAAAAATTACAGGCTGCAAAAAATAAGAGGATGATAAAAATTAAATACCTCATTCTAATTTTTCTTTGTACTTATTAATATTGGTAATATCAATGGCAGATAGTGTCGTAATTAATTGCTTTTTCATTGACTTATCCGCATTCCCAAAAATGCCGATGATTTCCGTGACCTTACCTTGCATTAAAATAGGAACTGCCATGGTATTTGAGCTTGCTTCAAGTAATTCCTGCATACTCATTAAGGAATTTAAAATAGCTGCTTTCGCAACAGCTGGCTTCTCTACCAACTGATCCAACCCTTCTCTATAATAACTGTATAATACACTATGTAATTTATCAAAACCACTTTGCGTAAAATTATCAATTAATAAATACCTGTTTCTTTGTCCATCATAGGATTTCCAACCAGTAATACCGGAACCCTCGGGTGCATTGTTTACAATATTTAAAGCTTTATTAAAATAAGGCTTTCCTCCTTGTAAGGAATAAGAATCATAATCCAATCCAAGAATAACATAGATATAATAAGCCAAAGTTGCTGTTAAGTTAGCAGCTAATGGATCGGCCCCTTGCACCCTATTTTCATTAAATTCAATGGGCTGTGACAATTGGTATTTAAATGTAAAATTTGCATCCTGCATATTGAGTAAAGGTGTCGTATACGCACTATTATATACAGGCCTATTGGATACAATACTTAATTTCGCTTCATACACGCCTAATGAAACCATGGATTCAATAGTAATATAAAAATTACAATCAATTTTTTCTTCGTTTGAAAAAGCATCAGACGTCCATTTGCGCTGATTTAAAAAATCCTTTAATTGACTTTGTAATTGAACAAAAGTTTTTGGATCTACTTGATTATCCACCTTATTTGTTTGCAAGGTAACGGTCGCATTTAATTCCTGTGCAACAGTTGAATATTGCAATAGAACTACGAAACAAAATATTTGAACGAGCCTATACATGATACGTCCTAATTTTTAATGCCATTGGATATCTCTAAAATACAAAAACGTCCCGATAGTTTACACATTTCGGGACGCTTTAATATTAATATATTTGAATTAACGAAATAAATCCGTCTCCTCATTCTTACGATAATGAATCTTATCATCAATAAACTCAGCAGTTGCTAAAATCGCAGGGTTTGGCATACGCTCATACGCCTTTGAAATTTCAATTTGCTCCTTGTTCTCATGAATCTCCTCCAAGCTATCGGTGTGGCTTGCAAACTCTTCTAATTTTGAATGCAATTCCTCTCTGATAGAGATATTGATTTGATTCGCTCTTTTAGAGATGATTGAGATAGACTCATACAGATTACCAGTTTTAGCTTTTAATGCTTTTAAACTTTTTGTTTCTACAACAGAGGGAACATTAGCACCCATATGTCTTCTTAATTTACTCATTTTATATTATTTAATAAATTATCAGTTTGTGTTTTAATTTTTTTAACCTCAGGTAATAATGGACTATCACTATACCTATCCATGAAATCGTTATATTCTGCTATTACTTTTTCAAATCTTTCCTTTTGCTTATCAACGAAACTATTCTCGGCAAATTTATAATATGCCTTTATCGTTAATAATTTATATTGATCTGCACTTTTTGAATCTGGATAACCATCGGACAATAAGCCATATGAAATGGCTGCGGAACGATATAATGCCAAATTAAAATACAAAGTAGCAGTTTTATAATCCTTCAACTCCAACTTTGCACGAGAGACATCAATCACATCCGTCGCTTCCTTCACTTTTGGACTCGTTGGATATCCATTGATAAAAGACTGCATTAATTGAATGGTTCTATTCGTTGTTGTTTGGTCTAACTCCGCTTTTGGAGAACGCTTATAATAAGTATACGCTCTCATGTATTCTACTTCCTCCCTTTTCGCACTATTCGGAAAATACTCAACGAAAGTTTTAAATAAATTTTCTGCGTTTTCGTAATCTTTATCAAAATAATACGAGTTTGCAAATTTTAAATACAACTCCTCGTAACGAGCAGTTCCTTTTACAAAAGGTATGACAGATTCAAAGAGCTGTTGTGCATTCCCATACTTTTTTTCTTCAAAGTACTTTTCAGCCATTTTCACTTTAAAGTCCGTATCCTTATTCTTCAAAATTTTCTGAAATTTTGAAGCGCAAGAACTCAAACCCAAAACGATACAAAAAAGGACAACTATTCTATTCATACAGGGAGGCAAAATTAACTAATAATCCCCAATTTATGACTAAAAATAATCCAAATTGGAGGCTTTAGCGTTAAGAATTACATAAAAAAGGCCATCCCGTGTTCCGGGATGGCCCATATCAATAACCTAGGATCGTAAACTATCCTTTATTAGCGTTGTCGTCGTCCATTTTCGCTTTGATTTCAGCTAAAGCACCTAAGTCACCCAAAGTAGATTTTTCAACCTTGCTTTGAATTGTTTTCACTGCTTTTTTAGTTTTCTCTGTTTCAGCTTTTGCTTCTTTCTTAGCTACTTCTTTTTCTTCAACTACAGCTTGCTCCCAAATTCTTGCATGAGATACAACGATGCGCTTTTCATTACGATCAAATTCGATCACCATGAATTTTGCAGTTTCTTCCGCTTGAACTTGTTTGCCATCTTCTTTTGCAAGGTGACGGTTTGGCGCAAAGCCTTCTAAGCCATGAGGCAATTGTACAATAGCACCTTTGTCGTCTTTACGAACAATAGTACCATCATGAATAGACCCGATTGCAAATGTTTCTTCCAATGCATTCCAAGGATCTTCTTCTAATTGCTTATGACCTAATTGTAATTTTCTGTTTTCTTTATCAATGTTCAAAATAATGATATCGATATGCTCACCTACTTTAACATACTCAGATGGGTGATTGAAACGCTTCAACCAGCTTAAATCGCTGATGTGAATCATTCCACCAATACCAGATTCTAATTCAATGAATACACCATAAGGAGTGATATTTTTTACCAAACCTTTGTGCTTACTATTCTGAGGGAATTTATTATCAATTGCACTCCAAGGATCTTGAGACATTTGCTTAATACTTAAGCTCATCTTGCGTGAATCTTTGTCTAATGTTACCGCCTTCGCTTCATGCTCATCTCCTAATTTGAAGAATTCTTTTGCATTGATTGGTGTATTCGCCCAAGTAATTTCAGATACGTGCACTAAACCTTCAACACCTGGTTGAATTTCTAAGAATGCACCGTAATCTTCAATATTCACTACTTTACCTTTCACTACACTACCTTCTGATAAATCAGCTGGTAATACATCCCAAGGGTGTGGAGTTAATTGTTTTAAACCTAAGCTGATACGTTTTTTGTCATCATCAAAATCTAATACAACCACTTGAATTTTCTGATCCAATTTAACCACTTCACTTGGATGAGAAATTCTACCCCATGAAATATCAGTGATGTATAATAAACCATCTAATCCACCTAAGTCCATGAATGCACCAAAGTCAGTGATGTTTTTAACAACACCTTCTAACACCTGGCCTTTCTCTAACTTACTCATGATTTCAGCACGTTGTGCTTCAATATCACTTTCAATTAATGCTTTATGTGATACAACTGCGTTCTTAATTGATTCGTTAATCTTAACAACTTTGAACTCCATTGTTTTTCCTACATATTGATCATAATCAGTAACTGGCTTCACATCAATTTGAGAACCTGGTAAGAAAGTTTCCATACCAAATACATCAACAATCAAACCACCTTTTGTTTTGCTTGTAACTAAACCAGTAACAACTTCACCAGTTTTATGTACTTCCATAATTCTTTCCCAAGCACGATAAATACGCGCTGACTTACGGCTTAAGTGAAGATTACCATCACGGTCTTCTTTTTCTACTACCATTACTTCAACGGTATCACCCGTTTTAACACCATTGGTGTCACGGAATTCATTCAATGAAACTAATCCGTCACTTTTAAATCCAATGTTTACAACAACATCAGTTTTAGTTAAAGCAACTACTAATCCATTCATAATTTGACCATCATCAATTTGAACGAAAGTGTTATCATACACTTTGTCATACTTTAGTCTTTCAGCTTCAGCGTAATGACTAACATTTCGTTTGTCAACGCTCCAATCAAAATCATCATGGGCTGTTACAATTTGTTCAGGTGCTTTTGGTGTCGCAGTTGCTTCAACAGCTGTAGCGCCGTCGAATTCCTGTGCGTCTGCGTTTAGGTTTTTAATAAAAAATTTCATATAAAATCGGCGTTTTTAAACCGGACGGCAAAGGTAGGAGAAAAGAAGGAAAAAAAGATGGAATTTGGCCTAAAAAATAGCCGTAGATAAAATATAACTTGCTGATAATCAATAGTAAAAAACAGAAATTTCAGATCCACTTTTGCCCCTTTATACTCCTGCGCTCATATGCGCAGCGGCCAACCAACCGGAGGTCCAAGCATGTTGAAAATTAAATCCCCCAGTAATGCCATCCACGTCCATCATTTCGCCTGCAAAATGTAGCCCAGGTATCATTTTACTTTCCATGGTCATTGCTTCTATTTCTGCTAAATCAATCCCCCCACAAGTAACAAACTCTTCTTTAAAAGTAGTTTTACCTTTCACTTGCAAATTAGTTCTAGTAAGTAATTGTATAAGCTGTTGTTGGTTTGCACTTTTTAAATCGGCCCATTTAGTATTGAGTGTTACACCTGCTTGTTGCAATAAAAATTGCCACAAGCGTTGTGGTAAATTAAAAGGATTTTTGGTACCTATTTCACGACGACCTAAATCCATTCTTAAATTAATCCACTCCATTTTTAATGTTGCTTCATTATATTCAGGTGTCCAATTAATAATAATTTCACCTTCATAGTTATCATTCGCTAACTCGCGCGCACACCATGCAGATAATTTAATTGCTGCTGGTCCGCTGATTCCCCAATGGGTGATTAACAAAGGTCCCTTTTCAATATTTTTTACACCCTTCCATTGTATGGTTGCATTGTCCACTGCAACACCCATCAATGTTGTTATATTTTTATCGACAATATTAAATGTAAATAAGGAAGGTACTGGATCCACAATCGTATGTCCAAAATTAGTGAGCCATAGTAATTTATCTGCCTTTAACATACCGCCCGTTGCCAAGCAAATTGCATCCGCTTGCATATTCGGCTTGCCTTGTAAATGAATCGTAAATTGTTGCGTATTGTTTGCATTACTTACAATATCAATCACCTCATGTTGGGTTAATACTTGAATATTATATTGTTGAATTTTTCTTAAAAAACAATCAATGATGGTTTCTGAATTGTTTGTGATTGGAAACATCCTACCATCCTTCTCTGTGTGCAACTCCACCCCATTTTTGGCAAACCATTCAATGGTACTTTGTGTCGCAAATTGGTAAAATGATTTTTTTAAAAACCTTTGACCTCTTGGATATTTTTTTAAAAGCATTTCAATATCAGGACAGGCATGCGTTACGTTACAACGGCCACCACCACTTACCCTTACCTTTGATAATACCTTGGTTGATTTTTCTAAAATTTTAATCTCCCATTCTGGGTGAAGCTCTGCCACATGGATGGCACAAAAAAATCCTGCGGCACCCCCACCTACAATGACTATTTTTTTATTTTCCATGTGATTATAATTTTGGAAATGGGGTAGCTCAATAAAGTGATTCCTTAACGAAACGCTTTTATTAATTATTTACAACTAATAATAAGAACTATTCAAATTTGAATTCTTTTTTTCTGCAGCTTCAATCATACTGAAATCAGAAAGAATCAATGCTTCTTTGTCTTTCACACATACATCATGTTCAAAGTGAACCGACATTTTACCATCCTGTGTTTTCACTGTCCAACCGTCCTCCTCGGTAAACACTTTATGCGTGCCCATATTAATCATTGGCTCAATAGCCAACACCAAGTTTTCTTTCATCTTTAATCCTGTGCCTCTTTTGCCATAATTAGGTACTTGCGGATCCTCATGTAATGACTTCCCTAATCCATGTCCTACTAATTCTCGCACAACGCCATATCCATGTAATTTTTCTGTATGTTCTTGTATTGCAAAACTAATATCACCCACTCGATTATTTACAATTGCTTTTTCAATTCCTCTATACAAGGACTCCTTAGTAACTTTTACTAATTGTAAAATATCCGGTCCTACATCACCTAGTATAAAAGTATATGCATGATCCCCATGCCAACCATTTAATACAACACCTAAATCAATCGATACAATATCTCCCTCCTTCAATGGCGTTTTATTTGGAAATCCATGTACCACCACATCATTTACGGATGCGCATATATTATGCGGATAGCCATGGTAATTATAAAATGAAAGTGTTGCATTGTGATCTTTAACGACCTGCATACAAAACTGATCAACATCCAATGTAGACATACCAGGCTTTAATATAGTAGCTACCTGTGTTAAGGTTTTACTTACCAACAACGCAGCCTCCTGCATTAACTTTACCTGATCCTCTGTTTTTATATGCACCATAGATTGAGCTTGTCTTAAAACGAAACAAACCTGCCTTTAATGGACAGGTTTGTAAAGATAAATATTTTTAAAGTAACCAATAGCCTAAATAGGAGAATTGGTCATTGGATTACGACCTTGAATACGTCCAGAATTCATTAAACCATCATATTGACGCATCAATAAATAGGTTTCAATTTGTTGTAAAGTATCTAATACAACACCTACCATGATTAATAATGAAGTTCCTCCAAAGAAAGTACTGAATCCTTGTGTAACACCTAATTTTTGTGCAAATCCTGGTAAAATACCCACCAATGCTAAAAATATAGCACCAGGTAAAGTAATTCTATCCATGACTGCTCCAATATAATCAGTGGTTGGTTGTCCAGGTTTAACACCAGGAATAAAACCATTGTTACGTTTTAAATCTTCAGAAATTTGCTTAGGATTAAATATCAAAGCAGTATATAAGAAAGTAAAACCAATGACCATTACAAAGTATATTAACATATACCAAGCATTACTATGATCATTGAATATTCTAATAATGCCTTGTGCGGAATCTAAATTTGTAAATGAAACCAATGTAGGTAAGAACATAATTGCTTGCGCAAAAATGATTGGCATAACACCAGCGCTATTCACTTTTACAGGTAAAAATTGTCTTGCACCTCCTACTTGTGATCCTCCAATAACTTGCTTAGCATAGGTTACAGGGATTTTTCTAACCCCTTGTACCAAGATGATTAAACCCATGATGATGGTTACTAAAATTGCAATTTCAATTAAGAAAATTAACAATCCGCCACCGCCTTTTTGGCTTTTAGAACCAAATTCCATAATCAATGATTGTGGTAATCTACTTAAGATACCTACCATGATGATGATTGAAGTTCCATTACCCAAACCTTTATCTTGAATTTTTTCGCCTAACCACATTACAAATAATGTACCGGCAGTTAATGTAATAACAGTAGAGAACCAGAAGAATGGTTTGTATGCAGGAATTAACGCATCTGCATATCCTGGACTATTTAAATAAGCAACATATGCACCTGCTTGAAAAACAGTTACGATCACTGTTAAATAACGTGTCCATTGATTTATTTTATTACGACCACTTTCTCCTTCTTTTTGTACCTTTTGTAATTGAGGAACTAAAATGGTCATTAATTGCATGAATATAGAAGCAGAGATATAAGGCATGATACCTAAAGCCAAAACGGATGCTTGTGAAAATGCACCACCAGCAAACATATCAAAAATGCCCAATAAGCCATTATTGCCTCCTGCTTTTTGTGCAGCTTCGATGGCTAAAGGATTAATACCTGGCAAAGTAATTTGCGCACCAAGACGATAAGCGAATACAAGCGCAAGCGTAACTAAAATTTTATTTTTTAGTTCGTCTATTGCCCAAATATTTTTAAAGGTCCCTAGTAATTTTTTCATCTTTGTTTAATTATTTCCCTAAAGGAATTTTAAAATCATAAGTCGCTTTTAAAACGCTACTCACAATATACAATAAAAACATTAAATTATTTCAATAGTACCCCCTGCAGCTACAATTGCATCCTGTGCTTTCTTGCTTGCAGCATTAACCCTGAAATTGATTTTAGTTTTTAATTCCCCATTAGCCAAAACCTTTACTAAATCAGTACGGCTAATTAAACTATTCATGTATAAATTTTCTGGAGTGATTTCTGTGAAACCGTATTTCTCAATCAATTGATCCAATTGACCTAAATTAAATACTTTATAATCAATACGATTGATATTTTTAAATCCACGCTTTGGAACACGGCGTTGGATAGGCATTTGACCACCTTCATGTGCCATTTTGCTTTTATAACCAGCACGGCTTTGACCACCTTTGTTACCTTTTGTTGATGTACCACCCTTACCAGATGCCTCACCACGACCAATTCTAATTGCTTTGTGAACCGAACCTTCTGCAGGTTTTAAATTGTGTAATTTCATTTTTTTGATTTTGTACTTTCGGGGTATCGCCCCTCGCATTTAAATAATTAAGAAACGCTGATTACGCAATTTCTTCCACTTTAATTAAGTGTTGTACTTTATTTACCATACCCAAAATTTGAGGAGTCGCCTCCACTTCTTTAGAAGCATGCATTTTTCTTAAACCCAACGCAATCAATGTTTGTTTTTGACGCTCTGATCTGTCAATACCACTTTTAACTTGCGTAATTTTTATCTTTTTCATCATTGAATTATTTATGAGTATTAAATAAAAGTTTTAAGGATATATTATCCGTTAAACACTTTAGATAATTTAATATTTCTTGTTTTTGCTATTTGAATTGGTTCACGTAATAAACCCAAAGCTTTGATAGTTGCTTTAACCACATTGTGTGGGTTTGCAGATCCTAAACTTTTAGCTAATACGTCAGTGATACCAGCGCTTTCTAATACCGCACGCATGCTACCACCCGCAATTACACCCGCTCCGTGTGCAGCTGGTTTGATTAAAACTTTTGCAGCACCATCCTTCGCTAATTGCTCATGAGGAATAGTTCCGTGCATTACAGGTACTTTAACCAAATTCTTTTTTGCATCTTCGATTCCTTTTGTAATAGCTTCTTGAACTTCTTTGGCTTTTCCTAATCCTTGACCTACAACGCCATTTTCGTTACCTACTACTACTAAAGCTGAAAAGCTAAAAGTACGGCCACCTTTTGTTGTTTTAACTACACGGTTGATAGAAACTACTTTTTCTTTTAGTTCCAAATCACCACCTGCTTTAACCTTATTTACATTTACTTTAGACATGATTTTCTATTAGTATTTTTATCAAATTAAAATTGAAGTCCACCTTCTCTAGCGCCTTCAGCCACCGCTTTGATTCGACCATGATATAAATTACCACCTCTGTCAAATACACAAGTTGTGATTGATAATGCTGCTGCTTTTTTAGCTACTGATTGACCTGCTAATTTAGCTTTGTCAATTTTAGCAACTTTTTGTGCTGCAATATCTGCTTCTCTTGAAGATGATGCTGCTAAAGTAACGCCATTCACGTCGTCAATTAATTGACAATAAATGTCAGCGTTGCTTCTGAATACAGATAAACGAGGTTTAGCCGCAGTACCTTGTACTTTTTTGCGAATTCTGTATCTGATCTTTTGTCTTTGAGCTAATTTACTCATATTATTTATTTTATGTTTCCCGATGCTGCCGGGACCCTTGTTTTTTTAATTACTATTTACCTGCTGCTTTACCTGCTTTTCTTCTTACCACCTCATCAGAATAACGAACCCCTTTTCCTTTGTATGGTTCTGGCTTACGTAATCCTCTGATTTTTGCAGCTACTTGACCTATTAATTGTTTGTCGCTACCTTCTAAGAAAATTTTAGGATTTTGTCCTTTTTCTGTAGTAGTAGTTACTTTTAATTCTTTCGGAACTTCAAAAATAATGTTGTGAGAATATCCTAAAGCAAGGTCTAATATATTACCAGCGTTCACTGCTTTGAAACCCACACCCACTAATTCTAAATCCTTCTTATATCCTTCAGTTACCCCTTTCACTAAATTAGAAATTAATGAACGGTATAAACCATGCATTGCTCTGTGACGGATTTGTTCAGTAGGACGAACCACTGTTAACTCAGTTTCAGTAATCTCGATAGTAATATCGCGATCAATTTCTTGAGATAATTCACCTTTTGGTCCTTTTACAGTAACCACTGAATCTTTAACAGTAATCGTTACCCCTTTTGGGATACTTACTGGCTTTTTTCCAATTCTTGACATAGTCGTTCTTTTTTATTTGTTTTACTTAGTTGTTTTCAGCCCCGACTAAAAGGCTTAAATGCATTCTAAGCAATGAATTTATTTTTCTTTATTAGGAGATGGCACATAAAACCTCACCACCTACATTATTTGCTTTTGCTTGCTTATCAGTTAATACACCTTTTGATGTACTTAAGATAGCAATACCTAAACCATTACTTACTCTTTTAATATCAGCTGGTTTTGCATAGTGACGCAAACCTGGACGGCTAATACGATCTAAAGAGCGAATTGCTGGTTGTTTGGTAGCAACATCATATTTCAAGGCAATTTTAATTAAACCTTGTTTGTTATCATCTTCAAATTTGTATTTCAAGATATATCCTTGATCGTACAAAATTTCAGTGATGCGCTTTTTCAAGTTGGACGCAGGTATTTCAACGATACGGTGTTGTGCCATTTGGGCATTACGTATTCTTGTTAAGTAGTCTGCTATTGGATCTGTTACCATATTCGTATTTTAATCAGTTCTAAATTTTGTTTTGTTTCAGTATTCAAATGAATGAACTTAAATCAATCTTACTTTTTTAAAAGTATTACCAGCTTGCTTTTTTAACACCTGGTATCAAACCATTCAAAGCCATGTCGCGGAACATAATCCTTGAGATTCCGAAGTAACGGATATACCCTTTAGGACGACCTGTTAATTGACAACGATTTTTTAGGCGGACAGGTGATGCATTTTTAGGTAATTTGTCTAATCCTGCATAATCACCAGCAGCTTTTAAAGCGGTGCGTTTTTCTGCAAATTTTTTGACAGTTACCTCACGCTTTTTTTGTCTTGCTTTGACGGATACTCTTGCCATAATTCTATTTTATTAATTAGTTATTTTCTTTTTTGTTGCTTTTAAATGGCATACCTAATTCTTTTAATAATTCGTATGCTTCTTCATTTGATTGTGCAGATGTTACGAAAGTGATATCCAATCCAGTAATTTTATTTACTTTATCGATATCAATTTCTGGGAAAATGATTTGTTCAGTAACACCCAATGTGAAGTTACCGCGGCCATCAAAAGCCTTATCACTAATTCCTTTAAAGTCACGCACACGTGGTAACGCAACAGATACTAGACGATCTAAAAATTCATACATTCTTACGCCTCTTA
Organism: Sediminibacterium sp.; assembly: GCA_030726065.1. Classification (GTDB taxonomy): domain Bacteria; phylum Bacteroidota; class Bacteroidia; order Chitinophagales; family Chitinophagaceae; genus Sediminibacterium. Next base: position 53,057 of record JANREK010000046.1, on the reverse strand, counting down.
AAGTTACACGAGCACCAATCGGCATACCCTTACGCAACTTGAAGTTTGAAATATCTTTTTTAGACATCGTTGGAACTGCTTTTTGACCAGTAATTGTGGTTAACTCATCTAAAGCGATGTCCACTAATTTCTTGTCATTTACTGCGCCATTTACACCACGGTTGATGCAAATTTTTTCCAACTTAGGAGTTTGCATTACAGACTTGTAACCAAACTTTTTTGATAAAGCAGGGATCACTTCTTTAGTGTACTTGTCTGCTAATCTTGGAGTATATTTTACTGTGCTCATTATTTAATTACCTCCCCTGATTTTTTTGAAATTCTTACTAATTTTCCTTCTTCTCTTGAACGCTTCACTTTTGTAGCTGCGCCAGTTTTAGCATCCCATAACATTACATTACTAATATTAATAGCAGCTTCTACTTTTACGATACCACCTTTTGTATTAGAAGCAGATGGTTTAGTGTGCTTAGTTGCGATGGCTACACCTTCAACTATTACACGACCTTTATCTACAATTACTTCCAACACGGTGCGAGGCTTTTTCAAGTCCTTGTCATCACCAGCAATCACTACTACAGTATCGCCTTTCTTGATGTTGAATTTGGGTTTGAATCTGTTACTCATAACTTAATTTATAATTTATAACACCTCTGGTGCTAATGAAACAATTTTCATGTATCCTTTATCACGCAATTCACGTGCCACTGGCCCAAAAATACGGGTACCTCTTAGCTCGTCTAAAGTGTTTAATAATACAACTGCATTGTCATCAAAACGGATGTAAGATCCGTCCTTACGACGTAATTTGTTTTTTGTACGTACAATTACTGCTTTAGATACGGTACCTTTTTTGATACCGCCTGCAGGAATTGCATCTTTTACAGTGACAACAATTCTATCACCGATTTTTGCATAGTCTTGGCCGCTATTACCTAATACTTTGATACAAAGTACTTCCTTGGCGCCACTATTATCAGCTACATTGAGCCTACTTTCTTGCTGAATCATTTTTTTTAGCTTTTAGCTTTTATCCTTCCTTTTACAAGGTTGGGTGAATACTGTTTATTACTGTTTTCGGGTTTTAGTTTATTTCGCTTTTTCAACGACTTCCACTAATCTCCAACGCTTTGTTTTACTTAATGGACGCGTTTCCATGATTTTAACTACATCGCCAATTGTACACTCTTGTTTCTCATCGTGTGCATGGAACTTTGTCGTTTTTTTCACGAACTTTCCATAAATCGGATGCTTTACTTTTCTTTCAACAGCTACAGTGATGGTTTTATCCATTTTGTCGCTAGTAACAACACCAACTCTAATTTTACGTAAATTTCTTTCTACCATTGTTTTCAATTTTTGGTTAGCTTATCTGGTTAATTAGATACCTAACTCTTTTTTCTTTAATTCCGTTTTTAAACGGGCAATGTCTTGACGAAGTCCACGAATACTCATTGGATTCTCTAAAGGAGAAATCGTGTGAGCGAACTCTAGTTTTTTAAGTCTTAATTGATCTTCATCGATGCGTGCTTTGATATCAACGATGCTCAAACTTTTTAAGCTTTTATTAAAATCGTATTTTTTGTTTGCCATAGCAAATGCTTTTTTTTGTTTACGCTTAAATTAATTACAAGTCTCTTCTTGTTACGAATTTAGTTCTGATTGGTAATTTTTGAGCCGCTAAACCCATTGCCTCTTTTGCAACTTCTGGTGTGACACCATCAATTTCAAAGATGATACGACCTGGTTCAACTACTGCTGCCCAAAATTCAGGGTTTCCTTTACCTTTACCCATTCTCACCTCTGCAGGCTTACGAGTAATAATTTTATCTGGGAAAACACGAATCCATACATTTCCTTCTCTTTTCATTGCACGTGTCATGGCTTGACGAGCAGACTCTAATTGTCTGTTGGTTAACCAAATTGGATCTAATGATTTTAATGCAAAAGAACCAAATGCAATAGAAGTTCCACGCTTCGCTACTTCGCGAATGCGGCCTTTCTGTTGTTTTCTATGTTTACTTCTTTTTGGCTGTAACATATTGTTATTGTTAATCTCTTTTTTTAATTAATGTCTTACTGTGAATTATCTTTTTCTTGGTGCTCCACCGCCACCACCTGGACGACGATCATTTCCACGATCAAATCCTCCACGATCTCCGCCACGGTCATCACGACGATCTCCACGATCTGCTCTTTCGCCGCCTTCTTTACCGCCGATGAAATTTGGATTCAATTCACGCTTTCCTAAAACTTCTCCTTTACAAATCCATACCTTGATACCAATTTTACCATATACTGTTAATGCAAATACATTCGCATAATCAATATCCATTCTGAAAGTATGTAATGGAACACGACCTTGTTTGATTTCTTCAGAACGCGCTATCTCAGCACCACCGATACGACCACCTACTTTCACTTTAATTCCTTCTGCACCCATTCTTAAAGTAGAAGCGATTGCCATTTTAATAGCACGCTTATAGTTGATACGGTTTTCAATTTGACGCGCAATAGTATCAGCTACTATTGTTGCATCTAATTCTGGACGACGAATTTCTAAAATGTTAATTTGAACATCATCCTTACCAGTTAATTTTTTTAACTCTTCTTTGATACGATCCACCTCTCCACCGCCTTTACCAATGATGATACCTGGCTTAGAAGTATGAATTGTAATAATTAACTTACCTAATGTACGTTCGATAACAATACGAGCAATACCGCCCTTATTGATACGTGCCATTAGATATTTACGGATTTTTTGATCTTCGATTAACTTAGTAGCGTAATCTTTTTTATTACCATACCAGTTGCTTTCCCATCCGCGAATGATGCCTAATCTGTTACCTATTGGATTTGCTTTCTGACCCATAATGATGGTTTAGAATATTTAGTTTTTTAAATCTGGTTTCGTATCTACAATCAATGTTACATGGTTACTGCGCTTTCTAACTCTGTAGCCGCGACCTTGTGGTGCTGGACGCATACGCTTTAACGTACGACCTCCGTCAACAAAAACCGTTTTTACTACTAAGTTGCTATCAGCTGCGCTTTCGCCGCTGTTTTTTTGTTCCCAGTTATTGATTGCACTTTTCAACAACTTAGCCAAAGGAACCGCATTGTGTTGTGGATGGAATTCCAAAATTGCCAATGCTTTTTCCACTTCCATGCCACGGATAACATCTGCAATCAGACGCATCTTACGCGGGCCGGTGGGATAATTGTTTAGTTTAGCTACTGCTTCCATTTCTTAATGTGTTTATTACTACTTGTTTATTTCTTAGTTCCAGCGTGACCTCTGAAGTTTCTTGTTGGAGAGAATTCACCCAATTTGTGTCCTACCATGAATTCGGTAACATACACAGGGATAAATTTATTTCCGTTATGAACTGCGAAAGTATGTCCAACAAATTCTGGAGAGATCGTGCTACGACGACTCCAAGTTTTGATTACTGCTTTCTTAGTTTTGCCTCCGTTCATACCCTCTACTTTTACTTCAAGGTTATGATCTATATAAGGACCTTTTTTAATCGAACGACCCATAGTTATGAATTAATTTATATAATTAATTATTTTGTCAATTTTTTTCCATCACGACGTTGAATGATCAACTTATCGCTACCTTTTCCTCTTGTTCTAGTTTTTTCTCCTTTAGCATACTTACCAGTTCTGCTTCTTGGATGTCCACCAGACGCTCTACCTTCACCACCACCCATCGGGTGATCTACAGGGTTCATCGCAACACCTCTTACGCGAGGACGAACACCTTTCCAACGATTTCTACCTGCTTTACCAGCTGTTTCTAAGTTGTGATCGCTATTCGAAACCACACCTACAGTTGCATAACAGTTAATTAATAGTTTTCTTAATTCACCAGAAGGCATTTTTAAAACTGCATAGCTTTCTTCCTTGTTCGCTAATTGCGCAGAAGTTCCTGCACTACGAACTAGTTTTCCGCCTTGACCTGGTTGCATTTCAATGTTGTGAATCATTGTACCTAATGGCATAAATTTCATTGGTAATGCATTTCCTACTTCAGGAGCAACATTTTCACCAGAAGAAACTTTTGCACCCACTTGTAAACCTTGTGGCGCAATGATATATCTTTTTTCACCATCAGCATATTGCACTAAAGCAATAAACGGTGTACGATTTGGATCATATTCAATAGAAACAACAGTTGCTTCCATTCCAGTTTTATCTCTTTTGAAATCGATAATACGGTAATGTTGTCTGTGTCCACCACCCATGTAACGCATTGCACGACGACCTTGGAAGTTACGTCCTGCTGTTTTTTTCTGTGGCTCTAATAAACTCTTCTCAGGTTTATTAGTAGTGATTTCCTCGTAGGCGTTCCCAATTCTCCATCGGGTTCCTGCGGTAATTGGTTTGTACTTTCTTAATGCCATTTTGTTTCTTTTTTCTTTTTAAAGACTTTGCAGTCTTACGAATTTTTCAGCTTCGCGGGCTATAATTAATATTTTAAATACTAGCGTAAAGATCAATTGATTCCCCTTCCGCAACGGTAACTAATGCTTTTTTGTAACCAGATTTTACACCTGAAATAACACCCGACTTTGTAGAACGAGTTTTATTTTTTCCTGGAACAACCAAAGTGTTAACTTCTAAAACGCTAACGCCATAGAATTTTTCCACTGCAGTTTTAATTTCTAATTTGTTTGCACGACGATTTACTTTGAATGCATATCTTCTCAACTTTTCTTGTTGACCATTTGCTTTCTCTGTTAATATCGGCTTGATTAGTATTTCTGATAATTTCATAATTGTAGTTTTTAAAGTCCTGTAAAGATTAAGCTACTGCTTCCTCTTCGTTAAAAATTTTAGCAGCACCTTCAGTGATCACTAACACATCTGCATTCATAATGTCATACGTGTTGATGTCAGCTAATAAAGAACTTGCTACATTTGGAATGTTACGTGTACTCAAATAAATGTTATCGTTGTACTCAGGTAAAATCACCAAAGTTTTCTTATTCTCTAAACTTAATCCAGCCATGATTGCAGCAATTGCTGAAGTTTTTGGTGCATCTAAGATGATGTCCTCTAAAACTAAAATTGCTTGATCGATTGCTTTGTGAGATAATGCAGAAATTTTTGCAAGATCTTTTACTTTACGATTTAATTTAAAGTCATAAGAATGTGGTTTTGGTCCAAAGATCGTACCACCACCCTTATATAATGGGTTACGGATATTACCCTTACGAGCACCACCAGTACCTTTTTGCTTATGTAATTTGCGGCTAGCTCCTTGCACTTCTGCACGCGTTTTAACTTTATGCGTTCCTGAACGGCGCGCAGCTAAATATTGTTTAACGGCTAAATAAATAACATGGTCATTCGGTGTTGCGCCAAATATTTCAGCAGGTAATTCAACCTGTCTGCCTGTTTTTTTGCCCTTTATATTTAATACTTCTAATTGCATGATTGTCGATTAATGTGTGATTACTTTTGGATTAAAACAATTGAACCGTTGTTACCCGGTACAGAACCACTGATTAAAATATAATTTTTCTCTGGGAATAATTTTAACACTTTCAATCCCTTTGTTTTAACGCGATCAGTACCCATACGGCCTGCCATACGCATACCTTTGAATACTCTTGCTGGGTAAGATGATCCACCAATAGAACCTGGTGCACGAGAACGATCATGTTGACCATGCGTTGCTTCACCCACACCACTAAATCCATGACGCTTTACAACACCTTGAAAACCTTTACCTTTTGTAGTTCCTACCACTTCTACTGCATCGCCTTCAGCAAAAATGTCAATCATTACTGATTCACCTAATGCTTTTTTGATAGAATAGTTGCGGAATTCTTTTACAAAACGCTTTGGAGCAGTTTGTGCTTTAGCGAAGTGATTTACTTCTGATTTTGTAGAATGTTTTTCTTTTTTGTCGCCCAATGCTAACTGCACGGCGCTGTAACCATCTGTTTCGGTTGTTTTAACCTGAGTCACAGTACAAGGACCAGCTTCGATAATGGTACAAGCAATTTGCTTACCATCTTCACCAAAGATGCTGGTCATACCAATTTTTTTTCCAATAATACCTTTCATCTGTTTTGCGGTTTATGCCCCGCGCTTGGTTCTGAGGACATCCGATGATGATGCTACACTATTACCTTGCGATTTTTAGTAGCTCGGATTCAATCCCTGTTTGCTGCCGACCTTTTCCTTTGTTTCTCAATGAAGAGAGGGGAAGTACCGGAAGTAAACAAACCTCGAAGGGCCTGTTTATATTTTACTTATTCAACCAGCGCTCCTTTCTCGACTACTGCATAATGGGCAGTGATTGGGAGATGGTATTTATAAATACTTATGCTTTGATTTCCACCTCAACACCTGATGGTAAGTCTAACTTACTTAGGGCGTCTACTGTTTTAGAAGAAGAAGTGTAGATATCCAATAAACGCTTGTGCGTTGCTAATTGGAACTGTTCACGACTTTTCTTATTCGCATGCGGTGAACGTAATACAGTAAAAATGCGATTGTGTGTAGGTAAAGGAATAGGACCTGTTACTACTGCACCAGTACTGCGTACGGTTTTTACGATTTTCTCAGCAGACTTGTCTACCAAGTTGTGATCGTAAGATTGTAATTTTATTCTAATTCTTTGAGACATAGCTATTTTTCCCAAATTATCTTGGGGTTGCAAAGGTAATGGGTTGTGCCGACACATTCAAGAAATATTGCCCTTTTTTTGAAATATTTTTAAAAAATGATGCAGGCACTAAAAAAGCCCCAAAAAGGGGCTTTTTTATATTGATTATCAACGATTTAAAGTCTTTGAAAAACTATTCGTCATCTTTCACCTTGCCTTTGTTCTTCGCCATCACCTCTTCCGCGATATTGTTCGGTGCTGGGTTGTAGTGACTAAACTCCATAGTTGAAGTTGCACGACCAGAACTTAAGGAACGTAATTGCGTTACATATCCAAACATTTCGCTCAAAGGTACTTTCGCTTTGATAACTTGTAAGTTACCTCGGCTATCCATACCTTCTAACATGCCACGACGACGGTTTAAGTCACCGGTAACATCTCCCATGTATTGGTCTGGAGTAACCACTTCCACTTTCATGATTGGCTCTAATAAAGTTGGCTTCGCTTTTTTACCTGCATTTCTGAAGGCTGCTTTCGCACACAATTCAAATGACATTGAATCAGAATCCACATCATGATAACTACCATCCGTAACACGCACTTTCATGTTGTTCACCGGATAACCAGCTAAAACACCCTGTGTCATTGAAGTTTCAAATCCTTTATTAATTGCAGGAATAAATTCTTTTGGAATAGATCCTCCGAAAATATCATTCACAAATTGGAAATGCTTGTCTTTATTTTCAGTTAACCATTCTACATCTGCTGGTCCAATTTCAAATTCAATATCCGCAAACTTACCACGACCACCTGATTGCTTTTTCAACACTTCACGGTGCTCGATCATTTTACCGAATGACTCTTTGTATGCCACCTGCGGATTACCTTGGTTAATTTCTACTTTAAATTCACGACGCATACGATCTACAATAATCTCAAGGTGTAACTCACCCATTCCTGATAAAATTGTTTGACCAGTATCTTCGTCTGTTTTAACACGTAAAGTAGGATCTTCCTCTACTAACTTAGCAATCGCCATACCCATCTTATCAACGTCAGCTTGCGTCTTAGGCTCAACAGCTACCGAGATAACGGGTTCTGGTATAAACATATTCTCAAGTACAATTGGATGATTTTCATCACACAATGTATCTCCAGTTTTAATTTCTTTAAACCCTACCGCTGCTGCGATATCACCTGCTTCGATAAAATCGATTGGGTTTTGTTTGTTCGCAAACATTTTCATGATACGAGAAATACGCTCGTTCTTACCGCTACGCATATTCTTAACATAAGAACCTGCATCCAAATGACCTGAATAACATCTGAAGAACGCCAAACGTCCAACAAAAGGATCGGTCATAATTTTAAATGCCAATGCAGCAAATGGTTCTTTTGCATTTGGTTTACGATAAACTTTTTCTCCAGTATCAGGATTGGTTCCTTCCGTATCATCTACATCCACTGGTGAAGGCAAGTAACGACAAACAGCATCTAATGCAGTTTGTACGCCTTTATTTTTAAATGAAGATCCGCACATCATTGGAACGATACTTAAATCGATCGTCGCTTTACGAATGGCTTCATGTACTTCATCTTCAGAAATAGAATCCGGATTTTCAAAAAACTTCTCCATTAATTTATCATCGTATTCTGCTACGGCTTCAATTAATTGTGCTCTCCAATAATCCACATCTTCTTTCATATCATCAGGAATAGGATTTTCTACATACGTCATACCTTCTGTAGCATCATCCCAAATAATTGCTTTCATTCTGATCAAATCAACTACTCCAGTGAAATGATCTTCTGCACCAATTGGTAATTGTAATGGCACGGCTTTCGCACCTAACATTTCTCTTACTTGTGTTACCACCATTAAGAAATCAGCACCTGCACGATCCATTTTGTTTACAAATCCAATACGTGGTACCTTATAACGATTCGCTTGACGCCAAACTGTTTCAGATTGTGGCTCAACACCATCCACCGCTGAAAACAATGCAATCAAACCATCCAATACACGCATGGAACGCTCTACCTCTACAGTAAAGTCAACGTGACCTGGAGTATCAATGATATTGAAATAATAATCTTTTGTATTCGCATCTTTTTTTCCTAAGGTAGTCGGAAACTGCCATTGGCAACTTACCGCTGCAGAAGTAATAGTAATACCTCTTTCTTTTTCTTGCTCCATCCAATCCGTTGTTGCAGCACCATCATGTACTTCACCAATTTTGTGAATCATACCAGTGTAACGCAAGATACGTTCTGTGGTAGTTGTTTTACCTGCATCAATGTGCGCAGCAATACCAAAGTTCCTTTGTAATTTTAAATCCGCCATATTATGGTTGTTTATTTTTAAATTTTCGGAAAAACAGCTTCCAAAAAAGCCTATTTTTCCGAGGCGCAAAGTTAATGATATTAGTAATTGAATGAATCAATCTTGGCATATTTTTCCATAAACTAATTTTCGAAGGCAATTTAGGCCAGAATTTAGCGCAGAATCCTGGGTATTGGGCATAAAAAAACCCCAACAAATTGTTGGGGTTTTTTTATTATTTGACCGCAGGGATTACACTTTAAAGTGAGAGAACGCCTTATTGGCTTCTGCCATACGATGTGTATCTTCTTTCTTTTTGAATGCTCCGCCTTCGCCTTTTGTAGCTGCAACGATTTCATTTGCTAATTTGTCAGCCATTGTTTTACCATTACGCTCACGGCTAAAACGAACCAACCACTTCATGCTCAATGAAATTTTACGATCGCCACGAACCTCTGCTGGAATTTGGAAAGTTGCACCACCAATACGACGGCTACGAACTTCAACCGCAGGTGTTACATTCGCAACAGCTCTCTTCCACATTTCATAACCATCTTCGTTTGTGAATTTTGCAACTTTTTCTAAAGCATCATAAAATATTTTATAAGCAGTAGTTTTTTTGCCATCCAACATAATATTGTTGATGAAACGAGTAACCAATACATCGTTGAAACGAGGATCTGGTGCTAATGGAATTTTTTTAGGTTGTGCTTTACGCATGTCGAAGTATTAATTAGTTTGTTAGTTGTAATTATTTTTTTGCTTTTTCTTTCTTAGTACCATATTTAGAACGAGACTGCTTACGGTCTTTAACACCTGCAGTATCTAAACTACCACGAACAATATGATAACGTACCCCTGGTAAATCCTTAACACGACCACCACGGATTAAAACGATACTGTGTTCTTGTAAGTTGTGACCCTCACCTGGTATGTATGCGATAACTTCAATCTTGTTTGTCAAACGCACTTTGGCTACTTTACGTAACGCAGAGTTCGGTTTTTTAGGTGTAGTTGTATACACTCTAGTACAAACGCCACGACGCTGAGGACATGCGTCCAAAGCTCTTGATTTACTTTTAGCCCTGATGATCTCACGGCCTTTTCTCACTAATTGCTGAATGGTAGGCATTTATTATGCTGTTTTGTTCAATTTCGGTTTATAAAAAATTCGGACGGCAAAGGTAATGTTCGTTAACCAAATACCAAAATGTTTATTTGCTAATTTTAAAAAAAGACCCCAAATCGCCTTAAAAGAGGCAAAATTCTCCTTTTGGTCTTTCAAAATAGGCTGATTTTCAGTTATTTATTTACAATTTAGTCAACCAACCATGGGTATCAGGAATATTTCCCATTCTTACATCATTCAAATGTTTTTTAAGCGCCGGTGCCACTTTTAAAGCTGCAACATCAAAATCCATAACATAATCTTCATATGCCAATTTTGATATGTAAGAAACAACTGCCGCAGTTCCTACCCCAAATACTTCTTGAAACAACCCTTTTTTATGCGCTTCTATTATTTCTGTAACTGCTAAATTTCTCTCTTCCACTACATAGCCCATATCTCTCAATAAAATGATAACACTATTGCGCGTTACCCCTTTTAATACAGTACCCCTTTCAACACTTGGTGTAATTACTTTTCCATCAATCACAAACATTACATTCATCACACCCACTTCCTCTACAAATTTATGTTCAATAGCGTCGGTCCATAAAACTTGATCATACCCTTTTTCTTGCGCTAACGCAACAGGATATAAACTTCCACCATAGTTTCCGCCATTCTTCGCAAAACCAACACCACCAGGGGTTGCACGTGTATACTTTTGTTCAATTAAAATTTTCATGGGTGCAGAAAAATAAGGTCCGCTAGGGCCTAAAATAATCATGAACTTATAAGTAAGTGAAGGACGCACCCCTAAAAAAGGATCCGTTGCAATCATGAATGGACGAATATATAAGGACGCTTCTGGTATGTTCGGAATCCAATCTTTTTCTAATGCAACCAATTGTTTCATTCCATCCATAAATAACCAATCCGGAACTTTTGGCATTTGCATTCTTTCTGCAGAAGTATTGAAGCGGTTGAAATTTTGATCTGGTCTGAAAATGGCCACTTCGCCTTTTTCGTTTTTGAAAGCTTTGATACCTTCAAAAATAGTTTGTCCATAATGAAGTGCTGCAGATGATGGATCCAAGGACAAAGCTTGAAACTTTTTAATGACAGCATTTTTCCAAGCGCCATCACTATATTCCGCCTCCAACATATAATTGGTAAAGTTGTTACCAAAAGAAAGGTTATCGGGATCTAAATGGTTTAAATCTTTTACTGGAATTTCTATAACTGGAATGGATTGCGCGCTCATGTGCTACTTTTTAAGAGAATGAATTACAAAGAAACGAAAAAAACAAAAACTTACAAGTGTTATTTTTCCATTTGCGTCAATTCATTTAATTTTCCAACCGAATGAGCAATGAAAAAACCATCTTACCTAATTCCGTATTAGTTTCTTTGTACAAAGATACTTTGGTCCTGCCTGAATTAGCCAAAAAAAAACCAGAAATTATTCCCAATCCGTTGGTTTCACCCATTGCGCAAACTTCTAGCAATAAAGTTGCCGCTGTAAAAACTTCCATGGATCTGCCGGCAGCAAGTGTGGACAAAGAAGCAAATACTATAGCTGCTCCGTCAGCGAGCATGCATGTTCAAATTGAAGCTGATAAGGATTACAATAATACAACGAACGAACCCATTAAAGAGTTAGGTCAAATCAAATATTTAGGGGAACATTTAAAACAAGTGACCATTATTGTAAAAGATGAATTAGCCGTTTACTTAAATGAAAACGATTTGACTTTGTTATCCTCCATATTAAGCGCCTGCAAATTAACTTTAGCTGATGTCGCTTTAATCAATGTGGCACAACAAAAATTAAGTTTGCACGAAATACTAAATGTACTGCCCTCTAAATTGGTGATGATATTTGATGTCAGTAGTATAACATTAAAAATAAAACTTCCGACTACTTTGTATAAGTCCATTCAATTAGGCGATACTTATTTATTATTTAGCAACTCCTTATCATTAATGCAAGGTGGAGATCAATCAGCAAAATTAGAAAAGGGGAAATTATGGGCGATACTTAAATCTCTTTTTCAACTGTAACAAATGACTACTTTAATTTTTGCAACGAATAACGTACATAAGGTTTCAGAGATACAATCCTTACTTTCAAAGGATATTAATGTAATCACTTTACAACAAGCTGGAATAAATATTGACATTCCTGAACCCTATGATACCTTGCAGGAAAATGCAAATACAAAAGCTAAAACAATTTTCGAAATCACAAAACAAAATTGCTTTAGTGAAGATACTGGACTTGAAATTGACGCACTAAATGGTGCCCCTGGAGTGCATAGCGCAAGATACGCTAGCGAAGATCGAAATTTTAATGCGAATATTGAAAAGGTATTAACCAATTTAAAAAATATTGAAAACAGAACTGCCCAATTCAGAACCGTGATTTGTTTGATCTGGGAACAAAAGGAATATTATTTTGAAGGCGTTTGCCGAGGTCATATTGCCGAACAAAATTCAGGTACTGCAGGTTTTGGATATGATCCAATTTTTATTCCGGAAGGGGCAACCAAAAGTTTTGCCACCATGACGATGGATGAAAAAAATAGCTATAGTCACCGACAAAAAGCAGTCACCCAACTTTTTTCTTTTTTACAATCCATCAATAAGGTAAATTAATTTCCGTTTTCCAAGGGCGGCGTAGGTGTATTCCAAATTCGCCAACTTTCCTCCGCTTGTATATGTAACATAGCTAAGCCATTTTGCACAGTAGCCCCTTGCGATAATCCTTTTTTCATAAATAATGTTTCGGCAGGGTTGTAAATTAAATCATACAAATGATGTTGTGCGGTGATTGCATCATAAGGCAAGCTAGGTAGTTCATCTACATTCGGATACATACCTACTGGACTGGTATTAATGATTAATGTATATTGATTAAGCAGTTCTGTAGTTAATGCCTCATAGGAAATGGCATTGCCCGACTCCCACGAATTTGCATTTGCATTTGTGCGTGATACCAATAAATAGTTGATATTTAATTTTTGCAAAACCCATTCCACTGCAACTGCAGCGCCTCCTGTTCCAAGTATTAAAGCATGAGTGTGATGTGGTTGTAGAAATGGTGCTAATGATTTTTCAAAACCAATAACATCCGTATTATAACCATACAATTCATTATTGTATTTCCGAATACAATTACATGCATTTATTTTTTTGACCACAGTTGAAACGTGATGCAAAAAAGGAATGACTATTTTCTTATATGGAATGGTAACATTAAGCCCTTGTAAATTTGCTTGCTTAATCCAAATATCATCAAAGTCCTTAATAGAAGCAATTGGGAAATTGGTGTACTGCAAACCCTTTTCATTTTCATGTAGGAATTTTTCAGTAAAATAACCTTGTGAAAAAGAATGCGATAAAGGGTATCCAATTAATCCAAATTGACGCAAGGTTATTTATTTAAATATAAATCAAAAGTATCTCCTCTCAAACCAATACGCATTGCTTCCAAAGGAATGACTTCAGAAGGTGCGATATTTCCTAGATTAACATTACAACCAATCAATTCAAGAAAATATAATTGTTGTGCTTTTTGTGGTGCTTCCCATAATATTTTCTCTGCAGGAATCTTAGTTAATATTTCTTGCACCAATCCTTCACGTACTTCCCCACTACCTCTGTAAATACCCACATTACCGGCTTCTCTTGCTTCCGCAATAACATAAGATGCACCTGCAATTAGTTCAGCGCTCATTAATTCAATCCATTTATACGGCGGAATGATATGTGCTGCATCCTTACTTCCTACCTCACTATATACAGTTGCAAACTTTGAAATTTTTTCAATGTATCCGCACTTTTCACTGTGTGGAATATTAATAGATCCGTCACTTACTTCAATGACATCAATTTTATAATCCTTGCACATCGCGATATAATCATCCAACTGATTGCGAATTAAAAAAGCTTCAAATAAAGTACCTCCAAAATAAACTGGCACATTATGTGACTGATACAATTCAATCTTTTTTCTAAGATTGGGTGTAACAAAGGAAGTTCCAAACCCTAGTTTAATTATATCCGTATGCGGCAAGGCAACACTTAAAAAATTTTCGGCCTCCCCATAACTTAAACCCTTATCCATGACCATTGTTAAGCCATATTTGCGGGGTTGAGTAGTACGTTCCGGGATTTGTGATAAATTAAAATTCATAATTGTATAAAAAATATATTGAGCTACAAAGGTAACTAATTTTAGTTACCCATTTTTTGCTTTCTTATATCGACCTATTAACTCAGTGACTTTATTGTCCTGGATAATTTCTGGATAAAATTTTAAAAACTTTTTTAACCATTTGGTTGATTTAGACAAAGCCATTTCTAATTGTAATAAGCCATCTGCCGATTTTTTCATCATGAACAAAATGGCACTTCGGTAATAGATAAATAAAAATTTTCCTTGAGTAGATATATAGGCCAATTCGGTTTGCTCAAGTGCTACTTGTAATTGTCCACTGGATACCAGACATTTGATTAAATACTCCCACCCTGCAATTTGCTTTGGTTTATTTTTTACCACAGTGCCAAAAAAATGAGCAGCTTCCTTGTGTTGGTCCATATTCATAAAACATTCCCCCATCAAAATGTAATACTCATTAATATGCTTATGTATGCGAATGGCATGCTCTAATTGCTTGATGGCCATTTCCCATTTCGATTCCAACATATAGGTAATCGCAATTTTTTGATACAACCTACTGTCCTCGGCATTTAAATGCACCGCTTTTTTATAATGGAACCTTGCTTGGGCATAATTCTTCATCCGGTGATAGCAATGACCAATCGCCTCGTAGATCACATCCTCGGGGCGCGACAATTCTAACACTTTTTCTAATGCTTCAATCGCTTCCTTATATTTTCGTAATCTTAAAAAAGCATCCCCCATATTACGATAGGCATAATCAAATTTTTCATCAATCACAATTGCAAATTGATATGCGTCAATAGCCTTCTCATGCAATTTTAAACCCTGATAAGCTGCAGCTAAATTAAACCAAGCCAAAGCATTGTAGGGTTGTTCGTCAATCAACTTTTGATGCAATCGAATACTTTCCTCATTGCGTCCTGTAAAATCGGTCCAGAAACAAATTTTGTATAAGGCTTCTTCGTTATTTGGATCCTCCTCTAATACCAATTGCAAACAATCAAAAACTTTATCAAATGCCTCATGATCGTCATATACATCAGATAATTCTAACAAAAGTTCGGTTCGTTCTTGACCAGTAAATAAATGTAATGCTTCTTGTAATAACTCAATCGCCATTCCAGTTTGTTCCAGCGCCATATAGGCATCTGTTTTTAAAATAAACAAATTCATATCCTTATGATCGTACAAGGATGCTGCATCTAATAATGAAAGTGCTTCTTTATAATTTCTGGTCGCCAAAAGTAGGTCTGCTTTTTTGATCATTAAAAGTGCAGAAAATGGGTATTGGTTTAAAGCTAAATTAGCTGCTTCGATGGCTTCAGCAACCTCATCCTTCTCGTCCAAATGCTCAATTATTTTTTCAAAGTCATCCTCTTCGATGTAGGCATTGGCCCTCCCAAACTTTAAATTTTGGTAACGTTGCATTAACTCTTGAATATCCCTTGCTTCCTCCTCTTCTTCATGCGGATTAAACATAATATGATTATTTACAGGTTAGTAAGGTATTGATTATCAATATTTTAAAAATTTAGGAACCATCAACTACCCTTTAAATAAATATACAAACAACCCCTTAATAATCAATAATTTATTGTTCACATACCTCCAATTAATCGTTAAAAATATTTTTTATTATAAAGTTCAAAAAATACTACCTTTGTAGACGAATGCGTATTCTTAAAAACATATTATTAGTGACTTGTTTAATAACTGGTTTAGTTATTTCAGATAGCACGTATGCAAGTACGGTAATAACTACTACTTTGGAATCAAAAAAAGTAGAAGAAAAGTATTCATTAAAAAATTTAGGAAGTATGGCACGCAAAATAGCGAGCTTTTTTACTTTAAAATCAAGTTTAGAATTCAAAGGACTTAGTACAATAAGCAATAGCAGCCATGCAGCTTATTTAAAATATAACAAAGGAAATATCTCTTATGTAATTCCTTATCGTTATAAAGTGATCTTGCCAAGATTCAAAGCACCTTCGCGCATACAACCTTAATATTCCATTTTAGTTCAGATTTAGTATCTCAACATTGAAGCGCAATATTTGTACTTTACTTTGTGGCTTGCTTAATTTTCAATTTTACTTTTCCGTTCCTGTTACCTTCTCTAGTCAAGTATTTGAAATTCCGATTTATTAATTTGAAATTGATTCAATGTTATTGGACTAAGATCCAAGAGGGTTGCACTGTATTTAATAAGAGGGTTATTTTTGTTGACAATGTTGTAGCCTAATACCAGGCCTTGCACTTCTTTAAAAGCAAATTCAAAAGTAGTCACGGAAGGTATTAAATCAGTTGTATAATACACTTCATAAACAACGCCATCACTCAATTGTAGCTTCACTTTTTTACATGGATAGCCAAGCAACGTGATGGTATCCGTCGGGATTTCCTTCATTGAAATTAAAGTGGCCAAGTTAGCAGATGGATAAATTATTTCTTGTAAATATTTATTATTACCAACCTCCTTTGTAACAACCGCTTTATCCTGTTGAATATTAAAAATTAAAGTTTGCACCAACTGCGGTGTTGTTAATGTTGTTTTACATTGGTTCCCTTTGATCCATACTTTTTTTGAACCAATTTCTACCCATTCATTTTTTTGTTGCTGTTGAATATTAAATTGAATAGTACACTCCCCTAGCACTTTGGCTTGTGCATGCGCAAAGGTGCTTACATATAAAACGCACACTATAAGGAGGATATGTTTAAAGTTCATTTACTGGTATAAAAAAAGAGACCCTGCTTTAGAAGGTCTCTTTGTAAGTAAAAAATTATTTTTTAGTCTTATCTTTTAAGGTTTGTACCTTTTTTTGCGCATCTACCATTTGTTCGTATTTGCTTTGCCAATTACTTTTTTTCTTTGGCGTTTTTCTTTTCACATCAATATCAGCCAATATTTTATCATGATTAATAATTACTTTTTGAATCACTAATTGCATTAATAAAGTAATGACGTTTGATACAGTATAATACCAGGTTAAGGCAGATGGCAATCCATTAAAAATGAAAAGTAACATGAATGGGAATATATAGGGCATGTACTTTAATGCAGGATTATCCTGTGTAGGTGTCATTGCCATATTATAAATCGACATCAAGAAACTTGTAAATACCGCCAATAAGGTAAACAAACTAATATGATTACCAAAGCCCAAGGGAATGGTAAATGGCAGTGTGAAAATTGAATCATAGCTCGATAAATCATGACTCCATAAAAAAGATTGTCCCCTTAAGGCAATAGCTGAATTAAAGAAACTGTATAACGCAAAGAAAATTGGAATTTGTAACAAAGCTGGAATACAACCCCCTAAAGGGTTTACACCTGCTTCTCTAAACAACTTCATTTGCTCCATCGCAAAACCTTGTTGGTCATCCCCCAATTTTTTCTTGATCTCATCAAGTTCAGGCTTTAATACTTTCATTTTAGCACTACTCAAAAAACTTGAATACGTCAAAGGAGAAGTAACTAATCTAATGAAAATGGTAAGTAAAAAAATAACCCAACCAAAGTTTTTAACAAAGCCTGCAAAAAAATCGAATACAGGCATTAAAATATATTTATTAATAGGGCGAACAAAGGAATAGAGGTCTCTTCCTAAGTTTACTATTTTCTCCATTTCAGGCGCCTGTGATTTTAATATTTGAAAATCATTAGGCCCATAATACAATGAAAAATCAATGTTCGCATTATCACCAGTCAACTTTGTTTGCAATTGCGATTGCATGGTAGCTAAGCCATTGCTGCTATCTATTTTACGTTGCCAATCTACCTTACCTGAAACAAAGCCTTGTTTGTAAATAAGGGAAGTAGCGAAAAATTGCTGCACCAATCCAATCCATTGCACTGGTTTTTCGAATGTATGTGTAGTATTACTTGAAATATAATCAAACTCATTGCCTTCAGAAAAACAAATATTTGACATTTGACGCTCATACACTGATGTACTTTCTTGTTGATAAGAATGAACATCCCACAAAAAATTAACTTGTTGGTTCGTAAACAAACTTGACGCACCCTGTAATTGAATGGACCAATCTACATTGTACTTATTTGGCGATAATGTAAATAAGTGACGAATCACCTTGCCATTAGGCGTTGTCCATACATACTCCAATTTTTGTATACCCTCTTTTGTAGGTAATACATTCACCGTTGGAAATAAAACTTTATTAACTTGCGCAGTTTTATTCTCCCCTATATTAACTGCATAGTTCAAGGAACTACTATCCCCCAATTGTACCAATTGCTTTTGATTATTGCTATACTTTTTTAATGTAACGCCAACTACTTGCCCTCCTTTGTTACTGAATTTCACTTTCACTAAATCGTTTTCCAATTCAGTGAATTGCTCTTGAACAGAATCTGCTATTATAGCAGCAGTTGCGCCACCAATTTTTGTAGTATCAGAGATGATGGGATTTTTTGCCGCCGCCGCCTTAGCCGCTTCCGCTTTTAACATCATAACAGAGTCATCGAAATGCTTTTTGTACTCAGTCAATTCAGTTTGCTGCTTGTTGGTGTACCAGAAATAAGTAAAAAACAAACCTGCTAACAATATAAACCCAATGATCGTATTTTTATCTGTGTTCATTTGTGAAATTTTAACCGTATTTAACGAGGGCCAAAGGTATCGTTTTTTTACAAATTTCGGCTGTATTTACCCCCCACCTGGTACAAGGCATTGGAAATTTGGCCTAAACTGCAATATTTGACGGCTTCCATTAATAGGGTGAAAATGTTTTCATTATTTATAGCTGCTTTTTGGAGCTTTTTCAGATGAATTTCGGCCACAGATTGGTTTCTTTTTTTAAAGGCGTCCACATGCAGTATTTGCCCATTTTGTTCAGCTGTGGAGGACCTGAAAATGGGTTGTTGATCGGCATTGTGTTTTTGTTCCTGATTCACAAAAGCATTTACCCCAATAATAGGAATTTCACCCGCGTGTTTTTTTGTTTCATATAACAAACTCTCCTCTTGAATTTTTGTTCGCTGATACATTCTTTCCATAGCACCCAAAACACCACCCCTATTATTTATTCTTTCAAACTCGCGCATGACTGCCTCTTCTACTAAATCCGTTAATTCTGTAATTAAAAAACTTCCTTGTTGGAAATTTTCAACTTTAGTAGTGCCTAATTCTTTATTAATAATTAATTGAATCGCTAGTGCGCGCCTTACACTTTCTTCCGTAGGTGTGGTAATCGCTTCATCATAAGCATTGGTGTGTAAGCTATTGCACTGATCGTATATCGCATACAAGGCTTGCAGCGTGGTTCTGATATCATTAAAATCAATTTCCTGCGCATGCAAACTTCGACCACTGGTCTGTATATGGTATTTTAATTTTTGTGAACGCTCATTGGCATGATACCTATGTTTCATAGCGTTGGCCCAAATTCGTCGCGCCACTCTTCCTATAACCGCATATTCCGGATCCATTCCATTGCTAAAGAAAAAACTTAGGTTGGGAATAAAATCATCAATAGCAATACCCCGATTCATAAAATATTCAACATAGGTAAAACCATTGGCCAAAGTAAATGCAAGCTGTGTAATTGGATTGGCGCCTGCTTCTGCAATATGATATCCAGAAATGGAGATACTATAAAAATGTTTGATTTTATTTTCGGCAAAATAAGCTTGTACATCCCCCATTAATCTTAAGGCAAAATCGGTTGAAAAAATACAAGTATTTTGTGCTTGATCTTCTTTTAAAATATCTGCTTGTAAAGTGCCTCTAATATTATGGAGCACTTCCTTTTTAATGCTTTCATAAATAGCAGGGGCCAGTACTTGATCACCAGATACCCCCAATAATTTTAAGCCCAACCCATTATGCCATTCATTAAAATTTAATGATTTGTTTACATTGGAATAGGCAGGCAGCGCTCCCCCTTTAAAAAGTATTTTTATTTTTTTATTAACTGTTGGCCATAATTTGTTTGCCGTAATATACTTTTCGCAGGCTTGATCAATCGCGGTGTTAAAAAATTGCGCCATGAGAATGGGTGCAGGGCCATTGATGGTCATACTCACCGAAGTACTAGCACTATTTAAATCTATGCCACTGTATAATTTTTTTGCATCATCAATGGTGGCCACACTCACGCCCGCATTCCCAATTTTTCCAAAAACATCCAACCTTTTTTCTGGATCATGGCCATATAAAGTAACACTATCAAAGGCGGTTGAAAGTCGAATAGAACTTTGCCCCTTACTTAAAAAATGAAATCGACTATTGGTTCTTTCAGGGCTGCCTTCTCCTGCAAACATTCTGGTGGGATCCTCCGCTGTTTGCTTCAACTTAAATACACCGGCAGTGAATGGGAAATAACCTGGCAAGTTTTCCTTCAGATGCCATTCAGCAATATCTCCCCAATCCTTATACTTAGGTAATTGAGTTTTTTGAATAACTGTTCCTGATTGCGTTTCAAAACTTAAAGCATGTTTTACTTTTTTTCCTTTGAGGTCCGTTTCTAAAAAAGGTTGCTGATAACTAGCCGCCTTTTCGGGCCATTGCGATATAAGCTGCTTTACCTCAGGCGCAATTTTTTGTTCAATAAGTGTATTCTCTTTTAAAATTTTCTTATCCTCTTTTAATGAAGCTACTTTTAATACCTGCTGAAAACAATACCATTTTGATGCCAAATTTTTTTGATCTTCAATCCAATGATTATTTTTTTGAACCACTTCCACAATTTCACCTAAATAATTATTTCGTTTATTTGGAATGGTGGGCGCTTTGACCACATTTTCATTATAATTCGTCTCCCACGGAAGGGTCTGCCACTTTAGTTGATGAGTTTGAAATACCACCGCTGCCAAACAATTATACATTGCTTGCATACCAGGATCATTAAAATGCGAAGCAATGGTTCCAAAAATTGGCATACTACTTATCTCATCAGACCACTGATGATGTGAACGTCGATATTGTTTGCGTACATCTCTTACTGCATCTAAACCACCTGTTCGATCAAATTTATTAATGGCAATAATTTTTGCATAATCAATCATGTTGATTTTTTCCAATTGGGTGGGTGCGCCAAACTCGGGCGTCATTACATACATGGGAATACTAACAAAATCAACAATCGTTGCATCATTTTGACCCACCCCTGCAGTCTCAATAATAATACTATCAAAACCCGCGGCAATACAAAGTTCTATGACTGCATCCATTGAATTTGCGATAGAATTTTTATCCGACCTAGTGGCTAAAGAACGCATATATACATTGGGATGATCAATGGCATTCATACGAATACGATCACCTAATAAAGCGCCTCCTGTTTTTCGTTTGGTAGGATCCACTGAAATGACCGCAATGGTTTTTTGTGGATTGGCTAATAAGAAATATTGTACTATGCGATCACAAACAGTTGATTTCCCTGCACCACCTGTTCCCGTAAGTCCAATAATGGGAATGTTCTTCTTACTTTTTTTAACCCCTTTTTTAATGGGCCCATTTTGCAATAAAGTAATGGCCCTACTTAAATAACGTGGATCAATTTTTTTGGGGAAATTTAATTTGGGTAATTTATTTTTTGAAAAACTTTTTAATTCATAATTACAAAATCGAACTACCTCTTTAATCATTCCTTCAATACCCAATCGCAAACCATCCGCTGGTAAAAATATTTTTGAAATTCCTATCTTTTCTAATGCAGCTGCTTCTTTGGGTAAGATAGTTCCCCCACCACCGCCCACAATGATAATGTGCTTGTACCCTGCATCATTCAGTAACTTTCTTACGTAAGTGAAAAATTCAATATGCCCTCCTTGATATGAGGTAATCGCGATTCCTTGCACATCTTCCTCAATCGCCGCGGTTGCAATTTCAAGTGCCGATCGATTATGTCCAAAATGGATAATTTCAACGCCCTGTTCTTGCAAAACACGACGCATAATATTGATAGATGCATCATGACCATCAAACAGACTCGTGGAAGTGAGAATACGAATATTATTCATACCCTAAAGCTAACAAATGTTAGCAATATAACAAGCTAGGAATTACTTTTTTGCTTGGAGTTTAGCTGCTACAATAAAATGGACGAATAAAGGTGCTGGATACTCCACCGTACTTTTTAACTCTGGATGGTATTGTACCCCAATAAAAAATGGATGATTGGGTAGTTCGACAATTTCAACTAACCCTGTCGCTGGATTCACACCACTCGTTACCATACCGGCGTCCTGAAATGCTTTTAAGTAATCATTGTTAAACTCATAACGATGACGGTGACGCTCACTTATTTCAGTGGTTCCGTAAATTTTATAGGCCAAGGTATCCTTAGTAATCGTACATGGATATGCGCCCAAACGCATGGTACCGCCCTTCATGGTGATTCGCTTTTGCTCTTCCATCATATTAATCACTGGGTCTGGACTATTGGGATCCATCTCTACCGAATGTGCTTGTTTTAATCCCAATACATTTCTTGCATATTCAATTACGGCCATTTGCATACCTAAACAAATACCAAAGAATGGTAATTTATTTTCTCTTGCATATTGTACTGCAATAATTTTTCCTTCAATACCTCTGTTACCAAAACCAGGCGCCACTAATAAGCCATCTAAGCCATTTAATTTTTCATTTACATTGTCTGCATTAAGCTCCTCACTATGCACATTAACCACATTTACTTTCACCTCATTCATAGCTCCGGCATGAATAAAGCCTTCCAATATAGACTTGTAAGCATCTTGTAATTCAATATATTTCCCTATCAAACCAATATTAACCGTTGACTTTGGATTTTTCAACTTCGTTAAAAAAATATTCCATTTAGTTAAATCAGGTTCCTTGAAATTTGTGATTTTTAATTTTTCAAGAACGATTAAATCTAATTTTTCTTCTAACATTTTTAAAGGCACTTCATAAATAGTGGAAGCATCTGCGGCTTCAATGACCCTTCCCGCTTTTACATTACAGAATAAGGCAATTTTTCTTTTGATATCGTCATTTAATGGCTCTTCTGCTCTACATACTATTACATCAGGACGAACTCCTGCTTCACTTAACATACGCACACTATGTTGTGTTGGTTTTGTTTTTAATTCTTTGGCGGCTTTTAAATAAGGCACTAAAGTTAAATGCACTACCATGACATCTTCCTCTGGAAGTTCCCATTGAATCTGACGCACCGTTTCCACAAAAGGCAAACTTTCAATATCACCCACAGTACCTCCAATTTCAGTAATGACTACATCATATTTTCCGTCTTTGCCCAATAACAGCATTCGATGTTTGATTTCATCTGTAATATGAGGCACGACCTGTACTGTTTTGCCAAGGAATTCACCTGCTCTTTCTTTATTAATAACCGTCTGATAAATACGACCAGTAGTGACGTTGTTCGCTTGTGAGGTAGGTGTATTTAAAAAACGCTCATAGTGACCTAAATCTAAATCGGTTTCAGCACCATCTTCTGTTACATAACATTCGCCATGCTCATAAGGATTCAATGTACCTGGATCCACATTGATATAAGGATCAAACTTTTGTATGGTTGCGGTAAGGCCCCTGGCTTGCAATAATTTAGCCAATGAAGCGGCAATGATGCCCTTACCCAAACTACTCGTTACACCCCCGGTTACAAATACATACTTTGCCATATTATTATTACTTCTTTTTTGAAAATAGCATACACCCAATAGCAAAATACTATTGTGTATAAACCAGTCTCAAAATGGTTAATTTACTTATTAGGACCTATCTTTATTTTGAAAAATTCTTAGAGGTCAAACAAACCTACATCAAAAAAAGGGTGGAAAAAAATGATCCTATAGGCCCAACAAAAAATGTTTATAAGTGTTATTAAAAAGTGAACATCTTTACAAAAAACAACTAAAATAATATGAAAAAACTAATTTATTCTACTTTAGCCCTTCTTTTTGCCGCAAGTTTATTGAGCTGGCAATGGTCCAAAAACCAATATCCTTCCATGGATAAAAAAGAAGTCATAGAATGCCTCAATATGGAAACACAACAAGCCTATCAACTGGAGGCTAGCACCCCCGCTTTTGCAGCAATGCACCCGAACCCTATGGTGGTAAATCCAGAAAACTTATTGGGCAAAATGATTGAATTTGATGCAGCCGACGGCAAACAAGCTTTTGCTTATTTTATCCCTGCTAAAAAGAAAACCAATAAATATTTAATTGTAATTCAAGAATGGTGGGGATTGAATGACAATGTAAAAATAGAATCAGATAAATATTATACCGACCTTGGTAATGTGAATGTAATTGCAGTAGATATGTATGATGGAAAAGTTGCTGCAACACCAGACAGTGCCATGAAATTAATGCGCGGCGCCAATATGGAAAGAATGACTGCTATTGTTCAAGGTACTATTAAATATGCCGGCAGTAAAGCTGCCATATATAGTGTGGGTTGGTGTTTTGGCGGTATGTGGAGTTTACAAACAGCCATCCTTGCTGGACCACAAGCAAAAGGATCTGTGATGTATTATGGCCGCCCTGAAACGAATATGGATAAATTAAAATCCATCCAATGTGATATCATTGGCTTCTTTGGCAACAAGGACCAAAGCCCTTCTCCTGCATTAGTGAATGATTTTGAAAAGAATATGAAAGAGGCGGGTAAAAATTTATCTGTAAATAGATATGAAGCAGGCCATGGTTTTGCCAATCCAAGTAATCCAAGTTTTAATGCTGCTGCAACCGAAGATGCTTATGCGAAAGCGATTGCGTTTTTAAAAGCGCATTAATCCAAATAACGATTATTTAAATAAATAAAGCGCCCTTCAAAATAGAATTTTATTTGCCTCCGCGGCACGCAGCGGAAGTCGGCTACATGAAACTATTTTGAAGGGCTTCTTTAAAACGTTCTGTGTGAAAGAAAAAATTAATATCCCTTTCCGGGAAACAGATAATTTTTAACATAATCCCCAACACCTTCCTCTAAACTTGAAAAGGGTGCAGTATATCCTGCTGCGCGAAGCTTATTCATATTGGCTTCGGTAAAGTATTGGTATTTGTCTCTGATATCTAGTGGCATATCAATGAATTCAATATTAGGTTGTAACCCTTGTGCAGTAAAAGTATTCGCAGCCAAATCATAAAAGCTACGCGCTTGACCTGTACCTAAATTATACAAGCCATTTTTTTCTTTGCTCCAATGTTGCGCAAACATTTCATGCAACATCCAGCCAATTACTTTTACGACATCTTTCACATATACAAAATCACGTAATTGTTCTCCGTCGTTAAAATCAGGTCGGTGACTTTTAAATAATTTGACTAATCCAGTTGCTTTAATTTGATTGAACGCATGAAAAATAACACTTGCCATACGGCCTTTGTGTCCTTCATTTGGACCATACACATTAAAGAATTTCAAACCTGTCCAAACAGGTGGTTGATTCGTTTGCGCAATCGCCCATTTGTCAAATTCATTTTTACTAACGCCATAGGGATTCAATGGAACCAATTGATCTAGTATTTCATGGCTATCAGTATATCCTTGCTCCCCACTTCCATAAGTAGCTGCTGATGACGCGTAAATCAATGGGATTTGTTTTTCAGTTGCATACAACCACAATGCTTTTGAATATTTCACGTTCAATTCCTCATGCACTGCGTAATCAAATTCAGTGGTATCCGTCCTTGCACCTAAATGTATAATAGCATCAATGGTGAAATCCAATTGAGGAAGTTGTTCTAAAAAAGCTTGCCGCTCAATTACTTTTAAAAATTGCTTTTGCTCCCAATTATTTCTCTTTGCTTCCAAGCCAAAATCATCCACTAATATTAATTGATTAAATCCTTGTTCATTTAAATATTGAACAAAAACAGAACCAATAAATCCAGCTGTACCTGTAACAACTAAAGTGGGTTGTTTTGACATTGATTGAATTTATTTAGCTAATTGTTTCTCTATCGCAGTATCATAATTATTTTTCCAATCCGTAATACCACCCCAATTTTCTCCATTCACAACTACATCGCTTGAACTTACTTTACCTAGGATCGATACAGCAATTCCAAATTTAGCTGCCATAGCTTCAATGGTTGCAACAGTTGCTGCATCACAGGAAACTACCACCCTGCTTTGCGCTTCGCCCATCCAATAGGCATCTGTTCTTAATTTAGTTCCTACTGTGTTTACCTCAAATCCTTTGTTATTCGTAAACGCTGATTCTAATAAAGTAACAATTAAACCGCCTTCACTAATATCGTGTGCGCTTTTTACATTTCCTGCTTTAATTAATCCCGCAACTAATTGTTGCAAATTAT
Organism: Sediminibacterium sp.; assembly: GCA_030726065.1. Classification (GTDB taxonomy): domain Bacteria; phylum Bacteroidota; class Bacteroidia; order Chitinophagales; family Chitinophagaceae; genus Sediminibacterium. The sequence continues at coordinate 26,526 of JANREK010000046.1, read as the reverse complement.
ATTCTTCTTCCAAATCAAAATAAGGTGCCTGAGAAAATTCAACCCCTCTAATTTTATTTACATATTCGGAAGAACCAATATCATTTCTTTGTTCTCCCAATAATACAATCACATCCCCCACTTTTTTGAAATCCAAGGTCATTCTATTTTTCATATCCTCCACAATACCGACCATCCCAATGGTGGGTGTTGGAAATACTGGACCATCCGGATTTTGATTATAAAAACTTACGTTACCACCAGTAACGGGTGTATTAAATTTTCGACAAGCAGCACCCATCCCTTCTACCGATTTTACAAACTGATAATACACTTCAGGATCATAGGGATTACCAAAGTTTAAACAGTTGGTTACGCCAATGGGTTCGCCACCAGAGCAAACAATATTACGTGCAGCCTCAGCTACTGCAATCATTGCGCCACGTTCAGGATTTGCATATACATACTTACTATTACAATCCACTGTCATGGCTAATGCCTTGCCAGTTCCTTTTGCAATTACGATAGAGGCATCACTAGGCGCATTGGTAGAAGTATTTGCAGCACCCACCATACTATCATATTGTGTATACACCCAACGCTTTGAAGCAATGTTGGGTATTTGTATTAATTCTTTTACAGTCGCTTTTAAATCCGTTGTATCAGCAACCGTATTCATATCAAATGCATTCACTTTTGCTAAATAAGCAGGCGCCGAATATTCACGCGTATACACTGGCGCACCACCACCTAATACTAATTCGTACGCAGGAAGCGAAGCTTCTAATTCACCATGCATATAAAAATTAAGCAAACCATCATCAGTCACTTCACCAATATTGCTAGATGATAAATCCCATTTTTCAAATACCGCTAACACTTGCGCTTCCTTCCCTTTTTCAACCACCATCAACATACGCTCTTGGCTTTCACTTAATAATAATTCCCAAGCTTTCATATTTTGTTGACGCGTTGGCACTTTATCCAAATCAATGCGCATACCTACTTGACCCTTTGCACTCATCTCCGCAGTGGAACAAATAATTCCTGCTGCACCCATATCTTGCATACCCACTACACCCCCTGTTTCAATCACTTCCAAACATGCTTCTAATAATTTTTTTTCTTGAAATGGATCACCCACTTGCACTGCTGGTAATTCTTCCACACTGTCTGCAGTAATTTCGGCCGATGCAAAACTTGCACCACCGATGCCATCTTTACCTGTAGCACTTCCGACAAAAAATACGGGATTACCTGTTCCAAGTGCAATGGCGCTAACAGTTTTACCTGCTTTCACAATTCCCACACTCATTGCATTCACCAATGGATTGGTATGATAACATTGTTCAAAATATAATTCACCACCCACCGTTGGAACACCAAAACAGTTTCCATAATGTCCAATACCGTGTACTACGCCGGCTAATAATCTTTTTGTTTTCGCATCGGTCAATTTTCCAAAACGTAAACTATTTAAGGAAGCAATGGGACGCGCACCCATCGTAAAAATATCTCTTTGAATTCCACCCACACCTGTTGCAGCACCTTGAAATGGCTCCAACGCACTTGGGTGATTATGACTTTCAATTTTAAATACCACCCCATAATCATTTCCGATATCCATTAATCCCGCGTTTTCCTCACCAGCAGCTACTAACATTCTTCCACCATCGCGTGGTAAAGTTTTTAACCACTTAATAGAATTTTTATAACTACAATGCTCACTCCACATACCACTAAAAGCACATAGCTCTGTAAAATTGGGTGTACGTCCTAATTTTTGTTTGATGCTTTCAAATTCATCAGGTGTTAATCTAAGTTGTTGCGCGGTTTTGACTGTAATTTCCATTCGGATGGGATTATTCGTTTTATGATGACGCGAAGGTACAAAATGACCCCTTAAGCATTTGCTTGATTTACCAACATATACCCAACTAAAATGTGTATCCACTTCAATGAATATGCATTTATTGATAATCAATCTTTTGTACGCGTTATTATATTATTAATTATTTTAATGTTAATATATTATGGAAAAAAATTAAAATTTTTAAGTTTTAAATTTTACTTTTATAATATTCTTATATATTTTCGCTCAAAACCGTGTAAAAAATACCTTTTTAAACATATATTTTATTTATTAATATTAAATTTCCTACCCTATGGCAGTTTCTAAATTAGAGTACATTTGGCTAGATGGTTACAAACCAACACAGTCATTAAGAAGTAAGACAAAAGTTGAAAAAGATTTCAGTGGCAAATTAGCTGACTGCGATGTTTGGTGTTTTGATGGATCATCAACGGAGCAAGCCCCAGGAGGTTCAAGTGACTGTTTATTAAAACCTGTTTTTATTTGCAAGGATCCACAACGCAAAAATGCCTACTTAGTAATGTGTGAAGTTTTAAGTTCAGATGGTACACCTCATCCTACTAACGGAAGAGCAACCATTGAAGATGATGATAATGATTTTTGGTTTGGCTTTGAGCAAGAATATTTTTTATGGAATCCAGCTACTGATAAACCATTAGGTTTTCCAGAAGGAGGATATCCTGGACCACAAGGACCTTACTATTGTTCAGTAGGTGCTAAAAATGCATACGGAAGAAATATTGTTGAAGAACATCTAGACGCTTGTATTGACGCGGGTTTGAACATTGAGGGAATTAATGCAGAAGTTGCTGCAGGACAATGGGAATTCCAAATATTTTCAAAAGGTGCAAAAGAAGCAGGTGATCAAATTTGGATTGCACGTTACTTATTAGAAAGAATTGGTGAGACTTATGGTGTATCCATTAACTGGCATTGCAAACCATTAGGTACCTTAGATTGGAACGGATCAGGGATGCATGCGAATTTCTCTAACACCACTTTAAGAACTTGTGGTAAGAAAGAAACTTATGATACAATTTGTGAAGCATTCCGTCCATTTGTAAAAGAGCATATTGATGTTTATGGTGCAGATAACCATTTACGTTTAACGGGTAAACATGAAACAGCAAGTATCCATGATTTCTCTTTCGGGGTTTCAGACAGAGGTGCTAGTATCCGTATCCCAATTGGTGCGGTAGAAAAAGGTTGGAAAGGATGGTTGGAAGATCGTCGTCCAAATTCTGCTGCTGACCCTTATAAAGTAGCTGCAAGAATTATCAAAACAGTAAAAACTTCAAAAGTTTAAGGTTCAATAATTAGGTTTAAAATTGACTTAAGTTCTCAATCGTACAAGGTTTTTGATCAAAATCTCCCAATTTGGGGGATTTTTTGTTGATTACTCCTAGCTTATTGCCCCTACCTTTGTTCAATTGCTAATATAAAATTTAATCGAATATGTCACTTAGAACCGAGGCCGTTAAACATGTAAGTCATGTTGTAACACCCACACCCAATGTTAATGCACATAAAATCACGACCATTTTTAATGAAAGCGTTTTTACTTTAAATACAGCAAGAGAATTTTTAAGTGATGAAGCTTATAAAAGCTTAGTTAATAGTAATAAGGTCGCAAAAAAAATTGATCGTGCTGTAGCTAACCAAATTGCAACAGGATTAAGATCATGGGCAGAGAGTAAAGGCGTAACACACTTTACCCACTGGTTTCAACCATTGAGTGGCGCGACTGCTGAAAAACATGATTCATTTTTTACATTAAAATCGGATGGCACTGCTATTGAAGAATTTGATGGTGCTGCTTTAATACAACAAGAACCAGATGCATCTTCCTTTCCAAATGGTGGATTAAGAGCCACTTTTGAAGCTAGAGGATATTCTGCATGGGATCCATCCTCCCCTGCATTCATTATTGAAATAGGAAGTGGTAAAACATTATGTATCCCGACAATATTTATTGCCTACACCGGTGAATCATTGGACTATAAAGCACCATTGATGAAAGCAGTAGAAGCAGTCAACAAAGCAGCGGTTACTGTTTGTAACTATTTTGATAAAAATATTTCAAAGGTGGTTCCTACTTTAGGTTGGGAGCAAGAATATTTTGTGATTGATGAAGCATTGGTTAATGCACGTCCCGATTTAGTACAATGCGGTCGGACTGTATTTGGTTCAGCCCCTGCAAAAGGCCAACAATTAGAAGATCATTATTTTGGATCTATCCCTGAAAGAATTTATGCATTCATGCGCGACTATGAAAATGAAGCATACAAATTAGGTATCCCTTTAAGAACAAGACATAATGAAGTAGCACCTGCACAATTTGAGTGTGCCCCTATTTTTGAAGAATGTAATATCGCTGTGGATCATAACATTTTATTAATGGATGTAATGACACGCGTTGCAAAACGTCACCGCTTGGTGGTATTGTTACATGAAAAACCATTTGCTGGTATTAACGGAAGTGGTAAACACAATAACTGGAGTATGGCGACTGATACTGGCATTAATTTATTAGCACCAGGTAAAACGCCAAAGACCAATTTGATGTTTTTAACCTTTTTTGTAAACACTATTAAAGCAGTGCATGATTATGCTGATATATTAAGAGCATCGATTGCATCCGCTTCTAATGATTTTAGATTAGGTGCCAACGAAGCTCCCCCTGCAATCATTTCCGTATTTATTGGGGAATACTTAACCAAAGTATTGAACGATGTGGAAACAAGAGTAGGTGGAAAATTTGATGAACAAGATGAAGCGATTTTAAAATTAGATTTACATAGAAGTATTCCTGAGTTAATGATTGACAACACCGATCGTAACAGGACTTCCCCTTTTGCATTCACTGGAAATAAATTTGAATTCCGTGCGGTAGGATCCACTGCTAACTGCGGACATCCAATGACAGTTTTAAATACCATTATTGCTGATACCTTAGTAAAATTTGCCGCAGAAGTCGACACTTTAATAGAGAAAGGGGATAAAAAGGAAATCGCGATCATGCAAGTGATTCAAAAGTACATTGTATCTAGTAAAAAGATTTTATTTGAAGGCGATGGCTATAGCGAAGAGTGGCATAAGGAAGCAGAAAAAAGAGGCTTACCTAATTTAAAAACGACCCCTGTTGCATTAGATGCAATGGTGACTGAAAAATCCAAGAAATTATTTAAGGACAATGGTATTTTCACACATGCGGAGTTAGAAGCGCGTTATGAAATTGAATTAGAAACTTATATTAAAAAAGTACAAATTGAAGCGCGCGTGATGGGTGACTTAGCCACCAACCATATTATTCCAGCGGCAATTAAATACCAAAATGATTTATTAAAAAATGTAAGCTTACTACGCGAAGCTGCATTACCTGAAAAATTATACAAAGGCCAACTAACTTTATTAAAGGATGTAAGTACGCATATCCAACAAGTGTATGAAAATACTTACGCGATGGTGGAAGAAAGAAAAGTAACCAATAACCTTACTGATTCAAGAGAAAAAGCAATTGCTTATGAAGCAAAAGTGAAGGCGCAATACTTTGATAAAATCCGTTACCACGTTGATAAATTAGAGCAATTGGTTGATGACGAATTATGGACCTTACCTAAGTACAGAGAAATGTTGTTTTTAAGATAACAATATTTTTGAAAGATAATATCCCAACAAAAAGGGAGCTCCTTTATGGGGCTCCCTTTTTAATTTTACCAGAGAATTTTTATGTAGCTTTTTTATTTCTCTTAAAAGCTACATAAAAATTACTTCAACTTAAATGTTTCTAAAAATTTGGTCGTGAAGTTTCCTTTTCTAAAATCTTCATTTTGCATTAATTGTAAATGAAAAGGAATGGTTGTGTGTACGCCTTCAATTACGTATTCACTTAAGGCACGATACATAGTATTGATCGCTTCCTCACGTGTTTGTGCAACTGTGATTAATTTACCAATCATTGAATCGTAATATGGCGGAATCACATAACCTGCATAAACATGACTATCTACACGCACACCGTGTCCGCCGGGTGTATGTAAAACAGTAATCTTTCCTGGGGAAGGTCTGAAATCATTGTAAGGATCTTCAGCATTGATACGACATTCGATAGCGTGTAATTGTGGTTCGTAATTACGACCGGAAATTTTTTCACCCGCTGCTATCTTTATTTGCTCCTTGATTAAATCATAACTTACCACTTCCTCTGTAACGCAATGTTCCACTTGAATACGCGTATTCATTTCCATGAAATAAAAATTGCGATGCTTATCCACTAAAAACTCCACCGTACCAACGCTTTCATAATTAATGGCAGAAGCAGCTTTAATAGCAGCATCACCCATACGTTGTCTTAATTCAGGGGTCATAAATGGAGAAGGAGATTCTTCGACTAATTTTTGGTGTCTGCGTTGAATAGAACAATCACGCTCACTTAAATGACAAACATTTCCATATTGATCACCCGCTACTTGAATTTCGATATGCCTTGGTTCCTCCACAAATTTTTCCATATACAAGCCATCATTTTTAAAACTTGCACCTGCTTCCATTTTTGCATCATTATATGCTTTTTCAATATCTTCTTCTTTCCAAACTACACGCATACCCTTTCCGCCACCACCAGCAGTTGCTTTAATGATCACTGGATAAACTATTTCTTTGGCTAATTTTTTTGCAGCATCTACACTCTCTAATAAACCTTCTCCACCCGGAACCACAGGGACACCCGCTTTAATCATGGTTTCTTTCGCAGTAATCTTGTCCCCCATTTTATTAATCATATCTAGTGTGGGGCCAATAAATTTAATACCATGGTCCGCACATATTTGCGCGAACTTTGCATTCTCTGCTAAAAATCCATATCCAGGATGAACTGCATCGGCGTTGGTAATTTCACAAGCCGCCATGATATGTGGAATATTCAAATAGGACTCTTGTCCTTTAGGACCTCCAACACAAACCGCCTCATCTGCAAACTTTACATGTAAACTATCTTTATCAGCAGTAGAATAAACTGCTACTGTTTTAATACCCATCTCGCGACAGGTTCTGATAATACGCAAAGCAATTTCGCCACGATTGGCTATCAATATCTTTTTAAACATTTTTTTAATTTAAATTAGAAAATGGGATCAAGCCTATGCGGGTTCAACTAAGAACAAAGGCTGGTCATATTCCACTGGGCTAGCATCTTCCACCAATATTTTAACGATGGTACCTTTTACCTCACTTTCAATTTCGTTAAATAATTTCATGGCTTCAATGATACATACCACTTTACCTGGGCTCACTTCTGTTCCTTCCTCAGCCATCAATGGCTTATCTGGAGAAGCGCGACGATAAAATGTTCCAATCATTGGACTTTTAATGGTAATCAAGTTGCTTGCAACAGGAGCTGCAGGAGCAACTGATGTTGATGCCGCAGGGGCTGCTTGTGCAACTGGAGCTGCAGGACCTGAAGTATACATTTGCGCAGGAGCTTTAGTAACAGTTACCTTTTCTTCCTTTTGCTTAATGGTTACTTTACCATCCTTATCTTCGATGCTAATTTCACCGATATTACTCTTGTTAACTACTTTAATTAAATCATGAATTTGTTTCAAGTCCATATTTGGCAATTTTGGGTAAAATTGGTGTTTTTTTGGTATAAACCATAAAAAAAGTGGCTTTTTTTATTAAAAATGGCCATTTTTTGCCAAAAAAATACCCCGAGAATTCGGGGTATTTTAAGCTATTTTAGGCCTATTTAAAGGCTAAAAAACAAAAATGTCCCGAAGCTTCGGGACATTTTTAAAATTATTTAACGCGCTCTACATATTCCCCATTCTTAGTATTAATTCTGATTCTTTCTCCTTCATTTACAAATAAAGGCACCATCACGGTTGCGCCTGATTCAATCGTTGCTGCTTTCAAAGCACGCGTTGCAGTATCCCCTTTCACCCCATTTTCGCAATAGGTAATCAACACTTCGATTTTTTCAGCCAACTCAGCACCAATAGGCATTTCGGTTTCGGTATTCATAAATACAAATACTTCAGCACCTTCAATCAAGTATTGCGGGGCATCAATCATTTCCTCAGCCATTGCGATTTGCTCAAAAGTCTCATTATTCATAAGGTTATAGCCACTGTCATCTTTATAAAGGAATTGATAGGTCTTTTTTTCAACACGCACAGGGAAAATGTTTTCACCACTATTCCAAGTCTTTTCAATTGATCTTTTGTTATCTACTCCTTTAAGCTTAGCCCAAATTTTAGCAGCCGCTCTAGCAGTTTTGTTTTCTCCAAACTCCACTACAGTATATAAATTATTGTCCAATTTTAGAATCATTCCACGACTAATGTCTGATGTTGTTGCCATAATTTTAATTTTTATTTGTCTGACGAGGGACAAAAGTACTACATGAAAGCCATTTATAAAAAAACATAGAATTTTTGTTGAGAAATAAGGGCAAAAAAACTGGGTTTAGCCTATTTTTGCGCCACAAATAACAAATTCCCGCATAATGTCAGTATTAGTTAATAAAAACTCAAAGGTCATCGTTCAAGGTTTTACCGGAACTGAAGGTAGTTTTCATGCAAGTCAAATGATCGAATATGGAACCCAATTAGTGGGCGGCGTAACTCCAGATAAAGGTGGAACTACCCATTTAGATAGACCCGTATTTAACACCGTTGCAGATGCCGTAAAAAATACAGGTGCTGATGTGAGTATCATTTTTGTACCTCCTGCTTTTGCTGCGGATGCAATCATGGAAGCGGCGGATGCAAATATTGCTTTAGTTGTATGTATTACGGAAGGTATTCCTGTGCAGGATATGATTAAAGCAAAAAACTATTTATTAGGTAAAACTACTCGTTTAATAGGACCCAATTGTCCAGGTATCATTACCGCAGAAGAATGTAAAGTGGGTATCATGCCAGGATTTATTTTTAAGAAAGGAACTATTGGCATTGTTTCAAAAAGTGGAACGCTTACCTATGAAGCAGCTGATCAAGCAGTTAAAGCTGGCTTGGGTGTTTCAACAGCCATTGGAATTGGAGGTGATCCAATTATTGGAACTACAACTAAAGAAGCAGTAGAATTATTAATGAATGATCCAGCAACTGAGGGTATTATCATGATTGGTGAAATTGGTGGAAGCATGGAGGCAGATGCTGCAAATTGGATCAAAGATAATTTGAAAAAACCGGTAGTCGGATTTATTGCAGGTCAAACAGCGCCTCCAGGCCGACGCATGGGTCACGCTGGCGCGATTGTTGGCGGCGCAGACGATACTGCAGCTGCTAAAATGAAAATCATGGAGGAATGTGGGATTCACGTTTGCGCTAGTCCTGCAGACATTGGAATTACAATGGCAAATGCACTAAAAAAATAATTATTAAAATAAAGCATACTGAAATCCCTTATCCTAAAACGATAAGGGATTTTTTATTGTAAGTTTGTTCTATGAAACGCGCCATAACTTTATTTTTATTTTTGTCAATTTGTATTTATACACAGGCGCAAAATTTAAGCGGCGTAAATATAAAATCCAGCCTTAAAATTGAATGTGCTACTCCCGCTGTTTTATCATTAGGGCAATCCTTTAAACTAAAAGTAAAGGTTAGTCATCATTTTCCGCAAGAAAAAACAGGACAGCTTACTTTGGCTTTGATCAATCATAAAACAAAAAAGTCAGTGGACGGCTGGTTTGTAAACATTTTTCCATTTCAATATTTTACGACAATTAAAAACGAAACATTTGAAACAGAATTTCCTTTTACAGTTCCCTTTGATTACATTGGAAACTTTGATATGGAAATTGTAGCAAGGGTCAATGAAATCAAGGACAGCCTCCACATAACTATTCCAACAAAAAAAGGAAAATAAATTGCAGGAAAGAGTAAAATATTTAATTGTTGGCCAAGGATTAACTGGCACTTGGTTAAGTTATTTTTTACACAAACAAGGTATCTCGTTTAAAATTATAAATGATCCAAAAACTTTTTCCGCAACTAGTGTAGCAAGTGGTGTAATCAACCCAGTCACCGGACGTAGGATTGTGCAAACATGGATGATTGATACCCTACTGCCTTTTGCTATTGACGCTTATAAAGCTTTCCAACGGGATGAAAATGTCTCTATAATTAAAGAAGCACCGATTTTATCAATCCACCCTTCCCTGCAAATGAAGGAAAGCTTTGACTACCGCCTTACACATGATAATAGATATTTAAAGGAAAATGATCATTCATCTTTAGGAGAATACTTTAATATCCCATTTGGCACAGGCGAAATTGACCAATGTTATTGGATTGATTTAATACAATTTTTAAAAGCCGGCCAACAGAAAATAAGTAACCATTTTATTGAAGATTATTTTGATGTTTCAGACATGATTTTAAATGAGCAAGGCGTTCAATGGAAAAATATAATTGCTGAAAAAATAATATTCTGCGATGGTATTAATGCCATGAACAATCCCTATTTTAAATCCCTACCATTTGTACCCAATAAAGGAGAAGCATTAATAGTAAAAATAAAAGGGCTTGCGCCAACAAATATTTACAAAACCAATATTACAATTGTCCCTTGGAAAGATGATTTATTTTGGGTAGGATCAAGTTATGAATGGAGTTTTAGTGATGCGCTTCCAAGTCAAGGCTTTAAGGAAAAAATGATTACAGCACTGAATGCAGTTTTAAAACTACCCTATGAAGTAGTTGATCATTTGGTTGGCATAAGACCCGCCAATACAGAAAGGCGCCCATTTGTAGGACTTCACCCGAAATATCCGCAATTGGGTATCTGTAATGGCATGGGTACAAAGGGCTGCTCACTTGCCCCCTATTTTGCGAAACAACTTATAGATCATATTGAACAAGGAAGTATCATAGAACCAGAAGCTGACATAAAAAGATTTACCTCAATTTTATCGGATTAATTAAAGAATAAATAAAAAAAAGAATATTTTTATTCTACATTAAAAACTGGTTAGCAATAATCTCCAAATAATCACAATGAACAATAAAACGAACGACAAATATAATATTCCATATAAGTACCGTAAAATGGAAAACTTACATATCGTATTTTGGTTGTTTAAAGATGTTGCCTGGTGTTTGTCTTTGACGCTTTTAGGCGTTGTGATGATTATTCCAACTTTAACCATCTCCATAATTATCGCCTATAGAACGCGAAATATTTTTTCTGAATTAGCGCATAACCTCGCTATCACCGTTTGGATTACGGCCAACTCATTTTGGATGTGTACTGAATTTTTTGGTGTAGATCATGTTATCGTATATGGCAATATCACGATGAAGCATTTAGCAATGATCCCATTTGTCACAGGCATCTTGATTTTAGGCTATTATTATCTTATTTATAAGCCATCGCACAAAGAAGAAAATTCGACTTTATAATTTAATTCAAATGCTTTTTCAATCGGTAAGATTGAAAAAATGTAGCTAGCCCCAATAAGGAAACAGTTAAGAACGCCCATCGTAAACCTATAGCTTGGGATAAGAATTCAATGATGGGTGGGCCAATCAAAAATCCGAAAAATCCAATAGAGGAAACTGAAGCTAACGCAATACTCGCTTGCCCAGGTGCTGCACTCCTACCAACAGATCCATAAATGGTGGGAATGACTGATGATACACCAAAACCTACCAACATAAACCCAAAAGTACTAATTATAATACCCGGTAGCATTAACGCTATAATTAATCCAATGGTAACCAATAAGCCACTTAACATTAATTGTTTTCTTGCCCCCCAATAATTAATTAATATATCTGCAAACATTCGACCAATGGTCATACATGCCATAAAACTGATATATCCCATGGTACGATATTCATTAGGCACCAATACTACTTTTTGAAAATAAATACCACTCCAGTCAAACATCATTCCTTCGCAAATCATATTTCCTAAAGCAATAAATCCAAATTGCAACATAAGTGCACTTGGCTTATTCCACATTTTATTAAGTGGTTGCTTATTTTTTTCAGAAGGCATTAAATAGGGATGCGCAAAAACCAAATAAATAATTGAAACCAATGCAACAAAAACAAATTGATATAAGGGAGAAATTTGTTTTGCAACAAAAAGCCCCCCTACCAAACCACCCACAAAACCAGCCAAACTCCAAAAACCATGAAAGGTGGATATGATACTTTTCTCAAATAATTTAGATAATACCACTGCTTGTGTATTCACCGCTACATTGTAAAAATTACCAGCCATGCCAAAAATAAATAAGCAAATTCCTAATTGCCATGTTTGTGTAATTGTCCCAATTAAAATCAAGGAAAGCGGATATAAAACAGCTGCAATTTTGAGCATTCTGTTACTGCCATAAATGGAAGTTAAACTACCTGAAATAGGGATGCCTAAAAACAAACCTACAGGCAAAAATAACAGCATCGCACCCAATTCTGCATCATTTAACCCCAACTGCATTTTAATATCAGGAATCCTGCTTGCCCAACTGGCAAAACAAATACCAGTAAAAAAGAAAAAACCGGACAAAACAATGCGCCTGGTTCGGTTGGAGATAAGGAAATCGGTCATGGCGCAAATATGATGAATTTATGGGAATTGAAGTATATTTGCAGTCCAAACCTATTTCAATATTTTTTTATGTATCGTACGCACCATTGTGGAGAATTAAATAGTCAATTTGTTACTCAAAATGTGACCCTTGCCGGTTGGGTACAAACCATTCGCAAATTTGGCGCTATCACATTCGTGGATTTAAGAGATAGGTATGGAATCACGCAACTTTTAATTGGAGAAGAGCTTCAAAACGAATTGGATAAAAATCCTTTAGGAAGAGAATTCGTTATTCAAGTGAAAGGAACAGTCATTGAGCGCTCTAGTAAAAATGCAAATATTCCTACAGGAGATATTGAAATTAAAGTAACAGAATTTAAAATATTAAACGCATCAGCTGTTCCGCCATTCACCATTCAAGATGATACGGATGGCGGCGATGACATTCGTATGAAATACCGTTTCTTGGACTTAAGAAGAAACGCTGTAAAAAAGAATTTAGGATTACGCTATGATGTAAATCGTGCAACCAGAAATTATTTACATGAAAAAGGCTTCATGGATATTGAAACCCCATTTTTAATTAAATCTACGCCCGAAGGTGCACGTGATTTTGTGGTGCCTAGCAGAATGAACGCAGGTGAATTTTATGCATTACCACAATCACCACAAACCTTTAAGCAACTTTTAATGGTGAGTGGATATGATCGATACTACCAAATAGTAAAATGTTTCAGAGATGAGGATTTAAGAGCTGACAGACAACCAGAGTTTACACAAATTGACTGCGAAATGAGTTTTGTGGAGCAGGAAGATATTTTAAAAATGTTTGAAGGTTTAATTAAAAGCATTTTTAAACAGGTGAAAAATATTGATTACACCGAAACGGTGCAACGTATGACCTGGGAAGATGCCATGTGGCAGTTCGGTAACGATAAGCCAGATATTCGTTTTGGCATCCAATTGTGTAATTTAAAAAAGCCTACGCATGTATTTTCAGACAAAGCAGATCAAGCAGCACTCATTAACGGTGTTGACTTTAAAGTATTTGACGAAGCTGAAACAGTGATTGCCATAGCAGTACCAGGATGTAGCGAATACTCCCGCAAGCAAACTGACGAATTAACAGAATGGGTTAAGCGTCCACAAATTGGAATGAAAGGATTGGTATTCATTAAATGCAATGCCGACGGCACTTTCAAAAGCAGTGTTGATAAATTTTATTCGGAAGATAAATTAAAAGCGATTGCAGCTGCTTCAAATGCAAAAGCAGGGGATTTAATATTAATATTAGCGGGTGCGGAAGAAAGAACCAGAAAAGCAATCAGCGAGCTTCGTTTGGAATTAGGTAAACAATTAGGCTTTAGAAAAGAAGATGAATTTAAATTATTGTGGGTTTTAGATTTCCCATTATTTGAATATGACGAGGAAGGTAACCGTTGGGTAGCTAGACACCATCCATTTACATCACCTAAGCTTGATCATATTGAGATTATGATTAACAATGCACCTGAAATTAGTGACGCTGTAAAATATTTAGAACATCCTTATGCTGGTATCAAAGCAAACGCTTATGATATGGTCTTAAATGGTAATGAAATTGGGGGTGGCTCAATTCGTATTTTCCAACGCGCTTTACAAGAAAAAATGTTTGCAGCCCTAGGCATGAGCTCCAAGGAAGCACAACATAAATTTGGATTTTTACTTGGTGCCTTTGAATATGGTGCACCACCACATGGCGGTATTGCTTTTGGCTTTGATCGCTTATGTGCTTTATTAGGTGGCAGTGAAAGTATTCGTGACTTTATTGCATTCCCTAAAAATAACAGTGGTCGTGATATAATGTTAGATGCGCCAAGTAGTATTGACGATAAACAATTTGAAGAGCTTCACATAAAGTTGAATTTGAAATAAATTATTGAAATTAAACGCAGCAGTCCTTATGTCGAATGAAATGAAATTGTATACAGTACTCTCCTATTGCTTAATTCCAATAGCTTTATTTTTTGCCTTTTTAGATATCATTATTTTAGCCACTTCATTGGCAAATCCAAGTGCCCTAATTATGGTATTTATCGTAGCATGTTTGGTTATATATACCTATACAAGTTTTAAATTTTTAAAAAATGGCGTAGAACGTGAACAAACGCAAACAAAAAAATCAAAGGATTGGATCAAAGTCAATGCCTATGTAAGTTTATTTTTATGTAGTTTGTTTTTTATTAATTCAATTAGTATACTTATCTCTACCAACGAAGTATTAAGCGGCTTCATCAACGAATTTTTAGAACAACAAGCTGGATTCCCTGCGGAAATTACTAGTAAAATGATTCTTTCAATATTAAGAGGCGTATCCGTATTTTTATTGGTCACTGGAATTATTGGAATCGTGCACATCAGAACCACCCTTAGATTGGTTAAGCGTTATGACTATTTGTTTGAATAGTATTTTTTAAGTCAGGCAAGGCTTGTCTCACTTTATCTGTACGTAAGCAATGACTTGATTTTATCCTGAAATATTGGGTTCACCCGCGTCAAATTTTGTATTGCTAATTTTGTACCTTTATACAAATGAACAATGCCATCCCTTTAGCTGAAAGATTACGCCCCAAAACGCTTACCGATTTGGTTGGACAGGAACATCTTTCTAGTCCGGATAGTGTTTTACAAAAAGCAATTACAAAAGGAAAAGTCCCCTCTATGATATTATGGGGGCCACCAGGGGTTGGTAAAACAACTTTAGCTAATATTATATCCACCACATTTAATAGCGCGTATTATCAACTCAGTGCCATTAGTAGCGGTGTAAAGGAATTAAGAGAAGTTATTGAAGAAGCTAAATCAAAACCAGGCGCGATATTATTTATAGATGAGATTCATCGATTTAATAAAGGCCAACAGGATGCACTTTTGGGAGCTGTAGAAAAAGGCATTATTACATTAATTGGAGCAACCACCGAAAACCCCAGCTTTGAAGTAAACAGTGCCTTACTCAGCAGATGTCAGGTATTTATATTAAAAGCCTTGGATGAAAAGGCGTTGCATAAATTAATTCATCAAGCCATTGAAAAAGACGAAATGTTTCAAGGCCAAAATATTGAGATAAAAGAAACAGAAGCTTTGTTTCAACTATCCGGTGGCGATGGACGAAAGTTGTTAAACTTATTAGAGTTATCCGTTGAAGCGTTAATTGATATTGAAAAATCAGGATCACCCTTGGTATTGACTAATGATTGGGTGATGGAAGTAGCGCAAAGCAATATTGCACTCTATGATAAAAATGGCGAACAACATTATGATATATTTTCCGCATTTATCAAAAGCATGCGCGGATCCGATCCTAATGCTGCAGTGTATTGGCTATCCAGAATGATAGCAGGTGGAGAAGATGTAAAATTCATCGCACGTCGTATGCTTATTTTTTCAAGTGAAGATATTGGCAATGCCAATCCAAATGCATTTTTATTGGCCAATGCATGTTTTGATGCGGTAACCAAGATCGGTTACCCGGAAAGCAGAATTATTCTGTCACAATGTGCCATATATTTAGCCAGCTCCCCAAAAAGCAATGCATCCTACGAAGCCATCAATCATGGACTTGCCTTAGTGGACAAAACAGGGAACTTACCGGTACCCTTACATTTAAGAAATGCCCCTACTAAATTAATGAAGGACTTATCCTATGGTAAAAATTACCAATATTCACATTTGGGTGAAAATAACTTCCTTGAGCAAGAATACTTGCCTGACAATATTAAAAACACCGCCTTATATCAGCCTCAAAAAAATACAAGAGAGCAAGAAATAAAAAAGTTTTTAAATGAAAGATGGAAAGGAAAATATGGCTACTAGTCAATTTACCTTAAATCAATTTTTAATTACATTTGTTGTATGAGTCAACTTAATAATACCACTTGGGTCACCAAACATTTTTCAGATTTATCTGTAGCTGAAGTATATGAAATGTTGCGATTAAGAAGTGATGTATTTGTTGTGGAGCAGCACTGCATATTTTTAGATGCGGACAACAATGACCAAAAAGCTTATCATGTGCTTGGTTATGTTGATGGAACATTAATTGCAACAACACGCTTATTTGATAAAGACATTATTTACAAGGGCTATCAAAGTATTGGACGCGTTGCAAATGCAGCAAAATATAGAGGTATGGGTATTGGAAAGAAATTAATGCAATATTCCATTGAACAATGCGAACAACTTTTTGGAAAAGGTCCTATCAAAATTGGCGCCCAACTTTATTTAAAAAAGTTTTACAACGAACAAGGCTTTGAACAGGCCGGCGAAATTTACCTGGAGGATGAAATTGATCATATCCCGATGATTCGTCGCTAGAATAATTTATACGAAAATTTAACCCCTTTTGTATTTGGACTATTTTGTAAATACCCTTTTACGAAATCAACCCGTATTAATTTAAATATTTTCTCCACTGATACGAAGGTTTCAAAGTAATTAGGCTTACCGCTTACATTCAATGTATTTGCCCCTAGCACAAAAAACCAATTTAATTTTTTAAATACTGGAATTTTATTAGAAATGAATCCATTCAAATGATATTCGAAATGGGATTCGGTATAAAGGGATGCTGTGTTGCTAAACGTATAATAAGGCAATAACTGAAATCCATTCATATAGTTGTTATTCACGGCAATTTCATTACCTAAATAATGTTGATAATCGGGCGTGAACACTTTATTTGCATTAGAGAAGCCGCCTATAATAACTTTTGCATCTAGTTTACCATATAGTTTCAAATTCAAATTTTGCGATGCAGTTAACCGCCACTTTACAAAATCAACATCGCTTCCGGCTATTGATTTTAAACCACTCGCCATATTAAAATTAAGTGTAGGATATTTTGAACCCAAATTAATCATACGCTCAGGGAGTTCAAGGTATTTGGAGAATGGCCTCAAAGTAACGTTGAAGCTAACTACCAATGATTTATGCGGAACTAAATTAGCAGTCATTAAAGTTGTAGGATAATTTGGATCAAAAGTTTTACCTCTGAAAATGTCAATCACATTATCCATTGGTTTCCGATTTTGATATTGCAAATTCACAGATGCATTGATACCTTGTCCAAAATTTCGGCCGTATCCAATTTTAAAAAATGCGGCGGAATATGTTTTCATATCATTTCTACCCCAAATATATCCACCCACGGAGTTGTATAATTCTGTAATTGGATTATTGTTATTAAACTGAAAAACGTTATTTCCAAAACCAACATTCATAGCTGACCTTGATTTTGTAGGGAATGAGTAGTTGGCAATAACCTCGCCATATAATTTTTGCTTACTTAACCCGTACCTTAAAGCTGGATTAACTTGAAGGTTATTATATCTTTTGAATTGTTTTGAATAGGACATTCTGAAATTCATCACCCTTCCTTCCGCAGGATTAAAGTAAGTAGGAAAGGTGGTGAGTAAAGGATCAAATCGCAGGAAAGTTTTTTTAGTTTGTATACTATAATTATACCCTCTTAAAAACACATTTAAAAACTTTGGCTTATTCCTGACCTTATCCACGCTATCCATATAAGCAGATGTAGATCGCAATTTTTCAAGACTGTCCTTTTTAATAAAATCCAAAGCCTCACTAGGAAGCAACGAAACAGGGCGCGCACTATCCCAAAATTGCAATGATTTTTTATTAGAACTATCTAGGTACTTGATGACAATGTTGCTAAAATACTTTGGACCAAAATTTTTATTGATTTCATATTGGTTATACACCTGCAAAAAGCTACCATAAAACTTGAAACCCAAAAAACTACCAGCAATATTACTCACTTGTTGCTTTACCACCCATTGATTATTAATGGGTGTATAAATTTGCTCATAGCTCACCGTATCCACTAATTGCAACTGCTGTTCCTTTAACAAATTCAACTGGACACTATGAATGCACCAACGACCATCAATGATGGTGATGAACCCAGTAAACAAAGGTTCCTGCTTACGCTTAGGTGTTACTTTAATTCTACAAATTTCAAGCCCGTTTTCATAAAATGATCCTAAGTATTTATACTTGTAATAATTAAGTGCATTATCTGCGATAGGTGAAATAAATCCACGTGGATTAAAGGCATTACTTACCACAATATTGTTTTCGTAAAATGAGATAATCGATGGATTTCCAAATCCAAACCCATTACTACGCCCACTCACTTTGGTAGAAGTTATTTCGACTTTTTTTTGATTGTCTTTAATGGAATAATCTGCAAAAGTTTCTGACAAATACAACAGCTTCGCTTTACTGGTATCGCCATCCTCAAAATCGACCGTATCCCCTAAAAACTTACTGGGGTAGTCCCTCAATTTTATTTGACCCTTTAAATATACTTGACATTTAAAATTATTGAACTCCTTTAAATAGATGGGTCTTTGCTTAATCGCATTTCTGATAATCTCATATGCCGGATCCTCCGCCTTATTTGACACAACAACTTCTTTCAGTTCATATTCTTGTTCCTCTAAAACAAAATTTAAAGTGGTGACATTATCTTCAATTTTAATCTTTTTCTCATTGGTCTTAAATCCAATATTTTGGCATACAATTATATATTCTCCTTTACCTAATTGCAAAGCATACTGCCCCTTACTATTTGCAGTTGTTCCCTTGGTTATTTTTTTGATAGTAATTGAAGCAAATGGAATTTCCTTACCCTTCATATCCTTTACAGTTCCTTGTAAAGTACCCGCCTTTAATACTACTGAATGAAACAGGATAGCTATGATCAATAAACAAGAACGATATAAAAAAGTAGTTTTCAAAATGGTATTGTATAATTTAAATAGTAGAACGCTTAAGGGTGAAATTTGTTACAAAAATCATACTCGTAGCTACTTCATTTCTAAAGTTAAATATTTAGCGGTATGTGTTTTTGATTTTTTAATCATTTCTTCCGGTGTGCCTGCAAACTGAATGAGTCCGCCGCCACTTCCACCTTCGGGACCTAGGTCTATAATATGATCGGCTACTTTGATTACATCCATATTGTGTTCAATGACTAATAAGGTATTGCCTCTATCCACCAGTCTATTCAATACACCAATCAATAATTGTATGTCCTGAAAATGCAAACCCGTAGTGGGTTCATCCAATATATAAAATGTTTTACCCGTATCCTTCTTACCTAATTCCGTTGCCAATTTAACACGCTGCGCCTCACCCCCACTTAAGGTAACCGCTGATTGTCCTAAAGTGATATATCCTAATCCAACCTCCAACAACACTTTTAATTTGCGATAAATAAAAGGAACTGCTTGAAAAAATTCACAAGCCTCTTCCACCGTCATGTTCAAGACATCGCTGATGGATTTACCCTTATACCTAATTTCCAATGTTTCTCTATTATATCTTTTACCGCCACATTTTTCACAATGCACATATACATCTGGTAAAAAATTCATTTCAATTACACGCATCCCGCCTCCTTCACAAACTTCGCAACGCCCATTTTTAACATTAAATGAAAAACGACCCGCTTGATAGCCCCTAATTTTTGCTTCAGGTACAGATGCAAACAAGGTTCTAATATCAGTAAAAAAGCCGCAATAAGTTGCAGGGTTACTTCGAGGCGTTCGACCAATAGGTGATTGATCGATCTCAATAACTTTATCAATATTTTCTATCCCCACCACTTTTGCATATGGCATGGGCTTGGTTTTACTATGATAACAATACTGAGATAAAATTGGATACAAAGTTTCATTAATCAATGTGGACTTTCCACTTCCACTCACTCCCGTCACAACAGTAAATGTTCCTAAGGGGAAATCACAATTCACTTTTTGTAAAGTATTACCAGTAGCTCCTTTGATGCTTATGATTTGACCATTCCCCTTTCTGCGTTCCGACGGTATCTCAATTTTCTTTTTCCCAGCTAGATAGAGCGCAGTATCTGATTTTAATTTGATAATTTCCTGCGGTGTTCCTTGCGCTACAATATGACCGCCATGAATTCCTGCCCTTGGACCAATATCCACTAAGTAATCTGCTGCCATCATGATATCCTTGTCATGTTCTACCACTAAAACAGTATTACCTATATCGCGTAATTGTTTTAATGCAGTGATTAATCTTTGGTTATCTCTTTGATGAAGTCCAATTGAAGGCTCATCCAATATATAAGTAATCCCTTGTAATTGAGATCCAATTTGTGTTGCCAATCGAATACGTTGCGACTCCCCACCACTCATAGATTTAGAAGGTCGACTTAAGGACAAATAGGATAACCCCACATTCATTAAAAATGAAATACGATCATCAATTTCTTTTAATATCCCACTTGCAATTAGCGTATCTTTTTTATCCAAATTTGCAGGTAGTTTTTTAAACCACTCTTGTAAATCATCTAAATGCATTTCATTTAAAAATGCAATATTTTTTTCATTCACCTTAAACCACAAACTTTCTTTTCTTAATCTAGCACCTTCGCAAGTTGGGCAAGTATTCAATTCCATAAACTGCTCGACCCATGCTTTTAATACATCGGTACTTTGTGAGGAAGTAAACCATCTTTTCAACATAGGCACAATACCTTCATAACTTCCAGTATAGGTGTCAGGAATATTTTCATCGTTCAAATCCAAATCTAAGTTGGATGAAATGTTTTTGTCTCCAAATAATATTAAATCCAATTGCTCCTTGCTTAATTCATTGATGGCTTTGTCTAAACTTATTTTATGTTTTCTTGCAAACTGCTTTACTTGATTATAAACGCTGGCTTCTCTTTCTTCCCCCAACGGCGTAACCCCTCCTTCCTTGATACTAAATGATTTGTCTGGAATGAGTAAGTCCATATTTATAGCATACACATTTCCCAATCCCTTACAATTTGGGCAAGCACCATAAGGTGAGTTAAATGAAAAGCTATTCGGTGAAGGCTCCTCATAACTAAGTCCGGTGGTTTCACACATTAGTTGTTTTGAATATTGAACCGCTTTTGTTTTTCCTTCTTCTAAAACGAATAACAAATCCTTACCCATTTTTAAACATTGGGAAACACTTTCACCCAACCTGATTTTCATAGCAGTATTCACCGGGATACGATCCAAGACTACTTCAATATCATGTATTTTGTAACGGTCCACTTGATACTTTGGCCTTAATTCAACAATCTCACCATCTACCCTTGCTTTTAAAAATCCTTTCTTTCTAATTTCTTCAAATAACTCGCGATAATGCCCCTTCCGTCCACGCACTACTGGCGCCAATAAATTAATTTTTTTATCCTTGAACTGTGTGGCAATATTTTGAATGATTTCTGCTTCGGAAAACTTAACCATGGGATTTCCAGTATTGTAACTATAGGCCTTCCCAATTCTTGCATACAACAAGCGCAAAAAATCATATAATTCAGTAACCGTTCCAACTGTTGACCTGGGGTTTTTATTGGTCGTTTTTTGCTCAATGGCAATCACAGGCGACAATCCAGTAATTTGATCTACATCAGGCCTTTCTATATCCCCCATAAACTGTCTTGCATAAGCACTAAAACTTTCCATATAACGTCGCTGTCCCTCGTTATAAAGGGTATCAAAAGCCAGGGATGATTTTCCGCTTCCACTCACACCGGTAAACACCACCAATTCATTTTTAGGGATGACAATATCAAAGTTTTTCAAGTTATGCTCCCTAGCGCCAATGACCGATATATATTCTTTTTGTTTATTCATGAGATTTGGTAAAGTTATAACAACCCATCAAATAAATAGTTGACTCACAAGCACAAACATTTAGTAATTTTGCATAAATAAGCCTATTAAAACCATGTCTATTTTAAATAGCACAAAAATGCCCTTAAATGTTAGTTACAAATTGGCGCAGGCTTCTGCATTAATCATAGCCATTATATTGTTCCTTCTAAGCTATATTTTTGGAAGGGACGACCTGTTTTTATGGTTTAACACCAATCTCGGCGTTTTTGCAGATACCTTTTTTTCTTATTTTACGTATTTGGCAGAGGGCTGGATTTTGATTCCATATTTGATATTAGTAGTTGGGATTTTTAAAAAAGATGCCCTATTTATTATTATAAATAGTATTATTTCAACCCTACTCACTCAAATACCAAAACAATTAATTTGGCCCCATGCAAATCGCCCATTGGCAAGTGGAATTGACTTATCAAAAATTCATACTGTAGCTGGCGTGGAGGTGCATTCTTTTAATAGTTTTCCCTCGGGTCATACCGCAATTGCCTTCACGCTGTTTTTAGTTACCATCTATATTTTCCCAAATAAAAAAGTTTTACTGGTTGGTTTTATGTATGCTTTAATTTGTGGTTATTCTAGAATCTACCTCGGGCAACATTTTCCTTTAGACATTGCTGGAGGAATAATTGCAGCATTATTGAGTGTTGCATTAAGCATACAAATAAGAAAAAAGGTATTTAAAAAGCCTTTTTAATATTACATCCTATGAAATACAAAATAGTTAGTTTCATTTTTGGGCTAAGTTTCATTGGGCAATTAGCAGCGCAGGATACCTCAAAAGTAAACAACCACAATTACACTGTTGCTGAAAAAAATATAATTGATTTAACACAGCAAATTGTTCCTGGCAGAAAAAATAGTCCCGCACAACAAGTGAAGCCCTATATTATTTTAATATCAGCGGACGGATTTAGGGCTGATTTTGCAGAAAAATATGCGGCTAAGAATTTACAAAATTTATCTAATAATGGGATTCGTGCAAAATTCATGACGCCTTCCTACCCTTCAGTTACTTTTCCAAATCATTATAGTATTGTAACTGGTTTATATCCTTCACATCATGGATTGGTTGACAATAGTTATATTGATGTTCCTACTGGCGCATTTTACAATATGGGAAATAAAAAAATGGTTGCCGAAGGGAAATGGTATGGCGGTACACCACTATGGGTATTAGCTGAAAAACAACAAATGATTACTGCAAGTTTTTATTGGGTTGCTTCTGAAGCAGCAATTCAAGGCATTCGTCCTACCTATTATTATAATTATAGTGAAAAAATACCTATTGGAACTAGGATCAAAGCGGTGAAAGATTGGTTAACGCTTCCAGAAGAAAATCGCCCGCACTTTATCACTTTTTATTTTCCAGATGTTGATCATGATGCCCATGACTTTGGGCCAGAAGATCCTAGAGTAAATAAATCTGTTCAATTTGTAGATAGTAGCATTTATGCTTTACAATTAGCACTTGCAACACTAAATCTTCCAATCAGCTATATATTCGTATCTGATCATGGGATGACTACAGTGGATAATGTAAATACCTTGGGTTTACCAAAAGCAGTAGATACCGCTTTCTTTAAAGTGCCATGGGGTGATGCACAATTACATTTGTATGCAAAAGATGCTTCAAAAATTGAATCTACATATAAGGAATTAAAAAAAGACACTAATATCACTGTTTATAAATTAGATGAAACTCCTGATTATTGGCATTATAAAAAATCAGATGACTGGAATAACCGTTTAGGAGATTTATTATTAATACCCCATGTACCTAAAATATTTAATCTGTCTCCCTACAAAACAACCAAAGGTAAACATGGATTCGATAATCATCTAATAGATATGCGCGCTAGCTTTATGGCATGGGGCCCCGCATTTAAAAAAGGAAAAGTAATTGAAGGTTTTGAAAATGTAAATATTTATCCAATCATTACCCATGTTTTAGGTTTGGAATTTGATGAAAGCAAAATTGATGGAAAGTTGAATGTACTAAAACCTATTTTGAAAAAATAGTACATAGGTCGCTAATTGTGAATACATTTAATCAAAAATCCGCCGTTTCATATTAATATTTTACAATGACACCCCTCGTTTCCAAGGAATAAAATCATCTTGTTGCAACTGCACTGCTTTCGGAATAATTTCTCCACTTGCAGCTTTGATACAATAATCTAAAATATTTTCTCCCATTTGTTCGATTGTAGCTAAGCCATCAATGATATCTCCTGTATTAATATCAATAATATCAGACATGCGTTTTGCTAACTTGGAATTGGTTGCCACTTTAATCACAGGACAAACTGGATTACCCGTAGGTGTACCTAAACCAGTTGTAAATAAAATCAATGTGGCACCACTTGCAGCTTTACCAGTTGTTGCTTCCACATCATTTCCAGGAGTACATACTAAATGTAAACCAGGTATTTCAGCAGGCTCTGTGTAATCCAAAACTGCTACCACTGGTGCTGTTCCTCCTTTTTTACAAGCGCCTGCACTTTTTATTGCATCCGTAATTAAACCATCTTTTATATTACCTGGCGAAGGATTCATATGAAATCCACTACCCACCGCGTGCGCCATTTTATTATATTCCTCCATTAATGTCACAAACTTGTTCGCTGTTGTTTCATCAACACATCTATCAATTAATTCCTGCTCCGCACCACATAGTTCTGGGAATTCAGCAAGTAAAACCTGTCCCCCTAATGCAACGAGTAAATCAGCCGTGTGCCCCACTGCAGGATTTGCAGAAATTCCACTAAAGCCATCACTTCCACCGCATTTAACGCCAATACATAACTTACTTAATGGTGCAGGTTGGCGTTCAATTTTATTTACTTCCACCAAATGAACCAAAGTTTGTTGAATCGCTGATTTAATTAATTGCTCCTCACTTTGTGATTGTTGTTGTTCAAAAGTGATCAGTGGCTTATTAAAATTTGGATTTCTTTTTTTCAAATCATTTTTAAATACAGACACTTGTAAATGCTGACAACCCAAACTCAATAAAGTAATGCCAGCCACATTAGGATGATCTGCATATGCAGCAAGTAA
The DNA here is from genome assembly GCA_030726065.1 of Sediminibacterium sp. Lineage (GTDB taxonomy): Bacteria > Bacteroidota > Bacteroidia > Chitinophagales > Chitinophagaceae > Sediminibacterium. The sequence goes on along the minus strand of JANREK010000046.1, from coordinate 1,323 downwards.
ATTACTTAAGGTAGAAGCATCTTGCCTGGTTCCCCCACAACCCCCTTGGTGATTTAAAAATTTAATCCCATCTATATTTTTAAATACGCGTTGATGAGAAATTGGAGCCAAAGCAGTATGCTCCTCAATACCCATGGCACCTGTTTGTTGGTAGGTAGCAACCAATTGTTCTGTAAACTCTTTGTACTTATCAGTAATAGTATAGCCTAGTGCATGGTGTAATGATTCTTTGATCACATCCAAGTTTCTATTTTCACAAAAAACAGTTGGAATAAATAACCAATAATTAGCAGTTCCCACTTTTCCATCTGCTCTGTGATAACCATTAAACGTTTTATTCGCATACTTTTCAATATTAGGTGCTTGCCAAGCATAATCATTCCCACGATAAGCATAAGGATCCGCTTCATGCTTGGTATTTTCGACTGACATGCGTTCACCCAATAAAACTTGATCCACTATAATTTTTCCAACAGTAATACCATACATTACAACGATGGCTCCTTTGGATAAATCCTGAATGAAAAACTTATGTTTCTCTTCAATATCTTCCTTTAATATATAGGTTGCATCATGGTATTGAATGCTATCCCCTTTACTCAAATTAGTTAAAGCGACTAATACATTATCCTTAGGATGAATTTTGATTACTTTATTTGCGCCCATAATTTTATTATTGCTTAAAAATACTACAAAACTAGTAGAGGCAAGGTAGTATGTGAACAATATTTGTAAAAGATAACTCCTTTTAGTTGCTATTAGGATGGCCGTCGCTTCGCTCCAGCATCCTAATAGCCTCAGTGCAAAATGCATCAGTAGTAGTTCGAGTACTGTCTTCCCGACCAACACGAAAAAGACCTCTACAAGTAATTGATAATCAATGAATCTTGTAGGGGTTTTTTCTTTAATATCAAAACATACCTCATACCATACCTTTTTCGGGTTTCTTTTGTAGTTTTAGATATACAAAATCATAGTGTATGGGTTTATCATTAATCTTAGTAAAAACCGATATAAAGGTTACGGATGGAAAGAAGGTTTGTCCCATCCATTTGAAATACTCAAGTAATGGTGAGTATAAGAGATTTCCCACTAAAATATATATTGAACCAAAATATTGGAAAGAAGGTAAAGTATCCAATAGGTGTCCTGATTATACCAACATCAATAGAACCATTACATCAATCAGAAAGAGAATAGAGGATGTAATTACCGAAATAACTGAAATGGGTGGTATTCCTACTCCTCATTTGGTTAAGTTGAATTTTGAAAAGAATACTGATGTACAATTGGTAAAACAACCTAAGAGTGAGGGTTTCTGGA
>JANREK010000045.1:90239-139966 GCA_030726065.1 Sediminibacterium sp. | reverse complement strand
CCTAAAAATTGTAAATCAATTAATGCATCTTCCGTTTCTCTTTTTGAAAAGCCACCACAAATAATATGTGGCACCGCATCAACATTATAATGATTCATGATGGCCGCACAAATACCAACCGTACCGGGGCGTTTACGTACATCTACTTTTTCCTCCAAACCAGCAGCATTGGTGCGAATAATCGTTTCGCTTCGATGATAAGTGACATTAATCCATGAAGGCTTAAACTCCATCAGTGTATCTAAGTGCTCATAAATGTAAGCGATGGTTTTTCCTTTTAAAGGGGGTAATACTTCAAAGGATACTAGGGTGTCTTTTGCTTTAGCTAAATGTTCAATTACCTGCATAGTGCACAAAAATAGTTAATATTAGTTTCCAATGAGTCAAATCCTATATTTCCCCTTATTTTTGTATAAAATACATCGTGATACTCGCTATACATACCGACAAATTAATTAAACAATATAAGGGCCGCAAAGTAGTGGACAATGTGAGTATTTCGGTTAAGCAAGGGGAGATTGTAGGGCTATTGGGACCGAATGGGGCCGGAAAAACGACTACTTTTTATATGGTCGTTGGATTAATTGCGCCCGATGAAGGCCGCGTATTTTTAAATGATGAAGATATTACCAAACTTCCCATGTATAAGCGTGCACAAATGGGCCTGGGTTATTTACCACAGGAAGCAAGTGTATTTCGAAAATTATCGGTCGCTGATAATATTATGGCCGTTTTAGAAATGACCAAATTAACAAAAGGCGAAAGAGAACATAAATTGGAATCTCTTTTAGATGAATTTAATTTACACCAGGTCAGAGATAATTTTGGCGATAGCTTAAGCGGTGGCGAACGTCGTCGTACCGAAATTGCGCGCGCTTTATCGGTGGACCCTAAATTTATTTTATTAGACGAACCCTTTGCTGGCGTGGATCCTATCGCTGTTGAAGATATTCAATCTGTGGTGGCTCGATTAAAATTAAAAGATATTGGTATTTTAATAACGGATCATAACGTGAATGAAACATTATCCATTTGTGATTGTGCTTATTTATTGATTGAAGGAAAAATATTTAAACACGGTACCGCCGAAGAATTAGCAGAAGATGAACAAGTGCGCCGATTGTATTTAGGAACCAACTTTGAATTAAAACGCAAGGATTGGATTATTGAGATGGGTAACAAGCCTAAATAAAAGTCCCCAAGCTTCGCTTCTAAAGCTGCCCTTATTACTTAATTTATTAAAGCGTATAGTGTATATTGTGACACAGCTATGAAGATTTTCAGCCCCGCACTGTCAAGATTGGCTCGTTTCCGTTACTGGCATATCGAGCATTGGGTAAATAACCCCATTGCGGCGCAGCGTGAGGTATTACAAGATTTAATTACCCACGGCCAATACACGCAATTTGGAAGGAAGTACCAGTTTGCTAATATCTTCAATATTCGCACATTTAAACAAACAGTGCCTATTCATGAGTACCATGATATGAAACCCTATATTGACCAAGTCATGGAGGGCGAGGATTCTGTATTATGGAATACCCCCGTAAAATGGTTTGCTAAAAGTAGTGGAACGACTAGCGATAAAAGTAAGTTTATTCCATTAACCGAGGAAAGTATTCAGGACAATCATTTTCAAGGATCAAAGGATGTATTGGCCTTGTATTACAAAGCAATGCCTGATAGTGATTTACTTACAGGCAAGGGTTTGATTATTGGAGGAAGTCATCAAGTGCATCCCATTAAAGAAGATATTCAATATGGAGATTTAAGTGCAGTGTTATTACAAAACTCTCCTTTTTGGGCTGGCTTAATTCGCACACCCGAGTTGTCCATTGCATTAATGGATGAGTGGGAGGCAAAGATTGAAAGCTTAGCACAAAATACCATTAACGAAGATGTCACTTCCATCGCAGGTGTTCCAACCTGGACACTGGTGTTGTTAAAAAGAATTCTTGAGCTGACTGGGAAAAAATCAATTAAAGAAGTGTGGCCCAATTTTGAATTATATATACATGGCGGTGTTTCATTTACCCCTTACAAAGAACAGTTTAAAAAAATTATCGGTGCTGATTGTAATTATTTAGAAATATATAATGCAAGTGAAGGTTTTTTTGCAGCACAAGATAATGTGAAGGAAGAAGGTATGTTATTGTTTTTGGAACATGGCATTTTTTATGAATTCATGCCTATTGAAGAATATGGTAAGGAGCAGCCCTTGACTGTTGGATTGAATAAAGTGGTCGTGGGTAAAAATTATGCAATTGTAATTAGCACCAATGGAGGATTGTGGCGCTACTTAGTGGGAGACACGATTCAGTTTACTAATATTGCGCCTTACCGAATTAAAGTGAGTGGTAGATTAAAACAATTTATAAATGCATTTGGGGAAGAATTAATTGCCGATAATAGTGATAAAGCCATGAGTGAAGCCTGTACTATTTTTGGTGTAGCTATCAGAGAATATACTGCAGCCCCAATATATATGTCCGACAATACTTCAGGTGCGCATGAGTGGTTGATTGAATTTGAAAACGAGCCTGCTGATTTACACGCTTTTACTATTGCACTTGATAATAATCTAAAAGCAGCCAATAGCGACTATGAAGCAAAACGCCATAAGGATATCGCTTTGGGTTTACCACAAATTACAAGTGTAAAAAAAGGTTGCTTTCATACTTGGTTAAAACAAAGAGGAAAATTAGGAGGCCAGCACAAAGTGCCAAGATTATCTAACGAGCGGCATTTTATTGAAGAAATAAAAAAAGTGAACCAGGGACTTTAAAATAAATACATGACTGAAATATTAGGTTGGATTGCTACTGCGGTGGTATTATTATCATTCACGATTCATGATATGCGCAGATTAAGATTAATGAATATGCTTGGCTGCTTATTGTGGATTGGATATGGTTTTATTTTAATGATCAAACCCGTTATCTTTGTCAATGTGAGTATATTAATTATTCATAGTTATTGGTTTATAAAAAATAAAAGCGCATGAAACTATTAACAGGAAAAGTAGCCATTGTAACTGGAGCCGCTCGTGGTATTGGCGCAGCAATTGCATTAAAACTAGCTGAACAAGGTGCAAATATTGCATTTACTTATGTAAGTGATAGCAGTGCCGAAAAAGCAGCAGCACTTGAAACAGCATTGATCAATCTAGGGGTTAAAGCAAAAGCTTACCAAGCCAATGCGGGCGATTTTGGTGCCTGTGAAACTTTTGTAAACGCAGTACTAGCTGAATTTGGTGCGATTGATATTTGTGTGAATAACGCAGGCATTTCAAAGGATAACCTATTATTAAGAATGACTGCAGAACAATGGGATGACGTGATGAACACCAATTTGAAGAGTGTTTTCAATATGACTAAGCAAGTCATTAGACCTATGATGAAAGCAAAATCGGGTAGTATTATTAATATGAGTTCCATTATAGGTATCCGCGGTAATGCAGGACAAAGTAGTTATGCTGCAAGTAAAGCGGGCATTATTGGCTTTACTAAATCGATCGCCCTAGAGTTAGGCAGCCGCAATATTAGATGTAATGCCATTGCGCCTGGATTTGTGGAAACAGATATGACCCATTATTTAAATGAAGGGGAAGCAGGGAAAGCCTTTTTGGATAAAATACCTTTGGGTCGTTTTGGCAAAGTCGAAGAAATCGCCAACACCACTTTATTTTTAGCAAGTGATTTAAGTAGTTATATCACAGGTCAAGTAATTAGTACTTGTGGGGGCTTGAATATTTAAAACGCATCGCGTATGCACGCTTTACAATAAAAAAAGGAGTCCCGATAAATCGGGACTCCTTTTTTGTTCAATACCTATAAGCAATGGATTAAATTCTTGCGTCAATTTCTTTTTTCAAATCGTCATAAATACTTTCAACCGTACCCTCACCTTGAATAGATACCACTTTATCAAACTGCGCATAGTACTTTTCAACTGCAGCAGTTTTATCATGGTACTCCTGAATTCGAGCACGAATAACGGTTTCATTAGTATCATCACTACGACCTGATGTGGCGCCGCGTCCTAATAATCTTTTTACCAATTCCTCCTCGGCCACTTCTAATGCCAATACGATATTAATTTCACTTGACTTTTCCTTTAATAAAGCATCCAATGCAACACATTGTGCAGCAGTTCTTGGGAAGCCATCAAATAAAAAACCGGTTGCTCCTGGATTTGCATCTATAAAATTACCCACCATGCCAATCACCACCGCATCCGGTACTAATTGACCCTGATCCATGAAGTTTTTTGCTTCTAATCCCAAAGGGGTTTGTTGGGTTATTTCAGATCTTAATAAATTGCCAGTGGAAAGATGTTTTAAGCCAAACGCTGCAATAATATTTTCACTTTGAGTGCCCTTGCCGCTGCCGGGAGGTCCGAATAAGATTAAATTGAACATGCTAAATAATTAGGGTGCAAACAAATATACACAACTCGCCTAAAATTTTAGTCAACAAAAACCAAAAAACTAAACAATTTATCTGAATGCTTGTTAGTATTTTTGTAACTATAATCACATCTATGTATAAATTACTTTTTTTGGTACTTTTCATCAGTCAAACCGCATGTTCACAAACCAGCAATAAAGCCAATACAAAAAACAATACCATGTCTAAAAACATTTATTATTCTACCACCAATAAGGAAAAGGTCGTTGTCCCTGATAGTGTTTGGAAGCAAATATTATCGCCTGAGGTTTATGCTGTTGCTAGACAAAAAGGAACCGAGCGTCCTTTTACAAGTCCTTTTGAAACCTCTAAGGAAGTAGGTACTTATCATTGTGTTGCCTGTGGTAATCCCTTATTTAAAAGTGATACCAAGTTTGATAGCGGTTGTGGTTGGCCTAGCTTTTTTGATCCTATTACTAAGGGTGCTATTATATATACACCTGATAATACCCACGGTATGACACGTACCGAAGTGCAATGCGGAAAATGTAAAGCACATTTAGGACATGTATTTGAAGATGGACCGCCACCTACTGGTTTGCGTTATTGTATTAACGGAGTGGTTTTGGCCTTGGAGAAAAAATAATACATCGCGTAAAGTGTGATAAAAACACCAACGAGAGAAAGTATCATTACACTTTGTGAAAAAAACTGCGTCCACTTTATTTGTAGACTCATGCCTTCTTTCATAAGCATAACGCTTACGCTTCCTACATAACCCACGGCGTCCGCCACATAAATAAAGAAGCCCGCATTACCCTTCATGGAAAATGCAGCAATCAATCGGTCAAAGAAGATGGAGTTAAATGGTATGTACACTAAATAAAGTCCAAGCCCAACCCAAATCATCCACCAAAAAGGATCTAATAATTGTTGTGTAAAATAATAGGTGGAAACACCGGCTAAAATAAAGCCCAGCAAAATAAAAACATGTGCGACCATTAAGGCCTTAAAGCTATTTTTGATGAATACAACCGCGCCAATAATCACTAAAATAAAAATGGTAATCGGGATTTCGGTTTGCGTGAAAATTGCCGGCTTTGAACCATAGCCCATTTCCTTCCACATATCTGCTGAAAAATTATCTCGTATATCTCTAAAGATAGTAGCGAATAAATAAATTGCTACAAAAGCGATAATGCCTGGTAAATATTGTTTTAATAATTGCTTACGATCTAGCGCAGTCATAGGTATGCGCTTGGTTCTGAGGGCCTCATCTTCTGCAGAAGGTGGGGGTACTTTTTCTAATCCATACACACATATAATTAATGGAACTGCAAATACCAATCCAGTAAAAAACGGAACCCAAAATTCAGTAACCTGATATTGGGACATTAACCAAGCACCGACTGACTTCACCCAACCGGAGGAAAAGATAAAACTCACGGCTAATGCAGCACCAATAAAATCGGTGCTTTTGCGTCCTTCTACATAGGAAAAAACAACACCCCATAACATACCCAACGGAAATCCATTTAAAAATAAAAAGATAACATTATAAGGTGCAGGTACAATGGCAAATAACAACCAAGCCATCCAAGAAATACCCGTGAGTAAAAAAATAATTTTATAGCGATTTACTTTTTGTAATCCTGAGATAAATTTAATACCATAAAACTTGGCTAACAAATAACCCAACATTTGACTAATGACTAGGGCCGTCTTAAACGCAATGGGGCCAAAGCTAAGTCCATCAAAAGTGCAAACCGTAAATGATTTTCTGAAACCAAAAATAAATACATACGTGCCAAAGGACACAAGCGCAGCATAAAGGGCAATAGATTTATCTTTTGACAGTAATGACATATGATTCTTTGTTTACGGGTGGCAGCGCCAGCTTTATTGAAGGCCGTTTTCCGGTAACCAAATTTACATTTTATACATGTATAATAATGACTAAATTAGTGCTTTATGAATAAGGCCAAAATTTGTATATCACCGATTGATTGGGGATTGGGACACGCCACTCGGTGTATTCCCCTGATTCAGGCATTAGAGCAATTGAACTATCAAATATATATCGCCACCGAAGGATATCATGAAAGCATTTTAAGAGAAGCCTTGCCCAATGCTCATTTCTTGCATTTACGTGGCTACCGAATAAAATATGCAAAAATAGGCGCCCTTTTACCCTGGGCTATTTTTTTTCAAATACCGCAAATTATTTACAGTATCTATTATGAATATCGGTGGTTACAAAAAAAACAAAAGGAACTGCAGTTTGATATGATCATTTCCGATAATCGTTTTGGTTTTTATCATAAAAATGTGCCTAGTGTATTTATAACGCACCAACTTAATTTTCAAATGCCTTATGCTTGGGCCACGCCTGGATTCCAAAAAATACAATATGCCTGGTTCAAGAGATTCAGTGTATGTTGGATACCGGACATGGAAGGTGAAAATAATTTATCGGGTATTTTAGCCAATACAAAATTAAAACCCAATATCCCTATTTGGTATATGGGATGTTTGTCAAGATTAAAACAATACGATCATAAAGAGATTGCTGGGCATCAAGAACCGATTTCGTTTTTAGGAATTGTATCTGGCCCGGAACCACAACGAACCTTACTTGAAAATTTATTATGGACCAAGGGCAATCAATTACATTTAAAATTTACGGTGGTAGCGGGCACCCCTAAAGTAAAAGAAGCCTTTCAACAAAATGAAAATGCAACTAAGTATCTGCATTTGTCAGGCGCTGATTTAGTAAAGGAAATTAACCGTGCTGAGTATATCATTTGCAGAGGCGGGTATACAACACTCATGGAATTAATCCCTTTTGAAAAAAAATTAATACTAATTCCAACTCCGGGACAAACCGAACAAATTTTATTAGGAAAGATATGGCAGGAAAAAAAATGGGCACTTTGTTATGATCAAACTGATTTTAAATTAAGTGTTGCCTTAAATGAAGCAAGTCAATTTAATTATATCAAACCACCGTTTACAAATTTTTCTATAGAAGCACTTGAAACTGCTATAAAGCAATTAACTTTATAATTATGGCGGTACAAAAAATAGATATTGATGACTTTATAATACAAGCGCCTCATTCACTCATTATTGATGTCAGAAGCCCCGGCGAATTTGATCATGCACATATTGTATCGGCTTTAAATCTATCTTTATTTACCAATGAAGAACGTGCCATTGTTGGCACTACTTATAAAAAACAAAGTAGGGAGGCGGCGATAAAAGTTGGCTTACCGCTTTTTGGAACCAAGCTACTTCCCATGATTGAAACAGTTGAAAAATGGGTGAGCGAAAAACAAGAAGTAGCGCATACAACAAAGCCAAATATACTTGTGCATTGTTGGAGGGGTGGCATGCGAAGCGCAGCGGTAGCCTGGTTATTAGACTTATATGGTTATAAAGTATATCAGCTAACCGGTGGTTACAAAGCTTATCGAAATTGGGTATTAAATCAATTTATTAAAGAATACTCCATCAAAGTGTTAGGAGGATTTACTGGTTCTGGTAAAACAGAAATTTTACACGCACTCCAACAAAGAAATAATACGGTGATTGACTTAGAAGGATTAGCCAATCACAAAGGATCCGCTTTTGGCGCCATCGGACAAGCGGTCCAACCTTCACAGGAAATGTTTGAAAATAAATTAGCCACTGCACTTTTTACTAATAAAACGGATCTGCCTTTTTGGGTGGAAGATGAAAGCCAACGTATTGGACTTGTGATGATCCCTAATTCCTTTTTTATTCAAATGCGTAATAGTGTTTGTCATTTTATTATTATTCCTTTTGAAGAAAGATTAAACTTTATTTTGCAAGGTTATGGCAGTTATGATGTACAACTATTAATTGACGCCACAGTAAGAATACAAAAAAGATTAGGTGGATTAGAAACTAAAAACGCGGTGCAATTTTTTAATGACAATAATATTATTGCTGCATTTGCAATTTTACTAAAATACTATGATCGCTGGTATGAAAAAAATACGCTAAGTGCTTCCCCGCCAAAATTACTGGTGCAACAGTTCTATGCGGAAAAAGTAGATCCAATGAACAATGCTATTTTGGTGGAGAAAAGATAAATTATCTGATATTAATCCTATTTATAATAGCCAAGATGAAGTATCTTTATTTTGTTATAGCATTTTATTTACTAGGGGGCATAACATTATATATATCGGAATATAGTTTGAAGCCCGCGCGATTGGAGGTGGAATCATTTTTAAGTTATAATTTATGCAACAACTAATTGCTTGGTGGTTTTTCACCGTAAAGGGATGGAAAACAAAAGGAAGGTTCCCTTTTGAACTGAAAAAGGCAGTTTATATTGTTGCCCCGCACACCCATAGTACCGACTTTTTTTTAGGATTAGCCGTTAGAAAAAAAATGCATTTTGAATTTATTCGATTTTTAGGCAAGAAAGAGCTTTTTATTCCTCCTTTTAGTTGGATTTTACACTACTTGGGCTGCTACCCAGTAGACCGCTCAAAAAATAATAATTTTGTAGAACAGGTGGTGAAAATATTTAATGAAAAGGAGACCTTTCATTTGGCTTTATCGCCCGAAGGAACCCGAAAGAAAGTGTACAAATTACGCTCTGGATTTTACCATATTACAAAAAAAGCAAATGTACCGGTGGTCATGGTGGCCTTGGATTTTTTCAATAGAACAGTGGTTTTTACCGAACCATTCTTTTTAACAGACGACGAGCATGCTGATAAACGAAAAATAATCGACTTTTTTAAGGATTTCAAAGGATTTGTCCCAGAATACAGCATTACGGGCGATATTGAATGTTAAGAAAATGTAGAAATTTCAAAATAGTTTTTGGACTTTAAACTATATGCTTATTTTTGTATTGGCCATTGGCTGAATTATATAAATTAATAAAAAACAGATACAGTATGAAAAGTAAAATTTTTTTAGCACTTGCTATTATTAGTCTTGGTGCTTATTCTTGCGTTAGCCCTAAAAAATTACAAGAGGCAGAAGCAAAGTACGGTCAATTAAATGGGGCTTATGCTGATTTGCAAACTAAATATAGAGATGCGCAGGATCAAGCTTCAAAAGCAAAAAATGAAACTGATAAATCAAACTTTGTTTCAAAAACAATGCAAGGAACTATTGATGACTTAAATAAGCAAATTGAGTTTTTAAAGAAAAACAATAATGTGGTTTTAAATCAACTACAAGATATGTCAGTAGTATCAGGTGCGCAAGCAGAGAGTATAAAAAAGTCTTTAGAAAATATTGGTTCAAAAGATTCTTATATCCAAACTTTACAAGGTTCTATGGCGCGTAAGGATTCAATGAATATGGCGCTTGTAATGAATTTAAAAGGTGCGATTGGTGATTTGAGCGATGGTGATATTAATATTAAAGTTGAAAAAGGAGTAGTATATGTTGACATCTCTGATAAATTATTATTCAAAAGCGGAAGCTTCTCAATCACGGATAAAGCAACAGTGGTATTAGGTAAGGTTGCTAAAGTATTAGCAGCACAACCAAATATTGAATTCATGGTAGAAGGACATACTGATTCTAAACAATTATTAGGATCAGATAATAAGATGGAAGACAACTGGGATTTAAGTGTTAAGCGTGCGACTACCATTGTTAGATTATTACAAGAAAAATATGGTATTGATCCAAAGCGCATGACTGCAGCTGGAAGAGGAGAATATGTACCAGTAGCTGAAAATAATTCTGCTGAAAACAGAGCTGCTAACCGCAGAACTAGAATTGTAATCTTACCTCAATTAGATCAATTCTTTAAATTATTAGAAACGAAATAATTACCAAATGAATGGGCTTTTAGTATAAAGATTGTTTCATATAATATTTTCAATATCGAACCCCTGCACTTTTTCAGTGTGGGGTTTTTTATTTGTGTTTGTTTTTTCCCCATCTTTCATAAATGTAGGAACTCGTCGTATCTTTGAATGATGCAAGCGTATTTAGAAGGTTTAAATGAACAGCAAAAAGAGGCCGTCACCCATATGAATGGTCCATTAATGATTATTGCTGGCGCGGGCAGCGGTAAAACAAAAGTGTTAACGAGTAGGATTGCGCACTTAATGAATATTGGTGTAGATTCCTTTAATATATTGGCGCTAACTTTTACCAATAAGGCGGCTAAGGAAATGAAGGAGCGTGTCGAAAAAACCTTAGGTAATACAGAAGCACGCAATTTATATATTGGCACTTTTCATAGTGTATTTGCAAGATTGCTTCGTGCAGAAGCCAGTAAGTTGGGTTACCCACAAAGCTTTACCATTTATGATACGGACGATTCTAGATCGGTATTAAAAGCAGTCATTAATGATATGGGCTTGGATGACAAACACTACAAACCGAATATTGTACATAACCGTATTTCTTCCGCAAAAAATGCATTGATTGGTCCAGTGGAATATAATTCCAATACCATGATTCAGCAAGAGGATGCAAGATCAAAGCGTCCTGCCATTGGTGAAATTTACGCATCCTATGTAGCGCGCTGTTTTAAAAATGGTGCAATGGATTTTGATGATCTCCTGTTTAAAATGCACGAACTATTACGCGACTACCCAGAAGTGCTTCATAAATACCAACACAAGTTTAAATATTTATTAATTGATGAGTATCAGGATACCAATCCGGTGCAGTATCAAATTGCAAAACTATTAGCCGCGGTGCATGAAAATATTTGTGTGGTGGGTGATGACGCACAAAGTATTTATAGTTTTAGAGGCGCTACTATTGAAAATATTTTACAGTTCCAAAAAGATTACGATGATGTTAAATTAGTAAAGTTGGAACAAAACTATCGCAGCAGTGCATCCATCTTAGAAGTTGCTAATCATGTAATAAAAAATAACCAGGGTCAAATTCCAAAAAATTTGTGGACTGAAAATGAGGAAGGTGAAAAAATTAAGTTGATTAGAACGATGACCGATAACGAGGAAGGAAAATTTGTTGCGGATGCAATTCAAGAAAATAAATTAAGAAATCATTTTTATAATAATGACTTCGCCATTTTATATCGCACGAATGCACAGAGTAGGTCATTCGAGGAAAGCCTTAGACGCACAGGTATCCCTTATAAGATATACGGTGGGCTTAGCTTTTATCAAAGAAAGGAGATTAAGGATTACATCGCCTACCTAAGAATAATTGCAAACACCAAAGACGAAGAAGGATTAAAAAGAATTATTAATTATCCTGCAAGGGGTATTGGAAAAACCACGGTTGAAAAATGTTTGGTCATTGCGGGTGAACAAAATATTACTTTTTACGAAGTATTAGACAAAGCAAAAGCTTTTGGATTTAAGGCGGGCACACTTACTGCGATTGAGGAGTTTGTGACCATGATCAAATATTTTCAAAATCAACTCACTAAGCACAATGCTTATGATGTTGCAGTGCAAGTGGGTAAGCATACCAATATTGTCAAAGAATTATTTAATGATAAATCAACCGAAGGTTTAGCGCGTTACGAAAATATACAAGAGTTGTTGAACTCCATTAAAGAGTGGACGGAAAGTCCAAGCAATGAAGATGGGGAACAAGGCGATAAGGGATTAGGCGCTTACCTGCAACAAATTACTTTAATCACGGATGCGGATAATGATAAGAATGAAGCAGATTCTGTAAAATTAATGACGGTGCACGCAGCGAAAGGTTTGGAATTTGCTTGTGTGTTTGTGGTGGGTTTAGAAGAAACCTTATTCCCAAGTGGCATGAGTGTAAATACTAGGGAGGAACTGGAAGAGGAAAGAAGATTGTTTTATGTAGCGGTGACCCGTGCAAAAAGACATTTATGGTTGAGCCATGCAAATTCGAGGTATCGTTTTGGACAATTAGTACAAAATGATCCAAGCCGATTTCTTGAGGAGATGCCCGAGGATAAAATTGACAAATCAAGTGCAGGTGGTGGGGCGCGTAACCAAAGTTCTGGCTGGGGTAATGCTTATGATCGCATGCATGGTGGCAATACCAAAGGATGGAGTGAGCCTAAGCCTAAATTAAATTCCGACAACAAGCCAAGCAAACCGAGCTATATGCCGGTAGCGCCTCCAAGTACATTGAATAAAAACCATATTCCTTCCGAGAATTTTACTGCTGCCGACCCATCTGATTTAGAAGCAGGCATGAAGATAGAACATCAAAAGTTTGGGTTTGGCGTCATCAAAGAAATTGAAGGCTCCGCGCACAACCCAATTGCATTAATCCTATTTGATAAAAACGGCAAAAAGAAGATTATGCTGAATTATGCCAAATTGAGCATCATTCCATAGGTTTTACCCTTGTCGATATCGGAAAAATATAGGCCAGATTGCGGCAAACGCCTCATTGACCCTCATTTTTGATTATTTTTGTATTCAATTTTACCAAAAAGCGCAACTATGATTACTACAGGCAATACCATTGTAAGCATTTATACTGAAATGACACCCAATCCGGAGACGATGAAGTTTGTCGCAAACAAGCTTTTGTATCCAGGAAAAAGTATCGATATCGCTGAGGAAAGCTTAGCGATTGCCTCTCCTTTGGCAAAAGAATTATTTAGCTTCCCCTTTATTAAAAGTGTGTTTATAGCGAGCAATTTTATCACAGTGACCAAAAGTGCAGATACCGATGATTGGCAAGACGTAATACCAACCATTAAAACTTTTTTAAAGGAATATTTAGAAAATGGTGGCGTTGTGGTAAATGAAGAAGAGGTAGCTAAAATTAAACAAGAAGCAACCAATACTGTTCATGCGGATGATGATGATATTGTGAAGAGAGTAAAAGAATTATTAGAAAACTATGTTAAGCCCGCAGTGGAGATGGATGGCGGTGCAATACAATTTAAAAGTTATAATGACGGCGTAGTCAATTTAATGTTACAAGGCTCATGTAGTGGTTGCCCTAGTTCAATGGTCACTTTAAAAGCAGGTATCGAAGGAATGATGAAGCGCATGATTCCAGAAGTAAAAGAAGTAGTGGCAGAAGCGGAGTAATTTTTAAATAAATTTGAAGCCTATTCAAAAAATGATGAATCAGCAGCTAGCAAAAGAGCAAGATTATTTGTTTGATGTTTCAGAAATACAAAGACCTTGGTTTAACTCGAATGGTGGCGAACCTGATTATCGTAGTTTTGAAAAAACGAATTTTTCATTATGGTTAAAGGAGTCCCAACGTATTCAGCTTTCCATCATTGATAAAGCAAACAAAGAAATTTGGAGCACGAAAATTAACGGCAACAAGGGATTTAATGATTATCGATGGGATTTAACCCTAAGCAAAAGAACAAGCGATGAGCCCAACTTTGTTCATTATAATAAATTTATAGAATCGGGAAAGTACACGCTTAAAGCTACTATAGGAAACAAACAGTTTGAACAAAGCATAAATGTAAATAAAGGCATTTCGCCCTATATACAATAGGCCTTAAATTTTATTAAATCTCATCTAGTGGGGATTCCTTACTAAATGCTTTGTGCATTTTAGGATGATCCAATAATTTTTCCGTGTGGGATATAAAAATAGTAGCAATTCCATTTCCGATGAAATTGGTAATGGCTCTGGCTTCAGACATAAATCTGTCTACGCCCAACAATAAAGCCAGCCCTTCTAAAGGAATCATATTAGTAGCAGTTAATGTGGAGGATAATACAATAAAACCACTGCCAGTAACACCAGCAGCTCCTTTTGAAGTAATCATCAATATGGCAATGATGGTAAATATTTGTTCTATACTTAAGTGAATATTAAAAACCTGCGCTAAAAAAATAATCGCCATGGATAAATAAATGGAAGTACCGTCTAAATTAAATGAATATCCTGCAGGAATCACCAAGCCCACCACCGATTTTGAACAGCCCATTTTTTCTAGCTTTTCCATCAAGGAGGGTAATGCAGCCTCGGAGGAGGAAGTGCCTAATACAATGAGTAATTCCTTTCTGATATAATTTAAAAAAGAAAATATATTCACCTTGCAGTATTTTAAAATAGCCCCTAAAATGAGCAATACAAATAAAGCCATGGTGATATATACACAAGCCATTAATTTCATTAAAGGTAATAAGGTATCTACGCCATATTTGCCAATGGTATAAGCCATGCCCCCAAAAGCCCCGATGGGTGCAAGGTACATAACAAAATGTAAGCCTTTAAATACATATTTACTTGCCCAGTTAATTTTTGAAATTATTAATGCACGTTGTTTTAATTTACTTATAACTACTCCTGCAATAATAGCAAATACTAAAACCTGGATGGTAATATTGCTTTTGAAAAAACTAGACCAAGAAAATGTAGCTGCGCCTTGTTTGTATGCAGAAATATCTGCTTTTTGAATATGCGTAGTGTCCACATGCGCACCTGGTTGTATTACATATGCCACTACTACACCAATCACCAATGCGATAGTTGTTACAATTTCAAAATATAAAATTGCTTTCCCGCCGATCTTTCCCACTTTTTTTAAATCACTCATTCCACAAATTCCAGTGATAATAGTTAGTAAAATAATGGGGTTAATAAAAAGTTTAACAACATCTATAAAATACTTACCCAATGGTTGCATCGCAACACCCGTGCTAGGTGATATATACCCAACTAGAATGCCGGCAGTAATAGAAGCCAACACCCAAAAGGTGAGATTTTTAAAAAGTTTTTTCAATAAATTTATTTTATATAAGTATTTACTAAGATTATAAAATGGAGTGAAACGAAAGATGATAAATTAATTAATAAAATATTTTATATAAAAAATATATATTTAGATTCACTAGCGCATAAAAGCTTATTTCCTTTAATAAATGAAAATAGTATTATTTTTAAAGACCCTATCAATGATAGTGTGATTATAAAAAAATAATAACTTATTAAAGTCTATTATAAAGTGCGCGTAATTTTTCACGCGTCATGATGCTTTCCCAGTTTGACCCTAGTGCGTTTTCCCATAAAGGTTTTAAGCTTAATGAAATATTAATCATTTCATCAAATTGCGGCTCCGTTAGATTGGCACAAATACCTGTAGGAATTTCAATTTTATTTTTCTCCACCATGAATTTAAATTCTTCCACGCCTGCAGGATAATATTCTTCCAAATGATTCATTACAATACAATTACCAATACCATGTTTGGTTCCTAATAAATAGCTTAAGCCATAGCTCACTGCGTGTGCCACACCCACCTGACTATACGCAATACTCATGCCACCTGCGTAACTAGCCATCATTAATTGCTCATCGCTCTCCTCATCCCAGCCTGTTTTTTCAACATATATTTTACGGCAAAGGTCCAATGCTTTTTCGCCATAGCTTTTACTAAATTCATTTAGGTAAGTACCTTCTAGACTTTCAATACAATGTATATAGCAATCCATGCCTGTATAAAAACGTTGATTCGCAGGCGCATTTTTAGTTAATTCAGGATCTAATACGATTTGATTAAACGGGGTGAAGTCGGAGTTCATGCCTAGTTTACGTGTTGGGCCCGTTAATACAGTGGTACGACTTACTTCAGCGCCAGTGCCACTTAAGGTTGGAATACCTACTTTAAAAAAACCAGGCACTTTAACCAAATCCCATCCTTGATAATCGGCAGACGATCCCGGATTGGTCATCATTAATGAAACCGCTTTAGCTAAATCCATCGCCGAACCACCGCCAATGCCAATGATGCCGCTTACTTCACCAAATTCAGCTTTAAGTTCAGCAGCCAATGCATCCACTTGTTTTGTTTTGGGCTCCTGCGTTACATCCACATATACAATCTTATCCTTCCCTCTTAATGGAATGCGACCCGCTAATGGTTTACCAATAAAATAATGATCCAAGAAAAATATCATCGGAAAATTATCCTTTCGGCGAGGGGCTAAAATTTCATCTAATTGATTAAACGCGCCACGACCATAAACAACATAGTCAACTAGCTTTAAATTCTTAAACTGCAATTTTTTTTATTTTAATATAAGGGGATGTATAAATATTTGTTGATTCATAAAACTGTAATCCATTACAAAGATAAACTTTATAGCGGATTCAATTCCCGCTTTATGATTATTTACTATTCATTTTATAAAAGCTTTGCCGCTTTAATTAAATCTGCGGGTGTGTCAATTTCAACACGCATATATTCTGTTACAACCATTTTAATCGATACCCCATTTTCCAAATAACGCAAACATTCAATTTTTTCAGCTGCTTCTAATGGAGACATTGGCCAGTTGGTGAAATTAAGTAATGCTTGTTTTTGAAATGCATATACGCCAATATGTTCATAGTAAGTTACAGGTGATTCTGTACTTCTTGGATAAGGAATTACACTACGTGAAAAAAACAATGCATTGTTATTTTTATCTACTGCTACTTTTACATAATTAGGATCCTGAATTAAAGTGCTATCAGTGAGTACCTGCATTAATGAAGCTACTTCAACTTTCGCATCTGAAAAAACAGCAATTACTTTTTCAAGCGGTTCTCTTTTTACAAAGGGTTCATCCCCTTGTACATTCACTACAATATCAATGTCCAAGTCCTGCACGGCCTCTGCAATTCTATCGCTACCGCTTTCATGTGAACGCTTACTCATAATGGCGTTGCCGCCATGTTGTGTTATTTCATTAAAAATAATTTCGCTATCGGTTACGACATATACCGAATCAAATAATCCAGTGGCAACTGTGTTGTCATAGGTATGTCTAATCACCGTTTTGTCACCCAATGTTTGCATTAATTTAGCTGGAAAACGTGTAGCCGCATAGCGAGCAGGTATAAAAGCACCAATTTTCATAAATGAAACTTATTTAATAATCCGTTTTAATATTTTTATTAAACGGCATTTTTAATTGATATAATAAATCTTGGTCTCGTTGGTTGTCTAAAACATCTAAGCCATATTTAATTTCAGACATGGGTGTGCTGTTATACGTTCCCAATAATTTATCCCAAAATGAAAATATGTTCCCATAATTACTATCGGTTTGGGGACGCATTAAATGATGATGTATGCGGTGCATATTCGGCGAGACAATAATTAAACCAAGGGTTTTATCAAACCAAGATGGAGTTTTAATATTTGCGTGATTAAATTGTGAAAGCACCACACTTAAGCTTTGATACAACATGACCAACCACATTGGGGTTCCTAAAACAAAAACAGCCAATATCGCAAACACCGCTCTAATGACAGATTCTCCTGGATGGTGCCGATTAGCAGTAGTCGTATCTACTTTTGTATCCGCATGATGGACCATATGAAATTTCCATAAAAATTTTACTTTATGCTCAATCATATGTACCAAATATGCCCCAATAAAATCGAGTAATAACAAACCAATTATTGCCGAAGCTATGTTGGGTAAGGATACCATATTTAAAAGTCCAAAATTATTAGCAATCGTCCAGTCACTGGTTTTTACCATTAATAGCGCAAATCCAAAATTGATTACAATAGTCGTAAGGGTGAAAAAAATATTAATGGAAGCATGACGCCATTTACTATATTGAAATTTAAACAAAGGAATGGCCGATTCAACCCACCAAAAAAAGGTAATCCCGCCTGCTAAAATAAGCGCACGATGTAAACTAGGTATGCTACTAAAATAAGACTGTATACTCTCAAACATGGGCTTGGTTTTAGACTATAAATGTAAATAAAAAACCCGATGTTCTTGGTCTAGATCAACGGGTTTTCAAAACTTGCCCTAGGGCATATATTTAGGGTACGGATTAACTATTTAACATCAGCGGCATCACTAACATAAGCAAGTCCTCGCCAGGCGCTTGTTCGGATGGTTTTATCAAACCTGCTTTACTAGGCGTAGATAATTCAATAAAAATGTCATCGGTATCTGCAGCACTCAACATTTCAATTAAAAATTTTGCGTTAAAGGCAATTTGAATATCCTCCCCTTTGTATTCACAACTCATACGCTCATTACCTTCAAAACTAAAATCAATATCCTGCGCAGCCATTTGCAATTCATTACCAGTAATATTCAAAGCAACTTGATTAGTGCTTTTGTTACTAAATACATTTACACGACGTAATGCATTTTGAAAATCATGTTTATTCACCGTTAAGCGATAAGGATTGTCAGCAGGAATAACTACTTTATAGTCTGGGAAACGCGCATCGATTAAACGACAAATTAATTGTATTGATCCATGATCTACAAAAAGATGATTGCTATTAAAGCTCACTGTGATTGGATCTTCATTATCTGGCAATGCATTTTTTAATAAATTCAAAGGCTTTTTAGGAACAATGAAAGATGCGTTTTGTGTCGCTTTTGTATCGGTACGCTTGTATCTTACCAAGCGGTGTGCATCAGTTGCAACAAACTGAACGCCCTCTTTTGATAATTCAAAAAATACGCCTGTCATTGCTGGTCTTAAATCGTCACCACTTACTGCAAATAAGGTTTTATTAATTGCGGTTAACAATCCAGTACTCGTCATATTAAAACCAGTGGTGTCATCGGCTGTAGGTTCTTTCGGAAAATTATCTGGATTTTCGCCCATCACTTTATACTTACCATTATCGCTTGTAATTTCAACAGCATGATTTTTATCAATGTTGAAAGTAAGCGGCTGGTCTGCAATATTTTTTAATGAATCAATTAAAATTTTAGCTGGAATACAAACACGACCATTGGCCTTGCTTTCTACATCCATTTGAACACGCATCACTGTTTCCAAATCTGTGGCAATAATATTTAGTTTTTTATCTTCAATCTCGAATAAAAAATCTTCTAAAATTGGTAAAACAGTGTTGGTATTAATAACCCCTGCGATTTGTTGCAAGTGTTTTAAAAGAGAGGAGGAGGATACTATAAATTTCATAATTCCTTTGTATTTATTTAACTTTTCTAACAAGACAAACCTAATGCAAAATCTTAAGATTAAAAAGCTATTTTAGCATTTCTTATTGACATTCTTATCTACAAAATGAATAAAATTAGAATTGGTAAAGAGCAGGCTATTCAAAGGATACGGCATTTTTGTGCCTATCAAGAAAGAGCCCAACAGGAGGTACGCGATAAGCTATACGAATTGGGCATGACTAAAAGTGAAGTGGAGGAGATTTTATCCAATTTAATTACAGACAATTTTTTAAATGAAGAGCGATTTGCCACCCTTTTTGCGGGAGGCCACTTTCGAATAAAACAATGGGGGAAAAGTAAAATTCAATATGCACTGCAACAAAAAAGAGTGAGTCCGGTGAATATTAAAAAGGCGTTAAAAAGTATTGACCTAGATGACTATAATACCACTTTACTATTTTTAGCCAAAAAGAAATGGAACAGTCTCAAAGGCGAAAGGGGTTTAAGTCGGATGGCTAAAACACAGGCTTTTTTATACCAACGCGGTTTTGAGTCAGCGCTGATTCAGCCCATTTTACAACAATTGAATAAGGATAAATAATCCCCGTTTATAGTATCTTTAATGCAGCATAAAAATATCTTCTGTGTCATCACTTAAATTTACAATAATACAAACCGCCCTTTTTTGGGAGGATAAGGGCGCAAACCTTGAAGCCTTGGCAAAAAAGATCATGGCTATTGCCGAGCCTACCGAAATTATTGTACTTCCCGAAATGTTTACGACAGGATTTAGTATGCAGCCTGCTTTATTTGCAGAAAACATGGAAGGGCCCACGGTTCAATGGATGCGCCGATTGGCAGAGACTAAAAAATCAATCATCACGGGATCGGTTATCATTGAAGAAAACGGCAACTATTATAATCGCTTAATATGGATGTTACCTAATGGAGAATTGGGCTATTATGATAAACGACATTTATTTGCTTTTGCTGGTGAACATGAATTTTATAGTGAAGGAAATAAAAGATTAATTGCAAGTGTAAAAGGTTGGAAAATTAATTTACAAATTTGTTTTGATTTACGTTTCCCAGTTTGGGCGCGCCAGCAATTAGCAACATCAAATAAGGAATTAAATACCGAAAATACAAATGTGGCTGGATTAGAATATGATGTTCTGTTGTATGTAGCCAATTGGCCTGAAAAAAGAAACCATGCTTGGAAAACCTTACTGACAGCGCGCGCCATTGAAAACCAATGCTACACAATTGGCGTGAATCGGGTTGGCTTGGATGGTAAAAATATGATGCATAGCGGAGATAGTATGGTGGTAGGACCATTGGGTGAAATTTTATATCACTGCGCTTATGAGGAGGATATTTTTCATATTACGCTTCAAAAAGAAGAGTTAATAAAAACGAGGGAGCAATTTCCTTTTTGGAAAAACGCTGATTTTTTTAATATTGAATTATAATGCAACAAATTTTATCGGTTCAAGAATTATTTACCGGAGCGCATTGGATTTCAGAGTGCGTTATCGTAATTGAAAACGGAAAAATATCAAATATAAATAAAGAGGGGTATGATCATAAAAATTCAATACCGCTAGTAGTTCCCGCATTGATTGATTTACAAATTTATGGTGCGGATGAAAAATTATTATCTGAATTTCCAACCGCCGATACCATTCAAAAAATTTATGCCTATTGTTTGGCCAGTGGCACCGCCTATTTTCAGCCAACCTTGGCAACCCAAAGTTGGGGGGTAATTTATAAATGTATTGATGCCGTTCGCGACTACAAAACTAATGGTGGTAAGGGTTGCATAGGGTTACACATTGAGGGGCCATGGATTAATCAACTAAAAAAAGGCGCGCATGCGAAAGAACATATACATCAACCTACATTAAAACAAGTGCAGGATTTATTGGATTATGGAAAAGCGTTTATTAGTATGATAACACTTGCGCCAGAAATGGTGGATGCATCTATTATTGATTTAATTGAAAATAATGGTATCGTAGTTTCAGCTGGTCATAGCGACGCCACTTATGAACAAGCTACCCAAGCATTTAATAATAATATTACAGTAGCCACTCATTTATTTAATGCCATGAGCGCATTGCAACATCGTGCCCCGGGTATGGTAGGTGCAATTTTTAATCATAATAAAGTGGCATGTAGTTTGGTTGTCGATGGTTATCATGTTGATTTCAACGCAATAAAAATTGCAAAAAAAATAATGGGCGAACGCTTGTTTTGTATAACAGATGCTGTCACCACAACAAGTGTAGGAATATACCAACATCAAATAGCAGGAGATAAGTATGAAAGCGCGGGTGTATTAAGTGGCTCTTCTTTAACCCAACTAAAATCAGTCAATAACTTAATTAACGAAGTGGGTATTGATTTAGGAGAGGCGGTTAGAATGTGTAGCCTATATCCTGCAAGAGTGATGAAGCGTGCAGAAATAACAGGAAAGATTGCTGTAAATGAAAACGCCGACCTGCTTTGTTTACATGCAGATCGACGTATAATAAAATTGATTACTTGTTAGTGTAATTATGCTTTGTTGCCAAATGCATTCCAGCCTTGTGCAGTAATATCAAAAACATTTTTTCCCTTCGTAATAATTTTAGTACCCTCATCAGCATCACACATATAGCCAATCACGCTAATTTCTTCTTGCAAAGTTATTTTATCATAATCGGATTGCTTCATGGTAAATAATAATTCATAATCTTCGCCGCCGTTTAATGCGCATACCGTTGGATCCAAACCAAACTTAAATGCTGCAGCCTTTGTATCCTCATGAATAGGAATTTTATCTTCATAAATACGACAACCTAAATTGCTTTGTTTACACAAATGCAATACATCACTACTTAAGCCATCACTTACGTCCATCATCGAAGTAGGAAGTATTTCCTGTTGTTCAAGTATATCTAAAATATCTTTTCTTGCTTCTGGTCGCAACAACCTTCCAACAATATAATCTTCGTTTTCTAATGTCGGTTGTACTTGTGGGTTTTCTAAAAATATTTGTTTCTCGCGTTCCATTAAAGTCAATCCCAAAAATGCGCCGCCCAAATCGCCGGATACACAAATCAAATCGCCACTTTCAGCAGTGCTGCGTTTTACATATTTATCTGGGGATACTTCACCAATCGCGGTAACAGAAATGATGAATCCTTTTTGAGAAGTACTTGTATCACCACCGATTAAATCAACGCCATATAATTCACATGCGTGATGTACGCCATCGTAAAATTCATTTAATGCTTCTAAACTAAAGCGATTGCTAAAAGCTATGCTCATCGTGATTTGCGTGGGTTGCGCATTCATTGCATAAATGTCACTTAAATTAACAATCACCGCTTTGTATCCTAAATGTTTTAAAGGCGTATACATTAAATCAAAGTGAACACCTTCAATTAATAGATCGGTCGTAATTACGGTTTGTTTTCCAAAATGATCAATCACCGCAGCATCATCTCCAATGGATAACACAGTGGATACATTTTGAATTTCAAAATTTTCGGTGAGATGATTAATCAAACCAAACTCGCCAAGTTTTTCAATTTCTGTTCTTTCTGTTGACATAAAAAATATTAAAGTGTTCCTCCGTTAATAACTGATTGTAGTTGTTGGTGAATTTTTCCATTGGTAGCAATGATCCCTGGATTGTAGGGTGTGTATGGATTCCCTTGCAAATCTGTAACCTTTCCACCCGCTTCTTCTACAATTAAAAATCCTGCGGCACTATCCCATGCTTGCAGCTTGTGTTCATAAAAACCATCAAACCTGCCTGCCGCTGTCCAACACAAATCAAGTGCAGCACTTCCTAGTCGACGAACAGGAATGGCCTTGCGAATTAATTTTTCAAAAATTTGTAACGGGCCGTTTGCGGTATCTAAATATTGATACGAAAATCCTGTGACTAAACAACTTGTTAATAAATCTGACTTATCGCTTACTTGAATTTTTTTATCATTCAAGGTTGCTCCTTGTCCGCGCTCTGCAATAAACATTTCATTCATAAAAGGATTATACACCGCACCCAAAATCATTTGACCTTTGTGTTCCAAGCCAATACTTACACAACATATAGGAATGCCATTCGCAAAATTAATGGTGCCATCAATGGGATCAATAATCCACTTATAATCAGAATCTTGTGGTAGCGCACCCGTTTCCTCACTTAATATAAAATGATCCGGGAAATTTTTTTGAATTACACTAAAAATTGCTTTTTCAGAAGCATGATCTGCTTCCGTCACTAAATCGTTGATACTGGCCTTACTAGAAATGGTGAAGGAACCGTTAAAAAAGCGCCTAAGTTCCACTGCGCCTGCTTCGGTTGCTTGTAAAAGTGTATTTTTAAACATATACAAAAGTAGGGTCGTTTACTCGAATAATATTCCTATTTTTACGAATAATCTTTAAAATATAAAACGATTCTGTAGATGCCAATTTTCGAGATTAATTTACCCAAAACGATTAGCAAGGCATTGGGTATCCCCAAAAAAAGTCCAAAAGAGGCACAGCTACGCGTATTAAAAAAATTATTACGTCGCGCGCGCTATACCGCTTTTGGCCAAAAAAATAAGTTTGAGCAAATTGTATTAAGTAGGCATCCTGGAAAAACCTTTCAACAAAATGTACCTACCTATAATTACAATAAAATTTACAATGAATGGTGGTATCAAACCCTTGATGGAAAAGAGGATATCTGTTGGCCAGGTAAAATTAAATATTTCGCATTGAGTAGCGGAACCAGCGAATCGGCTAGCAAATATATCCCCATCACTAATGATTTACTGAAGGGGAATAAGGTAATCATGATCAAACAATTGCTCAGTTTATTAACCTATCAAAGCACTTCGCTCAGCTCTATTGGAAGTGGAATGCTCACCTTAGGTGGTAGCACCGATTTACAAAAGGGGCCCGGCTATTATGCAGGAGACCTAAGTGGTATTACTGCTAAAAAATCACCTTTTTGGTTTCAGCCATTTTATAAACCAGGTAAGAAAATAGCGAAAGAAAAAAATTGGAATAAAAAATTGGTTGATATTGTTGAAAAGGCACCCGACTGGGATATTGGTTTTTTAGCGGGTGTGCCAGCTTGGATTCAAATGTGTCTTGAAATGGTCATCGAAAAATATAAGGTTAAAAATATTCATGAGATTTGGCCCAACTTAACTTTTTTTGTTCACGGTGGTGTAAGTTTTGAACCCTATAAAATTGGTTTTGAGAAATTATTAGGAAAGCCCATTACCTATGTGGAAACCTATTTAGCTAGTGAGGGGTTTTTAGCATGGCAGGACAAACAAAACGCAAAGGGCATGCGCCTTTCGTACAATCAACATATCTTTTTTGAATTTGTACCCTTTGATGAAAATAATTTTGATGCGGATGGAGAAATGGTTGAAAATCCAGAAGCGCTAATGATACACGAAGTAGAAGAAGGTAAGGACTATGCATTATTGATTAGCACCAATGCGGGTGCATGGCGTTATTTAATTGGAGATACAGTTCGATTTGTTGATAAAGAAAATGCGGAAATTATCATCACGGGAAGAACCAAGCATTTTTTAAGTATTGTTGGCGAACACTTAAGTGTTGACAATATGAATAAAGCGATTCATTTGGTGAGTGAAGAATTTAATTTATCCATTCCTGAATATGCTGTTCGAGGTGAAAATGTAGATTCCTTATTTGGACATCATTGGTACGTGGCTTGTGATCAAGAAGTTGATGGAGTAGCTTTAGCAAAAGCAATTGATGAAAAATTAATTGTGCTCAATGACGATTATGCAATAGAGAGAAAAAATACATTAAAAAGAATACGTGTTACAGTTTTAAAAGAAAATATATTTATGGATTTTATGCAAGCCAAGGGAAAGATAGGAGGACAACATAAATTTCCAAGGGTATTAAAGGGAGATATATTAAAAGATTGGGAAATTTTTATACAAAATAAATAAAATGTTAGCTCCTATTATTAAAGGGTTGTTGTTGGGGCTTATTTTAAGTATCTCTTTGGGTCCTGTAATTTTTGCTATCCTAAAACAAAGTATTACTAATGGTCGGAAGGCGGGTTATCTTTTCGTTGCAGGTGTTTCCACCAGTGATATTGGACAATTGCTTATAGCGAATATTTTTACGAACATTTTTTTATTGGTATTAGATCATAAGGCATTTATCGCCATGGCTGGTGCAGGATTTCTCTTGTTGTTGGGCTTATATACTTTGTTCTTTAAAAAGATAAAAATTGAGTCTGATGAAAATGGGGAAGAAAAGGTTTTTAGAAAAAGAGATTATCTGGGAATATATATATCGGGATTTTTGATGAATACCCTAAATCCAAGTGTGTTTATATTTTGGTTTGCATGGACGGCCGCCATTGGAGCCAGCGCAGCCGAAACAAACAATCCTGTTCAATACAAATTCATCGTTTTTGCTACCTGCTTAGTTTTTTTGCTTTTATCAGATTTAATTAAAGTGACTTTGGCTAGCAGGTTACGACCAAGTTTAATGGGGAAGAATTTGATTTGGATAAATCGACTTTCCGCTATCATAATACTTGTATTTAGCGCAGCATTATTTATTGGCGCGTTAAAATATTAATGAATAGAATTGGATTCTGTTGTGAATTACTTTTTTTAAACCGAGCCTTTATTGTAAATTGCTATTATGAATAAAAAATCACTTCTTTTTTTAATCTGCATTGCTTTTTTTTCTGTTAGCTTAAGCGCACAAACAGGACGCTTGCTATTACTTAAAGAGAGAGGGGTTACCATTCGCTCCTTTTCGGTGGGTAATTACATTAACTTTCAATTTAGTAATGATCAGTGGCTAACAGGTTATATTTCTGCAATTAAGGATGATACAATTCAAATAAATCAATTTGCCTTACAAAGAGTAATGACTATGTTTGGCACTTATGGCGAGGACACACTTAAATTGGGAAAAATGTTACTCCATATCAATGAAATTAAAGCCTTTGCAAAAGATAGGGGACATTATAATAGCGTTGTCACGAATGGTGCAGCTTTACAAGTAGGTGGTGCTGGATATGTGTTATTGAATGTCATTAATAGCTTAATTAAGAATGATCCTATATTAGAACAGAAAAATATTCCAAAACTAATTAGTGGTGCGGTAGCAGTGGTTGCTGGAAGATTATTACGAAAAGCAAATCCAAATTACCGACCGATTGGAAAAAGATTTAGTTTGGAAATACTTTAATAGCTGCTTGTGTTAAAAAAAATTTACCGGTTTTTTATTTATCTATTTATTAGCTCCCTTATTTATGTAATTATCATAAAGTTGGTGGAGCCGCCCATTACTATTACTCAAATCACAAACGCATTTGGACTAGGTTTGAAAAGAGATTATGTTTCATGGAATGATATGTCCTATAATATTAAACTAGCAGCGCTTGCTAGCGAGGACCAATCATTTACAGACCATAGTGGTTTTGATTGTGATGCAATTGAAAAAAGTTTGCGACCAAAAAAGAAAAATAAAAAATAAAAAATTCCGATAGGAGGGGGTGCTAGTACAATAACCCAACAAACAGCTAAAAATGTTTTTTTATGGCAAGGTGGTTGATATGATAAGTATATCAGAAAAATACCGGAAGTATATTTTACATTTTTAATTGAATGGGTCTGGGGTAAAAAAAGAATTTTAAAAGTGTATTTAAAGGTAATTGAAACAGGTCCAGGTTGTTTTGGGGTAGAAGCTGCCGCACAACATTACTTTCATAAGTCAGCAAAAAATTTAAGCAGAGCCGAGGCGGCAATGATTGTTGCAGGCTTTCCGAATCCAAAAAATTTTACAGCAAGACCAATGACAAGAAGAGTGTCATGGCGTTATCCTCAAATTTTAAGAGAGATGAATAATATTGAAGGCGATGAAGATGTACGTGCGCTTTTAAAAAATTAGCTTGCGTTTACTATTTCAAATTTTTATCTATTAGCTGTATTGCGTTCTTAGTCCTTTCGTCTCCCATCCCGGTTACAATACCCCAATGTGTGTTTTGATTTATTAATAGGTCCTTATAAATTTGGAATAATTCTTGTCTTGGTTTGTTATCGGGATATTCGCGCATTTCATCTGCAGTCCATGGCAGGTCTATATCGCACAATAAGTAATAATCATAGCTACGCGCATTTATTTGTTCTAAAATAAAAGTATGGCAGTTATTAAATACATATTCACACCAAACCTTCATAACATACATATCAGTGTCAACAACTAACATGTTTTTTTTATTTTCTATCGCTTGTTGTGTAAACTTGTCCTCTAATGTTAATTGCCCCTTGGCAATTGTTAATAAATCAGTGTAATTATATTTTACACCGTTTTCAGACAAAAATTGTCGCGCATATTCAGGACAGTTCAATGTATTGTAATGATTTGCCAAATGTTCACAAAGTGTTGATTTCCCTGTTGATTCGGGACCCAGTACTACAATTTTTTGTATAGCGTTACTCATTGCTTAAATGCGTTTAAAATAATATAATTACAGTACTGCGTTTATAGAATTATTTTTTGCTTTATCATTCCACGATTTTAAACCAGCAACGGCAAGGACTAATAATACTAAAAACTGAACACTGGTAAACGTATATCCTTTTATAAAGTATAATGGTATTGATACAATGTTGGTAATGATCCACCAAATCCAGCTCTCTACTTTTTTCTTTGCCATTAGCCACATACCCGTATAGGCTGCAGCACTCGCAAGTGCGTCGGCCCATGGAATGGCTTCGGGTGCGAATTCCTTTTTTAAATAAGTGAGTGAAAAATAAAGAGAAAAATAAAAGGCTAAGAAAAATAGTATTTGATAAACCCAATCACTTGTGTTGCTTTTGGTAATTTGTAAAATGATAGTATGCTTATTGGGATCTACTCTTGTCCACAAATACCAACCCCATAAGCTCATAAGGGTATAATATAAATTAACACTGGCCTCGCCCAATAAATGTCCTTTAAAACTAAGATAAATATAGATGGTGGTGTTGATTAAGCCAATCGGATACACTAAAATACTTTCCTTTCTACTATACCATACTGAAACGATACCAGCAATAACCGCGATTAATTCTAACCAAGTTGTTTGCAGTAGGCCATTGTATATAGATTCAAATAAAGAGATCATAGTCGTTGTAAAATTAAAGCATTTTAGGCCGGTATTCATTATTTAGTGGTGGATAACGCTATTAATAATGCGCACTATTTCTTTTTCATTCCTGCTAGCTGCGCTTCTAATCGGAACATTTCATCGCGCAACTTAGCAGCTTCCATAAAATCAAGTGCCTTCGCAAATTTTTCCATTTGCTTTTTAGTTTGTACAATGGCCTTTTCTATTTGTGGTATTGTTTGATATATACTTTCTGGATCCGCCACCATTTCAAGTTCATCCGAAGTCCGTACATTAATATTATTAAGTGTAAAGCCTTTAATATCCAATACCGAAGTTTGTTGCATTACCTGTTCAATACTTTTAATAATCGTCGTTGGTGAAATACCATGTTCTTCATTGTATTTCATTTGTTTTGCCCGCCTACGATTGGTTTCATCAATCGTGCGCTGCATACTTTTGGTAATTTGATCGCCATAAAAAATTACCCGACCACGTACATTACGTGCTGCACGGCCAGCGGTTTGGGTGAGCGACTTTTCGTTTCTTAAAAACCCTTCTTTGTCTGCATCTAACACCGCCACGAGGGAAACCTCCGGTAAATCAAGCCCTTCTCTTAAAAGGTTAACACCTACTAATACATCAATCACGCCCAATCTTAATTCTCTTAAAATTTCAACACGCTCAAGCGCATCAATATCACTATGTATGTATTTTGATTTAATTTGTATGCGTACCAAATAACGATCCATTTCCTCCG
This sequence comes from Sediminibacterium sp., assembly GCA_030726065.1. Classification (GTDB taxonomy): domain Bacteria; phylum Bacteroidota; class Bacteroidia; order Chitinophagales; family Chitinophagaceae; genus Sediminibacterium. Next base: position 110,806 of record JANREK010000045.1, on the reverse strand, counting down.
CCATTTTTTTAGTAAGCGTAGTCACCAAAACCCGGTCGCCCATTTCTACTTGCTTAGCGATCTCATCTAATAAATCGTCTATTTGATTTTTTGTAGGTCTAACTTCAATGGGCGGATCTAGTAAACCAGTTGGTCGTACTACCTGCTCCACAATTAACCCAGCGGTCTTTTCTAATTCATAATCACCAGGGGTGGCACTTAAAAAAATAGATTGCCCAATAATATTTTCAAATTCATTAAAATTCAAGGGTCGGTTGTCAATAGCACTCGGTAATCTAAATCCATATTCAACCAGGTTCATCTTTCTGCTTCTATCACCACCATACATGCCTGATATTTGTGGTACTGTTACATGGCTTTCATCAATGACACATAAAAAATCCTTAGGGAAATAATCCAACAAACAAAATGGTCGCGTACCTGGTTTGCGGCGATCAAAAAATCGAGAATAGTTTTCAATGCCGGAACAATAACCCAATTCTCTAATCATTTCAATATCATACTCAACACGTTCTTTAATACGTTGCGCTTCAATGTGCTTTCCAACATTTTTGAAGTACTCCACCTGCGCACGCACCTCATCTTGAATTTCGTAAATTATTTGTTGCACCATTTCCTTCGGCGCGAGATATAAGTTCGCAGGAAAAATTGCCGCATTCTCCATCTCCTCAATTCTTTTGCCTGTCTCTATTTCAATACTTTCGATGGATTCAATTTCATCACCAAAAAATGTAATCCGGTAGCCATAATCAACATACGGTAATCGAATATCTACCGTATCTCCTTGTACCCTAAAACCACCACGATCGAATTCAGTGACTGTTCTGTGATATAAGCTATTGACCAATGCGTGTAAAAATGCTTGTCTTGAAATCACCATACCTTTTTCAATACGAATAATTCCATTTTCATATTCAGTAGGATTCCCCATTCCATAAATACAACTCACGCTGGCAACAATAATAATGTCTCGACGACCACTTAATAAATGCGCAGTAGCTTGAAGTCGTAGCTTATCTAATTCCTCGTTAATACTTAAATCCTTTTCAATATAAACGCCCGAAGTGGGTAAATACGCCTCTGGTTGATAATAGTCATAATAGGAAACAAAATATCCTACTGCGTTGTTCGGAAAAAACTGTTTGAACTCACCATATAATTGTGCAACCAATGTTTTATTGTGCGTTAATATAAGTGTGGGTCGTTGGACATTTTGAATCAAATTCGCAATGGTAAATGTTTTACCACTTCCAGTTACACCCAATAAAGTTTGATAACGATCACCCGCTTGCACCGCTTCGGTTAGCTGTGCAATTGCTGCAGGCTGATCACCAGAAGGTGTATAACTAGATTGAAGTTGAAACGGCATAGGCAAATTTACACCCTATAATGCATCTAAATAGGAAGAAAATTTATTTATTGCATTTGATACTGCAGTTATTTGCTGTTGTGTTTCAGACCAATTTTGTTGTTCAATGGCTTCACGAACACCCGGTACAGTTTTTACACCATAACCCGTATAAAATCCTGGTGCATACAAACTATGTTTATACCATGGTCGGCGCGGCAAACCAGCGGGGAGTAACAATGATTGTTCCGCTGAATATATTTTTGCATTAATTGCAGCTAACTTATTTGCATCTGCCCCGGCTTTTAATTGTTCTAATTTTTGTGCCGATTTTTCTAGTGTTGCTAATGCATTTAATAGGGAAGAAAAATCAACAAAAGGAACCTCAGTTAATAATTTAGGTGTTGCTAATTTGGTTGTTGGATCGGCTGCAATTGTATATGCATTGTTTTTAATCAAATCATTTTCCACCTGCGCTTTTTCACGAAGTGCATCTACATTCGAAACTAACTCATTAATATATCCTTTGATGGTTTTATGTAATGCAGTGAAATCAAAAGGAAGTACGTCTGCTTCTGACAAACGCAGCACTGCACGTCCAGATGTCTTAGCAAGGGTTACGCCATATTTAAATTCTGCATCTTTGAATCGCGCATAGTGATCATAAGAATCATAAATAGAATGATACTCGCCGCCTGCATCTTCACCACCGTAACCAATGTTTAATGAAGGAACGCCTATATGTTGTATAAAGGAAGAGTAATCCGAGCCCGAGCCCATGGCACCTAATGGATAGGTGGTTGCTTCAAAAATTTCTTTTTTTGATTTGCTTGTACTTGCATTAGTTGCACTATTTGCTTTCTGTCTTTCAAATACCGAAACACCCGCTTGCGGATCAATCACCGATTTACTGATATCAGTTACAAAATTAGATAAACCGTGAGAGCCTTGCACACCCAAAAATCCACGGCCATTGCCATCTGAATTTATATATGCAACTGCCTTTGCTTGTAATTCAAGTGCGTGATCTTCGACCCACTCTGTAGAACCCATCAAACCTGGTTCTTCCGCATCCCAAGCACAATAAATTAATGTACGTTTTGGTTTCCATCCTTGTTTTAATAAACCACCAATGGCAATCGCTTCTTCTAACTCAGCAGCAATACCACTAATTGGATCATTTGCACCATTTACCCATGCATCATGGTGATTACCCCTAATAATCCACTGATCTGGATATTCTGAGCCCTTAATCGTTGCAATAACATTCAAGCCTGGTCTTAACTTCCAATCAAATGCTAATTTCAAATGCACTTTTGATTTACTTGGCCCAATATGATAAGTAATGGGTAAAGCGCCCGCCCAATCTTTTGGGGCTACCGGACCTGCCATATCTTTTAATAGTGGTGCTGCATCTCCATAACTAATTGGAAGTACAGGAATCTTTAATAAATTTTCGGCATCTTTATGATTTACTCTGGGTGCATTTGCAGTTGATGCAATATTTGGAGTGGTAGGATCACCTGGATAAATAACCATATCCATAATTGAGCCACGTTGCACGGTTTGATCATTTTTAAATGCGCCAATAGGATAGATATCACCTGCACTATAACCATCATCCGCTGGATCAGAATAAATTAAACAACCTATTGCACCATGCTCTTGTGCAACTTTTGGTTTTATGCCTCTCCAGCTGCGACCATATTTTGCAAGCACAATTTTTCCTTTAACGTCGATACCATATTTTGCTAGGGTTTCATAATCTTCTGGTAAACCATAATTCACAAAAACTAAATTAGCAGTAACATCTCCATCTGCGCTCCAACAATTGTAAGTAGGTAGTTGATCTGGTTGTCCTGATGTAGCATCTTCTTTAAAGGAGGGCTCTTTTAATACTGCTTTATAATTAGTTGCACCACTCATTTCTAATACGCGTGTAATTGGTGTTGGAAACATTAACTGGTAGGTTTCTATTTTAGTATCCCAACCATTGTCTTTAAATACTTTTGCAATCTCTGATGCAACAAATTTTCCGCCAACTGATCCAACATGATGTGGAACAGATGATAATAACTTTATGTTTTCGCCAACACGCTTTGCATTTAGCTGTGCATCAAAATCAGCTTCAATTTTTAATTGCTTGTCTGTATTTTTAAAACCAGTGATGGATTTTTGTGCAGTTACTGATGTAGTACTTAATAATAATAGCGCAAGTGGTGCAAATATTTTTTTCATAGTAATAATTTGAAATTTTATTTAATAAAATGCCTTTTTAGTGTTTACGGCTTTTCTATACTTCTTGATAAATAATGGGTATAGTCGGGAAGTTTATATTCGTATACTTCTTGCATAAATTTTGAAGTGATTAAAAAATCAGCCGTAGTGCGATCGCAAGCCATGGGTAGGTTCCAGGCCACTACCAATCTTAACAATGCCTTTACATCACTATCATGTGGCTGTGCCTCCATGGGGTCAAAAAAGAAAAATACCATATCAATATCGCCCGAAGCAATCATTGCACCTATTTGTTGATCCCCACCCAATGGACCGCTTAAAACTTTTGTTATTTTTCGATGCAGCGCTTCCTCAATTAATTTACCTGTGGTTCCGGTGGCAACTAGCTTGTGTTTTGCTAAAGCTTTTTTATTGTATGTAGCCCACTCTATTAAGTCTTTTTTTTTATTATCATGCGCTATTAGTGCAATTTTCTTTTCTTTTTCAAAACGACGCATATGTTGTTGCATGATTATTATTTATGGGGTTACTACTTACTTGCAAATTTACTAACAAGTGGGATAGCGACCAAGGTAATTAATATAATTGGAAGGGGTATTGATAGTTGATAAAGTAATAAAAAAATAATTAGTAAAAAAAGGGGATAGGTAAAAAGTAAAAAAGCAAACAATACTGAATCATAAAAAACTGTATTTTTTGTTACGCGCGCTACAAAATGACGTAATGGAAAATAATAAGGTGCTTGTAGGTAATAAATGGCGCGCGCAAAAGCAAATCTTAATTTGCGCGCCATAGAATTATTAGCAGTTGGTACGACGGGGGTTATAATATTTTTATTGAGTAATGCAAAAACCGCACTATTAAATTCAACACGATCCTTGGCGGTGATGATTGTTTTAGTGTATGGAAAATCATTATACACCACATTTACATACTTACCTACGCCACGGAAATTATCATACCCTATACCTACCACATGGATACTTGGAAATACCCCTAATTCCTGGGTACCTTGTAAAATACGAGTTGTACCCTTTTTAAAAGGCTGGAGTTCGTTGGTGTTTAAACAAATACCTTCAATAAAAATTAATACTGCTTCGCCTTTGGCTAATAAGTTTTTTGAAGCCACAAAGGCATACTCATTTAGATTCAAAAATTCTCTGCCCTCCCGCAATCTATAAACAGGAATCATATTTAATAATCCCAATAAATAGCGATGATGCTTTTTAGTAAATACGTCTCCTCTAGCTAAAAAATAAACTCTTCTGCTATACTGTGCGCCAATGATTACAGCATCTAAAAAAGAATTGGGATGATTTGCAATGATTAGTAATGGCCCCTTGGTGTTTACTAACGATTTGTTTTTAATGTAAATTTTTTTACAAAAAATAAACAAAGCAGCGCGTATCAATAATTTAAGCAGGTAAACCAAGGAGTAAAGTTTGTATAAATATAAAAAAAACCGCACCATAAATGATGCGGTTGTACTTACTAACTAACTAAAAACAAAAACTCTTGACTACTTTGAAGCGGCGGCCTCAACATTAGCGGCTATTTTAGCCCTAATCTTAGCTTCAATTTCATTGGCCATTTCTGGATTGTCGTGTAATATTGTTTTTACTGAATCACGGCCCTGTCCTAGTTTGTTGGCATCATAACTAAACCAGCTTCCTGATTTTTGTATGATCTCTAATTCAACGCCCATATCAATAATTTCTCCAATCTTGCTAATTCCTTCTCCAAAAATAATTTCAAACTCAGCAGCTCTAAAAGGAGGCGCCACCTTGTTTTTAACCACTTTTACTTTTACTCTATTTCCGATGGCTTCATCACCATCTTTAATTTGTGCCATTCTTCTTATATCCAAACGAACTGAAGCATAAAATTTTAAAGCATTACCACCAGTAGTCGTTTCTGGGTTACCAAAAACAATACCAATTTTTTCACGAAGCTGATTAATGAAAATACAAATCGTGTTTGTTTTATTAATAGTCGCTGTTAATTTTCTTAATGCCTGACTCATCAAACGCGCGTGTAGCCCCATTTTCGAGTCACCCATCTCACCTTCTAATTCACTTTTTGGAACAAGTGCTGCAACAGAATCTATTACTAATACATCAATCGCTCCTGATAATATTAAGCGATCTGCAATTTCTAAAGCTTGCTCACCATAATCAGGTTGGGAGACTAATAAATTATCTACATCCACGCCTATTCTTTTTGCATAGGCACTATCAAATGCATGTTCTGCATCTATAATTGCACACATTCCTCCCTTTTTTTGTGCTTCTGCAATTACATGAATTGCAACGGTTGTTTTACCTGAAGATTCTGGTCCGTATATTTCTACGATTCTTCCTTTTGGTAATCCACCAATACCCAAGGCTGTATCCAAACCAATGGAACCTGTTGAAATTACTTCCTGAGGTTCTTGGCTGCGCTCATTCATCATCATCACGCTTCCTTTGCCGTAATCCTTATCAATTTTATCGATTGTTAATTTTAAGGCTTTTAATTTTTCTACATTTGGGTTACTCATGGTTAATCGTTTTATGTTTTCTTTAATATTTTTGTAAAGATAGGGATAAAGTGTTAATAAACTAAAATATTTAGTATTTTTTTACTAATTTGATTAGTTTTTTGCTAATTAAGAAATAATTAATTGATTATCATTGATTTATTTTTAACTATTATGGAAATAAATAGTTAGCAAAACCCAATAATTTGGAAAAAATTATACGTTTTGATTGCCCCTTGGCTATTAAAGCTCCTTTAAAAACACTTTACGGTATTCCACTTTCATGGTTTTGGATACATGCACTTGAAAACCCAATAAACCGCTCATTTTGCGCTTTTCAGGATCCTCGTCTGTAACCTCACTCATTAATACCCCATTAATATAGTGTTGCATGTGGTTGCCCCTTACGATAATATGGATATCATTCCAGTCGTTGGATTTAATTTTAGCTTTTAATGAGTCTGCATTTCCAACCGAGCCTGTGATAGTAGGTTTAACATCGGTTTTTAAAACAGCTATTTCACCGCGCTTTGCTAAAAAGCCACGACCGCGCTCCTCATAGTTTTGTCCGGTGTAAACATTACCACCATCGATATCTGCTTGATATCCTTTTAATGCATATTTAATTGTAGGAAGCTCCTCGCTTCTATAATTAATCCCACTATTGCCTTCCGCGCTTATGCGATACTTTGCTTTTAATTCAAAATCGGCAGGCAAGCTTTCACGGTATATTAAAAAGGTATTTGTTTTAATGGGCGTTTGTGGTGTTACCTCTCCAACAAAACTATTGTCCTTCACTTTCCAAAAAGTGGTATCGGCTTCCCAACCTGCCATGGACTTGCCATTAAATATTTTAACAAAGCCGTCCTTCATTTGTTGTGCATTCGTTGTAACTGTATAACCCAACAAACAAATGGCGATTACAATTCGGAAAGTGTTTTTTTGATTCATTTAAATTAAATTAATTTTTATCTGCCATTTTATTTAACGCCACAATCCTTCCAACTACGCGTAGCTGCAGATTGCGAAACTGCATCACAAACTTTTTGCGTATCCAAAGCTTCTTTAAAAGTAGGAGAACATGATTCGCCCGTTTCAATGCTTCTTAAAAAATCAGCGGCTTGATGTACAAAAGAATGTTCATACCCAATACTCAACCCTGGAACCCACCACTTGTCCATATAAGGATGATCACCATCGGTGATATGTATAGTTCTCCAACCTTTTAATTTAGATTCATCGGTGTTATCATAAAACTCTAATCTATTTAAATCGTGTAAGTCCCAACGAATAGATGCATTCGCACCATTAATTTCAAAAGTATATAATGCTTTATGTCCACGTGCATATCTGGTAGATTCAAATAAACCCAATGAACCATTATTAAAATGACACAAGAAAGAACATGCATCGTCAATTTTTACATCTTCTACTTTTCCTGTTAATTGATGCATACGTTGCTTTACAAAAGTTTCGGTCATTGCAGATACATCTTTAATACCTCCGTTCAACCACATTGCAGTATCAATACAATGTGAAAGTAAATCACCCAATACGCCCGAACCCGCTACAGCCGCGTCCATGCGCCACAATCCTTCACCACCCTGCGGTAGCGCTTCATTGATGGTCCAGTCCTGTAAAAAGTTGGCGCGGTAATGATATATTTTTCCCAGCTTACCTGAGTCAATAATTTGTTTTGCTAAAGTAACTGCTGGTAAACGACGATAGTTATACCATACGGTATTTTTTACGCCTGCTTTTTCAATGGCGTCCACCATTAATTGTGATTCTGCTAAATCGCGCGCTAATGGTTTTTCACATAATATCATTTTTCCTGCAGCTGCGGCAGCGATTGCAATTTCAGCATGTGTATCATTGGGTGTACAAATATCTACTGCATCAATATCTGCGCGCGCGATAATTTTTCTCCAATCAGTTTCAAAACTTTCATAGCCCCATTGTTCAGCAAATGCTTTTGCTTTTGTTTCATTACGAAAACAAACTGCTTTTAACACAGGTGTATATTCAAGCTCTGGGAAAAAGTTAGGCACACGACGATATCCGTTTGAGTGCGTGCGTCCCATAAATCCGCCGCCGATTAATCCAATATTTAATGTTTTTTTAGTTGCCATATTTTTAATAATTAAAATAGTGTGTTGTAAATATTATTCTGCTTCATACCAACCATGTTGGTCGCGCACTTTAATCATTGATGCTAATATATCATTCCATGTTTGTTGTTTGGTCATTACTTCATTCGGGAACATACAACCATCCCAACAAATATGTTTAAACGCTTTTGTTAATGCACCATCCACATTGCGTAACCAAAATCCTGCATGCTTTGCAATATCTAATTTACCATTCGGATCAAGGGCTTGACAGTGACGACCTGTTTTATCGTGCGCACCAGTGCCATGAACGGTTCCGTCGTTTTGTGCAACATGAAAATCAAGTGTCCAAGGGCGTAACGCTGCCGTTAATTTTTTTAATCCAGCATCTAAAGTTGCTTGATCATTCCAATCAAAATTTTCTGGTAAAATGCGATCCTGTGGACTATTGTATCCTAATAAATATAAAAGCGTATGCGCCATATCCGCTTGGAATCCAATATTTGGACGATCTACTGTTTCTAAAGTTTCAATCATTGCGGTCCAGCTATGCATGCCACCCCAACAAATTTCTCCTTCTGCTGCTAATTTCTCTCCAAAGTCTGCGGCCACATCACAAGCTTCTCTAAACGTAGCTGCAATTAATTTTGTGTTGTTCACTGGATCTGCGCTCCAGGCTTCTGGCTTGCTCGCTGAATCAATTCTTATAATACCACTTGGCCTTACACCATACTCTTTTAATTTTTGACCAAAACGACATGATCTTTTTACCATGTCTACAAAAACTGCGCGATCTTCTTTGGATCCCATCGCTGGCCCACCCCAGATAGGCGCTACTAAGCTTCCTACATTTAAATTTAATTTGGAAACTTTTTCTGCAAATCTTTTAATGCCATCATCTGATTCATCAATATTAAAATGTGGTTCAAAAAGTCCAAGGTCAATACCATCAAATTTTACGCCGTCTACTTCAGCGTTCACGGTTAAGTCCAATAGCGTATCTAAACTAATGGGTGGTTCAGAATCAGGGCCCTTGCCTACAATACCCGGCCATGTTGCGTTGTGTAATTTTGGATAATTGTTTTTCATATGGTTTGGTTTAAATGTTTTTTAATAAATGCTAATCCTTTTTCAGCAATATCCCAAGGAGATGAATATTCACGCCATACGTTAATGGCATTCGCAAAGTCTGGATCATTGCGCGAAAAAGCTTCAATGGTAAACCAGCCTTTATATTGAATAGATTTTAATGTTGAAAAAATATCCTCCCATTGTACATGACCATCACCGGGCGTGCCCCGATCGTTTTCACTAATATGTACATGTGATAAAACCGGGCCAATAGTTTGTAAGGCTACGCCATTTTTTTTCTCTTCTATATTTGCGTGGTGTGTATCATACATGGCTTGCACATTTGGATGATCCGCTAATGCAACTAATGTTTTTAATTGATCCATGGTATTACACAAATAACATTCAAAGCGATTGAGCGCCTCCACCGCTAATGTAATACCCGCTTGCTTTGCGTGTTCACCTGCTGCGTGCAAAACTTCGGCACATAATGCATATTCAATTTGTTGGGGCGGTTGTTTGGTAAAAACGCCATGGGCGGAATGAAATGGACCACATAATATTTTTGCGTTCATGTCATGCGCGCGGTCAATACCCCATTTGATTCTGTCAAGAGCCTTTGCGCGCACAGCGGGTGATGGATCCACTGGATTCTCAGCTGAGCCTACCACAAAAACGCTCACGGTTTCAAGTCCAATATTTTTTGCATATGCACCAAGGCGACTATATGCTTTTTCGTCAGGCGACCCCACCAAACACTCAACACCATCGTAACCAATTTTTTTTAACCGACCCAGGATTGGAAACAAATCGTCTGAAACCGAAGCAGACCATGCTAGCGTATTAAAACCAACTTTATTCATGCTATACTTTTATTTTATGGTAGAAGATACAATACCACGATAAGGAACATTAATATTTATTTTTCCAGCCCAATTTTTAGGAATCTTTTTTCCAGCAATCCAATGCATTGCATTAATCACCAAATGTTGGAATGGCTCTTGATCAAAATCTTCAGGATGTCCCATCGTAGTAAAGAAAAATTTTGCGCCATAACTGTTAGTACCCGTCCAGGTTACTGGATTATCATATGCCTTTTTATCAGCAGGGTTAATGGAGTGTCCATTCATTAATAATACAGATCCTTTAACAGGATAGCTAGGTAATACTTGATACAGCCATGATCTTACATGAAAATTATCACCAACACCCGTTAACAATTCATTGTTGGCTTCGCTCTTAATAATATTTACATCGGTAGATGATTCATGGCCATAGTGCGTATGTTTTGCAACACCGCCCCAGCCCGGAGGTGAATTAAACGCAATTTCGCCAAAGGCGTTCCACTTTTGTAATGGATGCCCTTTAGGATAATTAAAAGCATGTGTCGTTGTTCTAAATCCAACCAGTGGCTTACCTGTTTTTAAATAATCTTCAATATGTTGCATTTGATCTGCTGGAAGCCTGCGCCAACGAAGAAAAAAAACAGCAACGTCAGCTTCCTTAAGTGCCTCCAATCCTGGAATATTTTCTTCCGCGTTTTGATCAGGAAATGACTTTAATATTTTTGTTCTGAAACCATAATTTTTTTCTAGCTCTGCTGCAATGATGGGTAGGGTTGACTCTCCGCCATATTCATGATCGCCAGCAACAAATACCACCAATGGTTTTTTATTTGTTTTAATTTTTGAAGATTGACTATAACCTACCATAGTCAATAATATAAAAAGCAAACAAAAAGTACCCTGTTTTAATACGTAAAGTTTTTTCATATAAAAATTTTAATCCTAGTTTAAAAAATGGTCGCCTTTTATTGTTCCATTGGGTGTAATAATAAAAGTTCATCGGGTGAATAAAATCCAACCTTATTTTTTATTTCTTCACGCACTCTTTTTACTGTTTTTTTGTCCACCGCTGAAGCTTTGTTTCCGAATGAATTTCGAATATACGTAAGCACTGCTGCTACTTCTTTATCATTCAATAATCCACCATAAGGTGTCATTGGCACCTGCCCTGGATATTTTTTACCATTGACATCAATTGGACCATAAATTCCTTTCAAAACAATTTTTATTAAACGATCCTCATTTCCTAAAACCCACTTTGATTCAGTTAATGGCGGAAATCCAGAAGCGGCTAAGCCTTTACCATTTGGTTGGTGACAGGTATTACAAAAGCCATCTCGTAAATAAATTTCTTTTCCTGTTTGGATTAGGGTGGCGCTTACTTCCCCTGCAACATCTTTTATAGCTGCTGCTTTTTTAACCACAACATTGTGCCCTTCCAAACGCGCTACGGCTGTTTTGTGTGCCTTAATCATCCAACTATCTAATGGTTTTTTGGCAGCTTCTGCTTCAATAGCCAAACCCTTTTCTTTTGGTAACCAAGATGCAGCTACAACGGCTTCTAATCTTACGCGGCTATTTTCGTCTTTTGCTGCATTCAATAATAGGTTCGCTTGATCCGGTAATTGTTTTTCATTGAAACGCACCACCTCAACCGCTGCAGCCCGCACGCGATAATCCTTTGCGTTTAATAATTGACGAAGTAAACCTTGACCCACTTTATTTTGACCCCAGCTCACCCACAAAGCTTCCATTAAAAACTTTTCATACGTTGGTGCTGTTTTATCTAATTGTGCTACCCATGTTTTTAATTTCGGCAACACTTCGCTTGCAGGATGTGCGCGCAATTCACGACGTGTTCTATATCGTGTACGATATTCAGGTAGGGTTAGATTGCTTAATAAATGCTCCACCGTTGCGCCAGCCACTTTAGCTGGATCTACTAGAGGACGTGAGGGATAAGTAATACGATAAATGCGTCCGTGCACATGATCTCTTAATGGATCGCGCGCATTATGTTGCATATGGCCGATTAAAACATTGTGCCAGTCGGCAATATATAAGGAACCATCGGGCGCAAATTCTAAATCAACGGGACGGAAATTAAAATCAGATGAGGTCATGATATCATGACGAAGTTTGCTTTTATATCCAGTGCCGTCATCAAACATTTGATGTTGCTTTGTTCCTAAAAAACCAATCGTATTATTAATTAATAAATCACCTTGTACATTATCAGGAAAATGTCGACTAGAAACAAATTCAATTCCTGAAGTTGGTCGCACCATTTGGCTTTCCTCAATAATGTTGGCAGCCTTTGGTGTTGCTTCGGCATACCTTGATTTAACAGTACCAGGCATCATCCAAGTAACTTCGGGTCCTGATGTTTCTGCATAAAAAACTTGTCCCCACTCATCAAATGCAATACCCCAAGGATTTGGAATTGAAAGCTGTGCAATGCGATCTAGTTTTTTATTTTTTGGATCGTATCTAAAAAATCCTCCGTTGGTTCCACGAACCGGACCATAAGAAGTTTCAATATCGTTCAATAAAAAAACACCCTCGCCCATATATATTGCACCAGAAGGATCCGTGGTATAGGCATGATGTGCGTGATGTGTATCATGATCATCAAAACCACTTAATAAAATTTCACGGGTATCGGCAACGTCATCTCCATTGGTATCTTTTAATAACATGAAGTTGGTTCCTTGAGAAAGATAAACACCTTCTGGTGCTAATTCAAATCCCAAAGGAAGTTGTAGACCATCTGCAAAGGTGGTTTGTTTATCTGCTTTTCCGTCACCATTGGTATCTTCTAAAATAATTAATTTGTCGTTTGGTTTTGGATCACCCGGTTTCCAATGTGGATAGGTCGGCATCACCGCCACCCACAATCTTCCTTTGTTATCAAATGAAATTTGAACGGGGTTGGCTAGTTCGGGAAATTCCACTTCTGAAGCAAATAAATTTATTTGATAGCCAGGTGCCATTTTAAATTTATCAATTGCATCTTGACCATATAAATATTTTGGCGTTTCCGCTTTTCCTTTTGGCATAAAGTTTGTTTCAACAACGGGAAGTGGCGATGTTTTTGCATCAGCCGCTGCTAGGTCATATTTTTTTCCTTTAGCGGCAAACCAAACTGCAGAGTCGCGTATAACAGTCATCTCTCTAATTTTTTGAAGCTCTGCTGGATAATTTCCTGGACCAAATGGATCATAGCGACGTCCAAACACATGTACCCCATTCGGTGCTTTAAAATCATTATGCCACATCCAATCTTTTTCTAATACCGCAGCTAGTACTTCTGCACGATTCGCTTCATTAATTATTACTGGTGATTTTCCGAAAACCGCATCTACTAAAAATGGGGCAAACTTTTTATAACCATCATTATTTAATTGAGATCCATCAATGGTTAAATCGTTGGTTGTATTATCAAGCCAATTTTTTGTAGGCGTAAATGCATCCACAAAAAGTACCCCGTTTTTTTCTGCCACCTGTTTCATGGCTTCTTTATAAAGTTGTAGGTTTTTATTTTCTGCTTTTCCGTTGGGTAAATCAAACTTATTTGAAAGATCTTCAAATGCAATAGGAGAAACAATCGCTAACTGTGGTGCAGAACTGCCATTATATTTTTTTGATAGCGTGTGTTTTATAAACGCCTCTAATTCTGCTTTGTAGTTTTCAACACCGGCTGGTCCTTGAAAGGATTCATCGAAACCAAACATAGCAATAATAATATCTGCGCCATGAGTTGCAATCCACTCGTCGGGATAAGCTAAAAATCCTTCCATGCGTGGGTTGTCCGCTAATTCGGTTTGAAATTTTTCTGCGCCTGGAAAAGCCCAAGGGGTGGGGCGTCCGGAGTGTGGACGAAAGCCCGGTGTGTTACCACCATCACACATGTTGCGTACATACAATTCATTATTTGGATAACGAAGTTGAAGTTCGGTTTCAAAATATCCAAAGTTCATCATACGCGACCCTAAATTATTTCCAACTAAAATAATATGTGCTCCTTTTTTTACTTGTAGTTTACTTGGTGCTGCAGGATTAAATGCCAATAAGCCCACAACCACAATAGCAGCGGATGCGAAGATGATTTTGTTTAAACTTTTTTTTATATTCATTTTTGGTATTAACGTGTGTGACTATTAAAAATAAAATGCCTTTTATGATAAAACTAAATCTGGATTGCGTGGACCGAAGTGTTTTAATATTACAATTGGATCGGTATCAGAATTGTTTACAATTTTTACACCGTCTTTTGCAGCGGTTTCGCTTATAAAAAACTCATCGTTGGTTAACTGACCGTATCTAATTAGCGCGGGTGTTTCAATATCCCAAACACCCATTGTACCATGTCCTTGCATTACAATTATACCATAGGCTGCGCTGTCCTTTATAGTAACGGTCTGTCCTGGGAATACAGTTAATTCCTTTGCACTAAAATCATGTGACTTATAACAAATCCAATTTTCAATATATCCCTGTGCTTGCATTTCGTTTACATCCTGCACGGGCTTAGGTGCCATAAAACGATTTTCCATCGTATTCGGATCCACGTTTAGTTCCCAATCCAACACATCTAATAATGCATCATAATCCCCGATACTTTCTTTTGGTGTGCCATTCCATAATAGTTCATCAGGAATAATTGCTTCGTTCACTAAGGACTGATACATTGCAAAAACATCCGAAGCTTTTTGTGGTTCGTAGGTACACATACTTCCCGGTGCGTGTAATAGTCCAGGAGGTACATCCCAGCCAGTACCCGGTTCTAGCTTATATGCTTGTGAAAAGTTGGTAATTTTATTATCGCCCTTTGAAAAATTAACCAAGCATTCTTTAATTTGTTCCTTCGTGGTTCCTGGTGCAATCCCAATAAACGTATAGGGGAAGTCGCCACCATGGTTATTTAGTTGGGGTGGAAAATAATACGCTTCTGGTTTTCCTTTTTGTCCAATAAGTGCTGCCTTTTCATCATTATGATGTACGTGGTGGGGTAGCGGTCCCATGTTGTCAAAAAACTTTGAATACATTGGCCAGCTTTTATATTCATTCCACAAACGATCCCCGATGATTTGTCCTTTTAATTCGTCAATTACATCTTTTAATAAAACCTGTTGTGTTGTTTTTCCATCATTAAAAACAACAGGACTTAATCCTTCGTTTTCACCAGTCAATGGTCCATTTTTAGCGGGCGTTGTAGAAGACAACCAACGCTCATCAATACCGCCGCGAACACCACCTAATACATAATAATCATCTGGATGTAATTTAATACGACGGCCTGGAACACAAAATGATCTTGGAACCCAAGTAGGTGCAAGTCGTAATATTCCCTTTCCTTGTTCTAGTGCTTTTTGTGCAATGCCTTTATTTTCCATAATTATTTATTAAAGGTGTGATTGATTTCGTCTTGGTTATGTAAAATTTCTATTTGTAAATCATATTGTTTTGTTTCACCTGGTGCAATAAAAATAAGCGAGCCATCGGCGCGCGCCTTTGATTGACCAATTGGTGGATGTGTGCCGGGTTCAATGCCGGTTACATATTCACCTTTTGACCAGTGTTGCCAATTCGTTAACCAAGGCATTTGTTTTTTTGGAAATTTTAATACTGCAGCAATGCCAATTTTTTTATTTTCAATGCCGCAAATACAATCCCCATTATTATTTGGCTTTGCGTCAATAAAAAAAACATCTTGACCGGGGCCATTATGTTTATAATTGATTGCAGGGCAGGTTTTTGGCTGCTCGCCATGGCAAAATATTTGTGCGCCCTCGTCGGCAAGAGGCCAACCAAAATTACAATGATATAAAAGCATATGTGGTACTGCTTCGTTTCCCCTGTTTATTATTTCATCATGAATTTGAATGGAAGATGCACCTAGTGTAGCAGAGATGGTTCGTTTTAATTCAAGCGCTGGTCCAAAAATTTTAGATTGTTTAATTATTCCTGTAATACTCATGGTATAAATACCGCGCGCAGGGTCGGGCTGAATAATAGAAATAATTTCTGCGGGCGTGTTGCTTATTAAATCGTGCACACCTCGCTCACCAAATTCATCTTTTTCATCACCACCTACATGTGATAAACCACAGGTGGTCACAAGGCCACCACCAAAAGTGCGCAACCAGTCTGCGCCTTTGTTTGAAAAGGGTTGTGGTGCCATTACACCGGGATGGCTTAACCAAGCAATACTATATTGATTAAAAAAAGCATCTGCAATATCCATTGCACGATCAATCACCACCTTAAATCGAAGACCGCTTCCTGTATTAAACCATGCAATGCGCACACCTCGGCCAAGACCATTGTCTAATACCGAGGTTTCAATGCCGCCCACCTGTGCAACATTTGAAACCTTATCACTCCATATGGCATTTATTGGCTGCAAGTTTAATTTTATTTTTTACTTGTATAAACTGCGTGGTTTTTATTTCCACCCGCTTTTAAATAAGCAATCAAATCACTTAACTCTTCTGCATTTAATCCATTAATCATTCCTGGTAACATTGGAGATGTTTCAGAAACGCGTGTACGTGCAACTTCTT
This sequence comes from Sediminibacterium sp., assembly GCA_030726065.1. Classification (GTDB taxonomy): domain Bacteria; phylum Bacteroidota; class Bacteroidia; order Chitinophagales; family Chitinophagaceae; genus Sediminibacterium. The sequence goes on along the minus strand of JANREK010000045.1, from coordinate 94,109 downwards.
TTTTAGAAAGCGTACGAACTACATCGGTCGCAAAAGGGTTTTGAGAAATATAATAGTTTTTACTATCCTGACGAATTAAGCGACCCAAAACAGATCCTCCTTTTTTGAGGAAGAAAATAGTAGAGCCAAATTGATCTGAAATTGTTTTACTAGGTTCAATAATAGATTCTAATATATCTTTTGTGCTAAATCTAGTTCCAAGTTGCGTAAGGTCTGGTCCTGCAACACCGCCCTCGCCTTTCATTTGATGACAAGAAGAACAAAGGGTTGCTGCAAACATTGACTTGCCGCGCGTAAAACTTCTAACGCCCGTGCTGGAATCAACCGCATTAACGGCGTTAGTTATTTTCCAACTTTTTCCTGGGCCCTTAGGCATTATTGTTCCAGCTGGAACACCTGATCTTGAAATACTAACTATTGAATCGCCGGAAATTTTATTATACATTTCAAACTGATCTTTAGGAACATTTGCTAGTGCATTTTTACGAGCGGTGTTTATAAATCCTACATAACATACGCCACCCTTGTATCCAAAAGCCTTATAATACCACTGGAAGTATTTTTTTTGTGTGGTTGGCGTCCAGCCGTTTTTTGCCTGGCTTAAAACATTCGCATACCAGGTTTGTTGTGCTGGTGGCACTTTTGATAACATGGAAGCAATATCCATTCCATATTGCGGATTGCGTAATATTAAATCAGAAGATTCGGAAATTGATTTTTGCGAAGGCGCGTCATCTTTAGCTGTAGCTAATAATGCCATTGTTTTTTCAACCGCTTTTGGCGCGTCTATATAAACCAATAATTTACTTAATTCGCGATTGAGTGAATTTGTTTTAGCAGGGTAACTTGGGCTTAACGCAGCTGATACTAACTTTTTTGTTTCTGTGTCGGGATCTCCTAAGCGAATAAAGTTTAATTCAATAGCGCGTAGTAAATCTAATTGTTGGGGCTCGGTTAGTTTTGTAAAATCTACCTTAGCTAATAAACCAACTACCGCCTTTCCAGTGCCGGCCACGCCCTTACGCGCGTTTGCAATTGCAGCATGTGTTAAAATAACGGGGTCTTTTTCATTAAGCAACTTATTATACCACTCTTCCACCGGTTGATTTTCAACAGCAATTCTTGCGGCATATCTAATAAAACGATCGGCGTCTTTTAAATAAGGCCATGCAAAATTAACAGCAGCTGGATTTTTAACACCATGGAAAGATTCAAGTTGTCGGCGAATCTTTTGTGTGTTTGTTAATTCTGTTACAGGAAGGGGATCGTTTGGTAAAGAATTATCTCCATAATAAACACGATATAAATCAGATTCAAGGCGACGTCCTCCTGTTAAAAAATATAAAGCGCCATCAGGACCAATAACACCATCTGTTAAAGGAAGGGGGGCGCCAGAAATAAATTCTTCGCCTGTGGTTTTATAAGAAGCGCCATCTGGTTCGTTATATACAGCATATATAATTCCAAAGCTCCAATCAAACGCAAATAATGCTTTACGATATTTTTTAGGAAATCTTGCGTTTAGTCCACTTACCAAGTTAGTAGGCGAGCCTTGTCCTACGTTAATAACAGCGGGGAGGTTGTCTGGATATTTTGGTGACCACTTATCTGTTCCTGGTCTCCATCCAAATTCAGAACCACTTGTTACGTGAAGAATTCTTGTAGGGCGATACCACGGTGTTCCAAAGTCCCACTCCATATCAGAATCATACGCAAACAAATCACCTTGATCATTAAAAGAAATATCAAAAGGATTTCTAAATCCAGAAGCAATTAACTCCCAATTAGTACCCGTTGAATCTAGGTGTGCAACCCAACCGCCCAGTGTTTGTACAGTATTATCATGACCGTTTGGATCTTTAATTAATGGGAATAAATTATCTATTTTACTTTCTGGAAAATTTCTATAAGAATTAACTTTTGGAATTTTTGTAAAATTTCCTGCAACTACATAAATTGATTTTTTATCTGGTGATAATATTACACTATGTGGTCCATGTTCTCCTACACCATCTAATTCTTTTATAAGAATTATTTTATCAAAAGTATCATCGCCGTTTGTGTCTTGTAATCTATATAAACCACTTCCTCTTTTTAGTTTATCATTTGATCTATTATTAATCATGACATATAAACTATTAAATGCCCATAATAAACCATGCGCGTGTCCTATTGTAACTGGAGATTTTGTATTTATTGTATCTCCATAAATTTTTAATTCTTCGATGCTTGTTTTTGTAATCGTATCTCCAATTGCGGGAACTTTTAAACGATAAATGGCACCATATTGATCCGATGCAATAATTCTTCCTTTATCATCAAAGGTCATAGAGACCCATGATCCTTCCCCTTTTGCAGATGGTCCATATAATCTTTCCGCATGAAATCCTTCGGGTAATTTTAGGTTTGTAATTTTAGGATCTTTTGGTTCTTGAAAATTTTCTTGTTTAGATTTTGTAAAAGAAACTAATAACACTAATAAAAAAATAGTGGTAATTACTAAACTAATGGAAGTACTTTTTTTATTCATTTTTAAAATTTATCTAATTTATGATTTGATATTTTCAAAACAATTCGCTTAGTTTTATTTATTACAAACCCACATAAATTGGTTTTAAATGAAATAAAAAGCAAGCAAAAATTGTGTATGAAAAATTAAGCTTTATGAAGCAAATAAAAAAGGGGATGAAGGGTTATTATTTAAAAATAAAAATGAACTGAAAATAGTGTGGTAGCGTTAGAAAATGGGAAAAAGAAAGATAAAAAACTAACGAATGTTATTTTTTATTTAATTAAATATAATTTATTGATTTTTATTTAATTAGGTATTAAATATTTTATTTATATAAATATATTAGGGGTTAATCTTAAAATTTTAGTTTTGTAGTTCATGCGTGCTTTGTTTGTTTTATTTTTAACTCGATAAAAGTAGTTGATTTAAATTAAGTGTTCTTTTTTTCAATGTGCATATCAATCGTAGTATTAAGTATTAATACATTTATATAAATAACCTAATACTATTACGGGTGTTAATATCTTAATATCTTTTTTATTAACATAAAATTTTAACCCCTTTTTATAAAAAATTTATATTTATATATTTAGCTATAATATATACTGGTATTATATTTGATTAATTTTTTTAATATTATTTAACTATTTATTTTTTTTAGAATTTAAATAATAAACAAATTATACACTGTTAATTAACGGGTATAAGTGAACCCTTAAATCCAAGAATAGTTAGTTTTTATCTTATCCTAATTTTCTTATGCTATTTTTCTGCAGGTTTATTCAGATCAAAAGTGGAGATATCCACGAAAAATTAATTTATCCACCTAGCCAATGTGTATTTTTAATTGCGTATTTACTAAAAATTGCCCTAAAAATACCCCAAGACCCCCTATTTACAACCTAGAAAACATTATTTTTGCTCTCCTATAATTATAGATATATGTCAATTATTCAGAACATTCGCGAAAGAGGTACATGGATCATCTTTACAATTATTGTAATCGCATTAGTTGCTTTTATATTACAAGATGGTGTTGGACGTCAAAATGGTAGTACTACCACAACCCTTGGTACTGTAAATGGTGAAGAAATTGGAAAAGTAGCCTTTGAAGAAAAAGTAGAAATCCAGGTTCAAAACTATGCATCTCAAGGAATTAAGAGAGAGCAAATTATTGGTTTCTTATGGAACCAAGAGGTTGATCTTTTATTATTCAAATCAGAGCAACAAAAATTAGGTATTACTGTAGGAAATAAGGAATTAAACGATGTTTTATTTGGTAATGAATCTCCTTTTAGACAAGAGTTCACTGATAGAGCAACTGGTGAGTTTAAGGTGAATGATGCACGTCAAGCAAT
>JANREK010000045.1:0-90139 GCA_030726065.1 Sediminibacterium sp. | reverse complement strand
GCTTCACTAAAAACAGATTTTAAAAACACTAGTGACGTTGCTTCTTATTTGAATAAAGTTGGAACGGAAAATATATTTTATAACAGTTATTTGAGTAAAAACAGAATACAAGTACCTCAAAAAGATTCTATCCTTTCTTTACCCGTTGGTGGTGTTTTTGGACCTTATATTGATGGAAGAAATTTCACCATTGCAAAGGTGGTTGGAACAACCCAATGGCCCGATAGTACAAGTGTTAGACATATTTTAATTGCAACAACCAACCCACAAAACGGTCAACAAATTAAAGAAGATAGTGTTGCCAAAAAATTAGCGGATAGTATTAGTTTCGCCATACGAGGAGGGGCTTCTTTTGATGCATTATGTCAACAATATTCAGACGATCAAGGAAGCAAACCAACCGGCGGAACAATAGATATGTTTCCTCAAGCACAAATGACGCCAGCTTTTAATGATTTTTCATTTGCAAATCCAGTTGGAACCAAGCAGGTTGTAAAAACTGAATTTGGTTATCATTATGTTGAAATTTTAAAACAAACTCCAAAGGTAGCTTCTTATAAAATTGCTTATTTATCTAAGCCATTATTACCAAGCACAGAAACAATTAATGTCGCATCAACTGCAGCAGCACAATTTGCTACCTCTAGTACAGACTTAAAATCATTCAATTCAAACGCCGTTAAAGCAAACAAACAAGCATTACCAGCAACGAATATTAAAGAAAATGATTTTAGTATTCAGGGTATTGGTGAATCAAGGACGATGGTGCGCTGGGTTTATGAAAAATCTGTAAATGATATTTCAGAGCCATTCGAGGTAGAAGATAATTACTTGGTTGCAATTATTACCAGCGAAGATAAAAAAGGTCTAATGGGTGTTGATGCAGCAAGACCACAAGTAGAGGGAATCATTAGAGATGAAAAAAAGGCGAGCATCATTAAAACATCGTTGAAGGGTAATTCTTTGGAAGCATATGCTATTGCGGGAAAAACAATCGTACAAACATTAGACAGTATTGGTTATGTATTTTCTATGCTATCAAATGTTGGGAACGAACCAAAAGTAGTAGGCGCCGCTTTTAATAAAGCATTATTAAATAAAGTAAGTGAGCCTATAGCTGGAAATACTGGTGTTTTTGTTTTAAGTGTAAACGCACTGGGCGCAAAACCGGCGCAACAAGATCCTTTATTATACAAAGAGGAAACATTACAAAGATTAAGAAATGTAATGTTTAGAACGAACGTCGCCCTTAGAAAAGCGGCTAGTATTAAAGATAATAGATCAAAAGTGTATTAATATACCCCGTTCTTAGAGATATTGCGGCCCCGATCATTCGGGGCCGTTTCTTTTAAGCCACAATCTTCCAATTTCGTTAGTAGATATATTAAATAGTGCCTAATTTTACACCATGTCAGACTCCTTTATAAATAAAGTTGCGGAAAGTGGATTAATTAGCATTGATCTTGCTAGTTTTTTACCCAACTACTCTGTGGTTGTGTTTGATATTAAGCCCTATTTGTTTATGGAACTCATTTTAAAAGAGAAGGAGTTTAGGGCCTCTCTAGCTGAAATCGACTGGAAGGAATACCAAGGTAAAATAGTGGGCATTCATTGTTCCGCAGATGCTATCATTCCAATGTGGGCAAATATGTTGGTTGCTTCTAATTTAAGCAATACCGCAAAGGCAATATATTTCGGGGATGAAAATAAGGTGCGAGAACAAGTTTTACTTCAAGAAATAAGTTTAATTAACGTAACCGACTACACGGATCAGCGTGTGGTTATTAAGGGCTGTGGCGATACGCCTATTGGAGAGTCTGCTTATATTGCAATTACACAAAAATTAAGACCCGTTGTGAAAAGCATCATGTATGGGGAGCCTTGCAGCACTGTTCCGGTCTATAAAAAAAAGTAGGATTTATTTCGATTTAAAATATTCTGGCAATAATTTTTAATGTGCTTCCAACCAGTTTTTTCCAACACCCACCTCTGCCTCTACTGGAACACCATTGGGTAATACCATTGCAGATTTCATACAATTCAATATTAATTCTTTAAGTGCCGGAACTTCCTTTTCTGTTGCATCAAACACCAATTCATCGTGCACCTGTAAAATCATTTTAGAATCCCAGTTTGATTTTTTCATTTCAGCGTGAATTTTAATCATTGCTAATTTAATCATATCAGCTGCAGATCCTTGAATAGGAGAGTTGATTGCGTTTCTCTCCGCAAAACCGCGTACGGTAAAATTACTACTATTGATATCTCTTAACCAACGCTTCCTGCCCATAAGGGTTTCTACATAACCCATTTCTTTAGCATGATTAATTTTTTGGTCCATGTACAATTGAATATTTGGAAATTCTTTTTTATAGTTGTCAATTATTTCTTTTGCTTCCGCCCTTGGAATACCTAGGTTTTCTGCTAATCCAAAAGCGCCCTGTCCATATATAATTCCAAAGTTGACACTCTTTGCCTTATAACGCATTTCCTTTGTTACGGCCGACTCCTCAATACCGTAAACCTTCGCCGCAGTTGCGGTATGAATATCTTTTCCTTGTTTAAAGGCATCACACATATTTGGATCACCACTTATTGCTGCAACAATTCTTAATTCAATTTGTGAATAATCCGCGCTTATTAAAACCCTACTTGGGTCTCTTGGTATAAATGCTTTTCTAATTTCACGCCCACGCTCTGTTCTAATAGGGATATTTTGCAAATTTGGATTGGTACTGCTTAATCGGCCAGTGACCGCAACCGCTTGCGCATAGCTGGTGTGTATACGCCCTGTTTTAGGATTTATTAATGCAGGAACCGAATCAACATAGGTTGATTTTAGTTTTGTTAGCTCTCTAAAATTTAAAATATCATCTACTATTTTATGCTTCGCTGCCATTTTTTGTAACACATCTTCTCCTGTTGCGTATTGTCCTGTTTTAGTTTTTTTGGCTTTTGCATCTAATTTTAAAATTTCAAAAAGCACTTCACCCAGTTGTTTTGGAGATGCTAAATTAAATCGAACACCCGCTTGCTCATACACGCGCTCTTCACTTATTTTAGCATCCACCTCTAACACCTTACTATAATCACTTAAAAATTTTGTATCCACTTTGACGCCCTCGTATTCCATGTCAACCAAAACACGCACCAGTGGGTTTTCAACTTCATTAAAAACCTTGGTAACATCTCTTTTAATTATTAAAGGAGCAAAACAATTTTTCAGTTGTAAGGTGATGTCCGCATCCTCGGCAGCATACTGTGTTATTTGATCTAGCGGCGCATCACGCATACTACCCTGGTTTTTACCTTTCTTGCCAATAATGCTTGTGATGGATACCGGTTCGTATCCTAAAAATTGGGCACTCAGCAAATCCATACCACGTCTGCCTTCTGGCTCTATTACATAATGTGCCAACATCGTATCAAAAGTTTTTCCCCTTAATTCAATGCCATACCATTTTAATACTAAAAAATCATATTTTAAGTTTTGTCCAATCCAGGTGATATTTTCATTATCAAAAAGCGGCTGTAATATTTTTAGTATATGCGTTGCGCCGGTTTTACTATCACCATCATTTTCTATTGGTAAAAAATAACCTTCGTGTTCTTTATAAGAGAAGCTTAATCCAACTAGTGATACATTGTTTGCATCAACTCCGGTTGTTTCGGTATCAATACAAATTTCATTTTGTTGTATCAGTGTTTTAACTAACCCCTCTATTTCTTTGTCCCCCACAACTGATTTATAATCGTGTTCGGTATTGTGAATATTTTTATTTACAACTAGTGCAGTTTCTGGATTGCCACCAAAATCATAATCCTCGCTATTATCCACGGTATCTGCTGTTACTTCTGATTCGCTAGTTTTGTTTGCTCTTTGTTTGGGTGGCTTAACATTAACCGTGTTACCAAATAAATCCGTTTGTTCTTGTGCGTTTCCACTAGGTTCTATTTTAGAAAAAGAACCATCACCCTTTTCTTCACCACCAGCACCTGTTACTGAAAATGCATCACCTAATATTCTTTTACCCAGCGTTTTAAACTCTAGTTCGTTAAATATTTCAGCTAGGGCAGAACTGTTTTTTTCTTTTAACCTAAAATCGTCTTCGTGAAATTGAACAGGCACGTTGGTAATTATTGTTGCCAGTTTTTTACTCATGATGGCAGACGCTTTACCTGCGCGCACTTTTTCACCCATGGCCCCTGTAATTTTATCTGCGTTTTCTAAAACACCCTCAAGTGTATCATATAATTTCAAAAGCTTAGCTGCGGTTTTTTCACCTACGCCAGGAATGCCCGGAATATTATCAGAGGCGTCTCCCATTAGCCCTAACATATCTATTACCTGTTCAACTCTTTGTATATCCCATTTTTCGCATATCTTTTTAGCATCTACAATATCTTCTTTATTGCCAAAAGCAGGGGGTTTCCATATAAAAACATTGGGATGTATCAATAATTGACCATAATCCTTATCGGGTGTAACCATGTAAACATCATAGCCCATGTCAGCCGCCTGCCAGGCCAGGGTTCCAATGATATCATCTGCTTCATACCCATCATATTCGATTACTGGTATATTAAAGCCTTCTATAATTGCTTTAATATGTGGCAATGAGTCTAATAAATCTTCTGGTGTTTCCTGGCGATTTGCTTTATAATCAGCAAAGTCCGTATGTCTTTCAGTAGGCGCGTGTGTATCAAAACAAACAGCAATATGTGTAGGGTTTTCCTTACGTATTATTTCAAGTAGGGTATTTGTAAATCCAAATTGTGCATTGGTATTTATACCCGTTGATGTAATACGTGGCGTACGTATAAGTGCATAATACGCACGATAAATTAATGCAAGCGCATCTAATAAAAATAGTTTTTTAGACATGATGCTAAGATACCCAAAAAAGCCGGCCGTCAATTAAAGCGACCGGTCAAAATTAATAATTAATATTTTTAGTCTTTTTCAAAACAATTAAGTTTTACTTAATCCCATATTTATGTTTATAACGTTCGTAAAGTTGTAATTGTTTGTTATCTAATGAAACAGTACGTCCTTGAATAAATATTTGTGTAAGCTGATTCCCGCGCATATCTAATATATCTCCCGCACTGATAAGGATATTCGCATCTTTACCCGCTTCTATTGACCCCGTAACATTATCAATACCCAATATTTTAGCCGTGTTAAGTGTGATTGATGACAAAGCCTCTTCCTTGGTTAAACCATAGGTAGCGGCTGTTCCAGCGTTGAAGCTAAGGTTGCGAGATTTTGTATTATCAGCCACGTCATTCATCGCAAACAAAACACCGGCTTTTTGTAATTGTGCCGGGGTTTTATAAGGTTGGTCAACATCATCATCTTCGGTTGCTGGTAATGCATGTGTTTCATCTAATATCACCGGAATATTATTATCTGCCAAAAGGCCCGCGATTTGAAAACTTTCCCCACCGCCTACAATCACAATATTAAAACCAAATGTTTTTCCTAAATCAATAGCGAGTAGCATTTGTTTTACTTCATTCGCACGAACATATAATTTTTGTTTGCCCTCAAACAAAGCGCGCGCCGCCTCTAATTTCAAATTATTATTGGCATGAACCTTTTCTTGGCAATATGCTTTCGCTTCTGTGAAATAGGTTTTAATAGTTTCAATTTTATCAAATGCTGCTTTTAATGGATCTCCACCACCACCCATCATCATACCACGCATAAAGCCACCACGTCCCCCACGGCGCGCCATTAGTGAAGGCATGGATATATACATTCCGGTGTTTGCTTTATACTCAGCATCTTCATAATTCCATGCATCTAATTGAACCACACTTGATCTTCCTTCGATTAGCTCACCCGATGGTGAAACATGCGCCAATAAAATACCATTACTGCGTAATACATTGATTATTTTAGAATCAGTGTTGTATGAAACAATACTTCTTATGTCTGCATTATTTTCACCAATTTCTTGATAGTCATTACTGCCGCGAACGCCTGAGCTAATTTCACGTAAGCCTAAACTAGAACTTGGTAAAATTAAACCGGGATACACCTGTTTTCCTGTTGCATCTATTTCAGAAGCACCTTTTGGTATTGAAACACCATTTCCTACTGCCGTGATTTTTCCTTTTTCAAACACAATAGTTGCATCTGTTAAAATGGTTCCATTACCCACGTGCACAGTAGCATGTGTAATTGCAGAAACCCCCTTTTGAGGTCCTGCAGGATAAACCGTTTCCTGTGCTTTTGCATTGATTGCAAAAATCGCAAGTGTTAATATGAGTAAGCTTGAATATTTATTTTTCATAAATTAATTATTTTGATTTTCATAAATGGTCGCCATGTGATCTTCGTGTTCATGATCACCACAGGTTAATATAGTTTGGAAGCTTGGCATTGGTCTTCCCATTGGCATACCCGATCTTTTCTCTCCCAATAGTTTTTGTACCAACCTTGTTTTTTCTGCAGTAATTTTTTTACTCATTTCTGCATTTTTTGTTATATCAAAATAAACAACACCATCTACAATTGTTTTTTCAACTTTTGCATAAATGCTTAAAGGATTATCTGTCCATAAAACCACATCGGCATCCTTCCCTGTTTTTATGCTTCCTACTTTATCTGCAACGTGTAATGCTTTTGCAGGATTTAAGGTTACCATTTTAAGTGCTTCTTCTTCACTTACACCACCATATTTAACCGCCTTTGCGGCTTCTTGATTCAATCTTCTTGCCATTTCTGCATCATCAGAATTTATAACTACATTTAAGCCCACTTTTTGCATAATTGCAGCATTATATGCAATCGCATCTTGTACTTCTGTTTTATACATAAACCAATCTGAGAAAGTAGAAGCGCTTGCTCCGTGTTCTTTCATTTTATCAGCCACCTTGTATCCCTCTAATATATGTGTGAAGGTGTTAAATTTAAAACCATACTTATCACCAATACGTAATGCATAAGTAATTTCTGGTTGTACATAACTATGACAAGTTATGAAACGCTTTTTATTTAAAATTTCAACCAAGGCGTCTAATTCCAAATCACGTCTAGCGGAAGGATTTGCTTTTAAAGTTTTTTGATAATCAAGTGCGCGATCGAATGCGTCGTTTAAAACTTCTTCAACTCCCATTCTTGTATCAGGATAACGATTATTACTTCGGCTGGTTGTACGTTTAACGTTTTCACCCAATGCGAATTTGATAAACGGATCAGCGCCAGCAAATTTTAAATCTTCATCATTTGCACCCCAACGCAGTTTAATTAATTGTGTTTGTCCACCAATGGTATTAGCAGAACCATGTAATATATGTGAGCTGGTAACACCGCCGCTCAATTGACGATATATATTAATATCCTCTGGGTTTAAATTATCTGCTATACGCGCCTCTGATGTAACTGATTGTCCGCCCTCGTTAATTGACATTGCAGCGATATGCGAGTGTTCGTCTATAATACCCGCACTTAAGTGTTTGCCTGTACCATCAACCACCGTTGCTGTTGCATCACTTAAATTTTTTCCAATTTTTGCAATTTTACCACCCTTAAGCAATACATCTGTATTTTGTAAAACGCCTTCCTTTTCATTGGTCCAAACAGTTGCATTTTTAATTAAGATCGTTTCTTGTTTGGGTAATACTTCATTACCATAACCTACAAATGGAAAAGTTATTTTTGAATTATTGTTGCGAGCACTATCCATTGGCCTTCTGAATTCGCTTCTTGCGTCAGTAGCTACAATTGCTCCTGTATAAGACGCAGACCATGTTGTTTTACTTCCTGAACCATCTGTTCCAACACCGGACCATGAATTTCCTGAGATAATACCACTCAATCTAATTTGATCAGCACCTCTACCTTTTTTAGTAGGGAAGTTTAATTTAATAACAGATTCGCTTACTGTTATTTTAGATGCAATAGTATCTGTACCGATTATGGAAGCAGATAAATCTTTTTTAACTTCTACAGTATAATCAGATGTTGTTCCGTTTTTATTAATCGTTAATCTATATTTTCCAGCGATACTTGACCACTCGCTTTCGTTCACTCCGTACTTATTTCCTTGCACCCAGTTTTCTATAATTTTTGAGTTCGCTGCAAAAACGGGTTCGGTTGTAATTATAAAGTTAGCCCACTTGCCAGTTTCAATAGAGCCCACTTGATCATAAACTCCCAATTGATTTGCTGGTATTTTAGTTAATGCTTCTAATGCCTTTGATTCACTCAAGCCGTTTTGAATTGCTTTTTTAACATTCGCCAAAAATTGCTTCGCATCTTTCATGTCAGCAGATGTGATACTAAAAGGAATATTTGCTTTTGAATAGGCTGCCAAGTTGGTTGGGGCTAATTCCCAATGTTTCATATCCGCTAGAGATACAAATCTTGCATCATTAGGATCTTCCACATCCATGGCCACTGGAAAATCAACACCTAATATAAATGACGCTTTGGTTTTAACCATTTCATCTATTCTTTGATATCCGTTATCGCCGCCTCTTATAATATATTGTACACCAAATTCATCACCAATACGATCGGCACGAACTGCGTTCCATTTATCATTGGTTGCAAATATTTGCGGGATAGCTTGATTATTATTCCAAGCATCTAAAGAGAGATTAACTCCCTCGCTTACTGGTTTGGTTTGATACCATTTCGCATCTAAATAGGTTTGACGCAAAACCGCAATGCTGCCCATTAAACTACTTGGATAAGTTTGAGTAGATGTTCCTTTATCAAAAGAATAAACAGATGCAGCTTTTGATTTTAAAACCGCTTGGTTATTATTTTCAGTAGCTAATGTAACAACCGCACCGGTACCTCTTGCTAATCCATCTTTTAAATGTGTGAACACCGCACCAAATCCATTTGCACGATAGGTACTTGCAGTTGCTTCGTCTTTTGTAAATACATCAACAGCATTTAATTCAGGCTTAATCGCTTGGTTCCAGTTAAAGGGTCCTGGTTTATTTGAAATAAATTGTCCCGGAGCGCCAAAATTAAAACCACTCATAGTTCTTCTTGGTTTAGCTACACCATAATCACTTAGTGGATCAATAAAGGAGGGATAAATAAATTTACCAGCGCAGTCAACAACAATTGCCTCTGCTGGTACGGTTAGGTTTGCATCTACCGCAACAATTTTACCCATTTTTATAATCAAAACACCTTTTTCTATTTTAGTGTTTTCGTTTTGAATAATGGTAGCATTTGTAAAAGCATACAAACCGCTACGAATATCCCTTACGCCGTTAATGGGAAAAGATTCTTGTGCATGCGCTACTATAGCTGTACACAAAAATACAAGCCCTGTTAAAATTCGCTTCATACGCGACTGATTTAGTTGTTAAAAAATTTCTATAAAGAAGAGTTTTAAAGCTACTAAAAACTAATTGTGAAAGCAGAAAAAGTGTAACTTTTATGATAAGGGGTATTTTTATATCAATGGTTAGTTTAATGTATAGAAAGCGTTTAATCCCAATTGGACTATCGCCCCATAAAAACCATTAATATTTGAACATCACTTGGGTTTACACCACTGATGCGACTTGCTTGGCCTAAAGTAAGCGGCCTGATTTTTTTAAATTTTTGTCTCGCTTCTATTGAAATAGCAGCGATTTTATCGTAATCAAAATTAGTAGGAATTAATTTATTTTCTAGCGTTGCCATGCGTTCTACAATTTCTTTTTCCTTTTCAATATAACACTCGTACTTAATTTGTATTTCAGCCTGTTCTAAACACTCCGTATCAAATATGTTAATTTTTTCATTCAATAATTCATTATTGGACAAGATTTGTTGTAATCTAATATTGGGTCGTAGCAACAGTTTCGAGGCTTTTTGTTTTTCCGTAATAGTTGCAGAATCTATGTCGTTTAAAAATGCATTGATTGTTTCAGGTTCAATGGATTCGGTATTTAATACTTTTTTAATTTCTGTAACTTGTTTTGTTTTTTCTTCTACTCGACGCATGCGCTCCTCTTTTGCCAACCCAAGTTTATAGCTCATTTCGGTCAAGCGTAAGTCCGCATTATCTTGACGCAAGAGTGTTCTAAATTCAGCGCGAGAAGTAAACATACGATAAGGTTCTTCAGTACCCTTGCTAATGAGGTCATCAATTAACACCCCAATATATGCTTCGCTTCTTTGTAGAATTAAAGGCGGTTGGTTATTAATTTTTAAATGCGCATTCATACCTGCCATGATCCCTTGACATGCCGCTTCCTCGTATCCTGTTGTACCATTTATCTGTCCTGCGAAGTACAAGTTTTCTAATGCTTTAGTTTCAAGGGTATAAGTAAGCTGTGTCGGTTGGAAATAATCATATTCTATGGCATAACCTGGGCGGAACATACGTGCCTTCTCAAAACCAGGAACCATACGAAGGGCTTCGTATTGTACTTCTTCGGGTAAGCTTGTACTAAATCCATTTACATATATTTCAACTGTATTCCAGCCTTCGGGCTCAACAAATAGCTGATGTCTCTCCCTATCTGCGAAGCGATTAATTTTATCTTCAATACTTGGACAGTATCTTGGACCTACACCTTCAATACGTCCCTGATACATTGGACTACGATCAAAACCAGTTTTAAGCATCTCGTGTACCCTTGCATCCGTATAAGTTATATGGCAAGAGCGCTGATTTTCGGGCTTCACCTTTTCTATATTTAAATAAGAGAAGCCAATCACTTCTTCATCGCCCTTTTGTTCTTCCATTTTACTATAATCAAGGCTACGACCATCTACTCTTGGTGGCGTTCCCGTTTTAAGACGATCTGATTCTAATCCAAAGGAAACCAATTGTTCTGTGATACCTGTTGCTGCTTTTTCAGCTACTCGACCTCCGCCAATTTGCTTTTCACCGATATGCATGATCCCGTTTAAAAAAGTGCCACTGGTAATAACAACTGCGTCAGCCTCTATTTTATGACCCAAGCTTGTTATCACCCCACAAGCCTTATTATTTTTTATAATCAGTTCATTCACCGAATCCTGGTAAAAATCTACATTGGGTGTGTTTTCCAACATCTCACGCCATTTACTAGCAAATAAGTGTCTGTCATTCTGGGTTCTTGGACTCCACATGGCAGGCCCCTTACTTTTATTCAACATTCTAAATTGAATCGTACTCAAGTCACTTACAATGCCACTATATCCACCTAATGCATCTATTTCCCTTATAATTTGCCCCTTGGCAATTCCCCCCATAGCTGGATTACAACTCATTTGGGCAATGGTTTGCATGTTCATGGTCACCAATAAAACCTTGGAGCCCATGTTGGCTGCTGCCGCCGCTGCTTCACAACCTGCATGGCCGGCACCTACTACTATGACATTGTATTTTGGAAACATATAAGGTTGCAAAGATAAGCCTGTATTGTATACCAAGCAATTCAATTAAACTTAAATTTAGTTATTATTAATCGTTTTTTATAAAACGTTCTATGTAGAACTTTTTAATACTCCCCGATAGAAAATTATTTTAATGATCCTATGAAAACCGTATTTTCAATTAGGAAGGTTCTATGTGGAACCTTTTTGGATCACACAGGCCTAGGAAATAGATTTTAGATAGGACTTTAGCCATTTGTTCTCCTGAGCGCGCATTTCTTTGGCGTCGGAAGGCTTTTTATCCTTGTAACCACAAAAATGTAGGGCCCCGTGAAATATCACCCTTAATAATTCTTCCGTATAGCTGGTCTTGTGGGTTTTTGCGTTGTCTTTCACACGATCAATACTTATATAAATCTCCCCAATGAGGGTTCCCCTGGTTTCAGATAGGTCAAAACTGATAATATCAGTGAAATAATCGTGGTTCAAGAAGGACTTATTGATATTAAGTAGGAATTTGTCGGAACAGAAAACATATTGAAGCGTATCAATGGCAATCCCCTCTTTTTTCAAACCCTTTTCAATAAACGCCTTTAACGCCAGACGATTGGTAAGTGTTGTGTTTTTATCAGCCGTATTAAATGAAATGGGTATGCGCATAATATATTGTTATTCAATGCTCCAAATTTCGTAACTATTTATGTAAAACAGCAACTATCTTTGTATTAATATTATGAGGAAGCTATCTGAATTAAAAATTGGGGAGTCGGGCGTAATCCATTCCTTCGAAAATGATGATATATTTTTGAAGCTAATGGAAATGGGCTGCATACCTGGAGAATTAATAATCGTTGAACAAATTGCACCTCTGGGTGATCCTATATCAATATCGGTAGCTGGATATCAATTAAGCCTAAGAATAAACGAGGCAGATAGTATTTTTATAGCCCCAAAATCAATGTAAATAATTGATAATCAACAAATTAAACAAATGAAGATCGGTTTATTTTTTGGCTCATTCAATCCCGTTCATAACGGCCATTTAATGGTGGCCAGCTATGTTGCCAATCATTCCGACATGAATCAGGTGTGGTTGGTTGTTTCACCTCAAAATCCTTTAAAGCCACAGGGAAGCTTGTTAAATGAATATGATCGACTCCATTTGACCAAGCTAGCCATTGAAGACGATACCCAATTAAAAGTGTCTGATATTGAGTTTTCTCTGCCAAAGCCTTCTTACACCATTGATACACTTACTTATTTACAAGAAAAATATCCGCAACATGAATTTTCGGTAATCATGGGTGCAGATAGTTTTCAAAATTTACCCAAGTGGAAAAACTTCGAAACCCTTGTAAAAAATTATCAATTCATTATTTATCGTAGGGATGGTTTTGATATCACCAATGATTATGGTGCACGCGTTGAAATATTAGATGCACCATTGTTACAATTATCTGCAACACTAATTCGTAACAATCGCAAAGACGGAATAACGATTCGTTATCTGGTTCCAGAAAAAGTACGCGAAGAAATTGAACGTAGTAATTACTTTAAAGATTAATTCGCGACTTAGTTTGGTGTGAAGAAAAGTGTGCATCGCTGATCTGAAAATTATAAATCAAAAAGCCTCGCGATTTTTCGGAGGCTTTTTGATTTTAAATGACAACACCTTGCGGCATTGTCTAAAAAATTATCTATTCATGCTTGCCAAAAACTCTTCATTGTCTTTAGTGCCACGCATTCTTTTTAATAATTCATTCATCGCTTCATCGTTATTCATATCATTGATAAATAATCTTAGGATATTCATTCTTCCCAACACTTCTTTATCTAATAATAAATCATCACGACGTGTACTAGAACCCACCAAATCAATCGCTGGGAATATACGCTTGTTCGCTAAGCGACGATCTAATACTAATTCCATGTTACCGGTTCCCTTGAATTCTTCAAAGATAACCTCGTCCATTTTAGAACCAGTTTCAATCAATGCAGTTGCTAATATAGTAAGTGATCCACCGTTTTCTATTTTACGTGCTGCACCAAAAAATTGTTTGGGGCGCAACAACGCGGTTGCTTCAACACCACCTGATAATACTTTACCAGAACTTGGTGCGACTGTATTATGTGCACGTGCTAAACGTGTAATCGAATCAAGCAATATCACCACATCATGCCCACACTCTACTAAACGTTTTGCTTTTTGTAAAGCCATGGAGGAAACCTTAACGTGTTTATCTGCGGGTTCATCAAATGTACTTGCGATAACCTCACCCTTTACAGAGCGCTCTACATCTGTTACCTCTTCCGGTCTTTCATCAACCAATAAAATAATTAAATAACATTCCGGGTGATTCGCTGCAATCGCATTAGCCACCTCCTTTAATAACATTGTTTTACCCACTTTTGGTTGGGCAACAATTAATCCTCTTTGTCCTTTACCAATAGGCGTAAATAAATCCATGATACGCGTACTATAATTATTCGCAGCCGTATATAAATTTAATTTTTGATAAGGAAAGATCGGTGTTAAATAATCAAATGGAATACGATCCCGAATTTCATCTGGATTTTTTCCATTCACTTGATGCACTTTGGTCAATGCAAAATATTTTTCACCTTCGCGTGGAACACGAACTGTTCCGTGAACCGTATCACCCACTTTTAATCCAAATGATTTTATTTGAGAAGGCGAAACATATACATCATCGGGAGAAGATAAATAGTTGTAATCTGAAGATCGTAGAAAGCCAAAATTGTCTGGCATAATTTCCAAAACACCCTCGGTTTCAATTACGCCATCAAACTCAACATTAAATACCGGTTCCTTTTTAGGTTGCGGGTAGCGTTGCGCTGGGTGGTTCGGGCCGTTTTGACCACCGCCATTCGCGGGTGCACCTTGTCCAGGCTGGGAAGAAGGATTGGTTTGACCAGATTGCTCGTTGCTTTCAGCTGCAGGGGAAGCTTGACCAGGCGCTTCAGCACTTGCCGCACTTTCGTCGCCAAATAAGGCTTGCGCTATTTTTGATGCTTTGTCATCCTCGCTATTGTCTTTAACGGGTCCCGCTTTTTTTGCAGGAACTGCTTTTTTGGTAGCGGTCTTTTTTTCGGAACTAGCAGCTGGAGCAGCTTTTGCGGCCGGGGTGGCAACAACTTTGCGCCCCCTTTTTGGTTTGTCGTCTTTTTCTTGCACTGTGTAACTATGGTTTATTTAAAAATCGAATCAAGAGCTAGGGTAATTTGAGAACTTTTTTGAAATGTTGGCCTTAATAATAGTGACCAAAAAATTGAATAAGGGAAATTTGTGTAGCAAGCCAATAATAATAAATGAATCCTTTGGCGCTTTGCTATTGCAATGTTAAGCAGATTTTTAACAAAAAAACAATTTTTTATGTGTTTTTATGTCTAAAACGGGTCAATTCGCCATTGAAACGGATTATCTTTGGCATTCGAAAATACAAATATGTTCAACCAACGAATTAAAATTAAGCAATTGTTATCGGGTACCGCGACGGGTACCGAAGTGGTGGTGATGGGATGGGTACGCACCTTTAGAAATAACCAGTTCATTGCTTTAAATGATGGCAGTACAAATGCCAACATCCAAATCGTTGCTTCCTTGGGTAAATTTGACGAAGCTATCTTAAAAAGAATCACAACAGGGGCGTCATTAAAAATTACTGGAACCGTGGTTGAAAGTTTAGGTAAGGGCCAAACGGTAGAAGTAAAAGCAACCAGCATAGAAATATTAGGAGATAGCGATGCAGAAAAATATCCTTTACAACCAAAAAAACATTCCCTTGAATTTTTAAGAGAAAAAGCGTATCTGCGTTTTAGAACTAATACATTTGGATCTGTTTTTAGAATTAGACATTCACTTGCATTTGCAGTGCATCAGTTTTTTAACGATCGCGGATTTTTATATTTACATACACCCATTATTACAAGTTCGGATGCAGAGGGTGCGGGAGAAATGTTTCGTGTAACCACACTTCCATTGGAAGGGGCACCTAAAAATGATGCTGGTGAAATTGATTTTACACAGGACTTTTTTGGAAAGAGCACTAACCTAACGGTGAGTGGTCAACTAGAAGGAGAGCTAGGCGCAATGGCGTTTTCAGACATTTACACTTTTGGCCCCACCTTCCGTGCCGAAAACTCCAATACCACCAGACACTTAGCAGAATTTTGGATGATTGAACCCGAAGTTGCTTTTAATGATTTAGAAGACAACATGAACTTGGCCGAAGATTTCATTAAGCATTTAATTGCTTATGTGATGAAAAATAATATCGATGATTTACAATTTTTAGATACGCGTTTGGCAGAGGAAGAAAAACAATTACCGACGGAAAAAAGAAGTGGACTTGGATTAATTGAAAAATTAAAATTTGTTGTTGAAAACGGATTTGAAAGAATTACTTATACCGAAGCGATTGAAATTTTATTAAACAGCACGCACTACAAAAAAAAGAAATTCACTTACGATATTAAATGGGGAATTGATTTACAAAGTGAACATGAAAGATACTTGGTGGAGCAGCATTTTAAAAAACCAGTGATTGTTACAGGATATCCTGCTGCAATTAAAGCTTTTTATATGCGTATGAATGATGGATGTGAACCAGGAAAAGAAACGGTAGCGGCCATGGATATTTTGGCGCCGGGCATTGGTGAGATAGTGGGTGGATCTCAAAGGGAAGAGCGCTTAGAAAAACTAGAGGCCAGAATGGACGCCATGCATATACCATTACATGAGATGAGCTATTATCTTGATACAAGAAGATTTGGTTCTGTGCCCCATGCAGGATTTGGCTTAGGATTTGAAAGAATGGTACAGTTTGTAACCGGAATGACAAATATTAGAGACGTAATTCCGTTTGCAAGAACCCCTAAAAACTGTGAGTACTAATATATTAGGCATTATGTGGGCTTGGTTTTTTGAATTATAAGATTCCCTGCCTATATTTGCGACCCAATCGTTGAAAAGCGAGCTGGTGGATGAAAAAAGGATGGCGCTGTAGCTCAGTTGGTAGAGCAAAGGACTGAAAATCCTTGTGTCCCCGGTTCGAGCCCGGGTGGTGCCACACAAGCCCTCAACTTTCGTTGAGGGCTTTTTAATTTTCAAATTCCAATCATTATGCTGCTTAAAAATTTGCTCTTTTTGCCTCTGCTTGTATTGCACTTGTTCGCAGCTGCGCAAAATAAAAAACAAACAGCTGGCGCCAAAAAATATAATACCATAGTTTCTAAGGAAACGATGACGCAGGTTTTTAATGAAATTAAAACACCCTATAAATATGGTGTTGTTTTTAAACACCCTGACGCAAATAAATTAATGGACAGTCCAACGATATTCAAAAAAAATGGCGTTTGGTATATGACCTATATTATTTTTGATGGTAAGGGGTACGAAACCTGGATGGCCGAGAGCAAAAATTTATTAGATTGGAAATCACTAGGTAAAATTCTTTCTTTTTCAAAAGACACCTGGGACGCTAACCAAAAGGCAGGATATATGTCATTGGTAAATATTAATTGGGGAGGGAGTTATAAGGTAGAAAAATTTAATAATAAATACTGGATGTCTTATTTAGGTGGTAATACCATTGGATATGAAGCCGGGGTATTGGGTGTGGGCATGGCAAACAATTCAACGCTTATAAAACCAATAGAATGGCAAACAGCAACAACACCAATTTTACAACCGAAAGATATTGATACAAGGTGGTTTGAAAACAAAACTATTTATAAAAGCACCGTTATAAGAGACAAACAAAAACATACTTCCCATCCTTTTGTCATGTATTATAATGCAAAAGGAGATACTGCTAAATATGAAAGTATTGGTATGGCGGTTTCGGATGATATGGTTTCTTGGAAACGATATGGCGCGTCTCCTGTGATTACAAAATACAAAGGCATTTGTGGAGATGCACAAATAGTCAAAATAAATAAATTGTATGTGATGTTTTACTTTGGTGCATTTTGGAAACCTGGCGCCTTTGAAAGATTTGCATGTTCCTATGACCTTATGAATTGGACGGATTGGGAGGGCAAGGATTTAATTAAATCTTCCACAGATTATGATGAAACTTATGCGCACAAACCATGGGTTATAAAATGGAAGGGCGTTGTTTATCATTTTTATAATGCAGTGGGCAAATCGGGCAGGGTCATTGCCCTGGCAACCTCAAAAGATTTACAAACCAAGTAAAAAGTCATTGGAATTAATATTGCCTTATTTATTTTTACGAAAAACCATACAGTGTTGCCAAGGTAGGTTGCTGATATTTTTTTCAAATATAAATCCTGCTGCTTTAAACTCACGCACGGCTTGTTGTTCACTCATTTTGTGAATGGTTTTAATGGGCACCATTGCATCTTCAGTTCTAAATTCAACTAGAACCAATTTTCCACCTGGCTTAAGCGCTTCCAACATGGCCACACCCATTTCATACGGGTATGAAAATTCATGGTATACATCTACTAGCAACATTAGGTCAATACTATTTGCAGGGAGCCCAACGGTTTGTTCTGTACATAAAATAGGGACTACATTTTTTGTTTTTTCGGCTTTAATACGATCCTGCAGAAAGGCAATCATTTCTAGCTCCACATCTACCGCATACACTTTTCCGTTACCCACCCTTTTTGATAATAAGGAACTGTGGTAACCGCTGCCAGCGCCAATATCCGCAATCATAATTCCGGGTTGTACATTCAAATTTTTTAATAACAAACTTGTGTTTTCTTCCTTGTCTCTTTCTTCTCGCTCAAGCCATTCTATACCGTAGTGACTCATTACTTGCGCAATTTGTCGCCCCATATACCATTTATTAATGCCATTGACATCTCCAGACTTAAGGATATATTTTCCTTGTGCGTTTCCCAATAATGAGAAACACAAAGTAATAATTACAAAAATAAAATTTGATAACTTTTTCATGAGGTTTTTATTGAATAAGGCTAACGATAAATAACTAAGCTTTATCGCCACAAATTTTTACTATGTAAAAAATTTATTAAGAAGGATTTACTAAAAACGAAGGAAGCTCTTCTACTTTTGAACAACACACCTGATCCATCACTTGCTTTAGCTGAACTTTTAAACTTGAAATAAGATGATCACCACCTTCATCGCCGAGTGCAGCAACCGCGTACATAAAGCTTCTGCCTAAAAATGCAAATTCAGCACCCGATGCAATAGTTCTAGCGATATCTGGACCCGTTCGTATACCACTATCCATCATGATTTTTATTTGCCCCTTATATTTTTCTACAATCGGATGTAATGTTTTGATAGTGGATTGACCAGCATCCAATTGTCTACCGCCATGATTGGATACGATAATTCCATCCAATCCTAATTTTATTGCCATCTCGGTATCTTCTTCAGATGCAATTCCTTTAATTACTAATTTTCCTTTCCATTGATCTCGGATAGCTGCAATTTTTTCTTCATTTAATCTACCCGAAAACGTTTTATTCATAAACTGACCTAACTGTTTCATGTTTAAATCCTTGGGCATATAAGGCTTCAATGTTTGAAAGGATGGTTGACCATGATACAAAGTTTTCAGCGCCCACTCCGGCTTTCCCATGATTTGCAATATATTTTTAAGTGTCATGCGCGGGGGCATTGCCAAACCATTTCTAATATCTCTGGGTCGATAACCAAATGTAGGAACATCACTTAAAATAACTAATACAGGACAAGCAACATCTTGTAATCTTTTTATTATTTTATCTCTAATCTCATTTTCAGCAGGATGATATAATTGAAACCAAGCACGCCCTTCGGTTAGTGAACTTATTTTTTCAATATTGCTGGTGGAAACCGTACTTAATATAAATGGGATATTGTGCTTGCGTGCTGCCTTCGCTAAAATTTCGGGCGCATTGGGCCAAACTAAACCCTGTAACCCGATGGGTGAAATTCCAAATGGGGCATCATACACATGTCCAAACAAATTAGTATCTAATTTGGCTTCAATATGCTTTCTTAAATAATACGGCTTTAATTCTACCGCTCTTAATTCCTGGGTATTCTTGTATAAATTAATATCCTCATTACATCCACCATCTAGATATTCAAAAGCAAATTTTGGAATTTTTGATTTTGCTTTTTTTATTAAATCATCAATGCCAGGATAATTATAATTATAGGAAAGAGACATAGTATTTTATTTTACGACAGCTCTTACGCCTGTCTTTCCGCCACCATTTAATGTCATATCATGCGGCTTATTTATTTTCCAGCCACCTCTTGTGAAATCAGGAACATCGATTGTTTTTGATCTTTGTCCAACAGAGTTACCACTCAATGGAAACACAGCACTCCATGATGCAGCATCATATACATCCTGATCCAATGGTAAACCATTACGTAAACAATCAATCAATCTCCAGTCCATGATAAAGTCCATTCCACCATGACCGCCAATATTTTTAGCAATTTCTCCGATATGTTTTACAATCGGCGGTGTATATTTTTCTCTCATACCTTTCAATTCTTCTTCTTTCATCCAGGCGTGTCCTAATGCAATACGCTCTGGACCAGGATATTTCTGTGCTGCACCTTTAGTACCACTCACCAAATGAATTCGAGAATAAGGACGCGGAGAAGATACATCATGTTGTACCATTAATGTTTTACCTAAATCGGTTTTAATAATGGTCGTGTTCATATTTCCGCGATATGTTTTTCCAGTGTATTCTTTGAAAAAATCATCCTTTGCCGCCATATCATTCGCCATTTTGCCCAAAGAAAAATCATTGGTACTCATGCTAACCAAGTGATCAAATTTATCTCCACGATTAATATTCATGCATTGTGCAATTGGCCCTAATCCATGTGTAGGATATAGACTACCATTGTTTTCGATATTTTCTTTCAATCTCCACATATCCGCATACGCCTTTTTATTAAACAAATAATTACTACTTAAATCGTGTATGTATGCACCCTCTGCGTGTAAAATTTCACCAAACAATCCGTTGCGTGCCATATTAAGTGTAAGTAATTCAAAAAAGTCATAGCAACAATTCTCAAGCATCATCATATGCTTGCGTGTTTTTTCTGAAGTTTCTACCAGTTCCCAACACTCGTCAATCGTTTTTGCTGCAGGTACTTCAGAAGCAGCATGCTTTCCGTTTTTCATTGCATATACGGAGATAGGCGTATGCAATGACCAAGGCGTAGTCACATAAACTAAATCAATATCATTGGATTCGCAAACCGCTTTCCAGCCCTCAGCGCCTGAATAGGCTTTTGCTTTAGGCAAACCTTTTTTTGTAAGAATATTTTGTGCCTTTTCTACACGCTCAGGATATTTATCACACAAAGCTTTTATTTCAACACCATCTATATAACTTAATCTGTCAACCGCACCTGGTCCACGATTTCCCAATCCAATCACAGCTACGCGCACCGTTGGTAATTTTGGTGCAGCATAACTACACATATTAAATGCAGCCGGAGTTGTGGTTGTATTTTTTACATGGCTAGCAGCAAATCCTTTTTCTGGAATCGCTGTAATGATTGCACCAGAACCTAGGGCAATATTGCGAAGAAAGGAACGTCTATTTGTACTCATTGTATTTGTATTGAAGGTGTATATTAAAGATAAGGAAAACAAGTTGTGTTTAAAATATTTTTGTCTACCTATTATTTAGATTTATTTTTTTGTAAATTTTTCTTCAATTATTTTTCTTTTGGTCCAACATTCATCTAATGGACCACCCGTTGATTTTTGTCCTTGGTGTCTCCAGTCCCCATCAATTATGGAATATCCGAAGGAAAGTGACTTTCCAATACTTTGTGTGGTTTTTGTAAAGTATTCAATGTTTTCAGTATACTTTCCGTTTTGTGTTGTTTGTGTTCCACCACCGGCATCAAAGAATTTTTTGGTCACTACATTATAACTTACCCATTGAAAGTACTTGCCTGAAATAATCTTCATGGTGCGTCTTGGAAAAAAAGGATTTGCTCTTTTACTAACAATATCATTTGTATAATTTCCGCTAATAATCCAAGAGCCAAATAAATCGCCCGCTTTTCCTCCATCTAACCTCGTTAAGCCGGATAATATATTGCCTAAGGAAAGTTGACCATCTTTTTTAATTGCTATTGGAATACCTGCTGATAGATTAACCATGGCGGTATCCAGAGAATGCCATTCATAGGATAATTCCATATTTTCCTTATCTATACGATATTTGCCACCCCAAGTATAATTAAATTTTTTCTCTACTAAGTTATAGCTCGCTACACTGAAAATATAATCTGTGATTATGACCAATGTTTTAGTATTATTTTCCTCTTTTCCCCATGCCCCCAAAATATTTATATTTGTTTGACTGTTAACACTAGAGGTAAGCATTAGTATACAGTAGCTAGTGAATAATAGAATTTTTTTCATGATCCTCAATTTTGTAAAATAAATATAAATAAAATATTGCGGGGATTGCATTTTAAATTGCGATTTAAATTCAAATTATCTCATTCAATAGCGTAGTCTATAAATTTTGTATATTGAGCATCTCAAGCATTAAATAATTCTATGAAACGCAGAAACTTTATCGGATTGAGTAGCACCATCGGCTTAATGGCCGGAATTATACCAACAGCTGCAATTGCGGAAACAAAACAATTAGAACAAAACGGGAAGCGTTACCAAAAGGGCGCAAGTCCTTGGCCTATTAGTTTGGATACCGCTACCATTCGGCCGGCCTCCCTTAAAGATAAAGTAAGCATTGCTGCTGAAGCTGGTTTTGATGGCATTGAGCCTTGGGATAGTGAATTAGAAGAATTTGAAAAAAACGGGGGGAATTTAAAAGCCTTGGGTGCAGAAATTAAAAAGTTGGGCCTTAAAGTGCCAAGTGTGATTGGCCTTTGGAATGCAATACCCGGAACCATGCCCGAGTTTGAACTGTCGTTGAAGGAAACGCGTCGACGTATGCGTATGGCCCATGATATTGGCGCTGAACATATTCAAACGATACCCAATACCCTTCCTGAAAATTATAATCAAAAATGGGTGGCAGAAAGATATCGTGACATTATTAAAATTGGCATGAAAGAATTTAATATTAAACCTGCTTTGGTTTTTGTAAAATATTTTACGATAAAAACTTTAGGTCAAGCGGTTGGTATAGCGATGGATGCAAATCATCCAAACGCGCTAGTTATACCAGACGTATATCATATGTATATTAGTGGCGGTGGTTTTGAAGGATTAAAAATGTTAAAGGGAGATGCTATTGCCATTTTTCAATTCAATGATGCGCCCAATACGCCTGCGTTTAAAGACTTAAAAGACGAGCATCGTGTTTATCCGGGCGATGGCATATTACCACTTACTTCTATTTTTAAAGATTTAAAAGCAACAGGATACAAAGGATTTATTTCACTTGAAATGTATAATCCAAATTATTATAAAGAAGATTTATTACAAGTCGCTAAAACTGGGCTAAGAAAAACTCTAGAAGTACTTAAAAAAGCGGGCGTATAAAATTTGAAATAAATTTATTTTCGACACGCTTTATACGAGAATATCATTGATCACTTTTCCAGACACATCCGTGAGCCGGAAACGCCTTCCTTGGTACTTATAAATTAATTGTTCGTGGTTGATGCCCATGATATGTAATAATGTTGCATGAAAATCGTGCACGTGCACCGGGTTTTTGACAATATTATAACTGAAATCATCTGTTTGTCCGTAAGTCATACCAGGCTTGACGCCTGCGCCTGCCATCCACATGGTAAAACAACGCGGATGATGGTCTCTGCCATAATTATCTTTTTCTAATTTTCCTTGGGAATAAGCAGTACGACCAAACTCACCACCCCATATCACTAAAGTATCATCGAGCATTCCTCTTCGTTTTAAATCCATGATTAATGCAGCTGATGCTTGATCGGTTTGCTTACATTGTTGTTTCATTCCTTGTGGCAAGGAACCATGATGATCCCATCCCTGATGATACAATTGTACAAAGCGAACATCTTTTTCTAAAAGTTTGCGCGCTAATAAACAATTGGCTGCGAATGTTCCCTTTTCTCTACTATCTGGTCCGTATAAATCAAATACTTCATCTGACTCATTCGATGTATCCATCACATCAGGTACCGATGTTTGCATTCTAAATGCTAATTCGTATTGTGACATACGCGCATCTACTTCAGCATCACCCCACACTTCATTTTGTAAATTATTTAGTTGTCCTAAATAATCCAACATTTCTTTTCGGTCGGTTCCATCATAGCCCTCAGGATTATTTAAAAATAATACAGGATCCTTACCTGATCTAAATTGTACACCTTGATGTTGTGAAGGTAAAAATCCATTTCCCCATAATCTTGCATATAAGGGCTGATCGCGAGAAGCATTTTTTGAAACCAATACGATGAATGCAGGTAAATTTTTATTTTCAGATCCCAATCCATAACTCATCCAGGATCCAATAGATGGACGACCCGGAAGCTGATGTCCAGTTTGAAAAAAGGTGAGTGCTGGATCATGATTAATTTGTTCTGTATACATGGATTTAATAATACACAATTCGTCTACCACCTGCGCGGTGTAAGGTAATAAATCGCTTACCCAGGTATTACTTTTTCCATGCTGTTTAAAATTTGCAAAGGAGGAGGCAATAGGAAGTAAAGCTTGACTGGCACTCATTCCTGTTAAGCGTTGCCCATTACGAACAGAATCGGGTAAACCCTGTCCTTGCATTTTTATTAAACCAGGTTTGTAATCAAATGTTTCAAATTGTGAAGGGCCACCACTCATAAATAAATACACTACGCGCTTTGCTTTTGGCGCGATGGTGGGTAAGGCGTCTAATATTTGTTGTTCAAATGTTTTTGTTGAAATACTACTACTTAATAAAGTACCTAACGCCATCGCGCCCATACCGCCTGCCGTACTTTTCAAAAAATTTCGACGTTCAATTTTTTTATTGATTGCCTCAAATTCTTGCGTATATATGTTAAAATCATTTTTCCTACCCATAATCTTATCTTTTAGTAATAGTTGCATCAGAATTTAATATGGTGCTTGCGACTACGCTATTCGCAGCAACCCAATAAGGATCTAATGTTGTATTAATTTTATATAAACCTGTATTTAACCATCCTTTTATTTTATTGGGGTTGGCTTTAAACTTATTGTATTCCGCTTGTTGCATTGCACTTAATAATGCGATTTGTTTTGAAGTAGGTGTAATGCCGGTAAGTTGTCGGTAAGCCAAACCAATAGCTGCTGTAGTATTTTGTTGTTTGGTGATGCTTTCCCCAATCACTTTCGCCGCTTCAATAAAAGTAGGATCATTTAAAGTAACCAATGCTTGTAATGGCGTATTGGTGGATTGTCTGCGTACTACACAAGAAGCCCTAGAAGGACCATCAAAACTAGCAAGGGTTGGATTGGGAACCGTTCTTTTTAAAATAATATAAAGGCTTCTTCTATATACCTGATCAGTACTGTCCTGATTATATTTGGTCCCATTGATTTCCCACAATCCTTCGGGCTGATAAGGATATACGCTTTTACCTCCCAACTCTTTATTTAATAGACCGCTCGCCACTAAAGCATTGTCTCGAATCATTTCAGCGGATAAGCGAATAGATGGACCTCTTGCTAATAATTTATTTTCTGGATCTTTTTCCATAAGCATGCCACTAGCTTTTGAATCCTGCTGATAAGTCGCAGACATCACCATGAGCTTATTTATTTTTTTAATATCCCAGTTGTTGTCTCGCAATTCAATCGCCAACCAATCCAATAAATTTAAATGACTAGGCATTTCACCCTGGTTACCAAAATCCTCTGCTGTTTTCACCAGGCCTTTGCCAAAAAAGTTTTGCCATAAATGATTAATAGCAACCCTTGCTGTTAGCGGATTACGCGCATCCGTTAACCATTGTGCTAAGCCATATCTGTTTTTTGGAAGTTGATTAGAGAAGGGTAATATTTTTTCTGGTGTATTTGGAAATACTTGTTTTGTTGGCGCATCATATTGTCCTCTGTTTAATAAAAAAGTTTTTTTAGGCTGTGGCATTTCTTGCATCACCATTAATTCTTTGATATGCTCGGTTGAATCTGATAATAATTTTCTTTGTGTTTGTAATGCAATATTTGCATTTTTAATATCCACATCCACTACTGATTTATAATATTCTTTTAAAACGGAAATATCTTCCTTGGTTAATTCGGCCCTTGTTTTTTTTGTAATTAAATCCCAATTCGATTTTTTTGCTAATACTTTTATTTCAAAAGGAGTTAGCGCTCGGTTATATACACTAATGTCATCTATTTTTCCGCCCTTCATTCCAAAACCTCGGCCCCAACCACCTATTTGCAACCCCGGTTCGTCCTTTGAAAAAAATACAATGTCTTTATATAATTGATCAATCTGTGTTTCCATTTTTAATGGAGATCCGTCTATAAATAAATTCAAACCTTTTGCTGTCGCTGAACCATCATAGGTCATAGTGAGTTGTATCCATTGGTTGCGTGGCAGATCAGTTAAGGACAGTTTTGTAATGGCATTGGATGGTGCAGTATGTGCCATAGTCATTTCAAGTCGATTGTTTTTTAAGTAAACATTGTAACCTTTGAAATTATACAACCTTTCCATATTACTTTTATGAAATATAACTCCCTCCTTCATTTCCTTGGAAATGTTCATCCATAGCCCAATAGTAAACGGATCCGATTTTCTAAAAACGCCCACCTCTTTTAAATCCAAATAGGCGTCGCCATTTAAATATAAACTTTGTCCATTCCCATTTTTTTCAAAAATAAGGGGTTCACTTTTGCTTTCTCCGTCGCGACGTAAGGCGGCAGTTTTACTATCGTTGACACTGTTTTTTAATGAATCTTCAAAACTATATAATCCTTGTAAATTTTCAGTGGGTATACCCTTGCTCGAAATTGTTTTATATTTTTCCTGTTGTATCCATTCATTAAATGCACCAGATGTATTTTCATAGCTCAATTTTAATTGCGCCTCTTTTTCCTTAACCAATGAATTAATATATTGAATTATTTTTTTTTGTGCTTCAGTAGGAAGCATTAATGTGGGTGTTGGCATATCATCATTCCAAGATATCTGTCCCGCCTCGCGTACATTATTAAAAAAACTATACAGCTGATAATAATTTTCCTGTGACACCGGATCATACTTATGATCATGACATCTTGCACAACCCACCGATATGGATAAAAACGCTTCTCCAAAAGTATTGGTACGATCCATCACATATTCTGTTTGGAATTCTTCTTCTATTATACCACCCTCCATATTTTGTGGATGATTGCGATTAAACGCTGTTGCAATAATCATATCCTTGGTAGGTGAAGGCATTAAATCACCCGCTAGTTGATAATGGATGAAATTTTTATAAGACATGTTTTCATTAAAAGCACCAATAACCCAATCTCGATATACCGACATATCCCTGGTTCTATCCACGGTGTAACCGTAGGAATCAGCGAAGCGGGCTAGGTCCAACCATTGGGTCGCCATTTTTTCACCATAATGCGGTGAGCTTAATAAACGGTCTACTTGTTTTTCGTAAGCATTTGCGCTTTGGTCGTTTAAAAATTGGTCTATATCATCAACGGTCGGCGGAAGACCGGTCAAATCCAAGGAAAGCCTTCTTAATAAAATTTCTTTAGACGCCTGAGGGCTAGGCTGTAAACCTTCTTGTTGTAATCGACTAAATACAAAATTATCAATGGGATTATTCACCTGTAAATTAAAGAGGTCAGGAATCGCCTTCTTCTCTGGTGCAACAAATGCCCAGTGTGGCTTATATATGGCACCCGTTTCAATCCACTTTATAAGTATTGCTTTTTCCTTTGCATCTAAGGTTAAATGAGATTTTGGATCCGGCATCATGTAACTAGGATCGGAAGATAAAATGCGGTGGTAAAGCTCACTCTTATTTAAATTACCCGGCACAATGGCAAATTTTCCAGGGCTTTCAGGCAAGGGTCCATAGGCCGACGCCTCCATATCTAATCTAAGCTCTGCTTTTTGCTTTGCCTTATCTGGTCCATGACAAGAAAAACATTTATCTGATAAAATTGGTTTTACATGTTCATTATAATCAATGACGGAGGGTAATTTAAGATACGCCGCATTTACATCCTCGGGTAATTTGGATATGTTTTTAAATGCAAAAAAAACACCAATAAAACCTATGAATAAATAATATTTCTTCATTTTTTCTGAAATTTAAAATCTCCTATTTCGATAGTTACTTTCGGATTTAATTTTTTAAACTGTTCAATCCCATTTAAAGTTACTTTAGTTTTCCATAAATAAAGCACAAATAAATTTTTTAAATCCGCCAATTGAATAATTCCCTCATCTGAGATATTCGTACCATAAAGGTTAAGCTGTTCCAATTGTGACAACTGCTTTATATAGTCCATACCATTATCTGTGATCAAAGTGTTTTCTACATTCAACTTTTTAATGTTTTTTAAATCCGCTACTACTTTTAAATCATCATCATTAATAGGCAAGTTGGTTAATTTTAACACTGCCAATTGTTCATTAATACTTTTCAAAGCTTGCAAGCTGGAATTATTAAAGGGAACTACATTAATAAAATTGACCATAACAAAATTGGAGCCTTCTGCGATATTGGTTAAAATAATATTTTTTTGTTTGAAATCTTCAATGATCGAGGGGCTTATGGGTGCAGGGTTTGGAAGGCTTGAAATTTTTTCGACACCTTTGATATTATTATTTTCAACTACATCCTTTTTTGTTTCTGTTATTTTACTATTTACTTTTTCTGGATTAGCTAATATATTTTTATTCGCAATGGTATTTTGAGATGAAGCATTTTTAACCAATTCTTTATTGGAAATAGTGTCAATAATATCCTCGAAAGAGGCGCCGGATTTTATCCAGCGTTCAATGATTAAAATTTCATTTTGATTCAACTGATGTTTTCCTTTAGGCGGCATGTGTTTTTCATCATCAATTGGCAATACTAAGCTTGTATATAGTGGACTTTTGAAAGTATTACCCGCGACAAATATCTTTCCGTTTTTTCCACCCTTTTTGATGAATATTTCTCCATCCAATCTTAATCTATTTTTCTGTTTTAGTGCAGCGTGACAATTATAACATCTCAATTTTAAGATTGGCGCAACTTGTTCTTTATAAACATTATGTGTTTCAATGGTTAAAGAATCAGCTCCATTTGAAATTACCTGTGTAATTATTTTTGATTCCTTTTTTAAAGTGTCCCCCTGGCTCGTGTTGGAATTTTCATTGGAGTTAAATAAATAATTTTCTCCGTGCGTCAATGTGCCACCATAGTGACCTGTAATAAAAACAAGTAGGGTTAATATGACAGCTAATAATTTTCGGTATTGCTTTAAGAAATAAACTAGTAATCCTATAACTGTAGTGCTAATCCCGGTCCACTGATGTTTTTGAACTAATAATGCATTATATTCACCTGAGTTGGATAATATCCATCCTGCAAGACAAGCCAACACGGCGCTAATACTTCCCACTAAAAAAGCCAATGAAATAGGCGCGTGTAAATCAACCTTACTATAATGTTCGTAAACCATCATCAAAATACCCAATAGCAAAATGCCAATGGGTAAATGCACAATTAGGGGATGTAAATGACCTATAAAATCCAACATATGATTTAGATAGAAATAAATAGCAATCTAGCGTATAGCAATTTAACTATTAATTAGTAGGTATCAAAATTTAATAGGGGATTACTATTTGTTTTGCTTTTGCCAAGGCACTTTGCCACTTTCCTGAATTTGTTTAAGTAATAAAGCGTTCAATTTTTCTGCAATTTTAGGTTCTTGCTTTATTAAATTATTTTTTTCCTCAGGATCTAACTTAAGATGATATAACTCCAAGGGCTGATAGGGATTATTTTGTAACAATTTCCAATCACCTTGTCGAATTGCGTGATATGCCTTACCACCATATTCCATGCCACCTTCTCTTCGGGTAAAATAAAGCACTCTATTTTCATCAACACTGGTAGTTGTATTTTTTTCACTTATTAATGTATTCAAAAAACTTCTTCCTTCAATTTTATGTTTGATAGGAGCCCCTGCAATTTCTAATAATGTGGGGTATATATCCATTGTTAAATTTACTTGTGCCGATACGCTACCAGCTTTAATCATTTTAGGCCAACTAATTACAGTAGGAACTCTTAATCCACCCTCATACATACTTTGTTTTCCATCGCGCAAATCACCATTATTTGACTCACTGGGTAGGTGACCACCATTATCACTTAAAAATAAGATGATGGTATTTTCATATTGGTCATTGGCTTTTAATGATGCAATTACTTTACCAATATTATCATCCATATGTTCAATAAAGGCTACTAGCTTAGCTCTTGTTTCTGAAGCTTGCGGTTCCCTTTGCTTCACTTTTTGTAACCACGCTGTTGGCGGAGATACGGGGAAATGTGGCGCATTATAGGATAAGTATAAAAAAAATGGATTTTTTTCACCCACTTGTTTTTCTAAATAATCAATTGACCACTGTGTAAATAATTCTGTTGCGTGTCCTACGGGTTCAATCGCCTCCTTATTTAAGCGCATGAAAATTTTCCCATGCCTTAAGTGGGTCCAATAATCATCCATCATATCTTCCAACCAACCATGAAACAAATCAAATCCTTTTTCATTGGGAAGGTTGGGTGATTCCAATCCTAAATTCCATTTACCAATATGCGCAGTGCGATATCCCGCTTGTTTTAATGCTTGTGGTAATAAAATAGTACTTGGTTGCAAGTAGCCCCAATTATTATCGGGCGTGGATCTGATTAATCCCGGAACTCCCACCAAATCGGGAAATCTGCCCGACATCAGTGAAGCTCTTGTTGGTGCACATACTGGGGAATTGGTATAAAAATAATCGAATCGCATACCTGCATTGCGAATTGCATCAATATTAGGTGTTCGAATATCTTTTGTACCGTAATAGGAAACATCATGATACCCTTGGTCATCAGTTAAGATGATGAGAATGTTTGGTTTTTTATTTTGTCCATGTATAGCTGTCCCATAACACAAAAAACAAAATAGAAAAAATGGAATTTTTTTTATCATTAGTGTACTATAAAATCCTTTTTCAATACAGAATCACTTGTTAATTTCATACCTAAAATTTAATCTATCGGGCTCTCCAAAATAAGCAACCACCTCCTCCCGAATTTTACTACCACCAATACGCTCCATTGCTTTTTGTGATCGTATGTTGTTAGCCCCTACATAAAAAGCCACCTTGTCTACATAATTAAATGCATGGTTAAGCATTAATGTTTTTACTTCTTTATTGATGGACTTCCCCCAACAACTTCTTTCAAAAAAAGTATAACCAATTTGAATTTCTTTCATAGCGGCATCATATGCGCAATAGCGACTGGATCCCAACGCTTTTCCACTTAACGTATCTCTAATTATAAAAGCACCACCTGATTCCATCGCGCCTTTAAAATAGTTGGTAAAAGCGTCCAATTTATATCTGTCCGGATTGGGATGTTGTTCCCAAATTAAAGGGTCGGAAGCAACCAGGTACAGCTCCTCAAAATGAGCTTGCTTCAAGGGTTCTAGCCAAACAAGGTTGTTTTTTAAATCGGTGGGTTGTAAGTTCATGAGAAGGCAAAATCAAATTTATATATTAGCAACTATTTCAAAATATTAAAAAACCGCAATCTATTTTACTATTTAAATTTACTATATTTTTATCATACTTAAATCGCTTAGTTCAAATGAAAAAAATCAATATCCTATTTTATATTTTATTTTTTTGTGGAAACAGTGGATTTTCTCAACAAATAAATGTTCCGGTTTTTATTTCAGGCACGGAGGGGTATAAAAGCTTTCGAATACCAGCCATAATTAAAACTCCTAGCAATGATTTATTGGCCTTTTGTGAAGGAAGGGTGAATTCATCAGGTGACTTTGGTGATATTGATATTGTAATGAAGCGAAGTTCTGATAATGGTAAAACCTGGTCACCCATCAATATCATTGCAACCTATGATTCTTTACAAGCAGGCAATCCTGCACCAGTGTTTGATAGGAGCGATCCAGCTTATCCTAAAGGAAGATTATTTTTATTTTATAACACAGGTAATAATCATGAAAGCGAAATAAGAAATGGCAAGGGGGTAAGAGAAATATGGTATAAAACCTCCCTTGATAATGGATTCACTTGGAGTGCCGGTGTAAATATTACCACACAAACACATCGACCCATGCAACCAACAGCAAATCCTTTATATAATTTTAAAGAAGATTGGAGACATTATGCAAACACACCAGGTCATGCTTTACAGGTTTCCACTGGTTTATATAAGGGTCGTATTTTTATTCCAGCAAATCATTCTGCAGGGGCGCCACAAAAGCAAGGGGAGGACTATTTTGCGCATAGTTTTTATTCGGATGATCACGGAGCTACATTTAAGTTAAGCGAAAAATTACATTTACCTGGTAGCAACGAATCAACGGCCGCAGAACTTTCAAATAACAGAATGATGCTTAATGCAAGAAATCAAAAAGGCGATATACGTTTACGTATAGTGGCGATTAGCTCAAATGGCGGCGCTTCCTGGGATACAAGCTATTTTGATCAGCAACTACCAGACCCTGTTTGTGAAGGAAGTATTTTAAATATTGGCGTAAAAAATAAGAAACAAATACTTGCTTTTTCAAATGCAGCAGATACTAAAAATAGAAACAATTTAACTTTGCGTATTAGTTTTGATGAAGGAAAAACATGGACAAAAAATTGGATCATTGACAACGCGACTGATCCAAAAATGATGAGTAATAATTCAGCATATTCGGATCTTGTATTGGCCAACAAGCAACAAATTGGCATTTTATATGAAAAAGATAATTATAGTAAAATTGTCTTTACCACTATTAACCGGAAAAAGGCATCAAAAACGAAGTAGAAAATTAAATTCAAGCAATATCATACCC
The DNA here is from genome assembly GCA_030726065.1 of Sediminibacterium sp. Lineage (GTDB taxonomy): Bacteria > Bacteroidota > Bacteroidia > Chitinophagales > Chitinophagaceae > Sediminibacterium. Next base: position 57,787 of record JANREK010000045.1, on the reverse strand, counting down.
CAACCTAATTATTTTAATTAAATTGCTCCTATAATACAATCAATTATGAAAAAGATTTTTATTTCCCTAGCACTTGTGCTTACATTATTTCGCAGTTACGCTGATGAGGGCATGTGGTTGCCAATGTTATTAGGGCAACAAGTGTATAATGATATGGTTAAACGCGGTTTAAAATTAAAACCTGAACAATTATATAGTATCAATAGGTCAAGCATCAAGGATGCGATTATTATTTTTGGCGGCGGCTGTACCGGTGAGATCGTGTCTGATCAGGGTTTAATTTTCACCAATCATCATTGTGGTTATGGTGCGATTGCAGCTGCTAGTTCTACCCAAAACAATTATTTACAAGATGGCTTTTGGGCGAGCGATAAATCCAAAGAAATTTCAAGTAATCTCTCCGTTAAATTTTTAAATAGAATTGAAGATGCATCTACTAAGGTATTGTCAGCTTTAGGGGAATCACAAGGTGCTGAGCGCGCGCAGAAATATAGCAAGGTCATGGGTGAGATCATTAAGGAGGTTGTTGGTAGTGATGAATATAAGGACGCGGTTGTAGCGAGCATGTTTAAGGGAAATCAGTTCTTTTTATTTGTTTATGATGTATATAAGGATATTCGTTTAGTGGGTAATCCACCTGAAAGTATTGGCAAATTTGGTGGAGATACGGATAACTGGGAGTGGCCAAGACACACGGGCGATTTTTCAGTTTTTCGTGTTTATATGAATAAGGAAGGAAAGCCTGCCAAGTACAGCGCGGATAATGTTCCCCTCAAGCCTAAATATTATTTACCGGTGAGCATCAAAGGATTTAAAGATGGGGACTATAGTATGATTTATGGTTATCCAGGTGGCACCAATAGATATGAAACTTCTTTCGGTGTAAAATTAGCGACAGACATCACCAGTCCAACTTTAGTGAAATTGCGTGACATGCGTTTAAAATTTATGTTTGCTGAAATGAAAAAAAGTGCAGCAGTCAAATTACAATTAGCAAGTAATTATGCGAGCATTGCTAACTACTGGAAATTTTTTGATGGTGAAACAAAACAATTATTAAAGTTTGACACCTATGGCCAAAAACAAAAAGTGGAAGCAAGTTTTAATGATTGGGCCAAGGGCAAGCCTGCATATGAAAATATTTTTAATGATTACGCATCAAGCTATGCTAGTTGGACACCGTATGCAAAGCATCGTCAATATATTAATGAAGGAATTATGGGTAGCCCGTTAATGGCTTATGCAAGTAGTTGGCTAAGTGTTGAAGCTATGTTGTCTAATCCGAATGTAAAAGCAGATGATATTAGTAAAGCAATGGAAGCTGCAACTAAATCAAGAAAAGCCTTCTTAGCGGATGAAAACAAAAAAAGTGATCAAAGTATTTTAGCTTCAGCAGTTGCTATGTTTTATGGTGATGTTGATAAAAGCCAGCATCCTAAGGGCTTTTATGAAGATTTATTTAAAAACTACAATGATATTGATCAAAATCCATACAAATTATTTGCAGCCGATGTATTTGCAAACACCATGGCTTTTGATGATGCTAAGTGGAAAGCGTTTACGGATAAACCAAATATAGAAGCTTTAAAAAATGATCCAGCATTTAATGCTGCTAAATCATTTATCGTAAATTATACATCTACGGTAACGCCTAAATACGCGGTGTTTATGAATAAAACTTCTGATTTAGGTCGCTTGTATTTGAAAGGATTATTTGAAATGAATCCAACAAAAATGAATAGCACCTATCCTGATGCTAATTTTACCATGCGCGTTTCCTATGGTAATATAAAAAGTTACAATCCCAAAGATGCAGTTAAATATGATTTTTATTGCACTTTAAGTGGCGTTGCATCTAAGTATGTGAAAGGTGATTATGAATTTGATTTGCCAAGTAAATTTTTAGATTTATACAAAGCAAAGGATTTTGGTCCTTATGCAGATAAAAAAATTGGCGATGTGGTTGTTTCATTTATCACGACCAATGATATCACTGGCGGTAATTCAGGCTCACCTGTATTAGATGCTAATGGAAATTTAATCGGCTTAGCTTTTGATGGCAACTATGAAGCACTAAGTCATAAGATTACTTTTGATTCAAAATTGAATCGTACTATTTGTGTAGATGTGCGTTATGTTTTATGGTGCATCGACAAATTAGGCGGTGCGAAACATATTGTAGATGAATTGAAGCTGGTGCAATAAGAACGTAGCTTAGGCTAAAAATTAAAAAGGGGTCCCGATTTATCGGGACCCCTTTTTAATAGGTAAAACTTATTTTGAAAATAATTTTTCGAAAAGCCTCAAAGCTTTATTATTTCTGTGACCTTCTTCTTGCTTCCTCTGCCTCTTTGTAAATTCTTATCCATGTCAAGGACATATCAATGACTGCTAATAAGGGGCCTATCACAATGACCATGATGACCTCCAAACCTGGTGTATATCAAGTTACGCCGTCTAATGAAGTTGCTTTTGCTCTCTGATATAATTTGTACAAACAATAAATCGCAGAAAGGATCCAAATACTTATAACTACATTTTCACTCATAATATTTTTTATTTAGCGCAAAGATACGAATTTAATTATCAATTTTTCCTGCGGCTCTGTTATTAGCACCGGTCCGCTTTTGCAAGTCATCACCTAAGTCAGTACGGGCTTCTTCGGCCAGCGCTTGTAGTTTTTTGACCATGTCAGGATGCATCTCCTTTACATCATAATTTTCGGCCGGATCCCTTCTTAAGTCATACAATGCCAATGAAGTGGGGTTATTTTCATTCGTAATACCCGGATAGCCATTCATTCCTGGCAACTGATTTAAATAGGAGCGCGCTGTATGTGCAAAAACCAATTTCCAATTATCAATACGCACGGCCTCCAATGAATTTTTACGATAATAGTATAAAAAAGTTTTTCGTGGTGTTGCATTCTTATCGCCTTGTAAAATGGGTAGAATACTTACACCATCAATTTTTTTATTTGGCAAGGATGCTTTTGTAATTGCAGCAATGGTTGGAAATAAATCAATGGTGGAAGCCAATTGGTTGCTAACAATATTGGGCTGTATAGTTCCCTTCCATCTTATAATACCCGGAACACGTTGACCGCCTTCGAATGAAGTACCCTTGCCCTCTCGCAATCCACCAGTGGATCCTGCATGATTTCCAAAATTAATCCATGGCCCATTATCGCTTGTAAAAATGACAATGGTATTATTATCAAGTCCGTTTTCTTTTATTGTTTTTAATATGCGACCAACCGATGCATCAATTTCTTGAATTACATCCCCATATAATCCTTGTTTACTTTTTCCTCTAAACGCAGGCGATGCATTAATGGGTACATGTGGCATGGAATGTGGCAAGTATAAGAAGAAGGGTTTGTTTTTATTTTTTTTAATAAAAGCTTCGGCGGCAGTTGTATATCTTTCCGTTAAGGTAGATTGATCTTCCAATGTTCTTATCTCCATCCATTTGTCATTGTTTTTTATTAATGGCAATTGCGGCACTTTTGATTTACTACTTGAACTGTCTGCAGGCTTTCCATCATAGGTTACTGGCCACATATCATTTGAATAAGGAATACCCAAATACTCATCAAATCCTTGTTGCAATGGTAAAAATTGTTTGGCATCTCCCAAATGCCATTTGCCATAGATCCCAGTAGCGTAATTTTTTTGTTTTAATAATTCCGCCATCGTCATTTCTTCCGAGGCAAGCCCCACTTTGCTTCCTGGGAATAGGGCGCCACTAATACCCACCCTATTGGCATAACATCCAGTCATTATTGAGGCTCTCGAAGCACTACACACTGCCTGACTTGATAAGAAATTAGTGAATCTGATTCCTTCACTAGCCAACCGATCAATATTGGGCGTATGAATGTCCAGTGCTCCATAACAAGATAAATCACCATAGCCCATATCATCCATAAAAATCAATACAATATTGGGCGTGCTTGATTTTTGCTGGGCTTGGCCGGTAACGCTTATTAATAAAAAAAGTAATGTTTTTAATGTAATTCTCATAAGGTGGCGATTTGTAGTTTTGAAGTTAACCAATTAAAATTAAGTTTCAATGTCTACCCCCTCTTTATCGAATAAGTTTTATCACAATCTCAACGTTTATTTTAAAAAAAGTGTTATTTTTAAAATGTTAATCATAATTAATAATATTTAAATAAATGAAATTGAAATCAAATTCAAGGCGTTCGTTTTTAAAAAATTCGGCGCTCATTTCAGCGGCCTCCGCTTTCCCTACTATTTTAACGAAGGCTTCTACAGGGTTAAAAGCTGGCGAAAAAGTAAATCTTGCTTGTATTGGTATTGGTAATCAAGGGGCAAATGACCTTATGAAATTCCATGAATCAGGGCTGGCAAATTTTGTTGCATTTTGTGATACCGATATGGGTGGTCCTCAAACACTCGAAGTATTAAAAATGTTCCCAAATGTTCCGCGCTTTCAGGATTTCCGTCAAATGTTTGATAAAATGGGAAGTCAAATTGAAGCAGTCAGCATTGGCGTACCGGATCATTCACACTTTGCAATCACCATGATGGCATTGGGTTTGGGTAAACATGTGTTTGTTGAAAAACCAATGGCACGTACTTTTACCGAAGTGGAGTTAATGATGAAAGCGGCAAAAAAACACAAAAATCTGGCGACACAAATGGGTAACCAAGGTCACTCTCAAACGAATTATTTTCAATTTAAAGCCTGGGCCGAAGCGGGGATCATTAAAGACGTTACCGCTATCACTGCGCATATGAATTTAGGCCGTCGTTGGCATGGATGGGATACTAGTATCAAAAATTTTCCAGCTAAGGAAGCTATTCCAAGTACCTTGGATTGGGATACCTGGCATGGCGTAGTGAAGGAGCATGATTACAACCATGATTTTGTGAATGGTCAATGGCGTTGTTGGTATGATTTTGGTATGGGCACTTTGGGTGATTGGGGTGCGCATATTATTGATACTGCACATCAGTTTTTGGACTTAGGTTTACCTACGGAAGTGAGTATGCTAAAAGCGGAAGGACATAACCAGTTCTTCTATCCTAACGATTCTACTATTTTATTTAAGTTCCCTGAGCGTAAAGGGATGCCAGCTTGCGATATTACTTGGTATGATGGTGTAAATAATATTCCGCCATTCCCAGAAGGGTATGGTGATCCAATGGCACCAGATCCAAATATCCCACCGCCTAAAAATGGCAAAGCAAAAGCGCCTCGTTTTAATCCCGGTAAAATTATTTATGGTAAGGATTTAACTTTTAAAGGTTATTCACATGGTGCACAACTTTATATTATTCCAGAAGATAAGGCGAAAGATATGGCAGGAAAACTTCCGGACGTACCAGTGAGCCCTTCTAATCACTATGCCAACTTTTTGAAAGCTTGTAAGGGTGAAGAAAAAACACGCTCGCCTTTTGAAATTGCAGGACCATTAAGTCAAGTATTTTGCTTAGGAGTTATCTCGCAACATTTAAATACGACCATTAAGTTTAATAGAAAAACTAAAAAGATCACTAATAATAAGTTAGCCAATGAAATGTTATTAGGTGCTCCTCCACGCAAAGGATGGGAGCAATATTATAAAGTGTAGTTTATGAAAATTATATAAACTTATTTTATTAGTTTGACGTAAAACAAAGAAGCCGCCCCGAATTATCGGTGCGGCTTCTTTGTTTAATTCCTAATGAGGTTAATTAATTCGGAATCAACTTCAAGGAAATAACCGCTAAGCGGTGTCCTTCTTCTTTGTTTACTCTTACTATTTTTAAGAATAATTTATGGTCACCGGGTTTCACATTTTGCAATGGCAATGTTTGGGTGCTAAATAAAGTCCCTTTATAATTTTCCATTTTAAGCTCCGCAATTACATTTTTATTTCCTTTACCAGGCGTAGGCTCATCTTGGAATAAAGTAACTACATATCCTTTATCTAACTGTTGTGGAATGCCATAAGAGAAATCAATTGCTTTTATTCCATCTAAATTAATATTAGAAAACTCTAACCAGCCATCTTCACCACTTTTAGTACTTAAAAATGCAGCTCTGTGTTCTCTCCAGCCTTTAACATCAACTCTTGTAGTTGCATTGTTGCTTGGCATATTAATTATTGAGCTACGAAGTGTAATGCTATTAGTTGCACTTAATGGTTTAATACCTGCACCACCTTTATCCGTATAGCTTGCAGTGATTTGCATTAAATTTCCTGCACCCATATTTTCTGCTGTTGCTGCAATAGTACCTTTTGCAGGCAAGGAAACCTCCTTCTTTTTATTAACACTTAAAATGTAATCAACAATTAAATCTAACTCCTCTTGTTTTAAACTAGGATGTGCAGCCATGGCGACTTCACCCCAAACGCCACCTCCACCTTTAATTATTTTGTTGGATAAGTAGGTTTTATTTTTCAAATCATTTTTATATTTATCCGAAATCATTGCAAATGATGGTCCTACTGATTTTTCATTCTCTTTGTGACATGCTCTACAATCAAGTGTTGCCACTAAATTTTTTCCTTCCATAATTGCAGTCATCACCTGATGGCCTACTACCTGTGCTTTATCTGGACTACTTAAATAATCTACTTTTACATAAATTGATTTATTGTCAATGCCGCCTTTCTCTGTAGATCCATCTTCTTTATCTTTTACATTTACTGCATAGGCAATTGGTTTGCCAGGAAAATAAAAGTGATCGCTACCTGTTAAATTAACCTCCACCTTAGGTGATTCGTTTCCTGCGTAAACTTTTATTACTTCACTTTTTGTTACAGCACCCTTGGTATCTTTTACTGCCACAGATATCGCATATTCACCTGCTTTTGTAAATGTAAATGGTGTAGCTGGCGTTTTCGTTGTTTTAATTTGATTACCAAAACTCCAAACATAAGTTAGTGGATCACTGTCAGCATCAATAGATCCTGTTGCATCTGCTTGAATGGTGAATGGAAGTATACCCGATAATTTATTGATACTTATTTTTGCTTTAGGCGCTCTGTTGCCTCCATTATAATCAATTCTTGAAATTGCAGCGTCAGCATTTTTTGTAAACCAGCCGCTACCATATTCTAAAACATAAAATCTTCCATCAGGTCCAACTTCAATGTCAATTTGACTATTAAATTTCGTGTTGGGCATGAATGCGTCCATTTGCTGATAGTTTCCTTCCGCATCCATGGATACCATTTTTAACCAGCCCCTAATCCATTCATAAAACAATAGCTTATTATTGAAATATTCAGGGTATCTCGTTTCTTTCGGATAAAACTCGCCATGATAAACGGGCCCTGCCATTGCGTTTCGTCCCCCTGAACCCACTTCAGGAAATTCAGTAGAGATGCCGTAGGGGTACCAAATAAATGCCGGACTTACTGGTGGTAATTCAGTTAACCCCGTATTATTTTTTGATAAGTTCAATGGTTTTTTAGGATCAAAAAAGTCACCCACTACCCCTGTTTCATAATCAAATTGTCGATAGGGATAGTTGCCTCCAATAAATAAAGGATATCCAAAATAACCTGCTTTACGTGCTTGATTTAATTCATCATAACCACGAGGTCCTTTTTCTTCAAACTTATCTCCACCAGCATCTGGTCCAACATCACCCCAATATAAGAAACCTGTTTTTCTATCAACAGAGATACGATATGGGTTTCTAGCGCCCATGATATAAATTTCGGGTCTTGTTTTTGGTGTACCTGGTTTAAAAAGATTTCCTTCAGGAATTGAATAGGAAGCATCTGGGTTTATTTTAATACGCAAGACTTTTCCTCTTAAATCATTGGTATTACTAGATCCTCTGCGCCCATCATATTGCTCAAAACCTGGACGATTATCTATGGGCCCATAACCCTCTAAAGTATATTTTGAATCTGGTTGATTAAACGGAGTGGTATTATCTCCTGTTGAAATAAATAAAGATCCATCAGGTCCAAAAGTAAGGGAGCCTGCTGTGTGACAACAAATATCTCTTGTGGTTGCTACGTCAATAATCTTTTTTTCTGAAGCCATGTCAAGCTTCCCGTTCTTAAATACAAAACGAGATAATCTATTGGCCGCAGTATCTTTTTTCGCATAGAACAAATAAACATAATTGTTATTTGCATAATTAGGATCGGCAGTCACACCAATTAATCCTTCTTCCGCATTCACACCCTTTGCTGTTGTTTTGTGATATACATCTAGCTTAGCTACTTGTGTCACTTTTTTAGTAAGGTGATTATAAAACATGACTTCACCTTTACGTTGTACAACTAAGATATCAAAATTAGGAAGGATGGCCATTTCAGTTGGTTCATCAAACATACCACCAGCCAATACATTTTTTGTAAAACGATCTTCATCAGGAATCAAATATGACTTTGCTTTTGAATAATCTAGTTTCACATTATTTCCCATCGCATATTTTATACCACCTAAAAGATGTTGCATAAAAAGTGGCTCAGCAAATGATTCATTTGTGTGTCCAAGTTCAGTATAAAAAGCCCTACCGCCATCATAATTATGATACCAAGCCATTGGATGGCTATCTCCATGTTTTCCGCCTTCATATGATTTTTCATCAATGCTTATTAGCACCTTAACTTCATTACCTGGTGCTTTTTTAAAATTATACCACTCGTCATATCTTTGCCAAACCGCAGGAAGATGGGCTGTGCTTGGATGTGTATTATCGTTGACAATTAATTTTGCTGTTTGTTGCTTTGGATGACCTTGGAAATAGGCACCTACTAATTTGCCATACCAAGGCCAATTGAACTCACAATCAGTTGCTGCATGTATACCCACAAAGCCTCCACCCGCTTGTATGTAACGTTCAAACACAGCTTGCTGTTTATTATCCAAAGCATCTCCGGTGGTACTTAAAAATATAATCGCACTATATTTTTTCAAATTTTCTTCGGTAAAAATTGAAGCATTTTGTGAGGTATCTACTGTGAAATTATTTTCAGCGCCTAATTTTAATAGCGCCAAATTCCCAACCTTGATGGAGCCATGAACAAAAGCTGCTGTTTTAGAAAATACCAATACTCGGTTTTGCGCACCCACTTGCATGGTTATGACAAGTAAAAATGCGATAAAATAGAATTTTATTTGATTCATAATCGTTGTTTGAATTTTTTCTTGAACACCCTTGGCACAAGCCTCAATTTGAAGAATGAATTTAATCATTTTATGACTAATATAATAAGCTATAGGGAGATTATTTATGATTGGCAGGACGCTAGGCGCTTGTCGAGTGAATTATGTTGCTAATGATTGTTAATATTAAAATAGTTGTGGGTAATAATTAAAAAGCGGCTCCATTAAATGGTAGCTGCTTTTTAATTACAAAGTGTAGTTGCTAGACTTTGTAATATTATAAAAAATGTTTATAAACGATGATAATCTGCTTTCCAATTTTGAATGGCCCCTTTAATTTCTTTATTAGATAAATTTTCCTTGATCGCACGATCTAATAAAGCTAAGTATTCGCTATCGGGTGCAAAACGAAGCGCTATAATTTGAGGCATTTTTAATTCTGCAGGAAATAATTTTCCAGTTAAAACATAATGACGCAAATTTTCTTCGGCACGAATAGCACGGTCCTGTGCTTTTAATGGAAATGTGCGAATATAAATCCATAACACCACAAAAATAAATGCAGCTAAGGTTAATAAAGCAGCCAGATACTTATTTTCAGGGGTAGCGCGGCATAAATAATTGATGGATCCGCCCAATAAGGCTAGTATTGATAACATTCCAATGTAATGAAATCCGGGTACCAATATAGCATGGTTCTTGAAATTTTGTTCTTGCATTTTTATGTTTATGTTTATTTAATTTGTAAGGTACTCTTTTTTTGATTCAAGCTCAGCCAATCTTATTGATAATCCTATCCTTATTTTGTTGAAAATTTAAAATCCAACTAAGCCAAGGCTTCAAATAATATTTCAACAGGATGTAGTGCTATTTTTTGAGCACCATCTTTTATTTGATGGCGACAACTAGTACCTGGTGCTGCAATGATGGTATCGCTTAATTGATTACGTACTGCAGGCAATAAAACCAATTCCCCAATTTGCATGGATAAATCATAATGTTCTTTTTCATAGCCAAAGGATCCCGCCATGCCGCAACAACCTGATGGAATAACTTCCACTTTATAATTTTCCGGGAAGGAAAGTATGCTTTGCGTTGGGGCTACTGATGCAATTGCTTTTTGTTGACAGTGACCATGTAATTTTATGAGCTTTGCATTTTTAGTGAAAGCTTCTTTTTGAATATTTCCTTTGGTAATTTCATTGGCAATAAATTCGTCAATTAAAAAAGCATTTTTAGCCAATGCTTTAGCAGCAACTAAATTTTGATCATACGCCAAATCAGGATATTCATCTCTGAATGTAAGAATGGCCGAAGGTTCAATACCAATCAATGGTATTTCACTTGTAACAAGTGTTCCAAGTAGTTCAATATTTTGATTGGCAATTTTTTGTGCTTTTCTTAATAGCCCTTTGGAAAGCCAAGCCCTGCCGCTTTCTACTTGCTTGGGTAGTAAAACCTCATAGCCTAACTTTTCTAATAATAAAATCCCCTTTATTCCAATTTCCGCATCATTGTAATTGGTAAACTCGTCGCAAAACAAGTACACTTTTTTATTTCCATTTTTGTTGATGGAGGTATAATTTTTTTGGAACCAATTTTCTAAAGTGACTTTTGATATTTTTGGCATGGATCTTTTGATCGCAAAACCTGATAATATTTTAATCACCGATCCGGTGATCACATTACTAATAATAAAATTATATAAACTAGGAAATAGGGAGGCCAGTTTTGCAGCTGTTGTAAAATTCGCAATTAGTTTGGAACGGAATGGCACCCCATTGGCGTCATAATATTGTTGTAAAAATTCTGCTTTTAATTTAGCCACATCCACATTGGATGGACACTCTGACTTACATGCTTTACAACTTAAACACAAATCCATCACCTCATAAATTTCTTTATGATCAAAGCGATTTAATTTATCTGAATTGGTTAAAAATTCTCTTAAAATATTTGCGCGCGCCCTGGTCGTATCTTTTTCATTTTTACTTGCCATAAACGAAGGACACATGGTCCCTCCCGACAAATGAGTTTTGCGACAATCACCAGAGCCATTACATTGTTCGGCATGCTGTAGTATATCCTGTTGGTGGAATCGAAATATGCTTTTGAATTCGGGGGTAAACTGACCTGGGGTATACCTTAACATGCTATTCATGGGCGGGGTATCCACTATTTTATTGGGATTAAAAATATTGTCTGCATCCCAAGCGTACTTCACTGTTTTTAATAACCCATAATTTTTTTCACCCACCATTTGTTTTATAAACTCACCCCTTAATCGCCCATCTCCATGTTCGCCACTCAAAGAACCTTGGTATTTTTTCACCAGTGTGGCTACTTCTTGCGCAATGGTTCGGAACAATTCGTTTCCCTCCACCGTTTTTAAATTAATAATAGGGCGTAAATGTATTTCACCTGATCCTGCGTGCGCATAATGTACTGCATGTAAATTATGCTTCACTAATATTTCATTAAAATCTCGAATATAATTAGGTAAGTCCGCCACATCCACGGCGGTGTCTTCAATGACGGGCACTGCCTTTTCATCGCCCGGTAAATTTCCTAAAAGTCCTAGCCCTGCTTTTCGTAAGGTCCATATTTTTTTGGTGTCTGTGCCAAATAATACGGGGAAGTGATACCCCAAGCCAACTGCACGCATATCTGCTTCCACTTGATTGGTCAAGTCTGTGATTTCGGCGCGGGTAGCTTTTGTAAACTCTATCACTAGTATTGCGCCAGGATCGCCTTGCACAAAAAATCTATTTTTACTTTGCTCAATATTTTCTTTGGTACATTCTAATATATAGTGATCAATTAATTCACTCGCCGATGGATTGTATTTTAATCCAATTAAGTTCGCGCGCAAAGCTTCGTCAATACTATTAAAGTGCACACATAATAATCCAATTTCCTTTTCAGGCAAAGGACTTAAGTGTAATTTTATTTCAGTGATAAAAGCGAGTGTACCTTCTGATCCGGCAATGAGCGCACAAAAATTAAAATCATCTCCGCCTGCTGAAAATGGCGCCATATCTACTAACAGATCAATGGCATATCCCGTATTTCTGCGCTCCACCGATTTTTTTGGGAACTCTTTTTTTATTTCAATCTGGTTGTCGTAATTGCTTAACATGCTTCGCATGCTTTTATATATAGCACCTTCTAATGTTGTTAATTCACACTTTGCATGAAAGTCATCTAATGATAGCGCCTTAAAAACTACCTCACTGCCATCACTTAAAAAAGCAGTTACCTCTAATAAATGTTCACGTGTGCTTCGATAGATGACTGAATTAGATCCACAGGAATTATTTCCAACCATACCTCCAATCATTGCCCTATTGGCCGTAGAGGTTTCTGGTCCAAAATACAATCCATGCGGATGTAAAAATAAATTCAACTCATCTCTGATGACACCTGGCTGTACACGAACCCATGATGCATCTTCATTTAATTCGATGATTTTTGTAAAATGCTTGGATACATCTACAATTATCCCGCTCCCCACTACTTGTCCCGCTAATGAAGTTCCCGCAGTACGAGGAATTAAATTTGTTTTATTTTCTTTGGCAAACTGAATTAAAGTTTGAATATCCTCTTTTGTTTTTGGAATGGCAACTGCCAATGGCATCTCACGATAGGCCGATGCGTCTGTTGCATAAAGCGTTCGCATGGTGGAGTCGTCGTATAATTCGCCTTGTAGTAGTGTAGATAGCTTTTGTAGTTTGCCCTTCATTTCCCTAATTAATAATATAGTCTATAGTATGATGGCAAATTTACTTATTTATTATGTATCCTGTAAAGGAAAAGCCCAAACTTAAGGAGTAAGTTTGGGCTTTGGCCTGAGTATTGCCTGTTTGTTTAAACAAGCGCTAAATTTTAATTCAAATGCTTCCTATTTTATCCAAACAGCACCAACGCCAGCCTCCCACAATTGTTTATTTAATGCAGGGAGTATATTATTTTTTAGGTCAAGTCCTCTAGCCTTTAAGGCCTCCCATATGGGCGTATATTCTTTTAATAAATCAAGAACTGGTTGATTTACTCTTGGAATTTCACTTTCATTTTGATTGACCATAAACATATATTCTGCGGTAAACTTATTTGGGAAATTTTCAACATCATCGTAAGCAGTTGATTTGCGTTGTATCATATCCTCATCCCATGATTTTAATAGCTGAACCACGGCATCTCCTTTCGCTTTTACAGCACTGTATTTATCCGCTGAGGGCAAGTTTTTTAATACTGCTTCTAATTGATTTTTACTTTCATATAAATCAAGAATCATGGAATGCATCGTAATTACTTCTCCTTCCATTTGTTTCATTAATGCGTCAAATTCTTTGTAATCATTTTCGCCTACTTGATATAATGGATTGGGTAAAATTGAAGCTGTTGTGCTAATTGTTTGCGCACCCGCTTTCAGTGTTATGGTATAGTTGCCAGGTATAGCCTTGTGACCCCTAAAACTACTTTCAATGAAAACACCTGGAATACTTGGTATGCTTGGATAACGCATGTCCCACACAAAACGATTTAATCCTTTGCTTGAAGTTAGCTTGGGATCCTTGGCACTGCGACGTCCACCAACTTTGTTGCCTGCTTCCGATGTAGAACTAAATTGTCTAATTACATTTCCTGCCTCATCTTTTATTTCCAATGTAACCACTTCTTTTTCTTTTAAAGTAGGAAGTTGATAATAAATTACGACACCTGATGCAGGGTTCACTCCTTCAAACATTCTACTACCATTAAATTCTTCGTTGTTTTGGTCTAATTCACTATAGCCATTTGCAAGGTATGCGTTGGTAGGTTGATACAATAGTGCGTTATTGGTATCTTTTTTATACTGTCTTAATAAATTTAAATCATCTAATATCCAAAATGATCTGCCAGAGGTGCTCGCTATTAAGTTATCTTGATGAATACGTAAATCAGTAATAGGCGTATTCGGTAAATTTAATTGAAATGGCATCCAATTTTTTCCACCGTTGCGAGAAATGTAAATTCCAAATTCAGTGCCTGCAAATAACAAATCTTTTACTTTGGTATCTTCTCTTACAACTCTTGTAAACGCGTTAGCAGCAATTCCATTATTAATTTTTGTCCAAGTTTTTCCATAGTCCGTTGTTTTATATAATCCAGGGGTATGGTCATCAAATTTATATCTTGTGGTTGCAATGTATGCTGTTGCATTATCAAAAGGAGATACTTCAATAGCATTAATCAAACATTCTGCAAGCCCAGCTGGTGTTATATTTTTCCATGTTTTACCACCATCTTTAGTTAATTGCACAAAACCATCATCACTTCCTGTATAGATAACCCCTTTTTCATTAGGCGACTCAATCACATAGCTTAATGTTCCATAATTTTCGGCGCCTACTGCTTCGTTGGTATAAGGCCCACCTGGTTTTCCTTGTTTGGCTTTTTCATTTCTTGTTAAATCAGGAGAAGCTTCGGTCCAAGTTTTTCCCAAATCGGTGGTACGCAATAAAACTTGCGCGCCATGGTAATAGGTATTCGGTTCATGCTTGCTCCATATAATAGGGGCGTTCCAATTGAATCTGTATTTATCATCTTTTGCATCCTTCCCTAAATATTGAATAGGGGCAGCCATGATATTCGTGCTTGCTTTTGACTTGCTGTCAAATACTTCAATGGTTCCTTGATAGCTGCCGCCTAAAACATATCTTGGATTGTTGGGATCAAAAGCTAAAAAAGCACTTTCGCCGCCCGCTGATGCGCTCCAATGAGTTGTGTTAATTCCTCCTCTAAATGAGCGGCTAGCAATTTTTACAGAACTATTATCCTGTTGTCCGCCATATATATTGTAAGGAAATTCATTGTCTACATTAATGCGATAAAATTGTGCAGTTGCATAAATATCTTGACTACTCCATGATTTTCCACCATTAAAAGTGATTGCTGCACCGCCATCATCTGCAATAATCATGTTATTACTATTGCTTGGATTTATCCATAAGTTATGATAATCACCATGGGTGGATGAAATATTTTCCCAAGTTTTTCCGCCATCTGTTGATTTTAATGCTGGCGCATTCATTACATATAAAGTGTTCTCAATAATTGGATCAGCGAATACTTCAATATAATACCATGCTCTTCCAATGATACGATGATCGCTGGTAGCGTGGCTCCAAGTTTTTCCTGCATTTTCTGAAACGTACATTCCTCCAGCTTCTTTTGTAAAATCACTTTCAATAAGTGCGTATACTTTTTCTGAATTTGCACGACTTACTGTGATTGCCATTTTACCCATTTCTTTTGGCAAACCATCATGCATTTTATTCCAAGTAGTACCACCATCCGTTGATTTATATAAACCACTACCAGGGCCACCACTGGTTACTTTCCAAGGTGTACGACCATGCTCCCACATAGCAGCATATAAAATGGTTGTGTTGTTCATATCCATAGATAATTCAGCACAACCAGTTTTATCATCAATAAATAAAACTTTATTCCAAGTAGCACCTCCATCAATTGATTTGTAAATGCCACGATCATTTGAACTGCTATATAATGAACCTTGTGCTGCAACAAAAACAATATTTGGATTTTTAGGATCAACTACAACACGCGCAATATGATGTGTTGCATCCAACCCAAGTTTTTTCCAAGTTTTTCCCGCATCCGTACTTTTATACATGCCATCTCCGTGGTGTGTCATTACGCCTCTTACTGCGTGCTCTCCCATACCCACATATACTATATTTGGATCACTTTCGGCAACCGCAATACCTCCGACTGTTGCAGTTTTAAAAAAGCCATCGGAAATATTATTCCAACTAAGTCCCATGTCCTTGGTTTTCCATAATCCACCACCAGTAGTTCCCATATAATATACCATGGGATTAGTAGCAACACCTACTGCAGTGTTGGATCTGCCGCCTCTAAAAGGCCCAATGCTTCTCCATTTAACCTGCTTGAATATTTTATTCAATTCAGAAGTATCTGCATTGCTTTGTGCATTCGTAAAAGTGGTGAATAATAATAAAAAGAAACTTTGGATGAATAACTTTATCATAGTTGGAATTTTTAGAAAATGTAGCTAATAAAACTGAATAGTAATATTACGAATTTTACTGTCTGAAATATAAAAAAGGGCGCTATTTTAAAAAATAGCGCCCTTTTAAAAGGACCTCATTTATTACCTCGCTGGCAGAAGGATATGCTCGTTTATTTTTTAAGCAAATACCCTTAACATAGTCCCTGTTAAACTTGTTTGGTATTTTTTTAAAGCAGTAGTTGCAGGACCGGTTGTAACGGCCCCGGCAGTAGTAAATACAGAACCATGCGCAGCACAATAAAAACGATTATTGTTTGCTTGATAGGTAATGCTTGCTTGCTGATGGGTGCAAATTGAACTCACGGCAATTATTTCACTTGCGGTTGTTTTAACAATGATAATATTTGTAGCAGGGGCAACGTAAAATCCGCCAATATTTTTTAAAGCATCAAAAGGCGATTTGCTAATATCAATAGTAAAATCAACAGTGCTTGTATTATTCCCACCACCACCTGTACCTGTACCTCCACCGGTATTAGTATTAGTGCCAGGTCCATCTGACTTGGAGCAGCTTTGCATACAGCCAAAAATTAATATTGCAGCACCGCTCAAACCGACTTGTTCAATAAAATCTTTTCTTTCCATAATTTATATTTTTAATGGTAATTCTTGTAAACTTTTCTTCGAATCAAATTTAAGTAATAAATTAATCAGAAAAATATTTTGTGGAAACTTATTAATATTTAGTAGGCACGAAATCGAACGGCAGTAAATACCCAATTTTTTCAGACCATCCCCAATAACCGGATAGCAGTAAACTAGTGGGCTCGTAATAAGTACCGTTCGAATATACAAATAGAGGCTTTTTGTTTATCAGGGTAATTTCAGATACAATACCTTGACTATTAGTGTTATAAGACCTACTATAATAGGCAGGTGCCACTTTTTTAGTATAAGTTACTTGTAAAAAATTTTTAAAAAATAAAGCTGCGGTATTTTCATTTTCGCCATAGGCAACGCTATCCGCGTTTAACAAACCACTGGTGAATTCAAAACTTACTTTATGTGAGTTATCGTATTTTGTATTGCCATCAATAACAATGGGTTTACCACCAATATTAATGGTTTTAACCATCTGCCGAATTTCAAAATTATTTTCACGTAGCTTATTGGTATAAAGGCTTCTCATAAAATGCATGACAGATCCTTCATAAATCTCCATCCTTTTTTTCAACACTTTTTTAGTTTCACTATTTTTTAAGTCTTCAAACAAGGGGTACCCTTGAAAAAATATGAGACCATTAATAAAGTCATATCTAAATTCACTTAAGTCATAATGTAATAAATAACCTAATTTTTTATTCTCAACGAGTATGGTTTCGTTGGCAAAAGCAATCAATACACTGTCTAATTTTTTAAATTGAAAATGAATTACTTCCGGATTCAAAATTTTACAATCCGCACTCAAAGGGTAACTTCCAATAAACTGACTTAAAAATTGTTTGCCCCAAACCTTCCAACCGTCTTTAATATAGGTTCTTAATACTACTTCTGGTAAATCATTTGACTTTGAAGATAAAGCAACATTTAAAAAACCTGTCTGTTGACTTGTGTTTACCGGAACCATTTTGATGGTATAGCCCATCATGGAAAATACCAATTCAAATTGACCCTGTGATCTTGTGGTAAGTGTAAAATTACCCGCTGCATCACTCCTGGTTCCATTGGAGGAGTTACTTATATATACACTCACATTATCAATAGGCGCATTGGTTTCCTTATCCACCACTTTTCCTTTAATGGTTGTTTGTGCATATAATGGGAATGCACCTATCAATAAAATATATAAAATAAAATACCTCAATATTTATTTATTGTAAAAAATGGTAATGGATAACTTTTTTAAAATTACTCGTTTTTCACGCAATATTTACATACTATTCTTTAAAATTTGATTAATTTTCAATTCCTAAAAAATCATTATTAAATATATGCGCAAAGTATTTATTATCGGCTGCTTAAGTTTAATTTCTTTAGTAGTGCTATCGCAAAAAAAGGTAACTAAGGTTGTAAAAAAAGCACCTATTAAAACAACAGCTAAAGCAGTTGTAAATCCTACTCCTATTCAAGCCCCCTTAAAGCTTTGGTATGATGTACCTGCGCAATATTTTGAAGAATCATTGGTATTAGGGAATGGTCAACAAGGGGCTACCGTTTTTGGAGGTATCTCGACGGATAAAATTTATTTAAATGACTTAACACTTTGGTCGGGGGAGCCTGTGAATGCAAATATGAGCCCCAATGCCTACAAAAATTTACCAGCGGTGCGTGAAGCGCTTGCCGAAAAAAATTATAAAAAGGCCCAATCACTTGTAAAAAAACTTCAGGGTAAATTTTCGGAATCATATGCACCTTTAGGTACTTTATTACTGGAATTTAATGATGATCCTTTTGTCAGTGATTATTATCGTGAGCTAGATATTGATCAAGCAATTGCCAAAGTAAAAACGGAATCATATACCAATACCATTGAAAGAGAATATTTAGTCTCAAATCCTGATAAGGTTTTTGTAATTCATTTAAAAAGTAAAAAACCAGGCGCACTTGGATTTACAGTGCGGTTTGAATCTTTATTATTACATACGACCAGCGCTTCAAATAATTTCCTGCAAGCCAATGGTATTGCGCCTGTGAAAGCTGAACCCAACTATGTCGAAAAAAAGCGCAACGCAATTATATTTGATAAAAAAAGAGGTACACGCTTTACAGCTTACATTCAAATTAAAACAAATTCAGGAAAAATTACCAATACAGATTCAAGTTTGAGTTTGGCTAATGCGACGGAGGCGACTATTTATATTTCAATGGCGACTAGCTTTAATGGATACGATAAAGATCCGGCGAAGCAAGGATTAAATCAAACTACAATTGCGCAAACACAATTAACGAAAGCAGTGAGTTTGGGATGGGATGAAATTAAAAAAAGACATGTAAAGGATTATCAAACTTATTTTAATCGTGTTGCTCTAAAATTAGAAGGTGACCCGTCTCCTAACTTACCCACCAATGAGCGTTTAAAAAGATATGCGAAAGGCGAATCAGATCCTTATTTAGAAACCTTATATTTTCAATTCGGACGCTATTTGTTAATTAGTAGTTCACGCACCCCTGGGGTACCCGCGAACTTACAAGGAATTTGGAATCACTACTTACAACCACCATGGTCGAGTAATTATACCATGAATATAAATGCAGAGGAAAATTATTGGTTGGCCGAAAATACCAATTTGACCGAAATGCACCAACCCTTTTTGCAGTTCTTAAATAATTTGTCAACTACTGGAAAAATTACCGCTAAAACATTTTATAATATGCCGGGTTGGGTGTCACATCACAACTCGGATATATGGGCAATGTCAAATCCGGTAGGAAATTTTGGCGAAGGGGATCCGAGCTGGGCTAACTGGCCCATGGGCGGCACTTGGGCTTCCGCACACTTATGGGAACATTATTTATTTACACAGGACGCACAGTTTTTAAAACAAAAAGCATATCCTATTATGCGCGGTGCTGCTGAGTTTTGTTTGGCTTGGTTAATCAAGGATTCAGCAGGCAAATTAATTACCTCACCTTCCACTTCGCCAGAAAATGGTTTTATCACGTTTACTGGTGTTAAGGGGAACACTTTATTTGGTGGCACAGCCGATTTGTCGATGATTAGAGAATTATTTTTAGATGTGATCGCAGCTCAAAAAATTTTAAAAAATGATTCTGCTTTTGCAACAAGTATTACTACTGCTTTAAATAATTTACATCCTTACCAAGTGGGTAAAGCTGGTAATTTACAAGAATGGTATTATGATTGGGCGGATTCCGAACCGAAGCATCGTCATCAAAGTCACTTGTATGGTTTATATCCAGGAACCCATGTCACCCTTGAAAAAACACCATTAATTGCGAATGCTGCTAAGAAAACATTGGAAATAAAAGGAGATGAAACTACCGGCTGGTCCAAAGGATGGCGTATCAATTTATGGGCAAGATTAAAAGATGGGGAGCATGCGTATAAAATGTATCGTGAATTATTAAAATTTGTACCTCCTGATGAAACCAAAGAAAATTATACAAAAATGGGCGGTACCTATCCTAACTTATTAGATGCACATCCGCCATTTCAAATTGATGGAAATTTTGGTGGTGCTGCAGCGGTTGCTGAAATGTTAGTGCAATCCAATGCGGAGTATATTGAGTTACTTCCCGCTATACCTAAAGCTTGGCAATCAGGTACAGTAAAGGGTTTGAAGGCAAGGGGGAATTATGAAATTGATATGACTTGGCGTAAAGGACAAGTAACGAATTTGAAAATAAAATCAAGCACCAATCCAACTGCTAGTGTTTTAATGAATGGCAAAACGCAAACGGTTAAAACAGTTAAGTAGTAATGAAAAGTAATTCATATAAAAAAGCGAGCATACTAATATTTTTATTAATTCAATCCACACTAGTTTTATTTGCACAGAATAAACCTTTTGAAGGGGAGATAAAAGCATTTGCTAAATCGGACAGTATCATTGCGCCATTACAAGGTAAAATTGTTTTTGCCGGCAGTTCTTCATTTACAAAATGGAAAGACATTAATCAGTATTTTCCTGGATATCCAATTATCAATCGTGGCTTTGGCGGTTCTAATTTACTAGATGTGATTTTATATGTGAATGAAACTATTTTAAAATACAAACCAAAACAAGTTGTTATTTATTGTGGTGAAAATGATTTAGCAAGTAGTGATACTGTTTCACCAGAAATTGTATTGGATCGTTTTTCGATATTATTTAATCTAATCCGAGAACAATTAGGTAATAAATCCAATATCACATTTGTATCCATCAAACCAAGTATTTCCAGGTGGCGCTTAGAACCTAAAATACTAGCAGCAAATGCGCTTATTGCTAATTTTATTGCAAAACAAACAAACGCTAATTATATCAATATACATGACGCTATGCTGGAAGATGATGGTACTGTAATGAAAGATATTTTTATCGCTGACAAGTTGCATATGAATGCAAAGGGCTATGCTATTTGGCAAAAAATCATAGCCCCATCACTTTTGATTAAATAACTTGCATTGTATTTCGTATATTTATAGCATTAATATAAATGCTATGAAAAAACTTATCGTTTTAAGTTTCGTGTTATTAGCTACAGCAGCGCAATCTCAAAAACAATATACGCTTAGTGGCGATGTAAGTAAAGTAAAAGAAACGGTTTCTAAAGTATACTTATCTTATTATTCTAATGGCGTATCCACCCAAGATAGTGCAGTAGTAACGGATGGTAAATTTGTATTTAAGGGAACTGTTGTCGAACCTATCTTAGGAAATTTGCGTGCTGCATATAAAGTAGATACTTCTGTTAAAACAAAACGCATAGTGTCTTATAAAAAAGATGTGACACCTATCTATCTTGAAAACTCAGCGATTCAATTATCAAGTATTGATTCTTTTGCAAATGCTACAATTAAAGGATCTAAGACGCACATTGAATATAATAAGTTAAAAGCGTTTACTAAGCCAGTATCTGATAAGATGGAGGCATTAAGCGCCACTTACAATGAATTGTATAAAAAGAAGGATGAAGCAGGCATGAAAAAATTAGATGCTGATTATGAAAATTTGGATGCGGAGATGAAGGCAAAACAAAAAGAATATGTTTTAACGAATTTGAATTCACCCATTGTCATGTATGCGTTTGGTAATTTTGCTGGTTATAGTATTAATGCGGATGAAGTTGAACCACTATTTTTAAAAATTCCATTAGCGGTTCGAAATTCAACGAAAGGAAAGGAAATGGAAGGCAAAATTGCCATTGCTAAAAAAACAGGTATTGGAAAACCAGCTATTCCATTTACACAAAATGATACTGCAGGTATTCCAGTTTCACTTGCATCTTTCAAAGGTAAATATGTATTAGTTGATTTTTGGGCAAGCTGGTGCGGTCCTTGCAGACAAGAAAATCCAAATGTAGTTGCAGCATTTAATAAGTACAGCCCTAAAGGGTTTACGGTATTAGGTGTATCACTAGACCAACCTACTGGTAAAGAAAGATGGATGGAAGCAATACATAAAGACAACCTAACTTGGACACAAGTTTCTGATTTAAAATATTGGAAGAATGAAGTGGCAGTAATGTATGGCGTGAATGCAATACCGCAAAATTATTTAATTGATGACCAAGGTATTATTATTGGTAAGGATTTAAGAGGAGATGCATTAAACGTAAAACTGGCTGAATTGTTTAAATAAAAAATAGCATAAGTTTTTCTTATGCTGTACAAAATATAGTACTTAATTTATCGGAGTCGTTAATACAGTTTTCAAATCAATGAATGTGTTTACGACTCCGATCTTTTAATTTAACCAGTCGTATTTTTTTGCATTCAAAGCGTCTGGTGTCCAGCTTTCAAAAAATTCAAATACTTTTTCTTTGCTGTAGTTCTTATCTTTTTCCAGATAGCCACTGTTTTGCGTATGTAATCTTTTGCCTTTCGCATCTAATATTACAAATACAGGAAAACCAAATCGCGCTGGGTACTCATATTTTTCCTGAATGCTTTTGTTTTTATTTTCTTTGGAATAGTTTACATGAACTACTACATAACTGGCTTTAACAATAGAGTCAATTTTTTTATCACTGGTCGTAAAGGCATTGAATCGCGCGCACCAAATACACCAATTACCCCCCATTTGTAAAAAAATATGTTTGCCTTCTTTTGCCGCTATTTTTTGAGCCGCCTTAATCGCAGAATCCACATTTTCATAGGGGTTATATAAATTAAATGTTTTCATATCTGGTTCTGCATACTTTGTTTCCGTGGGTTTTGCAGGTGCTAACTTAATTAGCGCAGTTGTTTGTTGAGCGTTTGATTGACAAAAACTAAAAATGGCAATAACCAATAATATCCTTTTCATAAACTATATATCTAATGTGTAAGGTAATAAAATTATACAACCATTAGGGCAGCTTTACTAAATACATAGCTAGTTCCTATAAAAAAGAGAAAATAATTCGCATTTGCAGCTTAAAAAATTTTAAATTGCCCCAATACATTGTAGTGCTTTATAGACAAATTTATATTCTTATCATTATAAATTTAATTACATGCGTAAAAGTATTATCTTAATTGGCTTTTTTATATGTGCACATTTTTTTGCGCGAGCACAGAGTGTGCCAACGCCTAAATCACATTTTGGATTTAGCATTGGTGACAATTATTATTTGGCCAACTATACACAAACAGAAGTGTATTTAAAAAAAATTGCCACCACTTCAAAAAAAGTAAAATTACAAGTTATTGGCAAAACCGAAGAAGGTCGCAATCAATACATGGTTATTGTATCTGATCCAAGCAATTTAGCCAATGTAGAAAAATACAAATCCATTGCACAAAAATTAGCTCGCGCGGAAGATTTATCCGCGGCCGAGGCTAAAAAATTATCTAATGAAGGAAAGGCGGTAGTGTGGATTGATGGTGGATTACACGCGACTGAGGTAGTGGGTATTCATCAGTGGATAGAAACCCTGTATCAAATTATTACAAGAACAGATGAAGAAACAAATCGCATTTTAAAATCAACCATCATTTTATTTGTGCATGCAAATCCCGATGGACAAGAACTAGTTTCCAATTGGTATATGCGCAATAGTGATACCTTAAAAAGAACCACTTCTGGTTTACCAAGACTCTATCAAAAATATATTGGGCATGATAATAATCGTGATTTTTTTATGACCAACATGAGCGAGTCTAGAAACATGAGTGTGCAACAATATATAGAATGGATGCCACAAATTTTATACAATCATCATCAGACGGGCCCTCCAGGCACCGTGGTTGCCGGCCCTCCTTATCGTGATCCTTTTAATCATGTGTATGATCCGTTATTGATGACAGGTATTGATGCATTAGGTGCTGCAATGAGTAGTCGCTTGAATACAGAAAACAAACCAGGATATACGATGAAAGGCGGCTCTGTATATTCCACCTGGTGGAATGGCGGATTACGCACCACCGCTTACTATCATAATATCATTGGCTTATTAACTGAAATTATTGGAAGCCCAACACCTTCGAGTATTCCTTTGGTCCCACAACGATTAATCCCGAATAGCGGACTACCTAATCCTATCCTTCCACAAAAATGGTATTTCAAAAACTCAATCGATTATTCTATTTCATTAAACTATGCAGTATTAAATTATGCCGCTCGTTATAAAGATGAATTGCTTTATAATATTTATACCATGGGGCGCCATAGCATTGATGCGGGTAACAAAGATAATTGGACGTTATATCCCAAAAAATCAGAAGCGCTCAGTGAGTTATTAAAAACAGAGAAAGCAACTGGAAAAATTGATTCATTTCAATTATCTGTATTTAATAAAGTATATAAAAATCCTGCCACACGAGATCCACGAGGTTATATCATTCCTATTAATCAATCTACTACCGCAATTCACTTTGTAAATATTTTAATTAAAAGTGGTATTAAAGTACATCGCGCAAGTGCTGATTTTATGGTGGGCACAAAAAAATATTTAGCGGGTTCCTATATTGTAAAAACAAATCAAGCGTTTCGACCACATGTGTTAGATATGTTTGAACCACAGGATCATCCCAATGATTTTTTATATCCAGGTGGACCACCCGTGCGTCCTTATGATGCAGCTGGCTGGACGCCTGCGTTTACGATGGGTATCGACTTTGATAGAATCTTAGATGATTTTACAGGACCTTTTGAGGCATTGGCTTATGGCGCTATTCAAAAACCAGTGGGTAAGATAATTAACACCCAATACAATGGTTATGGTTATACATTTTCTACCAAGGACAACGCCTCTTATATTGCTGTAAATGAATTATTAAATGCTGGAGAAATTGTTTATAAAAATAAAGAGCAATATTTCGTTAAACATGCTGAAAAAATAAAAAGTTCAATTATAAAATTAAGTACAGATTATGGTATCCTGTTTACAAGTGTTACAACCCCACTATCAGATACTTTAAAAAAAATCCAACCAATTCGTATTGGCTTATGGGATAAGTATGGCGGTTCCATGTCATCGGGTTGGGTGAGATGGATTTTTGAACAATATCATTTTCCATTTAAACTTATTTATGCGAAGGAAATTGATTCTGTAAATTTAAATGACAACTATGATGTTTTGGTTTTTGTTGAAGGTGCGATACCTGCATTAAAAAATGAGGCTTCATTTTCTTATGAAGAAAGAGCGCCTAAGTTAGAAGACGTTCCAAAAGAATTTCAACATACATTAGGAAGTATCTCCGTAAATAAATCTATCACTGCATTAAATAAATTTTTACAAAATGGCGGTAAGATTGTGACCATTGGGTCAAGTGCGAATTTGGCTTATCATGTAAATGCGCCTGTAAAAAATGCGCTTGTTGAAATGGTAGTCGGGAAAGAAAAAGTATTACCCGGTGAAAAATTTTATATCCCTGGAAGTGTATTGCAAGTAACACTCGATAATAATAATGTGTCCAACTGGGGCATGAATGCAACTGCCGATGTGTATTTTAATGCAAGCCCTGTTTTTAAATTATTACCCGATGCAATTGCGCAAAAGCAAATCACGCCTTTAGCTTGGTATGCCAGCGCGAATACCTTAAGAAGTGGTTGGGCTTTTGGACAAGCCTATTTACAGGATGGGGTAGCCGCCTTTGAAACCAATATTGGTAAGGGAAAATTGACTGTTTTTGGTCCGGAAATCACTTTTAGGGCACAAACACATGGAAATTTCAAATTATTATTTAATCAATTGTATAAATAGATCTAATTCTGGATAACAACGTATAGTAAAATAACAGGTACGCCATTGGCATATGAAAGATATTTTCCAACCACCACCAATGCTTATGCTACTATTCCCACAGGCCTACAGACTATTAAGTTTAGTTTAGCAGCAGTAAAGCAAAAGGATTCAATAGAATTATTTTTAAAGAAAGTACAAATAGATGCAGGCAAATATTATAGTTTCATTATCACTGATTCAGTTAAATCTCAAATAAATAGCAAAGCTATGTTTTTACAAGACGATTTGTTGACATATGGAGCATCTCAAATAGGCATGCGTTTTGTTCATGCTATATGGAATGATACTGCAGCTAAAAATATTGATATATTTTCAAGGAGAAACAATGCAACTATTTTTTCTGCCAGAAGTGCAGGATCAGCTACTACTTTTATTCCATTAAACTATTTCACGACGAGTGATACTTTAATTGTGAGACGTGCTGGGACTGCCTTTGCATTAGCAACTTTAAATAGCGTAACTCTTACACCTGGTCGTAACTATACTTTAGTTTATAAAGGAAATGGTGCTGTGACAACTGCTAAAGCTAAGCCGCGTTCTTTACTCATCTACGGTCACTAGGATCAAATAAAGTTTTTTTAAAATAACCCTCGCGAATTCGCGAGGGTTATTTTTTTGTGCTACTTTTAAGCATAAGATTTAGCGTAACAACAAAATACAAGTTTATATGAAATTTAAAATAGCAGCTAATAGTGGATTTTTAATTTTATTGATGTTCTGTATGGCGTCTGTATCCTTAGCACAAACTTCTATTTTAAAATGGAAAGAGGTAACGAGCCAATTTGGCCCATTGCCTACTTCCATCAAAGTTTTTGAATCAGAAAATACCTATCAAGACAGTGCATTTAAAGGATTTTATGTTGAAATTAATACGAAGGATAAAAATTTATACTTAGATACAGACACTACTTTATTTAGACGCTTAACACCACAACAATTTTATACTAAATTAAAACAACCCTTGGTTGTTGTGAATTCCTCCTTTTTTGAATTTAAAAGAAATACCAACGTAAATATAGTTGTGAAAAATGGCCTACCTGTTAGTTATAATATTCATGATATTCCAGGTAAGGGAAAGGACACACTTACTTATACGCATGTATTGGGCGCAGCCTTAGGGATGGATAAAAAGGGTAGTATGGATATCGCATATACTTTTACGGATTCGGCTAGTAAAACTATCATGTACCAGCAATTACCTATGAATGCATTTAAGGATTCAAATGCAAAATTAGTTGCTACCGATCCGAACTTAACCAATTTGAGTGTTTGGAAATTGAAATGGGCTAACGGTGGCGGCCCGGTTTTAATGAGATCAGGTCGAATTAATATTTCAAACAATGAGGAAAGAAAATTTGCAGGCAAGGCCATCAATGACTATCATCCCCGAACAGCTATGGGCTATGATATGGAGGGAAAATTAATTATTATGGCTATTCAAGGCCGGATGAAAGGGATTGCGATTGGTGCAACGCTCAATCAAATGGCTTCTTTTTTTGAGCAATTAGATTGTTATGAAGCAATCAATTTAGATGGGGGTGGAAGCTCTTGTTTATTAGTGAATGGCAAAGAAACCATTAAACCCTCTGATCCTACAGGACAAAGACCAGTACCAGCTATATTTTATGTGAAATAATTAGGGTTTCGATTTCGGAACCAATAATAAGTTTTTTTGTAAGGTTTGTTTTAAATGCCTTTTTACGACATCGCCCATGGTTTTTGCTTTATTGTATGTAGAGGCCTCCTTAAAATGTGCGGTCAATTCTTTTTTTAGTTGTTCAATTTTTTCAGGCTGTGAAATTTTATCCTTACTCATAATATCAAACAGTTCTTTTACTTGATATTTAGCAAGTACCAACCTAAAAGTCATCATGGTTCTTTCCTCGGCTTGGTATTGTGCTATTGACTTTGTATCTAAATTATTAATAACCAAATCGACAAAGGCAATATTTTCCTTATAAAATTGTGGTAAGTATAAATTTTTTCGACCCTCATAGGATTGTTGGTCAAAATCAATAGCTCTAATTCGGTATTGAAAATCCTCTATATCAGGAATAATATTTACTACATAATTATAGGAACGCATGTCCCCTAATAATTGCACAAAGCAACGCTCATTAAATTTTACAAACTCTTTCGCTAATCTAATCACATTGATATTGGGATCTTGTAAATGATCGGTTATAAAAACATCTCCAGGTATACCAGGGATATGTTCTTCAATTAAGGTTTCGTTATGCGTAAAATAAGTAATTCTGTTAGGCGATAATAAATGTTCAAGCTCTAAACCGTATACCCTGCTTGCATCGGCTTGTTTAATATAATAATGGTCGTAGTTATCATTTAACTTATTAATGATTCTAATTCTAAAGGGCTGACTGTTTCCAAAATAACAAAAATCTATTCTTGATACATCTAAATGATCAAGATAACTGATATCCCCTTCAGTTTTTAAAATAGCATAAATGCGAACTAAGCTTACACGTAAGTGTTCCCACTCCTTCATATCGAAAGATAATTTTTCCCAACTGGTATCCTTGCCTTGTTTGTTTTTTAATGGAACAGAGTAGGTGTATCTTTGCAGGTCCTTATAGCTTACTGGTAATTTTACTTCACGTCCATAGCGCACTAAATAACTACGGAGTTGTGTATTAATAGGGAATATGGGCTTTTTTCTGGACGGCTTCTCGGGCTCATTTGACTTAATAATATTTTCAAAAAAATTATTCAATGACTTGTGTTAAATTTTACTTACCCAATTTTTTAATGCGAATATTTTTAAAGCGCACCACATCACCATGTCCTAAAAAGCCAATATGACCTGTGGTATTTTTTAATCCAGGATGTTCATTGTGGTCCATGGTGCCATTTTTGGTTGCCTCTTTTAAATCCGCTTCAGTAATGACAGTGCCATTTAAGGTGACTTTAATTTTTGAACCCTGAATCATAATTTCTTCTTGGTTCCATTCACCAATGGGTTTTAAAAAACCTCTTTTTGCTGGAACAATACCATAAACAGATCCATGGTATTGATAGGGTTTTAAATTAGCATACATAGGGTGTTCGCTATCTAGAACTTGAATTTCCATTCCTACATAAGCAGCGTCACCTTCTAAGGGCGCATGAATACCAATACCATTGTTAGCACCAGGTGTCAACTGAAACTCGAATCGATAAATAAAATCACTATACTCCTCTTTAGTATATAAATTTCCACCACCTTTTGAACTTGGATTCACTTCAATAGCACCATCTTTTGATAAGTAACCTGAAAAATTCCCCATCCAATGATCCATATTTGTTCCGTCATATAATTGTATGAAGCCTTCTTGTTTTTCAGTTTCAGTTAAATTAGTTTTTATATTATTAGGGGTAGGTATCTCTCTTATGTAAATATTACGATAAGCTACATAAGTGCCATGTGCTTGTAATTCAATTTGCTCTTTGGTAAATAGGGGTAGTTTTCGATCCCAATAATTTTCGAGTGAGACATTATCTGTTACCAAAATCCCATTTAAATACACCGTTACTTTATCTCCCTTCATTATAATATGAAAGGTATTCCATTCCCCTATTTTATTATCGGCTACTAATAAAGGCTTGCTTATATTTTTTTGATTATTGTATAATCCGCCTGAACCAACTTGTGCACCTACTTCTCGACGGCTTGTGTCCCAAATTTGTACCTGTGGTGTTCCTCTTAAATAAATACCGGCATCTCCTTTTTCTGTTATTTTCCAATCCACAAACATTTCCATATCTCCATATTGCTTCTCGGTACATAAATTATCCCCATGCCCTGTAAAAACCAATAAGCCATCTTTGATAACCCAATCCGTTTTAATAGATTCATTTACTTTTTGTTGCGCAGTCGCTAAATCAGCTTCACTCATTTTACCTCTTGCAATTGGATTTTTAACGAGTCCCTTCCATTCGGTTAAATCCTTACCATTAAACAAAGAAACAAATCCGTAATCATAAGGTATTTTTTTGAGCTGTGCTTTAAGTTTAGGAACCAATAGTGCGCTATCCTCACCACGGATGAGTGGCAGCGCTTGTTCAAGTGCTTGTCGAACCATTGGGCCACCAATTTCACCAATGAGATTATTTGCTAATGCTAATCTTGTAATAATTAATGCTGCTTCTTTTTGTACACCCGCTTCCCCTAAAAATTGGCTAACAAAAGCAAATGCGCCAATAGTTGGAATTTTACCTGCTTGTATTAATATACTTTTCTTTTGAAAATCATTTCCATTTACTTTTACCTTGTCCATTTGATCTTGGAGCTGTAATAATTTTTGTGTTGAATTTTGTTGCATCTCTATATTTGCTGCAACCTTTGGAATAGATGGTAAGCTTTGTAATTTTGTAGTTACTTCACTTTCTGCACTCAATAAACCGATTTGTGCATTGATGAATGTGCTTGCATAATTAGAGCTTGCTTTTTTTAATTGTTTTTTAAGCAATTGAACCGTCTTAACTTTTTTTGCAGTTTCCAATGAAACAATATTTACATATGCGTTTAAGGCATAAGTGGCTTTTAGTTTTAACGAGTCGTCGTCCAACATTTTAAAAAGTACTTTCCACTCTGCACTTTTCCAAGTACCCATCGTCGTTAATGCATCTGTAACTTCACTCACATGCTGGTAAGGAAATACTGTCAACACTTGATTTACACTTTTTTCTCCCTTTTGTGCTTGTACTTGGAAGGAAATAAATAAGGTCAGTGCAATTAAATAAATATATTTTTTCATAAAAAGTAATTCTAAGGTTTTTCTAAATCGGTGAATTCGTGTTACGCGTATGTTTCATGAACCAACATTAATTAAATACTCCAAGGGCCACGCATGGGCGGGTTAATTAAAAAATTAGCTTCTGTGTCATTTAAAAATTCTTGGGTATCTGGATCAAAATGTAAAGTTCTGCCTAATTGTAAGGCAATCTTACCCATATTAATAATGGTACATGACCTAAATCCATTCGACTCATTTAATGCAAATGGAGTTCGATACTTTACTGCGTCCAAAAAGTTGGTTATCTGTGGTGCAGGATCTGGCATCATTGCAATTTTCTCTTTTAAATTTGGAATGTCAGATTTAAATCCGGCAAATAATTTCCCTTTTGGCCCTTCGATATATGCTGCATTAGGATCGGTTGCTTCCCCATCTAAAATAATTTTACAACCATCCGCATAAGTGTAGGTGATTTTTCGGAAGGTACCACATGCATCAGGATGTTGTTGTTCAGCATCTACTTCTACTTTAATAGGACTGGTTTCATCCTTGCCTAAGAAATATTGAATTGGGTCCAGATAGTGTTGTCCCATATCACCTAAACCGCCGCCATCATAATCCCAGTAACCTCGGAAAGTACCATGAACTCTGTGTGCATTGTAGGATTTGTAAGGCGCTGGCCCTAACCACCTGTCATAATCTAATTCAGCAGGGATGGCTTGTTCTTCTAATTTTGTTTTTCCAATCCAATAAAACTTCCAATCAAATCCGGTGGTCTTACTTACTGTAACAGTTAACGGCCATCCCAACAAACCAGATTCTACTAATTTTTTAATTGGCTTCACTGTTGTATTCATCCTATAAAAATTCTCTTCAAAACGGAACCAAGTATTTAAACGAAACATTCTTTTGTATTCCTTTACCGCTTCTACTACTTTTTTCCCTTCACCTATTGTACGCGTCATTGGTTTTTCACACCAAATATCTTTTCCAGCTTTTGCAACATCTACCGCCATGATGCCATGCCAATGTGGAGGGGTAGCAATATGTACAATATCAACTTCAGGAAGTGCGATTAATTCTTGGTGATTGTGAAATGTTTTAACCCCACCTCCAATTAATTTCTCAGCACTTAGCAAATGATTTTTATCAACATCACAAATGGCTATGACCCTTGTTCCAGCATAACCTATATGACCACGGCCCATACCGCCTAAGCCAATAATACCTTTGGTAAGTTGATCACTTGGGGCTATGAATCCCCTACCTAATACATGTCTTGGTACAATTGAAAATCCTGCAATAATAGTGGCAGTATTTTTTAAAAATTTTCTTCTGGTATTTTTTTCAATTTTCATTTAAATATCTTTTAGACTAAAAAATTAGTTTATAAATAAAACTTTCCCTTAACTTAATTTGAACACATTCACATTTTTAAAATAAATGGGCGCACCAGCATGTTTTCCCTGTAATCCAATATGACCACGAAGCCCAAGTGTTGACATTGGATTTTTTAACCAAGAAGGTACACTGCTACCGTCTGGATTCACTTTAGCTGATGTAAAATCATCCATATTACATTCATTGACTAAAGTGCCGTTTAAAACAATTGAAATCATTTTCCCCTTACAAGTAATTGTGAAGTGATTCCATTCTCCTGCAGGCTTTAATGATTTGTTGGTCGCAGGCTTACGTCCAAAAATAGCGGCACATTGCCAAGTCGGAGCTGCTTTGCTCCATTGCTTTGAATAATCATCTGCAATTTGTATTTCAACAGAATTGGGAATCCATTCTACAATATCTGTTGCGTGCACAATAACGCCACTATTGGTGCCATCCGCATTTTGAAAATCTAAATCCAAAATAAAATCATCGTATTCGTCAAAGCTCCAAATAGCATCATCCTTACTTGCAGTAATCACCCCACTTGAATCCTTCCAAATTGATTTATCATAAATTGCCTTTGACAAATTATTTCCAAATAAATTTTTCCATCCTTTGCCCATGGGCTGCCCTTGAACAACGACAGGTGTATTTTGTGCGCTTACCTGGAGGACTATGGTAATGAATAAGAAGAATAAAATAAATTGAATTTTTTTCATAAGATGGGTTTGATAATTTTTACCTTTTGTCGCTAATGATTCTTTTTCACCTATTTATTTTTAAGCCAGATCAAATTGCTTTTAAAGGCGGGAATGCAAATATTTGCTTCTCTAAATTTATTGTTTTTTGCTTAAATCCCGGGCATCTATTTAGTAATTATATAGCTTGTCTGACTAATTATTTTCATTGCGAATAGCGATTCCCTTTCTTGCCTTATTTTGAACACCATTTTCAATACTTAGTGCGCCATTGACCCATACATATTTTATGCCCTTACTATATTGGTGTGGTTGGTTGTATTCAGAGGCATCTGAAATTTCATCCTCATCAAAAATGACAATGTCGGCAAAATAACCTTCTTTAATTAAGCCCCTATTTCTTAAATTAAACTTTTGTGCAGGTAGGCTAGTCATACGTCTTATGGCTTCCTCTAAACTAATGACGCCTAAGGTTTTAACATATCTTCCGAGTACCCTAGCATTGGTTCCATAAGCACGAGGATGCGGCATTCCGGAACCAAAATTAACAATACCAGCATCGCTTGCAAACATATTAAATGGGTACTTCATGATTGTTTTTACATCTTCTTCGCTCATGCCATGATAGATCATTTGGGCGCCGCCTTTTTCAATCATTTGAATGATTGTTTCCGCTTCTTGTTTGGCATTATTTTTATTTCCTCTTAAAATATTTATTTCTTCAATACTTTTTCCATTATAAGTAGAATCAGCACTATAATTTGCAACAACCGCATAACTAAAATGTTTTAATCCTCTTTTTTTGATGATGCCCATACTGTGTGCTGCTACTTTTTTTCTGATACTCGAATTTTTTAATCTTGACATGATTGAATCCTGTCCATCTGATAATACCCAATCCGGAAGTAATACACTAAGCTGTGTACTGCTTGCAGTATAAGGGTATTGATCAATCGTAACATCAATACCTTCCTTCCTTGCATTTACAATTAATGGAATTGTTTCCTTGCTTCTTCCCCAGTTATTTTGACCACTTACTTTAAAATGTGAAATTTCAACTGGAATATTTGCTTCACGACCAATGTTAATTGCCTCATTAATTGCATCCACTACTTTATCTTCTTCATACCTAATATGTGATGAATACACACCACCATTATTGGATACTACTTTTGCAAGTCTTACAATTTCAGAAGTAGGCGCATAAGTACCAGGGATATAAATTAAACCCGTGGACATACCAGCGGCGCCATCTTTCATTGCTTGCTGCGCTAATTGTTCCATCTGCATTAACTCTTGTTCCGTGGCATTCCGATTCGCAGTGCCCATGACTTGTTTACGTATGGTATTGTGTCCAATGAGAGATGCAATATTTATAGCAACGCCGACCGAATCAATAGTATTAAAATATTTTTTTAAGCTTTCCATTGAACCACCACAGTTGCCTGTAATTACGGTGGTTACACCATCATAAATAAAATTAGAAGCCAATGGGTTTCTAATTGCTGCATTTTCAATATGCCCATGAACATCAATAAAACCCGGTGAAATAATGAACCCTTTTGCATCAATTTCTCGTGTCCCTTTCCAATTTTGTAAATTTCCAATGGCTACAATCTTATCTTTTGTAATGGCCACATCTTTATACTGCCATTGATTTCCCATGCCATCTATTAATTTCCCATTTCGGATGATATAATCTGCAGTTTGCCCATGACTATTTAAAATAGATAAAAAAGTTAAAGCGATAAGTATGATTTTTTTCATTATAACATTTGTTTATTGTAAGATGTATACTTGATTTATAAAGCTAATTTATATTTTATACTCGTTAAGATAATTTTAACAATTTACCATTTAAGGTCCTTATAAATTTATGAATAATTACTTTACCGGTTCGACGATGGATAAAATATTAGGCCCCTTTTTTTGGAAAAAAGGCCAAGATTATTTAGCTTGAGAGTACTTAAACCAAATCACTAAAACCATTTTACTTATGAGTCAACCTATTAATGCGAATCGCCTGTTTTATGCGAGCTGCTTTGCACTTATCACGACTGCTTTTTCATTCAGTATTCGTGCTGGAATTTTAACACAGTTGGGTACAGAAATGAATTTAGACACCGTACAATTGGGAACCATTAATTCCATGTGGTTTCTTGGATTCCCGATTTCCATGATCTTAGGTGGAATTTTTTATTCTTACATTGGTCCAAAATTAATTATGCAAATAGCATTGGTCGCACATGCTGTTGGTATTTTAATGACTATTTATGCAGTTGATTACAACACACTATTAATCTCAACCCTATTGATAGGCTTGGGTAATGGATGTACGGAAGCAGCTTGTAATCCAATGATTGCCGATTCCTATTCTGGTATTGAAATGAACAGCAAATTGAATCGTTTTCATATGTGGTTCCCTGGTGGAATTGTATTGGGTGCGTTAGTTTCCAAATTCATGACAGATGCGAATATGCAGTGGCAAGTACAAATCTGGATTATTTTAATTCCTACAATCATTTATGCCGTCTTGTTTTATGGTCAAAGTTTTCCTAAACCAAGAATTGGAGATAACTCTGCGTTGGCGAATTTTAAAGCCATGTTGAATCCTTTATATTTATTTATGGCCGCATGTATGGCATTAACTGCGATATCTGAATTTGGCCCGCAACAATGGGTTGGACCAATTTTAGCTAAAGCAGGTGCTAGTCCAATGTTGATTTTAGCATTGGTGACTGGTTTAATGGCGGTGGGCAGATACTTTGCTGGACCATTAATTAAGAAATTAAATACAGTGGGTGTATTACTTGGCTCGGCTGTGTTTGGTGTTATTGGCTTATATATGATGAGTACCATGCAGGGATCTATGCTTTATGTAGCTGCAGTATTTTATGCATTAGGTATTTGTTATTTCTGGCCTAATATGTTGGGCTATATCGCTGAAAACCTTCCTCAAACTGGCGCACTAGGTCTTTCTATATTAGGCGGCATTGGAATGTTCTCCTCCTCTATGTTCCAACCCGTAATTGGTGCGTGGATCAGAGACAACAAAGTGGTCGCTGAAGCGAAAGGTTTAGTAGGCGATGCTGCTGATTTAGCAGCGGGACAATCTACTTTATCCAATATGCTTATTTTCCCTGGAATTTTAATTGTGGCATTTACTACTTTGTACTTTTTTGGAAAAAAGAAACAAGTAGCTTAAATCATTAAGTATTTTATAAAAAAGGGTCCCCTCCGATTTATCGGAGGGGACCCTTTTTTAATAGAAGTATTGCTTTAATTGAATGAGTTGATTCGGAATAGCTTGCGTGTTCCAATGAGTATGAATTGCCATTGCAGCACCCAAACTTGAAGCTTGAGATAAGGTAGCAGCAAATACTTTTTTATTGGGATAAGCTGCAGCTAATAAATGCATGAATACTCGATTATTGCTAAAGCCACCATCCACAAATATTTGATCAACATCTGCGTTATTTAAAACCAAATTAGTGCTCGCTACTTGCTGTTGAATAATATTAAATATTAATTGGTGGTAAGCTTCCTCATAACTATCCATATTTAAAGGGGTACCTGATTCAATTAAGTTTATATATATCACTTTATTAAACTCGACGGTTTTATAATAATCTGCTGGTTGATTAAACTGTTCTGCTAATTTTTTTATTTGTTGCTCATGTTCATTGCCTGCAAATAAGCGAGAAGCCTTAATTGGATTTCCGGTGTAGGAAATATAACACAAACAATCCTGCTTTAATTCGGCCTCAGTAAGCACGCTTTGATTAAAAGGATTCAAACTAATGCACCAGGTACCTGTTGAAATTAACACATAGGGAGATTGGAAAGAGTGTATATAAGGCACCAAGGCTGCTGAACTATCATGAAGCCCAATCCCCACTTTTAATGCTTGCGGAACTAATGGCACAGCTACTTCAATGACTTCGTCACTTTTTTTGATGGGCGCTAGTTTATCAAGTATACCTTCCTGACTTACCCATGTATGGTATTGCTTTGTATTAAAATTCCATAAATGGGTATGACAGCCAATACTAGTGATATCGGAAAAAAAATGTTGTGTAAATAAGAAACTTAAATATTGTGGTAAGTGCAATGCAGTTTTAAGCGTTTCAAATTTAATAGGCAGTTCATTTTTTATACGATAAAGTTGTAATCCGGAATTTAAATTTCCTAATACAGGGGAAGCGGTCACTTTTGCTAGTTCTTGTTCGCCACCATATGCAGCATAAAATTTTTCCTGTAGTGCTTTATCAAAAGGCTTTAGATAATTATATAAAGGGGTGATTTCTTTATTGTTATCGTCTAACAAAACAAAGCTTGCACCATAGCCAGAAAAATTAATTGCTTTAATTTCAAAAGCATTGTTTTGCATAATTTCCGCAAAGGAACTAAGCATCCATTCTTTTAATTTAATAATATCTTCCCCTTCAAACCCATCTTCATCTTTTATTTCTTTAAATTGTTCAATGGATTCATACAACATATTATACGTCTCATCAAAAAGTAATAACTTTTTATTGGTTTTTCCAATATCGAAAATTAATATGACAGGCGTTGCTTTCATTATAAGCCAGAGGCAATGGAATTTCCTCTTTGATTTATTAATTGGTTCCGAACTTGTTCTGTTCTGTAAAATTGTAAAGGATTAATAGCAGCACCAGCCCTTAATCTAGCTTCGGCAACAATAGCTCGAACATCGGTTCTGAATACGTTTTGTAATATTTCCTGTGCTGCAACTACATCGTTATTTTGTTGTGCTTCGTTTAATGCCACTCGATCCACTAATAAAGCCTGTGCATATGAAATCATAATTGCTTCCACTGATTGTAATAAATCTTCTAAAGGATCTTTAACATTGTGACTTGCATCAATCATCCATCCTAAGTCAGTTGCATGATTCATTCCCCGCGCATCCATTCCTTCGACGAGCTCATTGAAAATTAAAAATAATTGGTAAGGTTTTATACTTCCTACAGTTAAATCATCATCCCCATATTTACTGTCGTTAAAATGAAAACCAGCTAGTTTTTCCTCCATCATTAATAGTGCAACTATTTGTTCAATGTTTGCATTGGGTAAATGATGACCTAGATCAACCAATGTGAAAGCTTTAGGGCCTAGTTTATTTGCATATAGTAAGGATTGACCCCAATCACCCACAGTGGTAGAATAAAAATTAGGCTCAAATGCTTTGTATTCAATATATACTTTCCAGTCGGAAGGCAGGGTTGCATAAATTTGTTGCAAACCATCCAATGTATTTTGAAAGGCTTTTCTAAAATTAAGCTGACCAGGAAAACAGCTACCATCACTTAGCCATACGGTGAGTGCTTTTGATCCCAATGCAACACCATGTTGAATAACTTCAATATTGTGTTGAATCGCTTGCTGTATTACCGCTTTGTTGGTATGCTGAAGTGATCCAAATTTATAACTATGTTCCTGCCCTTTTTGGTCTTGAAATGTATTTGAATTAACCGCATCAAATTTTAAATTTAATTCAGCGGCTAGTTGCTTAATAGCGTTATAATCAGATGGGATATCCCAAGGAATATGAAGTGATATAGCGCCACTTGAATTATTAAGTGCATGAATTAAACCTACATCTTCTATTTTATCTTGTAAGGTAGCAGGCTCACCTGCGCCAGAAAAGCGTGCAAACCTGGTGCCACCCGTTCCTAGTGCCCAACTTGGAATAGCGACATTAAAATCAATCAATTTTTGTATTAACGCTTCTGCATCATTCAATTGACCATGGATAAAATCAACTTTTTGACGATGCTCCTGATAGTTTGCCTCGTTATGTTGGTCAATAGCAGTTTTATTAATTCTCATAACCGAAATTTGTTAGGGTAAGATAAAAACATTTTTTAAAGGAATAGATACCGGTGAATTATCGGAATTTGTTTCCATAATATCTTTCATATAAGCCCACCACTTTTTCATAATAGGATGTTGCGGTAATTCATCAAGTTGGATAGCGTCCGAAATTTTTAGCACTCCAAATAAACTTAAACTTTCTTCATTTAAGTATATCTGATATTCACTTATTCCATTTACCTTAAGTAAATCGACTAGTTCTGGCCATATTTCAGCATGTCTTTTTTGGTATTCTATTTCATACCCTTTCATTAATTTCATTTCAAATGCCAATTGTTGCATAGGTTGTATGTAATGAAAATGTTATCGAACAAAAGAAACTGCAATTCCTCCATCCACATTAATCACATTACCTGTTGTTTTATTTAATAGTCCACCTACATAGGCAAAACAAGCATTGGCAATATCTTCTGGTAAAATAATTTCATTTAATAAAGTACGACCTGCATAATAAGCTGGTAATTCTGCAATAGTAATACCATAGGCTTTCGCACGGCCTTCTGCCCATCCGCCACTCCATATATTACTTCCGGCAATCACCGCATCTGGATTGATGACGTTCACTCTTATTTTATCCTTACCTAATTCAGCAGCGTTTAATCTGCTTAAGTGAAGCTGTGCTGCTTTAGCGGAACCATAACCTGCGTTATTAGGGCCACTCACCAATGCGTTTTTACTGACAATGTTTAAAATGTCACCACCGACTGCTTGCTTGCGCATAATATCAATTGCATTTTGGGTCACTAAAAACTGTCCTTTTACCAATACATCATATAAAATATCCCAATCCTGTTCGGTATGATCTTCGATGGTTTTTGAAATAGATAATCCTGCATTGTTGACTATAATATCCAATCCGCCAAATTGTAAACAAGCGGTTTGCATTGTTTTCTTGATACTATTTGCATCAGTTACATCTAAAACGTCAGAAGCAACTGCGTCTTTACCATAAGCTTTAATAAATTCATCCTTAGCCGCTTGTAATCTTTCTAAATTATTGTCAGATAAAATTACACAAGCACCCTCACTTGCAAATTTATGTGCGATTGCTTTCCCAATACCGCCACCACTTCCAGTGACTAATGCAATTTTTCCTTTTAATGCTTTTGGCTTCGGCATTCTTTGCAACTTTGCTTCCTCTAATAACCAGTACTCAATATTAAATGCTTCCTGTAAAGGAAGTGAGGTGTAACTTGAAATTGCTTCAGCACCCTTCATTACATTAATTGCATTGATATAAAACTCAGCGGCTACTCTTGCTGTTTGTTTGTCCTTAGCAAAAGTAAACATGCCCACCCCAGGATATAAAATCACCACCGGATTTGCATCACGAATGGCTGGACTATTATCTCTTTTACATTTTTCGTAGTACTCCGCATACATTTTTCGATAAGCAACAAACTCAGGTTCTATTTGCTTTTTAATTTCTGCACTATTTTTAATTTCTGCATCAGCAGGAATAGCTAAAACCAAAGGTGCAATTTTTGTTCTCAAAAAATGATCCGGACAACTTGTGCCCATTGGCGCTAATCTAGCGAGGTCATTGGAATTGATAAATTCTAATACACGATCATCATCTGTAAAGTTTCCCACCATTTTAGTTTTCGATGAGCATAAGCCTCTAAGTATGGGCGCTATTGCTGCAGCTTGATTGGTTCTTGCTTCCTTGGATAATGCTTGAATTTTTTGTCCTTTGAATGCGGACCCTTTTTTTACATAGCTATCTTCAAGATATTGCGCGCAAATTTCAATGACTTCTAAAGTGTTCATATAACTTTCATATGCCGTATCTCCCCAAGTAAATAAGCCATGTGATCCTAACATGATTCCTCTTATTCCAGGATTATCTTCCAAACATTTTTTTAATTGTAATCCTAAATCAAAACCTGGTCTTTGCCATGGCACCCAACCAATGGCGCCTTTAAATAATTCTTTTGTAATTTTTTCACCATCTTTTGCTGCAGCAATTGCAATCGCTGCATCAGGATGCAAGTGGTCAATATGTTTAAAAGGAAGTAATCCATGTAACGCAGTATCAATCGACGGTGCCTTAGAATCAAAATCATAAATGCAATGATTGTATAAACCTACAATTTCATCCTCATATGCCAATCCTTTGTATATATTTTGTAAATCATGTAAACGATCTAAATATAAAGCAGCGAGTCCTTCTTTTTTCATTGTACCCAAATCACCACCACTTCCTTTCACCCACATCACTTCCACCGATTTTTTTGTAAGCGGATCAATACTTGCCACTTTACATGAAGTATTACCTCCGCCATAATTGGTTAACCTTAAATCGGCACCTAATAAATTGGATCGGTACACTAATAATCCCACTTCATCCCCAACGAGTGCTTTTGCTTTTTCTTCGTCCCATAAATAACTTACGAATTTGAAATCTTTGTTCGACATATTTTATATTTTATAATTAATTGTGCAAATTATTCCCATACCCTACTACCATTACTGAA
Source organism: Sediminibacterium sp. (assembly GCA_030726065.1). Lineage (GTDB taxonomy): Bacteria > Bacteroidota > Bacteroidia > Chitinophagales > Chitinophagaceae > Sediminibacterium. The sequence continues at coordinate 16,576 of JANREK010000045.1, read as the reverse complement.
ATTATAATGACTATTATTCCGGCGATGATAGTTGCATTTGTTTTTTTACTCACGCTCTTCCATTCTTTTAATACCAAGCCCCACATATTCGCAACTAAGATGATAAATGCCATATGTAAAATCCAAGAGCTAGGCCCGTTGCCTAATTTACTTTCCCCCATACCATAAAAGAAAAATTGTAAAAACCATGTGGTACCGGCTATAGCTGAAAAAATATAATTTTTTAATAGGGGTATTTTTTTATTTGAGTAATCACTAAATGTTTTGTTACGCGCATTTAAAACCATACACCAAATAAAATTAGTGGTTAATCCACCCCACAATAAAACCACATAAATAACATTGTTTCGATATAAAAATTCACCTTGATTTGGATTGGCTAGTTTCCAATTTTCATTTGCAATAGTTGCCATACTTTGACCAGCTTCTAATCCAAAATTAAAACAGGCACTTAAAACACCTGATATAATAGCAACAAACATGCCTAATGCAAATTTGTATTCTGTATTTGATTCGCTTGCCACTTCTTTCGTTAATTCTCTTTCCTTCATTACGCCCGCTTTCCCACTTATTATAATACCAACAATACATATAAGTAGTCCAATGATTACTGTTAAACCCCAACTATTTGAAATCATCCCTGAAAAAGTGTCTTTCCCAATTACGGGACTAAAGTCATAATATATTGCTGGAATGATAGCGCCAAATACCATGCATAAACCCAATATCACACTACTACCCAATGAAACGCCCAGGTACCTTACCCCCAATCCATAGGTTAATCCGCCAATGCCCCATAAAACACCAAAAATATAAGTGATTAACAAGCCGGAACTTGCCGTTGCATTAATAATATCCATAAAACCAGCGATCGTTAAATAAGCAGCAATAGGTGGGACAATGAACCAGGAGAATAGACCACCCACAATCCAAAAGGACTCCCAATTCCAGCCTTTTACTTTTTTATAAGGGATATAAAAGCTTCCAGATGCAAAGCCACCAATAAAATGGAATAATACGCCTAGAAGTGCATTCATACTTATTCATTAATTATCATAAATATAAGAATATAAAAAGAGAAAAAATCAAAATTTTACCTTCTCAATAAACGGGTCATCTGGACCTATTTTTTGGGATTGGTATTTTAAAATTGCTGCATCACATTGTTTGCGTAATTTGGCAAGTGGCTTTACATATTTTGGGTTTGCTGCAAGATTATTTTTTTCGAGCGGATCATTTTTTAAATCATATAATTCTTCTGGCGCAGTGATTAAACGATAGCGAAAATATTTCCAGTTTTCGCTGCGGATCCCTTCACTGGAAGGTATTTCAGGTAACTTCCATAAATGTTCTATTAATATTTCATTCCTATTGGAATGTATATTGCCTTTTTCAACAAATGGCATTAAGTTTTGTCCTTGGTAATTTTTAGGCGCAGTAATTCCAGCAATACCCAACATGGTTTTTGTTATATCAATATTTAATACCATGGCATCAATGTTAGCGGGCTTAAGGCTTCTAGGATCGTAAATAATTAAAGGGATTCTAATGGATGCATCATACATCAACCATTTGTCGGCTAATTGGCGATCACCCAAAAAATAACCATTATCCCCCATTACAATAATGATGGTGTTATCCGCTATTCCTTTTTCTTTAAGTTGTTTTCGAATAAGGCCAATTTCATCATCTATTTCAGTTATCATGCGATAGTATCCCTTGACCATATTTTGATACTTTTCGGGGGTATCAAATCGCCACTTCCACCTTGTTCTATTAAATCCCTCTTGCACTTGAATAGGTAGTTGATTAAAAAAGGAATCATTGCCTAAAATAGGATCAGGGATGAATATGTTTTTATAAAGACTATCCGATTTTTCCTGCCAAAAATATTGTGCTTTTGAATCATCGTGCCCATGTGGTGCACTAAATGAAATGGAAAGACAAAACGGTTGATCTATGGGCGCGTTTTTAATAAAATTTTGCGCTTGATATCCCGAATACCTGGTAAGGTGCACCGTATCATTACCAATTTTTTTATAAAAATAACCCGGCCTTTCTGCTTCTCCGCCACGGTCATAAAAATCACTTTCGTCAAAATATTGACTAGGCTTATTTATGTTAACGCCTAACTTTCCAAAAAACCCCACATGATAACTATTGTCCTTAAATATTTTAGGATAAATTATTTCAGCATAGGGTTCCCTTAGGTTTGGTTTTTGAAAAGTATAACCATGGGTGCGCTCATACAATCCAGTTAATATGGATGCGCGGCTTGCAGCGCAAATCGGTGTAGTGGAAAATGCATTTTTAAAATAAGTACCCGATGATGCCAGTGCATCCATTTGAGGAGTTTGAATAATTGTATTACCAGCAATACCCAGTGCATCCCAACGTTGGTCATCTGTTAAAATAAAAATAATATTTGGCTTTTTGGATTGCGCAAAAAGTACAGCCGGTATTAAATAAAAAATGAGGAACCAATACCGATTAAAAATAAAACGCATAAAATTATTTTAATTTTATTATTTCACTTCCTGCCATTAAAAATGCACCCGTTCCAAAATTTTGCCAACTGTTTGCGCCTGCTGGCATTGGGTTTGCGCCAATATTTTGTACCCAACCTACTTTCCCATTTTCTTGTTGACAAGCTAAAATCGCTTCCCAAGCTTTTAATACAACTGGTGTATATGTTACTTTATTTAAAATTCCATTATTAATACCCCAAGCTAATGCATACGTGAAAAAACCACTGCCACTTACTTCGCCATGATCAAATGATTCAGGTGATAATAAACTAGTTCGCCAAAGTCCATCTGCAGGTTGTAATTTTTTTATTTGTTCTGCCATCTCTATAAATAAATTTTCATAAAATTTTCGTGTTGGATATTCTTTTGGTAAATCTGCTAACATTAATACTAACCCCGCCAACACCCATCCATTCCCTCTAGACCAAAAAACCTTTTCACCATTTTTTTCTTTAATATCATTTCCTTTCCCCGTTAATAAAAATCGCGCATCTCTTGAAAATAAATGGGCTTTTTTGTCATACAATAATTCATAAGCTTCTGCATAATATTTGTCCATTTCCTTGAGGTAGGATGGATCCTTCATTTGTTTTGAATAATTTGTGATCACCGGAGGTGCCATAAATAAAGCGTCACACCACCACCATAATATCTTTTCTTTAATTTCAGTTTCTTTGTTCCCTATCATGTTTGCATTTTCACCATTTTTCCAAGGATAGGGCTTATACAAATGGTCTTTAATAATAGAACTAGTGGGGGCCAAATCCACATTTGCTTCTCCTAAAGTGTTGAGGTACAAGTAACTATAACATATATTCATGTCGTCTGCATGATAAAATCGTTCCCATGGCTTCCAGCTATTACGAATAGCCATTGCCTGTAATGCCCCTAAATATTCCTTACTTTTAGTGGCTTCATGTGCTTTAACCACACCAACATAATAAGCACCATTGGTCCAGTCGGTGGGTGCTTTTCCAAATATGGGATTGGCTTCCTGCCATTGCATTGCTTTTAGCATTGCCTGTTGCGTTGTCCCACTTTTACTGATTGCTGCTTTTTGAAATACTTTGCATCCTTGCAACGCAAAATTTGCAATTAAAAAAATTAAAATTTGAAATCTTATTTTCATCTGTTTAGTTTATTATGGTAAGTTAAGATATTTATTTAACAATAACATTTCGTTTAAAATAGATGTTGGCGCAATTATTTTTATATTTTAAAAAACATAATATATTTAATTAAAATTAAATATATAATTAAAATTAATGATTTGTTAATATGAAATATAATTTTATAATTTCATAACCGATGTAGAACTACTTTACGATTTCTATAAGAAACACACATAATACAATTGCTTATGCACATGTTTAGTTGTCTTCGGACTGGGCTGAAGCGGGTGTTTGGGTTGAAACAACAGATAAAAAATACAGAGCATATATTTATGTAAATTCTATTAAAGCTGCTGGAACAGCTGTTATAAGTATCTTACGATATACGCTGTAAAATTTAAAGTAGTTTAATAATACTTTACCTAACAATTGCTTTTATTGATTAATAAAGCTTTGTATGGCATTGGCTACTTTTAAGTAGGATTCCTCCATAGGAATGTGGCCAACATTAGGCAAAATAAACAATTGACTGTTTTTTATATCCTGTTTGAACAGATAAGCATTGTCCACTGAAATCAATTGGTCCTGTTCCCCCCAAATAATAAGGGTAGGTTGTTGTATTGATTTTATTTCATTCGGATTTAAAGGTCTTCTACTTTTAAATAGAGATAAGGTGGCACGTCTGTTACCAGCACTTAATAATAACTCATGGTACCTGGTCACGGTAGCCTCTGTCACAAATGATTTATCATAAAAAACGGCTTCCAAACTTTTTTTAATCAAGGATTTTGGTGTGATAAATAACATTAAATTATTAATGACGGGTAAACTTGCAATTTTGAATCCCAAACTTCCCTTTTCATTTTTTTGCGGATAGCCAGTTGGGTCTAGTAAAATTAGTTTGTTTACTTTTTCTGGGTGTGCAACAGCATATTGCCAAGCGATTCCACCACCCCCTGAATTTCCCGAAATGGTACATTTTTTTATTTGTAACACATTCAAAAATGAATCCACAAAATTTACATAATAAGGACCCCCATAATCATTCTCCGGATTAGGCCCAGTTAAACCAAAGGCAGGTAAGTCAAAACGAATAATTCTTTTTTTATTTTTCGGATTGGAGGTAATTATTTTCACAACACTATCCCAAGTATTCAACGAGGAGGAAGTGCCATGTATCAAAATTAATGGCGAAGGATCATTGGGATTGCCTTCGTCACGATAATGTACCTGCATGCTCATCAATGGTAAAAATTTGGAGGGACTTTGGGCATACTTTAGTTTTAATTTTTCAACAGGTATATCTCTTTGGGCATATACAGAAAACAATACAATCATTACCAATAAAAAACTTGCTAAGGTATAAAGTAGGGGGCGAATCAGTTTTTTCATATTATTTTTTTTCTGTAACTTTTACTGAAAATTTTTCGGGCGCTTTTACCAATTGCGTATCGGTGATTAATTTTTCAATTTGATAATTTCCAAAATCAACTTTTGCATTTGGAAATATACTTTTTATTTTATTTAATTCGTTGGCTGTAATGCTTGTTTGTCCTAGGTATAACTGACTTAGCTTTTTTAGGTTGGTTAGTTTTAATAATCCCGCTAAGGTTATTTTAGTGTTCACAATGTTTAGATACTGCAATTCATTCAGGCTATTTAATTTTGCTAATTGTAAATCAGTAATACTAGTATTATTAATGCTTAATTTAGTTAAGGAAGTACAATCAGCAATTGCTTCTGAAAGTGCATTCGTAAATTGCATCCCAGGCATTTTTATCCAAACCAAGTTTTCCTTAATATCTCCTATTAAATCATGAATGGTGTCACTGGTATACGACAAGGTAATAAAATTCGCATTTAGGTAATTACTATTTAAAGCCACGTTTACAATGGTAACTCCTTTATTTTTTAATCCATTAATTGCTTTTTCATCCGCAGGTGCTACTTCTTTTTCAGGAATGGATAGGACCTCCACTTTGTTAACGTTATTATTTTGTAATGCCAATAAAATATTTGGTATGGAATTGGTTTGCGGCAAATCCTTTACTTTTTTATCAAAGCTCGCACCGGTATTAATCCACCACTCCAATAGCATTCTTTCCTGGTCTGTGATTTGTGGTTTCCCCTTCGGTGGCATATGTTGTTCATCCACGGGGTCCAATAGTATATTTTTATAAATAGTGCTGGTCATCGCTTCACCAGCGTGAATGATGATTCCATCCTCACCTCCTTTTAAGATCCACTCTTTTTCATCTAAGCGCAATTTTCCTTTTTGTTTGATTGCCGAGTGACAACCATAACATTTGTCTTTTAATATAGGCTGGATGATATCCTTATATACCAACGCTTCTTGTGCATTTGTGATAATAGGTTTGTCGTTTTTAATAAGACCACTTTCCTCTTTAGATACACCTGTTGTTAAATATCCCGCACCATGGGTAAGCGTGCCACCCAAATGCCCAGTAACTATAATGAGTAACAATAGCAAATAGCTTAGCCACTTTGAATAAACCGTTTTATTTTTTTTAATAAAATAATAACCAGTCAAGGAAAATAACGCAACACTTATGCCTAACCACTGATGTTTAAAAACTAAGTCTGCATCATAGTCGCCGTTATTCGCTAATGCTAATCCAGTGAAGCAGGAAAACACCGCACTAATCGCGCCTAATAAATAAGCAAGGGGAAATGCGTTGGTTAGTTGGTTAAATTTTTTCCATTTTGAAAGTAACTGTAATACAATAGCAAATAGTAAAATGCCAATCGGTAGGTGAACTAGGATTGGATGAAAATGACCAATAAAATTTATAATTGTTTCCAAGCGATTTTTTTATTTGAGTGTAACTACCTGCTTTTCTAAATAGTTTGCTACTTTATTTATAGCGGTTCATTGTAATTTATTAGGCAACAATTTCATTAATCACGCGTCCATGCACATCGGTTAATCTAAAGGACCTTCCTTGGAAGGGATACACTAATTTTTCGTGATCAAATCCTAATTGATTTAAAATAGTTGCTTGCATATCATGCGCTGTTACTTTTCCATTAATGGCACTATATCCAATTTCATCCGTTTCCCCAAAGCTCGTTCCTTGCTTAATACCACCGCCTGCCATCCAAGTAGTGAAGGCTTCTGTGTGATGATCCCTGCCTTTAAATGGTAAAGTTTTACCATCTCTATTTTCTTGCATCGGTGTGCGTCCAAATTCACCACCCCATACCACCAATGTTTCATCAAGTAATCCTCTTTGTTTTAAATCAAGCAACAATGCAGTAATTGGTTTATCAATACTGCGACATTTATTTACCAATCCAATATCTACTGCATTTTTAATATCTGTGCCATGACTATCCCAACCCCAATCAAATAACTGCACAAAGCGTACCCCCTTCTCCACTAATTTACGTGCCAATAAAACATTGTTGGCAAAACTCGTAGTACCCGGTTGCGTGCCATACATTTCATGAATATGGGCTGGCTCATCATTAATATTCATAACATCAGGAACTGAAATTTGCATTTTAAATGCCATTTCATATTGTGCCATCCTTGCAATGGTCTCGGGGTCTTTAAATTCATTATAGGTTAATTGATTCGCTTCATTGATCGCATCAATCGATGCTTTTCGTAAGTCACGATCAATACCAGCAGGGTCTTTTAAAAATAAAACTGGATCTCCTTCACTACGACACTGAACACCTTGATATACGGAAGGTAAAAATCCATTGCCCCAAACACTTTTTCCTGCATCCGGATTGTTGCCTCCTGAAGTTAATACCACAAAGCCGGGCAGATTGCTATTTTCACTACCAAGTCCATAAGTTGCCCATGCACCAATACTAGGTCTACCTAATCGAGCCGATCCTGTATGCATTAATAATTGCGCAGGACCATGATTGAATTGATCTGTTTGTACGGCTTTTAAAAAACTTATTTCATCTGCGACCGTGGCTAAATGGGGAAGATTATCAGAAATCCACGCGCCACTTTGTCCCCTTTGTTTAAATATAGCTTGAGGTCCTAACATTTTAGGAACACCACGTATGAATGCGAATTTTTTTCCTTCTAGTAAACTTTGTGGGCAATCCTGTCCGTCTAATTTTAATAACTCAGGCTTGTAATCAAATAGTTCCAATTGCGAAGGCGCGCCAGCCATATGTAAATAAATGACCGATTTTGCTTTACCAATAAAATGCGGTGCTTGCGCCATGAGTGGATTGCTATTGCCAAATTGAGCAAAACGATCCTTGCTACCTAACCAATCACATCCACCCACCATGGAACCTAAAGCCATCGCACCGATGCCAGAAAAACATTCTTTAAAAAAATATTTTCTAGTTATTTGATGTGATGTTTGAAGATTGGCTTCCTGTATAATATTTTTATTACTTCGCTTACTCATGTCATATTAATTTTTTGTCAAAAATTCATCTGTATTTATGATTGCAGTGGTGACCATTATTAACGCCGCCGAATTTGCATCCCCATTTTTATCACCAGTAATTTGTTCAATGCGAAAACTGTCTTGTTTGTATTTCGTCAATGCAGTTTGATATAATTTTTCAAATACTTTTTGTTGATCGGGGCTAATTGTTTTATTAAATGCCAATTCATAGGCCTTGCTAATTTGTTTGCTTGCGTTTTGAGGAACCATTTTTATAATGCGTTTTGCAAAATGTTGCGCAGCTTCAATGTATACGGAATCATTTAATGAATTAAGTGCTTGTAATGGCGTGTTGGTTCTGATACGGCGCGCTGCACAAACTTCCCTACTCGTTCCATCAAAACTTAACATTGATGGATAGGGTGCTGATCGTTTCCAAAAGGTATATAAGGCGCGCCTATATTGATCTCCATCTGTACTTAATATCCATTTAGCAACATTATACGGCGACTTCCAAATACCTTCTGGTTGGTAAGGATACACACTAGGGCCATTCATTTTATTACTTAATAATCCACTTACGGTTAATGCCTGATCCCGTATTTGTTCTGCGGATAATCTTACTCTTGGGCCTCTTGCATATAATTTATTATAGGGATCTTTGGTTATAGCATCCTTATTAAATTTTGAATCCTGTTGATAGGTTGCACTCATCACCATTTCTTTGATCATTTTTTTCAAACTCCATTGATGCGTATTCATAAGTTGCCAGGATAAATAATTGAGTAGCTCCTCGTGTGTTGGTGGTATACCTTGTGTTCCAAAATCTTCTAGGGTTTCAGTAATTCCTTGACCAAATAATTGCTCCCATGTTCTATTAACAATTGTGCGAGCAGTTAACGGATTTTTTTTATCTGTCAACCACATTGCCATACCCAATCTGTTTTTAGGTGCACCTGCAGGCAATCCACCCAAGGAGGCGGGTACATCTGGCACCACCACTTTACCTTTTACCAACCAGTTACCTCTTTCAAATATGTGTGTGGTTCGAGACATATTGCTTGGATTATCAAGCATGATAGGTGTTGGCGTGTAATTATTTGAATGTAATAATGAATAAAAATTGTTATAGGCCAATTCACCTTCTGGTGTTCCATTTTTTGGAAATGGATTGTCTAATCTAAACCAATCATATTGTATTCCATTTTTTTCCGGATTATTTATTTGACGATTATTATAAATAAAAACTAAATGATGTTTGCCTAAGGTTGTAGGAATAGTAGTGGTTGCAATTTTCCAATCTCCTTTTGAATTTTCAACGACAATATTTTTTAGCAAGGGACCTTTTGCTGAATCTAAACGAATTTCCCATTTGCCTCCTGGTTTCCATGATTTGTATTTGTAATACAATAAAGTACTACCCGTTAAATCAATATCTTTTATACGGGCTTCCCCCTTATTTCTTAGCATTAACCATTTGGTATCCGCTAATGCACCATTGATAATTTGATCCGCAACCAATGAGTTAATAGCGGTTTGCCCTGTTTTAATAAATCGCATCAAGTCCTTTTCTCTCGACGGCGCATTTTTATGCAACCAATCTTGCAATTGAAATAATCTTATACTATCTGTATTATGAAATTCTTTTAAAAAAGGATACTCTGCATAGGTATCCTCATCTCTTGTATTATTAAATAAGGCTAAAAATTTATAATATTCTTCATGTTTAAAAGGATCGTAAGGATGGCTATGACATTGTACACAAGCGAAAGTAGTTCCCATCAAACTGACCCAAGTTGTATTTACGCGATCAATCACTGCTGCAGTTCTAAATTCTTCATTATCCGTTCCGCCTTCATCATTGGTTAATGTATTGCGATGAAATGCAGTGGCAATGTATTGCGCATCTGTAGGGTTAGGTAATAAATCCCCTGCTAATTGTTCTGTTAAAAAAATATTGTAAGGTTTGTCAACATTAAATGCATCAATTAACCAATCACGATATCTCCAAATAGTTCTTGAATCATCTTTCTCAAAACCTTTGGTATCTGCGTATCTTGCCATATCCATCCATAAGCCTGCCCACTTTTCACCATATTGTGGCGTTGCTAATAATTCATTCACTAAAATTTCATACGCATCCTCATTATTATTTTGAAGATATTTTTTTACAATTGCTGCTGGTGCTGGCATTCCAATAATGTCAAAACTTGCGCGTCGAAGTAATGTTGGTTTATCCGCAATTGCTGCAGGTGTTAAACCTTCGGCTTTTATTTTTTTATAAATAAATGGGTCAATATTATTTTTTATCCAACTCGGTTTTCCAAACCATCCAAAAGGACCAACACCTACTGAAGGAATGAGTGTTTCTTCTACAGCAACATAAGCCCAATGATCACCCCATTTTGCGCCTTGATTAATCCATTTTTTTAGTAAACTAATTTCATCCTTACTTAATGGGGGATGCTTATAAGGCATGCGCTCCTCTGGATCGGTCAAATAAAGCCGCTTGATCATTTCACTATTTTCAGCATCACCTGGAATGATCGCCACCTTCCCGGATTTATTAACAGCAAGTGCTTCTTGTCTGAATAATAAACTAAACCCACTTTGTCTTTTTACCCCACCGTGACAGCTGATACATTTTTTGTTAATCAATGGTTTTACTTCAGCATTAAAGTCAACTTGTTTGTTATTGATAAAGTAGCGGGAACCTATTAATACGGGCACTAAAAAAAGTAGGATGACTATATAAATTTTAGGGACTCTTTTCAATATCATTTTTGCAACATTTTCAGTATTTAAGATAGGTTATTTTTAAACATAGGCAAAAGGTGTAACCACGAAATTTTTACTAGTAGAGTAACTGGTCTATTTTAGTGTTAATGAAACTATCAATTTCAAAATCGGGCTTATTCGGAATATAATTTAAAGGTTTGATTACTAACTGTTTAACCTTTCAAGCTAATTTATAAAAATAGATTAACATTTCATTACCATCAAAGCTTTGAAAAGGGTGGTAAATTTTATATGCGATAAATGCTATTTCTAACCAAACCAAACCAAAAATCTATCAGCAAATCCTTGATTTCTCCCAGATGCTTAATCAAAAGGTGTTCAATGCGCAGTTAAACACGGCCGTTGACAAATTCGACTCTCAAGATGGTGTAAGGAGCTACACAAAGTCCATTTACCAAATTTTATCTCTCATTGTACTTATTACAATGGAAGTAGCTGTAATTAAGGGTGCGATGGCTTATTTTACCGATGCAGCTAGTACCGGCTTAGGTAAGGCGGGTAGCGTTTTAACTACTTTAGTTTTAGTTTATTCGGCTTTTCCAATTGCACACATTATTAGGTCAAGAGGCGAAAGCTTAGGTGGTTCACACAATGGTATTGTAACCTTTATTTTTAAAGATTTTGTTACAACCAATATCAAAATACTAGGTGAGGTAGCTGCAGTGGGTGCCTTTATCGGCGCTACTTGTTTTACTTTATCTTTTGTATTTGATACCAACTTATTTACAGTAACAAGTACCAATTCCTTAAGTGCATTAGCTGGCCTAGCAAGTTTGCCAATGGAAGGGTTGACTAATTTGTTTGCTGCTTTAAAATTAGATTACCTAACATCAGTTTTAGCTTCATTTGGCAGCTTTAATATGGCGGGCACACAAACTTTTACTGGTGATATGTTATGGAATGCAAATGACTTATTATTAGTTGCAGGTGCATTTATTAATGTAGCTGTAGGTTTAGCAGGTTTATATGTAAACCTTGCTATTTATCATTTCTTATACACGATTGTATCCAATTTTATCAAATGGATTCAAAGCCCTTCTATTCCAATTTCAATGAAAAGCAAATAGTAGGTCGATATGAATTAATTCATATAAATAGAAAAGCCCCGCTTCGAGTAATCGACGCGGGGCTTTTTATTGCTATTTTTTTTGAGAATAATACATTATTTTCAATGTGCAGATTTTTGATAAGCCCGTATTTCATTTTGGATTGAAAACTAAAATATTGATTGATGAAAAAACTTTGTTTACTCTTATTCGTTGCAACTGTATCCAATTTATTATTTGCACAGCAAACACAAAAGCCGCCTTTACATGGTAAAAATTGGATGGCGATTACAGGTAAGCCCTTAGGTGCAACTGCAGGATCCATTGTTTTTGAAAGAGGAGGCAATGCAGTAGATGCTGCATGTGCAATGCTAGCAGCCACATGTACCATGTGGGATGTATTAAGCTGGGGCGGTGAAACACAGGCTTTAATATATAATCCAAAAACAAAACAAGTACTTGCGATTAATGCAATGGGGGTAGCGCCTACAGGAGCTACCCCAGAATTTTTTAAAAGTAAAGGATATGGATTTCCACCAGAATATGGTCCGCTAGCTGCAACCACACCAGGAACCCCCGGTGGCATTTGTTATATGTTATCGAACTATGGGACAATGAGTTTAAAAGAAGTGTTAGCACCTGCCATGCAATTAGCTGCTGGATATCCGATAGATGCACAAACTGCAAATAGTATTGAAAGAGGGAAAGATAAAATTAAACAATGGCCTTATAGCACTAAAGTTTTATTAACCCATCCAGGAGAAAAGAGGGAAGCGCCAGAAGCAGGAGAAATTTTTGTACAAAAAGATTTATTAGCCACACTACAAAAAATGGTAGACGCAGAACAAAATGCATTAAAAAAAGGTAAAACAAGAAAAGAAGCCATTCAAGCCGCTTATGATCGTTTTTATAAAGGAGATATTGCAGATGAATTTGTGCGTGGTGTAAAAGAGCAAGGTGGTTTAATTACGAAACAGGATTTAGCAAATTGGAAACCCATTGAAGAAGCAACTACGCATGTTAATTACAAAGGTATTGATGTATACAAATTACAACAGTGGACACAAGGCCCTGCTTTATTGCAAGCATTAAACATTTTAGAAAATTTTGATTTAAAATCAATGGGGTACAATTCAACAAAATATATTCATACTGTTTATCAAGCAATGAATTTAAGTTTTGCTGATCGTGATTTTTATTATGGGGATCCAAAATTTTCGACACAACAACCAATGACAGGTTTGTTAAGTAAAGCCTATGCAAAGCAAAGAGCAGGGGAAATTAATGCAATGCAAAATAATGCCAACACTGCTCCGGGTGACCCTTATCCATTTGAGGGCAAACAAAATCCATTTTTAAATTTATTAAAAAAGCGTGCAATAGCTACAGGCACTGACACTACTAAATCAAATAGCAGTGCGATACCTGTGCATGATGCTGTCGTAATGCAGCAAGTATTGAATCCAAAAATAGATCCCGAATATATGGATAGGTTATGGCGCGGCACCACTTCGGTAGAAGCTGCGGATAAAGAAGGATGGGTTGTTTCCATTACACCTAGTGGTGGCTGGTTGCCAGCTGTCATTGCCGGAAATACAGGTGTGGGAATGAGTCAAAGAATGCAAAGTTTTGTTTTAGATTCTATCATTAATCCTTTCAATGTAGTGGCACCAGGAAAAAGACCAAGGGTTACCTTAACACCGAGTTTGGCGATGAAAGACGGCAAACCTTTTTTAGCATTTGCAGTACAAGGGGGTGATACGCAGGATCAAAATTTATTACAGTTTTTTTTAAATATGGTTGAATTTGGGATGACCGTACAACAAGCCACAGAAGCTGCTAATATTAATTCAAATCAATTGTGGTTATCGCTTGGAGGTTCCACAATGGCTGATCGAAAACCAAAGCCAGGCAATTTATTATTAGGCAAAACGGTTTCTGAATTAATTAAAAAAGATTTAAGGGGAATGGGATATAGTATCAGTGTTGGTGATCGAACAAGTGGCCCCATCAATGCTATCTATTTTGATTGGAAGCATGGAAGTTTGTGGGGAGGCAGTTCCAATAATGGAGAGGACTATGGGATTGGTTGGTAATTTAATGTGGGAATATAATAAAGCCAACATTTCATAATCAATTTTATATTTAAATGTTTTAGTTATCAATAATGCACCTTACACCTAAATACAATCCAATTTACATTGTCATAACTTTTTGTTGTTTGTTATTCTGTACCCAATCAAAAGCGAATACGCAAGCGATTGAGGATAGCACTACTATAAAATCATATTCGGTCAATTATATAACGCGCCCTTTAAACATTGATGGTAAACTCAACGATCAAGCATGGAAAAAAGCAGCTTGGACTGATTTATTTGTTGATATTGAAGGAACTATAAAACCGAAGCCTTTATTTGATACCCGAGTTAAAATGTTATGGGATAGTCAGTATTTATATATCGCTGCAGATTTAAAAGAGCCTCATTTATGGGCAACTTTGTTAAACCATGACGATATCATTTTTAGAGACCATGACTTTGAAGTTTTTATTGATCCCAATAATGACGAAAATCAGTATTTCGAAATTGAGATTAACGCCTTAGGGACTGTGATGGATTTATTTATGTTTAAAACCTACAAGCTAGGTGGTCCAATGGTTATGGGCTGGAATAGTGATGGAATGAAGTCGGCGATTCAAATAAAAGGAACCCTAAACGATAATCGAGATAAAGATAAAGGATGGACGATTGAGATGGCCATTCCCTATTCCTGTTTAAAAAAACCAGGCAGAAATTATTTACCTAATCTAGATAAACCATGGCGTATTAATTTTTCGAGAGTAGAATGGACCATGCAAAACGAAGGAAATAGCTATGTAAAAAAATTGAACACGAATGGTAAGCCCATCCCTGAATTTAATTGGGTTTGGTCACCAATTGGTGTTATTAACATGCATGTTCCAAATCGTTGGGGTTATTTGTATTTTAAAAAATAGCATACGCTCGCTTTTTATTGATCCTTGTTTTTCATTACTATATTTAACTAATTATAGCAATCACTTTCTTTATTTAAAATTCAAACATGAAAAATTTTTCTGCTCTATTTTTAATTTTTGTTGCTTCATTTGGATTTGCGCAATCTGGTAAACTTGAAATGCTAAAAAGCAGCAATAAAGATTGGTTGGTAAGTCCTTTTGAACAAAAAGCAACCATTACCAATCAAGGACAAAATATTGTATTGAATAACGGATTGGTAAAAAGGACTTTTGTTATTGCACCCAATGTGGCTTGCTTTGATTATACGAATTTAACCAATGGGCAACAATTAATTCGCAGTATTGAACCAGAAGCAAAAGTGGTGATTGATCAAATCACCTATAAAGTTGGTGGATTATCAGGACAAAAAGAAAAAGCCTATTTACAAATGGACGCCATACAAAATTTACAAAAAGCAGATTCCGATTTTGTTTTTAAAAAATATACAATTGGTAAAATTGAACCCTTTATTAATTGGAAGCCCACCACCTGGCTTGGAAATGCAAAACAGCCAACAGGGGCTCGAATTGAATTTGAATATATTTCGCCCATTGCTGCACTTAAAAATATTATAATTAGAGTGCATTATGAAATATATGATGGCATACCCTTAATTACAAAATGGGTTTCTATTCAAAATAATTCAAATAAGTCAATAAAAATTAATCGAGTCGTCAATGAAGTACTTGGGTTGGTAGAAGAAGAAAGTGCAGTGGTGGGCAAGCCCGAAGAAATGAAAAAGCAACATGGTATTTATGTAGAAACGAATTATGCATTTAACAATGCGATGCGTTATGATATCAGTGACCAAACCACCCATTGGAAAATTGATTTAGCCTATACATCGCAAGTAAATTATAATTATGAAACCCCTTGCTTATTAGAAATTTATCCCGAAAAAGCACCTGGTATTGACTTAGCGCCCAATGAATATTTTAAATCAGTTCGAACTAATGAACTTTTGATGGATAGCTATGATCGTCAAAGAAGAGGCTTGATGATTAAAAAAATGTACCGTACCCTTGCACCATGGACCACACAAAATCCAATTTTCATGCATTTGGTCAGTAAGAATGACCAAGAAGTAATAAATGCAATTGATCAGTGTGTGGCTACCGGGTATGAAGCTGTTATTTTAAGTTTTGGCAGCCATTTAAATATGGAAGACAGTTCAATGGCAAATATTAAAAAATGGAAGACTTTAACCGATTATGCACACCAGCATAAAATATTATTAGGCGGCTATTCCTTATTTAGTAGCCGACGCATTAGTGATGAAGATGATGTTGTAGATATTAAGACAGGCAAACCTGGCGGTGCATTTTTTGGTCATGCACCCTGCTTTGGAAGTAAATGGGGATTGGCTTATCGTGATAAAATAAAATATTTTTTCAAATCAACCGGTTTTGATATTTGGGAAAATGATGGCCCTTATCCAGGCGATGTATGTGCATCAACCACGCATCCTGGTCATAAAGGATATGATGATTCACAATGGAGACAAATGGAAATTCAAAAAGAGTTGTATCATTGGTTGAATGAATCTGGTGTTTATATTAACGCACCTGATTGGTATTTTTTAGACGGCACACATAAAATTGCCTTAGGGTATAGAGAGGTAAATTTTTCTTTATCAAGAGAACAACAAAAACTATTAAACCGACAAAA
>JANREK010000044.1 GCA_030726065.1 Sediminibacterium sp. | reverse complement strand
TTTGATCCTATGCAAAAGAAAGTACTAGTCAGCGGCTGTTTTGATTTATTACATAGTGGGCATATTGCTTTTTTAAAAAGTGCTACCACTTATGGTGACTTATATGTTTGTATTGGATCTGATAAAACAGTATACAATCTTAAAGGTAGATACCCCGTGATTACCCAAGATGAAAGAAAGTACATGATTGAATCACTTGCATGTGTTAAAGAATGTAAGATCAACAAAGGAAATGGCATACTTGATTTTTTAGAAGAGCTAGAAGAAATTAAGCCGAATGTTTTTGTGGTGAATGAAGATGGGAATACGCCGAATAAAATTGAACTATGCAAAACAAAAAATATTGAATTAATTGTATTGGATAGAATTCCGAGTGACGGACTTCCTGCAAGATCTACAACCAGCTTAAGAACCCATTCCATCATACCATTTCGCATAGATTTGGCAGGCGGATGGCTGGACCAACCTTATGTAAATAAATTATACCCAGGCCCGGTGCTCACTGTATCCATTGAACCAACCATCGAATTTAATAATCGAAGTGGTATGGCGAGCAGTACAAGAAACAAAGCCATTGAATTATGGAAGGCGCAATTACCTGAAGGTGATCCCGTACAATTGAGTAAAATTCTTTTTAGTTATGAAAATCCGCCTGGCACTTTAAACGTTGCTGGTTCTCAAGATGCATTGGGTATTGTGATGCCTTGTTTAAATTATTATCATTATAGTCAAGATAGTTATTGGCCCTCTGAAATAAAATCAATAGAAGATGAATCTATATTAAGTTGGCTGGAGGAGCATCTTTATTTAATTCCACTTGATCCAAGAGGAAGTAATTATGATGTATTGGCAAATACAAATATTACAGAAGCTGGCGCAAAAAATTTAGCAGATGCCGCAATTCAATGTTGGAATGCGATTCAAATAAAAGATGTGGCTGCTTTTGGCACTGCTTTTCTTGCTTCTTTTCATGCGCAGATTGCCATGTTCCCGAATATGGTTGACGAAACGATTACCCCAATTATAAATAAATATGCCTCTAAAAGTTTTGGATACAAGCTTTCAGGCGCTGGAGGCGGTGGCTACTTGATTTTGGTTGCCAATGAAGCCATAGAAAATGCAATACGCATTAAAATTAGACGCAAAGACAGGATGTAAGCAGCCATTTCAAGGAAACCCAAAATCTCCCTTTTTTGGTCAAAATGACCCAAAAATTGCCCAAAAAATAGTAAAAAGCCTCAAAAAAGGCAAAATATTTAAATTTATAATAAAATAGGTTGTACTTTTATATTAGTTGCATAACTAACTATATGTCAAACAACCAATTCAAACGCGGCGAACTTTACAGTGTTATTAATGGCATGGCAACCACCGCAGTTGCCCGACGTCTTCAAAAAAATTTCCGCAATGCAGGAATAGAAATTACCATTGAACAATGGTCTGTATTATATCATTTATGGAAGGAAGATGGGCTTAGTCAACTTGAACTAGGCAACAGAACTTTTAGAGATAAAGCAAGTACCACGCGCCTTATTGATAATTTAGAAAAACAAGAATTAGTTACGCGTGTTGCATCCAAAGATGATCGACGCATTAATTTGGTTTATTTAACGGACACAGCAAAACCATTACAGCAAATCACCTATGAGTTAGCAAATAAAACAATGAATGAGTCATTGCAAAATATTACAAAGGAAGAAATTGAAGTGGTTAAAAATGTTTTACAACGTGTGTATGATAATTTAATGAACAAGGATTTGATATAAATAAGCGTTGATAAGAAATAATAGCATTATAATATATCAACGCATAGCAATAAAAAAGAATAAAGAAAAAATAACTTATAAATAAATTTTATGGAAACGATACAATCAGTCATCAAAGGTGGCGAATGGATTATCAAGGAAATAAATTCAAAGGATATATTTATTCCTGAGGAGTTTAATGAGGAGCAACTTATGGTGCGCGATATGTGTAATCAATTCATTGACACCGAAGTGTTACCTGTAGTTGAACGTATTGATAAACTAGAACCAGGCTTAATGCCCTCCTTATTAGAAAAGGCAGGCGAACAAGGCTTACTAGGTATTACAGTACCTGAAGTATATGGTGGCTCTGGAAAAGATTTTGTAACTGCAGTGATTGTTGCCGAATATTTAGGCGGCGGTTATTCCTTTTCCGTAGCAAATGCAGCACACACAGGCATTGGTACCTTACCCATTTTATATTTTGGTACGGATGCACAAAAAGAAAAGTATGTCCCAAAATTAGCGAGTGGTGAATACAAAGGCTCCTATGGCTTAACAGAACCTAATGCAGGATCAGATGCCTTAAGTGCAAAAACAACAGCAATATTATCTGCCGATGGGAAATATTATATTTTGAATGGCCAAAAATGTTGGATCACCAATGGTGGCTTTGCAGATATTTATACCGTGTTTGCAAAAATAGATGGAGAACAGTTCACGGCATTTATTATTGAACGTGGTACAGAAGGTTTTACACAAGGGCCTGAAGAACATAAAATGGGAATTAAGGGATCATCAACAGTCCAATTATATTTTCAAGATTGTAAAGTACCCGTTGAAAATGTATTAGGTGAAATTGGTAAAGGACATATTATCGCATTCAATATTTTAAATATTGGTCGATTAAAATTAGGTGCTGCAACCTTAGGTGGTGCAAGACGCGCATTAAGCGTTACTATTCAATATGCGAAAACAAGAGAGCAGTTTAAATTACCGATTGTAAAATTTGGCGCTATCCGACATAAGTTGGCTGAAATGGCTATTAAAATGTGGGTGGGTGAAACCACTTTATACAGAGTATCACATCACATTGATGAGCAAGAACAATTATTATTAGCTTCTGGTAAAACATTATCTGAATCCTTATTAGGTGCCGCTGAAGAATATGCTATAGAGTGTGCCATTTTAAAAGTGTTTGGAAGTGAGGCGTTGGATTATGTGGTAGATGAGGGCGTACAAATACATGGCGGAAATGGTTACAGTGATGAATATCAAATTTCAAAGGCGTATCGTGATAGTCGTATCAATCGTATTTATGAAGGGACCAATGAAATTAATAGATTACTTACGGTAGATATGGTTTTAAAACGCGCCATGAAAGGAAAATTAGATTTAATGGGACCCGCGATGAGTGTGCAACAAGAATTAATGAGTATACCTGATTTTGGCTCAGAAGAAGAAGGCGCATTTGCAAAAGAGAAAAAAACGATCGCGAATTTTAAGAAATGTATTTTAATGGTAGCAGGTGCAGCCGTACAAAAATTAATGATGAGCTTAAATAAGGAACAAGAAATATTAATGAACATCGCCGATATGTCCATCATTACTTATCATGCTGAATCTGCTTTATTAAGATTAGAAAAATTAACTGCTATGAAAGGCGAAGCGGCTTGTTCAATTCAAGCTGATATTGTTCGCACTTATATTTATGATGCAGCTGATGCCATCAATAAAGCTGGCAAGGACGCGTTGAATAGTTTTGCAGATGGCGATGAATTACGCATGATGAATATTGGTTTAAAAAGATTCACCAAAGTGGATTCATTCAATAGCAAGGAAGCACGCAGACGTATTTGCGCGCAATTAGTGGCAGATGACGGATACAAATTATAATTAAATTTATAACGATTGCTTGCTTTAAAACAAAAGGTGTCCCCCCCGAGTACTCGGGGGGGACACCTTTTGTTTGTGTAAAAATTTATAAGTTACCCTATATTAAACCTTGCTTTTAAATCCTAATTTTTCAGGCGTAATTGGAAGATCTCGCACCCGCTTTCCGGTGGCGTTATATACTGCATTGGTAATTGCAGCCGCTAAACCAATTAATGCAATCTCACCAATCCCTTTGGCACCAATATCATTAATATTAGGATCCGGCTTATTGACAAACCAAACATCCGTTGGTGGAATGTGTGAATGCAGTGGCACGTGATATCCGCCAAAACTGGCATTGATGATTTGTCCAGTTTTATGATCTATTTCTAGTTTTTCAGAAAGTGCCATACCTATTCCACCTACCACCCCGCCCAACATTTGACTACGTGCCGTTTTAGGACTAATGATTTTTCCTGCATCCCCTGTTGTAACTACTTGAAATATTTTTATCGTGCCGTCTTTTGGATTCACTCCCAACTTTACAAAATGCGCTGAAAAAGAATTGCTGGTAAATTTTAATTGCGCTGCAGTTTTTCCATTAGAGGTAATGGTTAAATCAATTTTATCTTGATTGGCTAATTTTAATAGATCTACAATAGCCATTTTTGCATTTGCATCTGTTTTTGAAATCACCATTTCATTTTTAACTTCCAACGCTTCCGAATTCATACCAGCAAAAACTGGCACAGATTTAATGGAGATCTCCTTTAATTTTTGTTGTAATGTTTTACAAGCCAAATCAACAGCCGATCCCACAGTTGATGTAGTACCTGATCCTCCTTGTGAAGGACCTGGGGGTAAATCGGAGTCCCCTAGTTTGAATTTAATTTTTTGAATAGGCATTTGCATAGCCTCCGAAGCAAGTATGGTCATAGCTGTAGTCGTACCTGGACCCATATCACTTACGCCACATTCTAATAATAATTTACCATCATTACTTAAAACTATTCTTACTGAAGCGGAGCCTTTACCTGCACCAAAAATACCCACGGCCATACCATAACCAATTAACCACCCATTTTCCTTTAATGCACCAGGAACAGTGGGACGATTTTTCCAACCTATTTTATTTATTCCGTAAGCATAACAATCTTTTAAATTAATATCAGAGAATGGTAGTTTATTTTCAGGATTAATGGTTGTGTAATTTTTTAATCGTAATTCAATCGGATCCATCTTTAATTTGTAAGACAGCTCATCAATCGCACTCTCTAATGCAAAACACCCACTTGCTTCTCCAGGACCACGCATCCATACAGGCGTACTCAAGTCAAGTGGAAGTAGGTTATATTTAGTATCCACATTTTCACAAGCATATAAAAATTTTGAAGCATCCACAATTCCTTCTCTAAAATCCTCATACCTTGATGTATTCGTAATGGCTTCATGACTGATACCCGTAAAATTACCAGCAGCGTCTGCGCCAATGCCCAATTTTTGCCAGGATTGTGGTCGGTAACCAACCAATGAAAACATTTGAGGACGTGTGAGTACTAACTTCACTGGACGATTTAGTTTTTTTGCAGCGATACAAGCAGCAGGCACATTGGCCCAACTTCTTAAACCACTTCCAAAAGCACCACCTACATTTTCAGCAATGACTCTTACATTTTTATCTGGGATACCAAAAGTCCTGGATACTGTAAATTGGGTACTTTTTGGACCCTGCGTTTTATCATATAAAGTAACCTTATCCTCTCCTTCCCAATGCGCAATAGTCGCAAACAATTCCATTGCATTGTGCACCTCAATAGGAATATTAAATTCAGATTCAACAAAAGCAAATGCTTCTTTAAACTTTTTTTCTGTTCCGCGTTTATAATTACTGTTTGTTTTTAAATTTTTCGCGTCCAATCTTGCTTTATCAAAATTAGTTTCAAAACTTTCAGGCGCATACTCCGCTTTTACAAAACGTATAGCTGCATTTGCACTTTCAAAACTATCCGCAACAACGAGTGCAATGGGTTGGCCAAAAAAACGCACTTTATTATCATGTAAAACTTTATGACCGCGCCACTCAATTGCATTTTTAGGACGTTCAGCGGCATTTGAAATATAACCAGGTACGCTAGGACAATTGGCATAATAAATCACATCTAAAACACCAGGCATCGCTAATGCTTTGGAAGTATCTATATTTTTAATACTGCCCTTTGCAATGCTACTTGTAACAAAAACTGCATATGCCATATTGGGCAAACTATGCTCCGCTGCATATTTTGCTTTACCATTTACTTTTTCGGCACCATCTACGCGCTCATCTTCCCAGAATATTGTATTATTATTTGATTTCATTTTCTTGAATTGATAAGGTTAAATTTTAACACCAGTTTTGGCTACTTCAGCAATCGCATCCACAATGTTTTGATAAGCACCGCATCTGCAAATATTGGTATCCATATAAGCTTGAATACTTGCCCTTGATTTAGCATTGCCTTCTCTTACACAAGTAACGGCTGACATGATTTGACCTGAAGTACAATAGCCACATTGAAAAGCATCATGTTTTATAAACGCTACTTGCATTGGATGTAACTTTTCACCCTCACTCAATCCTTCGATGGTGGTGATTTTATTATTTTGATGAGTCAAAGCTAATTGCATACATGATTTTGTACGCTTACCATTAATATGAATTGTACAAGCACCACACTGCCCCATCTCACAACCTTTTTTAGTACCTGTAAACGCTAACTCCTCTCTTAATAAATTGAGCAAAGTAGTTCTAGCATCAATTTCAAGGTTTAGTTTTTTACCATTAATAGTGATCGTTAATTTTTCTTTAGGTATGGGCAATGGAACAATCGTATCCACAGCAAATGCTTTAACAAAAACACTGGGTGTTAAATACAATGCGACCAAGGATGTCGATTTTTTTAAAAAACTACGACGGCCATCCTGTTGAAAACAAGGTTTCATAAAAAAAGATTTGATGTAATTTACAATTGAAAAATTAAACAATCTTCACATTACGGGAAAAACTTTCCTCCAAGGAGATCAAAGTTTCCGTGCGCTCAATCCCTTTAATATTTTGAAGTTCATCATGAAGTACAAATCGAAGTTGTTGCATATCCTTACAAACAATTTCAACAAACATGCTATAATTCCCGGTGGTATAATTTACCCGAACTACCTGGGGGATATTTTTTAAAGCTTGTGCAACATTATCATACATGGAACTTTTTTCAAGGTAGATCCCAATAAAGGCGATAATGTCGTATCCCAACACTTTTAAATCCACTGCTAAGCGTTTACCCTTTACAATGCCCAACTCCTCTAATTTCTTGATACGCACATGAATGGTACCCCCTGAAACAAAAAACTGTTTGCCTAAATCCGCATAGGAAACTTCGGCATCCTCCATCATTGCTTGAATTATTTGCAAATCCAGCTTATCCAAGCTTTTGTCAATGTTCAATTTTAGGGTATTTTTTGGCTCCATTTTTAAATATTTTTAAATATAATGGCAATTTATTAAACATTTTCTATATTTTAAAATAAATGATTAAAATATTTGCAACATATAGGTCAATACTTTAGTTTTGATTTATCAAATGAGGGAAATAAGTAGAAAAACTCAAATGATTAGTTCTTAAATACTGTGGGGTGATGAAATCTGGCATACATACCTTCTTGTCTCGAAGGCGGGGATAACGGGATAAACGTAACATAGAGCCGCCCCGAGTAATCGGGACGACCAGGGTCGACCACTGAACTTTGTGTTATAGCTAACTGCCTCTTGGAGGTTCGATCCCTCCCCCTACAGCAACTATTAGTCCCTATTATATTGTTAATCAATGTAATAGGGATTTTTTATTTAAGCTAGGGGAACCTATTAGGGGAACCTTTTAAAGATTTGCTATAGATTCCTTTAATAATAAAAATAGATACCTAACAATAAAAATTTGTTACATTTAAGTATACAAAATACGTTTAATATGAGAGTATTACTTTTAATCACAACTATATTATTATTTAGTTGTAATGGTTACAATGATAAAATGAATTCACTGCTTGAAAGAAAATCAGAATTAGAAAGTAAATTTAATATTGCTGACTCAACCTCGGCAATGTTTACAAACAAAAATGATACTATACTTGAGGTTAATATTAAAAATTTTAATGAAAGTAAAGCTTCATCAGAATTAAGTGAGATATTGAATTCAAAAGAATATAAAAGCAATAATGATAGTGCAAAAAAATATTTAGGAATTTCAAGAAACTATTTATCCCAGTTAGAAAAGTTAAAATATTCAATAGATAGCCTTTCCAAATTAAAGTAGTCTAGTCAATCATAAATCTTTATGCCTATCTTTTTCATATTCTCATATTTTATAAAATAAAAGGCTACCTATTTGATAACCTTTGAGACAAATTAAAATTATTGATTAAATTTATTAAAAAACGAATCAATCCTCTCTTTTAGTTTCATTAGCATAGATTTTTGAATTTTTGCACTATTTTCCTCTGTCTGTATGTCGTCAAAGAAAGTAGATATTCCCTTTTAATAAATGGTAATTCTAGTTGACCATCATTTCGTCAATAAATAACCAAGCAGGTGAGCCTGCGCCAGCATTGCCAGCAGGTATTTTATCCAATGGAAGTGCAATAATTTTTAAGTATTTCGCTTGTGCTACAGGTGTTGCTATATTCAAGGTAAACTTACCATCTTTGGCTTTTTCAAAATTATCTTGTTTTACAACTAAACTAAAATTCACACCATCCATTGAGCTTAGTATTTCAACACTTTTTGGTAAATACACCCAACTGCCTTTTGATTGAAAAAAATGTAATTGGACATTTTGTAGTGCTTCGGTTTTATTAAACTGCATTACAGTTTCAAAGGGTTTGCCATTAAAGCCCAGCCATTCGCCATCGTTAAAACGATTACTGCTGCCAATAATACCATTGCTCCAACCTTGCGCACCTGATTGATTATACGCAGGGTCGGGTGTTGAGGTATTTAAAATGGTTGCGGTTGTAGCTTTGTTAATGGTAAATTCAGCATAAACCTCATTAACCACTGTATTCTCAAATAAAGCGCCAATGGAAATAGTCGCGGATGTAGAGACCGTTAATGGGGCAATTAATTTAGGACTTTTTATTGTCAATGGCTTTCCCGACATTTCATAAATAAGTTCAGCAGGACTAGCAACACCAGTTGCTTGTAATGTAAACCCGGTTTTTTGCGCATTTAATTTACTCTTAATTTTAATATCAAATAACTGCGTAGAATAATGAATGTCATTTGCTTTTAATTGACTTAAATAAGGAACTAACCTTTTTACAAAATGATCAAACCCTGGTTTTTGTTTTGTCCAAGCAACTTCGGCAAATGCAATGGAGCGAGGAAATAACATATACTCCGCTAATTTAACATTAGTTACATATTCGGTCCATAAATTAGCTTGGATTCCTTTAATATATGTTGCATCTAATTCATTTAAAGCCTTTGGCATTGGATTATAATTATACACTTTTGAAAGTGGTAAAAATCCACCCCAAGCGATAGAATCCTTAGGATTAGTAGATTGATAAAAATTAAAATAACAATAATCAATGGGTGTCATGATTACATCATGATGTTGCTTCGCTGCTTCAATACCGCCAGCCTCGCCTCTCCAACTCATTACTTTTGCATTCGGCGCTAAGCCGCCTTCTAAAATTTCATCCCACCCGATAATCTGCCTGCCTTTTGAATTTATATACTTTTCAATTCGTTGAATAAAATAACTCTGTAAAGCATGTTCGTCCTTGATCCCTTTTTCTTTCATTAATTGCTGACAAAACGCCGAACGTTTCCATGCTTCCTTTGGACATTCATCCCCACCAATATGTATTACTGGTGAAGGAAAGATGGCCATGACTTCATCTAAAACATCCTGTAAAAAATTAAAAGTATATTCTGTAGGCGAAAACACATCCTCAAAAACACCCCAGGTTTCCTGTACCTTTTTTTCACTTTCAAAAGTACTTAGAGCAGGATAGGCAGCAATAGCTGCACTCGCATGCCCTGGCATTTCAATTTCAGGTACGATATTTATAAATTTAGTGGCGGCATAACTCACTAAGTCCTTCAATTCTGCTTGCGTATAAAACCCACCATAACGTTGATTGGTGTTGCCTTCTCCAGGAAACTTACCAATAATGGTTCCATTCCGGTAGCCCCCTACTTCTGTCAACTTTGGATACTTTTTAATTTCAATCCTCCAACCTTGATCATCGGTTAAATGCATATGCAAATTATTCATCTTTTGCATCGCCATGATATCTACTAGTTTTTTAACAAAGTCGATTGGGAAAAAATGTCTTGACACATCCAGCATCAATCCTCTATAGGATAAGGCGGGTGCATCTTGAATATAAACAGCAGGAATATTTTTTGATTTTTTAAATTGTTCCGTTAATTGTAAAAATGTTTGAACACCATAAAAAATGCCAATTGGACTATTCCCTTTTAATACTATTTTATTAGGCGCAACCTGAAGGGTATATCCTTCATTATTGGTAATCGCTGGGTCAATGGAAATCTCGAAGCTAGCATTTACTTTGTTGGTATTCAATTTCGTAAAGCTTTTAAGATGTTCTTTTAACAAGCCAATCGTTGGCATAACCATTGGATCCTTAATTGTATTAACTATTTGAATAGTTGTATTTAAATCAAAATAGCCTTTGCCTATTTCAAGTTTATTCGGATAAGGTAAAATATTAAAAAGTTGCGCATTTAATACGAGACCATTTATGAGTATTGCTAAACAAAATAGGAGTGTCTTTTTTTTCATAAATTATTTATAACGATTCTGTAATTGGGTCAACATAAATATATTAATATCCCATTGTTTTGCAACAGGTTTATTTGAATAAGGATAACTTGGCATATAGGGTGCAGGACCAAATTCAGTGGTAATGGTTAAGGGTGTTTTGTTTTTCTTATGCAATGCAACCACCTGATCCCACCATGAAAAATGTTTTTTTAACGCTTCTGCCCATTCAGGTGCCCGAGGGTCATTTACTTGTGGGCCTTCGGGATGTCCAACCCTGGCGTGTAAATGTTGTGTATGCATAATGGCTGCCTGTAAAGCTTCCGCTTGATCCTCCAAATAAGATTCATGAACATTACAAAAATGAGAGGCATCCAAAGTTAGTTTCACATTCTTATTCGCTTTTATACAAGCTTGCACAACGGGTAAATTATATAAAAACTTACCCCGATGCGTTTCATGTACAATCATTACGCCTGTTTGCTTACTAATATTTTCAGCAAGCTGTATGAGTTCCATGTTTTTTTCAAAACTGAAATAATCCTTCCCTGTTTGTGTATTAATTAATACAGGCTCAAAGGAAGCTAAATGATACAAGTGTTTTGTAAAATTAGCCTTATGTGTTTTAAAATCCTTTTCCAGGGATTGCCAATATTGTCCAATTAACTTAAGATCATACTTTTTTAATTTGACAAAAATATGGTCGCGTTCATCTTCGTCAAATGGAATATCTATTTCAACACCATCATATCCTGCATTTTTTACATTCTTACAAAAAGTATCAAAAGATTTTTGATTGCCCCAAGGTGAACAGTAATATGAAATGTTATTACGCATAAGTATATTTTACTTTTTAAAAATTGTTTTTAAGAACTCAATGCCTGCTGGATTTTCCTTAATTCTTCCTGCTAAACTAATGCTATTGACAATAAATTGCCCTTTGCCATATTTAAATGACCCAGTGGCTAAATAACCAGCGGGATCTTCCCCAGCGAAATTACAAAGGCCGCTAGTTGCTAATGGTTTGAAATTAGGCGCTTTAATCACGGAATATAAAATGGGTTGTATATAATCTTTAGATTTATCATACCACATAAAAAAATCTTTCGGCTTTAATGTTGATGAAGTCAAAACTTCATTACTAATGTTAGCAAAATAATAATTACCCATAATGGTGGATTGAATATTAAATTTATTACTTTCAATTTCATAATCGCCATTAGGCCATTCATTTAATATTGCCTTACCTCCATTTTTAACAAAAGTATTAATTTCGGTTTTGTTTTTTTCATAATCTGCAGGGCCATCAACAATAACTACTTGCGCATTATTCATAACAGAAGCTATCTTATAATTCAAATCTGCGGCAATTTTATTTGCTTTACTTTGTTCTGTACCTAATACAAATAGTTGTTGTGTTGATTTTTTGATCGCAGGGAAAATTTGCAATTCAAGTGTGTTGTGCTCGATACATATCCCCTTATCATTAAATACACCTAACTTAATATTTGCGGTTGTTCGTGTTAAAACATTAGGTACGATAAACTTAATAAACCCCTGAAATTGTGGCGCATTTGATAAAATATCCGCTTTCGCCGATTGTCTGACCACCGCTTTGCCATTGATAAATACTTCGTATTGCACAGTATGATTTAATGGAATGCTATTTTGATCGTTTGAAATCCAAGCCTCTAGTTTTGCAGTATCCCCAGCCGTGAATGAATTTCGGTCACTCCTAATGGATGGTAATAAAGGCGCCAATGCATTACGATAACTAAAGAAGGCTTTTTTAGGTTGTCTATCCACATCCATAATTGCTTTCATCCAACCTGAAGGCCATGCATCAATGAATAAATGAACTGCTGCGGAAACATTTCGATAATCTCTTCTGAATGATTCGGTCACTAATTTCATAGCCCAGGCCTGAAAATCTTGACTTTCATTAATCCAATTTTCAAGGCCAACTTGTGTGGGATACCACATGTAATGAAATGTATTGGTTTGTGATTTTGAAATTTTATTTGCGGTCCAAACCTTATTCTCACTCTCATTTTGTGGTAGCCATGTTTTTGGATAATATTTTAACATAGTGTTAAGTGGATCCAAACCTTCTGCACCAAATTCACCACAACCATACAACCAATTGGGTTTAATCAATTGCCAGTAGCCTTTATAAAATTTACCTAAATCTAAGGCATGCCCATTATACCAAGTGTTATAACAATGCGCATCAGGAAGGCCAGGACTTGGTGGATCGTAGTCGCCATCTCCTGCTTTTATAACCCTATCAGGATTAGATAATAAAACAGCTTGATCCATCGCAGCAAAAACTTTATAAATGGCCTCAGAATTATCAAAACTGCGTTGCGGACTCCCTTCCGCATTTGGGAAACGTTCATTCATATAAGTAACTACTACTGTTGAAGGGTGTGATCGAACTAATCTTTCCATTTCCTCCGCTTGTTTCACTGCTTCCGTAAATTGATTCACCCTAAGTCCGCCAAATAAAGGCAGGTCAGTCTGGTTTAGCATTCCTAATTTATCACAATATTCATACACTTCCGATTGCACTGGACGTTGCGTGAATCTTAAAAAATTCATATTCGCCAGCTTCGCTAATAAAATATCATCAATGAGTTGGTTCCAATTTTTATTTTTTACATCATTTTGTTCAAAGCCCATGGAGTTTGCACCCCTTAATCGAATTGGCTTTCCGTTTAAAAACATTTTTCCTTTGGGTATGTTCACCGTATCCATTTGAAAGCTTCTCATCCCAAAATTTTTGTTTACTCTATCCACTTCTCGATTATTAGCATCCGATAATTTAAGTTGTAAATTGTACAACCAAGGCGTATTTGTTTCCCACCATTTAAATTCAGGAATACTTATTGGAATTTTGATATAATTTACACCATACTGCATGGGTAATGATTTAGTTTGCCAATCAGTTGGTTTGACCAAGTCTCCTATTCCTGGTATATGTGTTGTACTTGCCAAATAATTTTGATTTTCAAACAGGGTTGCCTTAAAATTTTCACCATACAAAGACAAGTCAATTGAAATGTTTTTTTGATTATTTTCAGTATTGAATATTTCCAACCAAACCTCCGCCTTACTATCTTGTGTCATTGGACGAACAAAAACATCTGACACAAATAAAGTAGCCCTTGCTTCCAAATAACAATCCTGATAAATACCCATAGCAGGGGGACAGAGGTGCCAACCTTCCACTGGTTCGTTATAACCTAAACCACCAGCAGCATAAATTTTATTTCCTACCGTATGTTCACCCTTGTCATCAACTGAACCAGTAGTAGTGGGCTCGTTGATTACTTTAACTAATAAAGTGTTTTTTCCTTTATGTGCATATTTTATTACATCAAATTCAAATGGCGCAAAAAAACCTTCATGCTTTCCAACAAAAACATTATTAAAATAAACCTCCGATTTATAATCAACCCCCTTGAAACAAGTAAATAAACTACCCAAGCTTAACATTTCGTCATTTAACATTATCTCCTTTATATAATAAGTAACAGCGTGCCCAACAGGTGGCCCATAATGAGGCATTTTTACTTCCTGCCACTCCCCTTTGCCCTCCAAAGTGTTTTTAAAATTTTGTTGGTCATCGATCGTTTCAATACGCCAGTTCATTGATTCAATTGGCATTTGACGACGTAAGGATTTTTGGACAGGAGAAAAAGATTTTAAAAAACCCGCATAGTGTTTTCTGATTGAATCTAATTCCAATTGCAGTTCCTGTTTCGTTGAGATTTGATGATTGTATTTAAATGCGTCTCCTTGCATTAAACCACCAGGAAGTATTTTATTAGTTAAAACAGGCGGAGGCGGCTCAATTAATAAATCTTTTTGAAGCTCGTACTTTTGTGCGCCAATTTTAGCAAACTGATCTGTTTGGGCTTTTATCGAATTAAAACTTATAAGTGAAAGCACAACAAAACAAAAATTAAAAAAATAAATTCTTGATTTAACAACCTTGCAATATTTATACATATAATATGAAATTTGTAATTCTTTAAATAAAAATAGCCAACTATTACTACTTAAATTTAAGTAAATAATAGTTAGCTATTTTAAACGATTGAACTATTTATCCTAGTATCCAGGATTTTGAACCAACTTTGCACCAATATTTCTATCAATTTCGCTTTGCGGTATTGGTAATAAGTTATTTTTTGCAGATACCGTAGCGCTTTGAATTTCACCACCATATTTTTTAACGCGATCATATAGCAAACCTAATCTCATTAAGGTTAACATTCTATATTCTTCGCCATACAATTCTCTTACACGTTCATCCAAAATATAATTAATATCCATTTCATTCACGGTAGCTAATCGCGCTTTTGCACGTGCACGGATCGTATTTACATCAGCTAATGCACTTGTTTTATCCCCTTTAGCGATATACGCTTCAGCTCTTAATAATAAAGTTTCAGATAACCTCATAACATATTGATCTTTTGTATAGCCAAAAATAAAATCGCCGGCGAAATGTTTGTCGGTTCCAAACTTTGTCCAATTTGGATAAACATACCACATTGAATCTCCAGGAACAGTTAAAAATGATTTAGGGATTAAATCGCCTTTTTTAAATGCTGGCTGTGTGGCGGTTGCTGCAATATTAGTATTGAAATAATATTTACGACGAATATTGGTTTCGTTATTCCTGATATCCTCACCAGAATTCTCCCATATGAACCAATTCGAATAATTAGTTCCTCTCATAAATGAAGCACCTCTTCCAATGCTATCTGCAGCAGTATTATTGTGACCAGCTCTTGCAAATAACCAATGTCTACACCAATAGGCACGGCCATCACCCATCCAATTGCCGAATTGCGGATAAGCTACTCCTCCACCTGGTACATTTCGTTCAAATTGTGCTACCCATATGGCTTCCTTATTGCCCATTTGATAATCTGTATTTCCAATCTCGTGCAAATCCCAATAATAATCAGTTGGAACACCTCTTGTAGTCTTAGTTTCTGCCCTTCTCAAACCAAAACGTGTATTCATTAATGAATACGAACCACTTGTACCACCAATAACTCTAGTAGCAGCAGCAATTGCACCATCATAATCTTTTAAGATGATATTAATTTCAGCTAATAAATGATCAGCAGCGGCTCTCACTACTTTGCCAGGAATAGAGGTAGTAATTGGTAAATTATTTCGTGCAAACTCTAAATCAGTTTTAATAAAAGTATTACATTCTGCAGGGGTGTTACGTACAAAATCAACTTTTGGTTCCGTAACTGGTCCTGAAATAATTGGTACGCCACCAAATGCGATATTTAAATTACGATATGCCCAAGCTCTAAAAAATCTTGCTTCAGCTAGTAATACCTTTTTTTCATCTGCACTAAGTACTGCATATTTATTTTCTACCCCACCAATAACCGTATTCGCATATTTTACTAATGTATAATTCCAATTCCACCATTTTGTAGATTGTTGGTCTTGAGAATTTATTTTCGTATAATCTACCCAAGGGAAACCTGGATCTGCAATATAAATTGTTGCTGTTGCAGCAACATCCAAATTCACACCCCTGTGCCAATAATCCCACCATCCATCTCTACTATTATAAAAATACTGCAATTGTCTGTAACAAGAGTTTAGAGCTAAATCAAATTGTGCCTTTGTGATTAACGCATTATCAACCGTTAATCCGTCTTTTCTAATTTCTTCTAAAAAAGAAGTATCGTCCTTTTTACAGCTGATTAAAAAACAAAAAGCAAACAGAACAATTGATACTTTTTTTATTTGATTTTTCATAATATTATTTGTTATTCTAGTGATTAAAAAGTTAAAGTGGTTCCAAAATTAATAGTCTTAAATACAGGATTCGATTGGCCAAGTACACCGCCAGTTTCAGGGTCTAATCCTAACCAATCACTAAATACAATTGGATTTCTTGCTGAAACATAAAACTTCAATCCCTTAATTTTTAATTTTTCTATTTGCTTAGCGTCAAGTGCATATTGCAAACTCACATCCTGCAAACGAATAAATGTACGAGCATGAGGATAAGTATAGCCATAAGGATTTGAATAGTTAGGTCGCGCAAAGGTATTGCTTGGAGTTTCAGGTGTCCAATATTCCTTATTTAACCAGTTTTGTTGTTGGTTGTTACCAAAAGTGCTTAAGTTATAAGTTGAATTAGGTGAATTATAATAATTTTCAGATCCACCACCTGTGATCGCATTAAAATTGAAATAAAATTGCCAATTTTTATAAGAAACCGTATTTGCAAAACTCCAACTATAACGAGGTTGTACATAACCAACAATAGTTCTATCGAATGAGTTTATTTTTCCATCAGGTAAACCATCATCTCTTTTAGTTCCATTAATATCTAGTATTTTCAAATCTCCTGGCTTTGCGCCATATTTTGAGATATATTCTGCATCGCCTGTTTGCACAATACCATCAACACGATAATCATAAATAGCGCCAATTGGTTTTCCAATAAACCATCTATTTCCTAAATCATCATCTTCAATACCATTGCCATCTGCATCAACGCCAGTTAAAGCAACCACTTTGTTTCTATTCATCCATAAATTTGCAGTGGCTTCCCAACGAATTCCATTGGCACTTTTTGGCTCAATAATTACAGCAGTAATGGATGCTTCAACACCTTGGTTATCTACTTGACCGATATTGGTTCTAACGGATCCAAAACCAGATAAACTAGGCAATGACCTTGTTAATAATTGATCTGTTGTTTGACTTTGATAGATATTCAAATCACCCGTAACACGATTATTAAACATGGCAAAATTTAATCCAAAATTTGTAGTGGTTGTTTTTTCCCATGATAAACCTAGGTTAGATAAATTACCTTGATAAATAAACAAGGTACTTTGTGGTCCAAAAACAGTAGATCCAGAGGCTATATTTGCCATTGTTTCATAAGGTTCAATACCTTGGTTACCATTTTGTCCATATCCTAATCTAAACTTTAAGTAATTAACCACAGGTAAGGCTTTTTTGAAAAATTCTTCCTCACTAATTGCATAAGCAAGTGCCCCACCATAAAACTCAGCAAATTTTCTTCCCGGCGCAAATGCGGAATAACCATCTTTACGATAGTTCATCGTAAAGTAATACTTGCTATTATAATTATAGTTTAATCGGCCTAAATAACCCAAATTTGATCTTTCTTGAATTGCAGATCTAACGCGTTGATTTGCTGGATTACCAAGATGTAATCCATAGTACCCTAAAGTGGTAGTACCTGCAGAATTGAAATCAGAGGCTGAAGTAGACAAGGTAGAAATCTCTGTATAATCTCTTTGGTAACCTGCCAAGGCGTCAAAATTATGATTTAGAAACGATTTTTTATACGTCAATAAATTTTGTACCTCCCAAGAATTATTTAAACCATTCGCCATTCTTCCAGAAGTATTTGCTAAATACTTTGTTGGTGCAGCTATATCAGCTGCATTATCAGGATTGATAAAATAGGTTTCATGTCTGAAATTTCCGCTGACTGTTTCAGTTTTATTTTTACTAATATTGACTCTGAAATTTAATCCTTTAACATAAGGAATATCAGCAGCAACATATCCTATTATTCTTGTACTTGTATATTTTTCCAAATTGTCATCATATTGCGATTCCCAATACGGATTGACCAAGTTTGCTACAGCTGGATATTTGTCTAAAATATTTCTAGCCTCGTCTATCCACTTATAAGCAAAAGGTGTTCCAATGGTAGCTTGATCCATTCGAGGCTGTATACCTGAATAATCCCTCGCTGAATAATAAAAATTTAAACCATAAGATAACCATCTATTTATTTTAGCATCTAATTTTGCCGCAATATTATATTTTTTGAATTGATCATTATCAATAACACCTTTTTGGTTTAAAAAGCTACCCGAAACGTAATAATTTACGTTATCAGACTTTCCTGAAACGCTCATATTTACATCATTTAATGGTGCGAACTGAGTAATTTCATCTAACCAATTAATTTGTTGTCCAGCATTATAAGCAATCAACTCCTTAGGATCCAATACTTTTTGAACAGACAAGTCCTTTTGACCAGCTAATTTTCTGTTATCAGTTCTCCATTTAATAAAATCGTCGCCCATGCGCATGTCTGGTTTTCTAGTCCAACTTTGAACACCATAATTATTTGTAAAAGTGATGGTTGGTTTTCCAGCTTTACCCACTTTTGTCGTTACGATGATTACACCATTTGCCGCCCTAGATCCATAAATAGCTGCTGCACTTGCATCCATCAAAACATCAAAGGAAGCAATATCTTGTGTGTTGATCTCATTTAAATTACCTGAAAAAATAACCCCATCTAAAATGACCAATGGTGCATTTGAAGCAGATAATGAACGCTGTCCTCTCACTAATACACTTGGCGTTCCTCCTGCATTGGCTACTGCACCAATATTTACACCTGGTGTGCCTTGCAAAGCCGACAATGCATTTACGTTTGTGATTGTCGATAAAGGAGAACCTTCTAAATTAATTCTACGTACGGCACCAGTTAAATCCTTCTTTTTTTGTGAGCCATAACCAATAATTACAACCTCACTTAAATTAGTAGCTTCCAGTGCTAAAACAATAGATAAAGTAGATTTGCCTTGAACAGCAACTACCTTAGTTTCATAGTTAGTAGAGGAAACCTGTAAAGATGCATTAGCAGCAATGGTTAAGGTGAATTCCCCTTTGTCATTAGTTAATGTACCCTTGTTGGATCCAACAACACGAATACTAGCGCCCGAAATTGGGTTGCCTGTAGCATCATTAACTTTACCATTAAGCACCGTGTTTTGAGCAAGTGCTTGCGTGGATAAGAATAGCATAAAGCAAAATGTAAGCAATCGTAACATGTTTATATTTTTTAAAAGTTTTATGTGAGTGGTCTCACAGGTTCTATGTACGTATGCAAATTAGCGATTGACAATTTGTTATGAAATTAAAAAAAAAGCCAATTATTGTACTTTTTTGGCCTATCCAATAATTAAGTTTATGTAATTAATAAATATTATTTAATTTAAGTGATATATTTAAATACTTATGAAGCCTATTTTAATAAAATTACATTCAACACCTTCTTATTCTATTAGAGAAGAACTAGTTAGTAATCAAACCAGTAAATACTACTACCACCCTCAGGTAGAATTAGTCTATTTTGAAAAAGGAAATGGTATTTGTATCATCGGAGATAAAATTTTAAACTTTAAATGTGGCGATATATTTTTACTTGGGAAAGAGTTACCTCACCTTTTCAAAAACGATGAAAGTTATTTAAACAAAAATATAAAAGTTCGGACATTGGTTTTACACTTTTTAGAAGATTTTTGGGGTAAAGATTTTTTAGAGCTTCCTGATATGTTGAAAATAAAGATATTATTAAAAAAAGCGGAAAGGGGTTTAATTATTAAAGGAAAAACAAAAAGCGCCGTTGGCATTTTGATGCAAAAAATGATACATGCAAGTGGATCTGATAAAATTTTATTGCTTTTACAAACTTTAAATTTAATAGAAAAATCAAAGGAAAGAAGCGTGATATTACCTATTGGTTTTGTGCCTTTAGTCAACGAGCATGTTGAAGACAGAATTAATGATGTATACTCATACACCATCAAAAACTTTTATAATAAAATAAATACCAAGGAAATTGCTTCTATTGCTTGCCTGAGCAAGCACTCCTTTTGTAGATATTTTAAAATAAAAACAGGTAAAACATACACTAATTTTTTACATGAAATTAGAATTAAACATGCATGTAAATTGTTAACTGAAAGCAACCTTAGTACTTCTCAAATTAGTAATGAATGTGGCTTTGTAAATTTTACAAATTTTTTTAGGTATTTTAAACAACACACCGGGAAAACACCAGCTGAATTTAAAAAAATGAATTCAGAATCTCTGATCAATGATAATTGATGAGTCGTTCTTCTTAAAATTTCAAGTATTAAAATAAATATTACTGTAATGTCTAAAAAAAGCAAGGCCTGCATTGAAAATGAAAGCGCTTCCTTATCCATTAACTTAGATGGAGGTGCCATCATTGACTTCCAGCTTAAAGCTACAGGCATTAACCCGCTATCGTTTTCATATCCTAAGAATTTAATGCCTGTAAATAATCAAAACGGGGCAGTCTATCAAGGTCATTTTTTATGTCTAGGACGATGGGGCGAACCTTCATCGGGAGAAAAAAATGCAGGACTACCAGATCATGGTCAATTTGCAAATATGACATGGGAAAATGCAATTTCGACGAAAGATGCCTGTTTAGAAATGCATGCCGCATCTGTGTTGGAAGGATTAAAAGTTAACCGCGAAATTTATTTAGATCCAGTCTCCCCTATTTTCTTAGTCAAGGAGCAGGTTGTAAATTTTAATCCACTAGGGAGGTTATGCAGTATGGTGCAACATCCTACCATCGCAGCCCCATTTCTCGATAATAAAATAATGGTGGACTGTAACGGAACTTTTGGCTTTGATCAATCCGACTATAAAAACATCACTTCTAATACAATACAATGGGAACAACAAAACATGGACTTACATTGTAAAAAAATGAACGCGGACTTGGACCACCGAGAAGATATTGTACGTAGCTATATTGTTGCAGAAAAATCAAATTATGGATGGATCACCGCTTATAATCCTACTAGTAATATTTTGATAGGATACCTGTGGCCAAGAAAAGATTATCCTTGGATACATATTTGGGAGCATGTGAAAGAAGGTAATTTAATTTACATTGGACTTGAATTTGGAGATACGGCTATTCATCAACCATTTCATGAAATATTAAATACGCCCCTACTATTTAATGAAAAAACTGTCGGATTCATTGATGCAGGTGAAACCATTGAGAAAAAATATATCTCCTTTATGATTACGCCTACAATAGGATTTGATGGGGTGTCAGATATCATGATAGAAAATGAAAAAATTAAACTAATAACAAAAAAAGATATTGTAAATATTTCATTTACCGAAAACGCATCAATATTATATGAACTATCAAAATAAAACAATTGTAATTACTGGGGCCGCCAAAGGCATTGGCGCTGCTTGTGCTAAGGTTTTTTTGGAAGCGGGTGCAAATGTTGGGCTTTTAGATATTGATGTTATAAGTCCGACTGACAACGAGCGGTCCATGTCAGTAGTTTGTGATGTGTCAGATGAAAATGCAGTTAAAAATGCCATTCATAAAATTAAAAACTATTTCGGGTCAGTTGACTACTTGATTAATAATGCAGGAATTCAGCGATATGGTTCGGTAACAGAAACCAGTTCCGATGATTGGGACTTAGTGATGAATGTAAATTTAAAAAGTTTTTTTCTTTGTGCTAAGTATGCAATTCCTTTTATGCTAGAAAGCAAAAAGGGAGTGGTTATAAATATTGCAAGTGTGCAAGCTTTCGTAAGCCAACAAAATGTTTCCGCTTATACAACAGCTAAAACTGCCATATTAGGACTAACCAGAAGTATTGCGGTAGATTATGCACCCCTAATTCGATGTGTAGCAGTTTGCCCTGGAACTATCGATACCCCAATGTTACGTGATGCTATTAACTTGTCTCCAGATCCGGCAGCGGTGATGGAGGAGTGCATCGATATGCATTTAACAAAACGCATCGGCACCCCTGAGGAGGTCGCGGAACTTGTAAAATATTTGTGTGATGATAAGTCATCCTTTATTACAGGTCAAGCATTTAGAATTGATGGGGGACTTGGTATTACAATTGCAGGAAGTAAGAAATAATAATTTTAGTGCATTTGAAATTTTATTCAAAAACAAAAAACGAAAGAATTTAAATTAATTAAATTATGAATATTACCATTGACGATATTGAAATTTTCGCAGATGGGCTAGACCATCCAGAATGTGTTGCTGTGCACCCCGACGGATCTGTATGGGCAGGGGGCGAAGCAGGTCAAATATATAAGGTATCCCCTGACGGACTTGAAATAAAAGAAATTGCAAATACACATGGGTTTATTCTTGGAATTGCTTTTTCTCCTGATCTATCATGGCTAGCTATTTGTGACATGAAAAACCATTGTGTATGGAAATTAGCATTGGCAACAAATGAGTTAACAAAATTTGCAACAGGCGCTGAAGACGTTTCATTTAATATTCCCAATTATCCATGCTTCAGTAAAAATGGAAAACTATGGGTATCGGAAAGTGGTGCATTTAGACAAACCACAGGTAAAATATTTTGTTTTGATCAACATGGACATGGTAAAATTTGGCATGCTGGTCCATTTAATTTTTCAAATGGCCTTGCACTATCTTTAAATGAAGACTGGCTGTATGTTGCTTGTACTTGGCTTCCTGGCGTTGAGCGCATTGCCATTCATCCAGATGGGACTGCAGGTAAGCGCGAGGTTTACTGTAGTTTACCGCGAAGTTGTCCAGATGGTTTGGCATTTGATGCAGATCAAAATCTTTATGTTGGTTGTTATGCTCCCAATTATATTTATAAAATTAGTCCCAAACAAGAAGTCCATTTACTTATTGATGATTGGGAGGCCCATGGCTTGTGTAATCCAACTAACCTAGCCTTTGGCGGTAAAAATTTTAATGAATTATATACAGCTAATTTAGGTGCATGGCATGTTAGTAAAATACTACTAAATATAATTGGTCAAAAACTAGCCTGTCATCAATAAAATATAAATTGATAAGCAAAATTAAAAACCAATTGAGTTTCCTCCGTCTACTGGAAGACAAACCCCTGTTATAAAATTGGAAACATCAGATGCTAAAAATACTGCAGCATAAGCAACATCTTCTGTTGTTCCAAATCGGCGTGCAGGCGTGCGAGAAAGAATTTTTTCTTTTCGCTTTGGATCTTTTTCCATGATATCTAAAAACATTTTTGTTTCTATAAAACCAGGCGCAATCGTGTTGAATCGAACACCCGTATGCGAATACTCTGATGCAAGTGATCTTGTCATACCTAATAAGGCTGTTTTAGCACTGCTGTAAGCGACCACCTGTGTAATACCAAAAAGTGCTGCCATGGAACTAATACTTATTACCGAACCTTTTTCACGAGGCATCATATATTTTAAGACAGTCCGAGTGAGTGCAAAAACACTATTAATATTAGTATCCATGACCATTTGAAATTCAGCATCTGTGACTTCAATAGAAGGTTTTTTATTATGAATGCCCGCATTATTGACTAAAATTTCAATCGGCCCTACTTCCTTTTCAATGGTCTCTACCAATTTTTCATGCGTATCTTTTTGCGTTACATCATTTACATAAATAAAGCAGTGATCGCCTAGTACTAATTTCGCAGCTTCCAATTTAGTAATATTTCGACCTGTAATGGCTACCTTTGCGCCAAGCGCAATATATGCAGCAGCAATGCCCAAGCCAATTCCAGAACCACCCCCAGTGATTAGGGCGACCTTATTGGTTAATTCAAATTTATCTTTCATTGTAAATATTTAAAGTAAAAAAATTATAAAGTTAAAAATACTTCAGCTGCTATTTTGATTGCATGATCAACCTCTTCTTCGGTATGTACTGCACTAATATACCAAAGTCCACGTCCAATAATTCTGATTTTGCTATTATGCATTCCAGCAATAAATTTTGCCAATTTTGCTTTGTCACCTGAAAAGGTATCTCTATAATCATTAAAAGCTGTATGTTCTGTAAAAGCAAGAATAAACATGGGGCCAGGACCTTGCACAAGTACTTTTTGATTTGCTATAGCAGCTGCTTTTCTTAATCCATTCATTAATTTATTTCCTAGCATAAACATGCGCTCATAAGGTTGCTCCTGTTCCAAGACAGAAATGGTCGCAAGTGCGGCGGCAACCGTTGGATTACTTGAATTCATGGTGCCTGCATGTATCACTTTTGATTCTTCTATTAAAGACATCCATTCCCTTTTACCTACAATTGCGCTAATTGGATAACCACTTCCCAAAGCTTTTGCAAAAATTGAAATATCCGGCACGATATTAAAATATTGTTGTGCCCCACCCAAACTAAGTCTGAAACCAGTAATCACTTCGTCAAGTATAAAGGCACTTTTATATTTATCGCAAATGGATCTAATCCCTTCTAAGAAACCTTGGGCAGGTAAAATACACCCATTATTACACATGATTGGCTCTGTTATAATAGCCGCAATCTCATGATGCATTTCCGACATTGTCTTTTCTAACAAGGCAAGATCATTCCATGGTAAAACAATAAATTCATCTTTCGATTCAGCTGAAATACCCTGACTCCAAGGATAAATATTAGGGGAAGTTCGATCCCCTAAAGCTTCTAAAGATGGGCTTGATAAACCCCAGGCTACATTATCAAGCCAACCATGGTAATGGCCTTCAAACCTAATGAATTTCTTCTTGCCGGTTTTTGCCCTGGCTACACGAAATGCAGTTTGAACAGCCTCAGAACCATCTAAGCAAAAACGTAACAGTTCCGCACTAGGTATAATTTCATTTAATTTTTCAGCAAGCTCTATTTCTTTAATGTGCTGCCCTGCAAACATTTGACCATGCTTTGAGTATTCTTCTATAGCAGATAATACAGTAGGATGAGAATGTCCTAAAATCATAGGCCCCTGACTTAATGTAAAATCAAGATATTCATTTCCGTCTACATCATATATTTTACTTCCTTGTCCATGTGTGTAAAAAATAGCGTGGGGATGATTATACTTTCTAAATTCTGA
Organism: Sediminibacterium sp.; assembly: GCA_030726065.1. Lineage (GTDB taxonomy): Bacteria > Bacteroidota > Bacteroidia > Chitinophagales > Chitinophagaceae > Sediminibacterium. The sequence continues at coordinate 30,578 of JANREK010000044.1, read as the reverse complement.
ACATACGCCACCCGCAATTACTTTTTTGGCGCGTTCCAATAGAAGCGCAGAATTAGCATAAGATATTTCAGACATAATATATATTTTTTAAATTTATTCGTTTTCAAATGGAAATAAAGGAACGCGTCTTTTTTTATAATTTAATTGGGTTACATCTGCTTGCGTGACTCCAGGGGTATTCATTTGAATAACGTTTTTACAAACGTCAGCATAAGCAGCAATAGGTGCATTCACTCCTTTTGCAATAATTGCGTTGAATGAAGTAGGGTCAATATTAAAGGCAGTAAGTTGTACCAAACTATACGGTGCTATTCTTAACGAGGTTAGCATTACAACATCCTGATTTTTTGTTTTTACGATGGCAATATTTCCCATATCAAAATGAATTTGTCCGCCATGTCTAGGCTCGTGTTCATCAAATTTTCCATGACCCTTCCAAACTAAGGTAACTTCTCTTTTCTTTGTTTCAACTTTTTCATGGCTTTCGCCAAAATTAATTTCAACGGATGCGCCAATCTCAACATCCATTAAAGTAGCTACACACACTGGATCATAAATACAGATGAATGTATTTTTTATTCCGGCATCCTCTAATTGGTCAATTAGATAAATACTATTACCAGGTGCCCCTCCTCCTACATTGTCACCCATATCTAATAATAAAACAGGCTTTTCAATGGTATTCACTTTATTAATTAAGGAAGCTATTTCATATTTGGTCCCAACAAATAATCCTTTGTTGGAAATCATATAATTTTCAATCTTTTTAATGGCTACATTTCCTATATCCCGATCTCCATTTGATATTACAATAAGTGAAGCGCCCATTTCATGTACATCGGCATATGGAAATCCGAGTAAAATACTAGCCGAAAGGATCCCATCCAGTTTACAAATTTCAGCAGATAGTTGTAACAAATATTTATAAGGATTTTCTCCAGAAAATTGCTGCTCTATACTTATAATTAGTGGTAGTGATGAAAAAATTTGAACTGGTTTAATCTTACCAAGAAGTAAATCAACCATCATGCTTGCAGCTTCCTTACCTGCATCTCTTTGATCAATGTGCGGATTTGTTTTATAAGCAACAAGTGCATCTGTTGAATGAATCATTAGCTGGCTTACATTTGCATGTGGATCGAGTGTTCCAATAATTGGTATAGTATCTCCTACCGTTGCTCTCAATTGACTAAGCCAAAAGCCATCCATATCATCATATGCTTCGCAAACGCCTGCGCCATGCGGTACGACTAGGCAACCATCTAACGGAAGTTGTTGTTTTATCCTTGTGATAGCCTCGTGTAAAAGAAACTCAAAAGCATCCTTAGTCACCTTACCGCCAGGCGTAGCTTCCGCATAAAGTATCGGGACAATTTCTATTTCGTTCTTTTCTAATACTTCAATCATCCCGCCCAATTCATGAAATGAATTTTTGTATTGCAGTATTATATCATTTTCAAAAAGTAAGCGACTTTCCTTAAATTTATTAAGTGTCGTAGGCTCATTTACGAAGGTGTTTGATTCATGAACAATACCTAATAATGCAACCCTCATAACTTTTAATTTATATCTTTTTATAAGGTGATGATTAGTGCATCATCCAGCCGCCATCTATATTCATTGATTGCCCTGTAATTAAATCACTATCAGCAGAAGCTAGAAATAAAAATGTTCCTTCTATATCACTCGTCTGAATTCGTTGCGGAATGGCTTGAATGTCCATTAACATATTCGTTGCTTTTTCCTGTGCTTCCAAAGAGCCCAATTTTCCCAATTCATTTTCTGTATGTATTGCTCCCAATATAATAGCATTGACATTTATATGATGCATACCAATTTCGTTGGCGAGTGCCCGAGTAAATCCGATGATTGCACCTTTTGATGCCACATAGTGCACATATCCTTTTTGACCAGTTAAAAAAACAACAGAAGATACATTGATAATTTTGCCATAATCTTGTTGCTTCATCAATGGGAAAACTGCCTTAGCACATATAAATTGTGATCTTACATTGGTTGCCATTACATGATCCCAATCTTCCACAGTAATTTCATTCCAAGTTTTACGTGGATCAATTCCTGCATTATTTACTAAAATATCAACCCTGCCAAATTTTGCAATGGTTGCTTGAATCATTTCTTGCACTTCAACCTCATTAGAAACGTCAGCAAAAAGAGCAATTGCATGACCGCCTTCCTGTATGATTTGCATAACAACCTGTTCTGCTAAATCAGCCTTGGTGTGATAATTAACAACTACGCTTGCGCCCTCCCTTGCAAAACGAAGTGCAATTGCTTTCCCTATGGATTCAGCAGCGCCTGTTACAATTACCACCCTATTCTTTAATCTCATATTTTTTTGCTTTATCTGTTTACAATAATCATAACCTGCTAGTACCCTGCGCCTTCCATTAGTCCTTTTAAGTACCCCCATGCAAAAAGTCGACCATCTTGACCATACCCAGGATCTGAATTTTTTTCACCTTCCATGGTGGGTACATGATCAATTCGAACAGGCCCATCAAAACCTATTTTTTTATAAGTTTTCATTGCTTCAAACATATCCGTTTGTCCATCATCATGAAAAGTTTCTGAAAAATTATCAGCAGTACCACGCACATCTCTAAAATGAACAAAAAATATTTTGTTTTGACGACCTAGCTCTTCTATTTCATGCGGTATTTTTTCTCCTGCGGCAGCTAATGTGCCTTGACAAAAAGTTACACCACTATTTTTACTTGGCACGAGTTCAATTGCTTTTTTTAGCGCTGCTGCACTGGTAATTATTCTGGCTATTCCCTTAATGGGTGAAATAGGTGGATCATCAGGATGTAAAGCCAATTTAACATTTGATTCTTCGGCTACAGGAATTATACGTTCTAAAAAATATTTTAAATTATCCCAAAGTCGCTCCTCTGTTACAATTCCCGCTTCCGTTAAGGGCGCATCTTTCATTAAACTATGATTGTAACTAGTAACAATAGCGCCGCCACGTGTAGGCGTATCTACAGCGGTTCTAACCCAATTAAACTGCGCCATAAAATTGTAGCAAAAAATAGGAATATTAAGAGCGCCCATATTACGAATCATTTTTATACAATCCGCAATATCTTGATCACGACCATCAATACCAAGTTTCATTTTATGCATCTGGGAATTAATTCCCGGCTCAATAACTTCAAGTTTAAAACCAAAATTTTCAAATCTTTGCTTCAACGCTAATAAATCCGAATACTCAAAAGACGTTTCTCCATTTTCATGTAATGGCAAACGTGAAACTGCATGTGTAACGCCAACTTGCTTGGCTAAAGTCCAAAGCCTATCTGGGTATAAAGGCAATACATCCGCTATTTTCATAAATTTTTATTTACTATATGATAATCTCATATAATTTCTCAAAACATTTATTAAAAGTAAAGTCCTTTAAATAATATTAATGTGATTTTAAATTTGATTATAACATATCTTCTAAAGTCCAATGATTTTCCCATCGTACATCTAATTCTTCTCGTATACTTTGATAACGAATATCAGTTGAAAGTCGAATTCTACCCATTGCATCCACATTGTCAGTGGCAGCATGAATCATATAAGGACTATGAATCACCATATCCCCCGCTTCATAATCAGCAACCAACCAACGTGTATTAAATTTTTCAGCCATCGCACCTAAATCTTTTCCAACCCAACCTCCTTCAGTCATATTTTTATTATAGGCGCTAATGCGTTCTTCAGGTGACAGGTTTTTATTATTGATCGAGAACTCAGCTTCCATTTTTTTTCCAAGTAAAGCAGACCCTTCCAGATAAACAAGCCCCCCCATTTCAATCGGCGTATCTCCCAATGGAATCCAACTTGAAACAACTGTATCATTTCCGCCACGCAAATAAATTAAATCATAGTGTGCAGGCGTAGTGGTTGGATGTCCTTTCAATAATTGGTTGGAATGATCAGGTGTTTTATAACGTACAATTTTACGCTTATGTAAATAACTTGGACTTTGAAACAAATCATCATAAAACTGCCAAAGTTTGGGTTGAAGACAAAATGCTTCATAAGCAGCGGTCCTAACAAATTCCATTAAAATTTTTGGATTATTTTGAGATTCACTGTTGCCTGAAAAAAAGCCTTCCTGCGGGTCGCTTTCTGGTTGTAACAATCCTGAATTTTTATAAGCATTAAAAAAACGGCTCCGTAATGATAAAACTTCGGCTTTGTCAAAGAACCCCTTTAGCCACACACACCCTTGTAATGCAAATATTTCTCTAATTTGATCAATAGGTAAATTTGCTTGAGTGGGGTTAAGCGCGCCTAAACGATTCGGTTCATCCGAAAGCGGATATCCGTTACTAAATAGTGGCTTTTCAAGTTGTCTTAATAAATCCATATGGGTATATTTTATCGCTATGCTTGATAGATGTTACTCCCCCTAAATTATGCAATTCATTGGACCCCATTTGGACAATCATTGCCAATATTATATATAATTTAGCCATATTTATACAAAGGATAAAATACCTACTTTGGCTACACCTGGATGGGTTTTATGGTAGGAATTAAAATTTTAATGATTAACCAGTTGATAAAATAAATAACAGATACAAGGACGAAAATATAATAATAGCTATTAGTGGCTTCTAAAAAAAGCCCTATAAATGAAGCGGATAGCGCCGCGCCTATGGCTCCAATAAAACCGCTGAGTCCCATCATTGAACCAACTGCTTTTTTGGGGTAAATATCTGAGATCACTGAAAATAAATTTGAAGCCCAGCCTTGATGGCCAGCGCAAGCAAGCGCAATTAGAAGCACTGCCATCCAAAGATTGTCAACAAAAGAAAGTAGCATTAAAGGCAATACCAATAATGCGCAAATAAAAATTGATAATTTTCTTGAAAAATTAATTGATTTGCCGGATTGAATCAATTTAGAAGATACCCAGCCACCGCTAATTCCACCCAAGCTAGACACTGAATAAATGATGATGAGGGGAAGTACCAGTGCAGATAAATTGATACCCTGGGTTTTGTTTAAAAAATCTGGAATCCAAAATAAAAAAAAGCCCCATACCCAATCGGAAATAAATCTTGTTAAACAGATGGCATACGTCTGTTTGTATTTTAGTAGTTCTGACCATCTTAAATTTCTATCCTCCACAATGTCAGAATCATCTTGGTTGATAAATGCTAATTCCTCGGGTGTTATTTTGGGATGTGTTAATGGGCTTTTGTAAAAAGCCAACCAAAAAGCAATCCAAACAAAACCAAATGACCCCGTAATAATAAATGCCCATCTCCATCCAAGTGAAATAGTAATTGCTGAAACAATGATGGGTGCAGCGATTGCACCAATCGTAGAACCTGAATTAAATAATCCAATGGCAAAAGCACGCTCTTTTTTAGGGAACCATTCTGCCACTGTTTTTACAGAAGCTGGAAAATTTGCAGACTCCCCCAAGCCTAATGCGGCACGAGCTAATGCAAAGCTTTTAAATCCAGTAGCCATTGCATGTAAAATGGCTGCAAGGCTCCATACTAATACAGCCCAAAAATATCCAATACGCGTTCCAAACTTGTCCAAAAAACGACCAGTTAATAGTAATCCAATTGCATACGTAATTTGAAAGGCAGAAACAATATATCCGTAATCAGCTTCACTAAAACCTATGGAAGGATCTTTTTCAATAAAAGGTTTAAGGATACCTATGACCTGACGATCAATGTAATTAATCGTTGTTGCAAAAAATAAAAAAGTCAAGATGCGCCAACGGTAATTTTTTGATTTCAAAATGTAATATTTTATTAAAACGATACCTATAGGATACAACATCAAAATAACAATTCTAAAATCTGGCTATCTTTAAAATTGATTATTACATAATTCCAAATTGCTCAAATGCGTCTACAGTGGACATTCCAGCCTCCAATGCTTTCCTAACCAATTTTTCTCCTCTTGATTTTTCTAAGGCTCTTGAGAATGCTTCTTCTTCTGCCTCCTTAGGTACAATCAAAACACCATCCCTATCCCCAAAAATAATATCTCCTGGTTTTACCCTTATACCATTGAATTCAATTTCAACACCATAGTCGATCACTTTACCACGCGGACCCTGATCCTGGGCATAAGTACCTATTGAAAAAGTAGGAAAACTTAATTCCAAAATCTCGTTGGTATCTCTGCTATACCCGTCCAGCACTGCTCCAGCGGCTCCAAGTTTTATGGCACGGGTACTCATCAAGCCACCCCAAAGTGCATAATTAGGAGAAGCACCAGAACATATATATACCTCATCCTCTTTTAAACTATCAAGCGCTTCAAACAAAAGGCCAAAAGGCTTTTGCATTATTGGATTTCGTGACTGTTCCATTACCTCACTAAAAACATCAGCTTCTAATACAGGCATGGCCCTCCCAATAGTTACCATGGACGAATCAAGTGGTTTTAAATGAGGTGATAAAAATTGTTTTGTGTATCCCATTTTATCAAGGATATCTCCTACTAGGGCTACAAACATTTCTTTTTTTGCAAGTTCAAACATCTCTTTGTCGTTTTTCCAAAGCATAAATTATTTTTTTAACGTTATTATAAATTTTAAACCCTTTATCTGAATTTTATTTTTTTTACTCCTCACATTTACGAATTAACTTTCATCGGTATCAATAAGTTTCAATGCCGCCTTCATATAACCCATCGCATATGCCATTCCTGCATACCATGGAGCATCACAGTTCATTTGTGGGGTATGGTCAGGAATCAATACCCCTTTAAAATTATTTTTTTTCAAAATTTTAAGTATTCGTATCATATCCACGTCGCCCTCATCTACAAAAACCTCTTTATAGTTAGGTGCTTTTCCCATTACATTTCTAAAATGGATATACCCTATTTTTCCTTGCTTACTATATTGATTCGTTGCTTCATATATATCACCTTCGGTCATTTCAGATAATGTACCTAAACAATATTCCAGTTGATTACTTTTACTTGGATACAAATCAAGTAATTTTTGATAAAGTTCGGGCTGGTAAATTAAACGAGGCGTTTGCTTAAGAAAAGGCAATGGGGGATCATCAGGATGTGCCGCTAATGTAACACCAGCTTCCTCTGCTACAGGGATAATTGCATTTAAAAAATATTGTAGGCGCTCCCAAATTTCATCAGTAGAACAGGGGGGAATAAATCCTTCTGGGGCATTTGCATTATAAACCATATTCCAAATCATACCGTTTGGAACTGGGCTATCATCGACAAACTCCATTCCAACCGAAAGCGCACCACCCCTTGCATAGTTGCCTTGCGTTCTACTAGCCACACCTGCAAGTGAAAAATAATATCCAAAGGTGGGTATACCTGCTTTGCCAACATTCCTAATTAATTCTTTTATCCCTTCCAATTGCTCATCTCTTTTTTCACCTGCTAAAAGAACATCATACCACATGGCAGGATCAAAATTTTCAATAGCCTCTAATTCAAGACCATGACTATTAATTTCTTTTTTTAAACTTACTAAATCTTCTAAAGTCCATATCTCCCCTGAGCCCGCTTGACCCCATCCCTCTTTTTGGCCTAGTGGTTGACTTGCACTGTTCTTATTATTTTTTTCATGTGAAAAATAATCTACCAAATGGACAACCAAATGGGTCGCACCACACTGCTTCGCAAATTTATAATGCGCTTCGTTCAGCATATGTTTATATAATCCGAATCCTAATTTCATGATTTGTGCATTTACAATTATTAAATCAACTTCAAATTTTATAATTGATAAATAATGGGGTTAAGGGGTGTATCTACTACTTCGCCAATAACTGCACCAGGACACCAAGCATCCCAATCGGCTTGTTGGTTTTTATTTTCGGGCGCCTTTAATTTAATATCCTTGTCCATATAAATAATCGTCATTACTTTTCTCATTTGGTTTGATTTATTTGGACCAGCACGATGGTATAACCAACCTTTATGAAAGCTAACTTCCCCTAAATCAAAAGCTTCAATTAAATGAGGGTATCCCTTTGATTTTAATTGTTCTTGTAAAAAAGATTGACTATCGTCACTAATTTCTTTGTCTCTTCCTGCTATCAATTGATCACTACCAGCACTAAATTCTAAAGGACCCCAATCCAATGGAGTTTCTTGCAATGGCATCCATGCTGTAATTGTTTTATCTGAATCTAATGGCCAATAATATTGATCGGCATGCCATGGTGTATGTCCCCCACTTGGTTCTTTATATAGCGCTTGATCGTGATAAATTCTTACACCTGAAACTTGTAATAAATTTGCAGCAATTTGAGCTAAGCGCTTACCAAATATTATCTCCTTTACATTATCTGAATTTCTCCAAATATTCATAATTTGTAAAAAGGCTTTCCCATAAGTATCTCTATCCTCCAACGCCAATTGTTGTTTGTTTAAACGATTTACCTCCTCGGTGATAATCAAATCCATGTATTCAATTACTTCCTTACTTAAAACTTGTTTTAATTTGATAAACCCATTTTCTTTGAAATAAGCAATTTGATCACTAGATAACTCATAAGGCGTATTCAAAAACGCTGAAACTGTTGGTGACATTTGGCTCATAATTTTTAATTTTAAAAGTTCACTAATTAAATATATAATATACAATAAACATCAAGATAGCAATGACTCCCCACATTATTTTAACAGAATTTGAAGTGCTAAATTTTTGGGCGATTGCAGGATCATTTTGGTCGACTAATTTTACTATTTCATAATGGGGCTTGGTAAAAAATGAAACAGTGATCATAAATATAACTAAAGCCGCCATCATGTAAAAACAAAGTAACATAAAATGAGGCCAAAATTCCTTTGAAGGGAAGCCAGTGAGTTGACAAAGTCCAATGGATAAACAAGCAAAAGTACCAATGTATAAAGTAAGTTCGGCCGCTCTCGGTGTTGCTCGTTTCCATAAAATACCTACAATAAAAACTGTTGAAGCCGGAGGAGCTAAATAAGTTAATAGCGCTTGTCCTAAATCAAACAACCCTTTATCTGATTTGGATAGAAATACCGCAACCATCACTGAAACCAATGCTGCTAAAATGATGATTCTTTTACCAACTTTTTTAACCTGCGCTGCGTCAGCAGTAGGATTGATTTTTTTAAGATACACATCCATTGCAAATACCGTACTAAATGAACTTAACCCATTTGCCACATCATTGATGATAGATACTAATAAAACCCCCAATGCAATTCCAATTAAGCCCGTGGGTAATAAACCATAAACCATAGAGATATAAGCGTGATCGGGATTTTGAAGTGGCGCAAATGTTCCATTTTGCACAAGCACTAAACACATAATACCTGGCACTAAAAATAATATTGGCATAAAAATTTTCAGTGCGGCTATTAATAAAGTTCCTTTTTGACCATGATCAACATTTTTTGCAGCAAGGGTTCTTTGCACAATGGTCTGATCCGTGCACCAAAACCAAATTCCAATTACAGGATACCCAAGTAACATGGCATGCCATGGATATACTTTATCATTTGTTGGCTTAAGTACTTGCCAGTATTCTTTAGGAACCCCATTAATTAAATTTTCAATGCCGCCAACTTTGTATAATCCTAAAAAAAAGATTAACATTGAAATGGCAATTAATACGATGGACTGAACCACACCAGTATGTACAATTGCACTTAGGCCCCCATTGACTGAGTAGGACATGGCTATCACTACCACCAATATTGCTGAAATATAAATAGGTACTCCAGTAAGCTGATTAATAACAATACCACCAATACACAACATAAAACTTGACCACACAATTAGTGAAGAAATCATTGAAAAATAGGTAAAGAAAGTATGCGACCTTTTCCCAAAACGTTTCATTAAATATTCTGGCATGGTAGATATATTATTTGCCAAATACCTAGGAATAAATAAAAGAGATAGTAACATTAAAAATACCCAAGCAAGCCAATCAAAATTAGCCAATACCATGCCACTTGAATAAGCTGCACCAAAACTAGCCACCAACATACTAGGGCTTACATTTGTACTAAAAATAGATAAGCCCACTTTATACCAGGGTAAAGATCTTCCTGATAAAAAAATATCTTCAGAAGCTGCAATTCCACTAACGCTTTTTCTTTTGCTTATGTATATTCCTATCAAAACTAGAAAAAGGATATACCCAAATATGACAATTGCATCTGCTAGCCCGATTTGAATTCTATTCATGATTGAAAATATTTAATTAGAAAGTAAGTAGGTTTATTTGTTTGTAAAAGATAAACTTTTAATATATAATTTGTTGATTTCACTCAAAACATTTTCTAATGCTCGTTTATTTAATATAAAATCTTGTATAAGTATACCCGCATGATCTTGAAAATACAAATAACCATTATACCTTGGACGTATAAAGCCATTTTCCATTACGGGTAAAAGAGTACTAAAAAAATCATTGCATAAAAGATTGTTCTGCTCACTCATCCAAGCAGATTTATGACCAGCTTGCCCCCCATTTTCAACATAAAAAGTTGATTGGCATTTTGGAGAAACAATGGAAGTCAAAAATGCCAATGCCATATCCTTATGTTGACTAAATGCAGATACTGCTAACCCAGTGCCCCCAATTGTTGATTTGAGCCTTTGGTTATTTAGAGAAACCATATCAGCATATTTTAACATTTTATCCGAAAAACCTGCTCTCGAATAATTAGAATAACAATAAGCAAATGGGCAATATAAATAATCATCTGATGAACTCATTAACTCTGCAACGCCAATTGGATTAAGCTGAAACATTTTTTTATCAACCAGTGTGTATAATTCTTTCATTAAAAGTAATGCGGCCTTCCCTGATTCCAAATTGACTACTTCTTCTTCATTTAAAAATGGGGTAGTACCACTAGCAATACAGAACATATAAAAATTCATCAATAAATCAATAGGTATTGCCGGAACAGCCACCTTTCCTTTACGCGCAAGTTCAATTAAATCATCCCATACCAATGGCAATGAAATATTATTTTTTTCAAACAAATCAGGTCGGTAACTAGCTGCAGGTGTGGCAGCATCAATGGCAAGTGCCCACTGATGTCCGTTATAATGATAACTTTGATGAGATTGCCCAACGGAATTGTCCAACTGGTCCTGTAAATAATCTTTTGGAAGATAGCTTTCTAAAGGCAAAACACAATTAGTGGCAGCAGCACATCCCACCCAAGGATGATCAATAATTAATAAATCATATTGCTCCGTGAGTTTTTCAATTGGGAAATCTGCAAACTCCTGTAATGATCTTTTGGTCCATTGTACTTCTACACCTGGATTTAATTCGGAAAATCTTTGAGAAAAAGCTAGCAAGGGAGATATGCCCCTACTGTGCCCCCATGTAATACCCTTAATAATAATTTTTTCCATTGTATAAATTAAAAAGAGTTTTGAAAATAGTCCCTAACTATAAAGCTGTTTTTAATTTATCTGGTTCAGATGATAAAATCAATTTGTTCATTATTGGATATAAGCCATGTCCTATCTCAACAGGTGCTTGTAAGTTACCATTTTTAAAAACAATGGGATTCTCAATAATATCGTTCGTATTTAGTAAAGAGAATTCTGTTCTATTGACTTGGTCAAATGCCAAAGCGAGATGTGCATTAATTTCAAAAATTGAATTTCCTAAATAAACCGGCAAATTGTGCTTAGTTGCAAGCGCAATACACTGTAGAGAATAGTCAATGTCCTTACCAGTTCTTATGCCATGGATACCCCCTTCGTTTACGAGTTCATGTATTTTTTCAAAACTATTAATATAGTCATGCCCAATAATAGGAATAGGACTTCGAGATGTTAGTTCCTTAAATCCTTTTATATCATCATTAGGCAATGGATCTTCAATGTATTCAAGTTGTATGCCATTTTTTTGATACGCTTCAATACGGTCTAGGGCAATTTGCCAAGTCCATGCCTGATTTGCATCTGCTGTTAATTTAATGCTATTCCCTGCGACAGATTGTATTAATTTAATACGCGCTATATCGCGCGCTAGATCAGGCGCCCCAATTTTTATTTTGATAATTGAAAAGCCACGATTTAAAAAGTTTTTTGTTAGCGCAACTGTTTCATCATCACTTAATGGATAGTCTAAAATACTACCATAACTTAAAGCTTCTTGTTTCATACAAGTAGGATTAAGTAATTTATAGAGTGGTACATTTTTATCCTGTGCCATCAAATCCCAAATAGCCAAACGGATAGCTGCGTCCATTTGTGAAAGCCCAGAATGAAAGTTCTTTCTTATTAATTCTAAATTATTGGGATCTTGATTTTTTAATAAAGGCCACCAAGTTTGCTGAAATAACACATCCAATTCACTATGGCTCGGCAATTGCTTGATATACCATGCATCTCTTGTAAAAGTTCCCTTCCATACTGATTCAGCATATCCCCAACCCATATGACCTTGATTGGTTTTAAGATTAATACATAATACTTCTATTTCGTCATAATGGCAATTATTATCGCCAATCATTCGTCCTAGCGGAATTTGTAAAGTATAAATTTCATAGTCTTCAATAAATAACATCGTAAAGTTGTGTTGTTTTATTTTAAATAATCTCCATTGCTATAATGATGTATCAAATTCATTTTTGACCATTTTTTAGTGCTATCGACTCCTGGAAGTGATCTTTGTATATTTGACATCATCTGATTCCAGATTTTCACACTCGTATCTGCTGACAAATACAAGGAATCCATTTTTGCTAAATCAGCCCCTTCTGGATAACTATATTCCATAACCACTTTGTCTTCAAATCGATATATTTTAATGTCCTTTATCCCACTCATCTCATTCGCTTTTTTTATTGCTGGCCAAACACCAGTACTACTATGTAATGAATCATAAAAATGGTAAACTGCCGAGTCCGGCACCAAATTAGTCATCATTACAACCGTTGTTAAAGGAACTGATTGCGTTGAACTTGGCGTACAATTAATAAATAATGAAATGACGAATAAAAGTGACCCAACACCCTTAAGAAGACTATTTAATGGAGAACGCATAATACATATTGATTTATAAATCAGCAACTTAAGTGCCTACTACAAAATAATATTAAATTGAATAACATTCCTATTGACAAAATAGCTAATTGCTATACTTTTTTGACAATTATAGGCAAAAATTATACTTAAAAAATATACTTATATAGTAAAATCAGGTATGTGATTTGTGGATATGAATGCTTTATCATCAAGCCACTCAAGGCTTTGCTTCAATTCACTAAAATTACTTGCGCCTAACACCATCTTATAAATAAGGGGATTTTCATAAACAAAATGTAAGGCCAAAGCGGAAATACTAACACTTGTTTTTTTACAATAGGCATTTAATTCTTTTGCTCTTTGTAAATCTCTGGCTGGAATCCATGAAGGTTGCTCCTTGATATACGTTTCTAATTTACTCCCTAACAACCCCATATATAACGGACTTGCTTGCCAAATGTTAATTTGCTGATTTTGTAATGCTACATATTCATTCGTTAATGCATCTTGATTTAAAATATTAAATCGATTGTACCCCATAAAATGATCAAAATACTTGGAAGATACATATGATGTAAAATCTGCCCCATAATTACCGCCGATACCAATTGCTTTTGCCCAGCCTTTTGCTTTTATTTCAATTAAAGTATCAATGGCTGCTTGTATTTCATGCGATTTTAATCCTGTAGGATCATGTAAAAAAAGTACATCTATACAACCTACTTTCAATGTTTCCAAACTTTCAGAAACACTACGAATTAATCCTGCTGGAGAAAAATCATAGGTGTCGGCATCCGGATTGTCTGCTTTTAATTTTCCAGCTTTGGTACTAATAAAAGGCGTTTTCCCTTTCCAAGTGTACAAAGCTTTTCCTAATATAGATTCTGCATCAGCATATGCTGGCGAAGTATCAAAATGATAAATACCTTGCTCCAATGCATAGTGAATAGTTTGTTCAGATTCTTCAAAATTCACCGGGCCCCAAATTCCTGCTAAGCCCGCAGTACCCAAAACAATTTTATCTCTTGAAGGTAGACTCATTTTAAAAGTTAATTTGAATATTTGGATACCGCTTTTTAAATTGATCAACACCGCCTTGGGTGATTTTAGTATTCCAGCAATATAGAGATTTGAAATTATTACTCAGATTTAATTTAGCTAACCCATTGTCTGTAATAGATGTACCCACAATATTTAAATAACTCAATTTTGTAAACTGATTCAGCAAACCGATTGCATCATCATTGAGTGAAGTATAGGCTACATTAAGTTTTATTACGTTTTTACAACTACTCAAATTAGCAATTCCTTTATTTGTAATTTTTGTATTCGCTAGGTTCAACCAGACTAAATGACTATCAAGTATTGAAATTTTTTGTGCCTGAACATCATTTAATAATGCTGCATTCATCGCACTTAAGTCAACATATCCAATTCCTTTGGCAATGGGCTGTACAATTAAACCTAACTGCTTTAAAGTATTTATCTTATTTGAATCCACTAAAGATGTTTGTGGTAATGATAGTGTTGGAAATGCAGGGACTATTTTACTAGCTATTAAATTTTTAACAGTGTCATTCAACAAAGCATTTCCTAATTTATCATTTACTAATGCCCCATGTTGCACCCACCAATAGATTAAATTAATTTCCTTATTATTTAATTGGGGTTTCCCCTTGGGCGGCATGTGTTTGTCATTGGCTGGATCCAATAACATACGTTGAATCATTAAGCTTTGATTGGCATTATAGGCGGTTAATGCAGGACCTTTTTTGCCGCCTTTTAAAATTAAATCAATGGAGGTGAGCTGTAAATTTCCTTTTTTCTTTTCACTATTATGACACTGTATACATTTCGCATCTAATAAGGGATAAATTAATCCCTCATAGGTGTTGACTTGTGCTTGTTTTTCTGTTGGCAATGCCGAAATGCTATCTATAGAAAGCGCTTTTTTAACTTCTTTATTCCCGGCTGATAAATCCAAGCTCAAATAATCAGCACCATGTGTTATACTACCTCCAAAATGTCCTACTAAAAAAAGAACGATTATAATAATACTCCAAAGTGACTTATTCAATTTATCAAAATACACATTGGCCGAAAAAAACATTTTAACTATAACTAACAGGATGCAAAAAAAACAAAGTATCCAACCTGCATATTGATGATTATTTAATAATTTTTCATCATAACCGCCATCTAATGATAATAACCAACCCATGGTAGCAGATACAATAGCAAATACGGTTCCAATGATCGTACCAATTAAAATTGCTTGGTCAAATTTGGTTTTACTTTTTAATTGGATTATCTCAAGTATAAACGTAAAAATTAAAATCCCAATGGGCAAGTGCACGACTAAAGGATGGAAGTGACCAATGAATTCAGTTATCATGCAATTAAATTATGTATTACATTTCCTGACACATCGGTAAGTCGGTAGCGTCGGCCTTGCGTTTTGAAAATAAATTTTTCGTGATCAATGCCTAACAAATGCATTAATGTGGCTTGAAAATCATGCACATGTACTTTATCATTTACCACATTGTGCGCGAAGTCATCCGTTTCCCCATACACCAAACCTGGTTGAACACCACCACCTGCCATCCAAATTGAATAAGCACCAGGATGATGGTCGCGACCAAAACCTTCGGGTGTTAATTTACCTTGACTAAAACTAGTACGGCCAAATTCACCACCCCAAATCACCAAGGTATCATCTAATAATCCGCGTTGTTTTAAATCTTTAACCAATGCCGCTGATGCTTGATCGGTTTGTTTGGTGGCTCTTTTAATTCCTGAAGCAAGTGCACCATGATGATCCCAACCTAAATGATATAATTGAATAAAACGAACATCTTTTTCAGCCAAGCGCCTGGCCATAATACAATTATGCGCAAAACTTCCTGGCACTAATACATCCTCGCCATACATATCTAAAATATGCTGTGGTTCATTGGATAAATCAGCAATATCTGGAATAGCCAATTGCATACGGTATGCCATTTCCGCTTGATTAATTTGACTTTCAATTTCGGGATCATGCAAATTTTCATTTTGCAATTGATTGAAATTTTTAATAAAATCAAGGGCGCGACGACGATCCATTCGATCAATCCCATCAGGCGTATTCAAATATAAAATGGGATCCTTTCCTGTCATAAATTGAACCCCTTGATGATGCGAAGGCAAAAAGCCACTACTCCAAGCAGCACTTGAAATTGGTTGATCCCCTCCTCCTTTTGATAACATGACTATAAAGGAAGGTAAGTTTTCATTCATACTCCCCAAGCCATAGCTCAACCATGATCCCATACAAGGACGGCCACTTAATTGATTACCTGTTTGTGTGAAAATAACAGCAGGCTCATGATTAATTTGATCAGTAACCATTGACCTTACAACGCACAAATCATCGATAATAGAAGCAGTATGCGGAATTAAATCTGACACATAAGTACCGTTGGTTCCGAATTGACTAAAATTAGTTGCCGGTTTTGCTAATGGGAATGCATATTGGTTATTCACCATTCCAGAAATTCTATTTTTACCCATAACCGAAGCTGGAATTTCCTGACCATGCATTTCATACAACTTAGGTTTATAATCAAACAATTCCATTTGCGATGGACCCCCACTTTGAAATAAATAAATGACTCTTTTTGCTTTGGGTAAAAAATGCGGAGATCCTAATGGAACATTTTGTTCTTCTAAAATTTGCGAAATTATTTTTTGTGATGGCTTGCTGTTACAGCCCAACAAGGATCCAAGTGCAATACCGCCTAGGCCTAATGCAGAACCGCGTAAAAAATCGCGTCTATTTTGTTGGTATTTTAATTTTAAATATTCGTGCATGCCAATTATTTTCTTGTTAAAAATTCATCTGTATTCATCAATGCCATTGCAATGGATGCAAAGCTTGCAAGTTCAATTTTATTACTTGTGTTAGGTTTCATAAAACCTATATTAATTAGTTTGTTTGCTTTATCAGGATGTAAGGTAAATTGCGCGTTTTCGGTTGCATACATTTTATCTAATAAGTTTAATTCTTTTACATTTGGATATCTTCCAGTAATTATAAAAAATCCAAAATTTAATTGGTCCTTTAATACTGCGCCTGCTTCATTCATCATCCTCAATGCAATATGTGTAGCGGCTTCCATCATTTGTGGGTTATTCAACATTGCCAACGACTGCATAGGTGAACTAGAAACTGTTCGTTTCACAGTACAAACTGTACGATCGGCGGCATCAAATATTTGCAAAAATGGAACTACGGTGGTTCGCTTACGAATCGTATAAATACTTTTTCTGTATAGTCCCTCCCCTTCCGTTTGTAAGTATTTATACCTCCATGTTTTATCGGTTATCTGTTCCCATAAATCAGCAGGTTGATAAGGATAAACACTAGGGCCACCAATTTTTTGAACTAATAAATTACTCACGGCTAAGGCATTATCACGAATCATTTCAGCAGGATACCTATAACGCGGGCTGCGACTTAAATAAATATTTTGGGGATCTTTTTTAACTATAGTAGCGTCGTTCAAAGAGGATTGTTGGTAAACAGCACTCATAAATATTAGCTTTTGAAGTGCTTTGGTATTCCAACCATTTTCACGGTACCATACAGACAAATAATCCAATAAAGCAGGATGCGATGGCATGGCACCTTGGTTACCAAAATCGTCAGATGTTTTTACAAACCCATTGCCAAAAATCATTTGCCATATTCTATTCACTGCGACCCTACTGGTTAAAGGATGATTGGGCATAAATAACCACTGCGCCAATCCGTACCTATTTTTAGGCAAATGATCGGGAAAAGATAAAATTGCATTAGGCGTATTGGGAAATACTTGTGTGGTTGGATCTGTGTACAATCCCCTATTTAAAACATAAGTAGGACGTGGTTTAGGCAAATCACCCATGACCATTACTTCTTGAACAGAATCATATAAATCCGCCAATTGCTTACGCGCATCATATAATAAAGGATTCAGCTTTGCGAAATCTTCTTTTTCACCCTTTAAAGGAAACTGCTTTTGTTGAAATAAAAATTTTGCCTGGGGCTGATTCAATGTATTGTTGAATAAATAAAATTCGTCTACTTCGCCTTTAGGCATTGATCGATCTAATGTCCGAAGTCCAAAAACAAAACCGGGTAAAGTTGCTCCTTTATGTATACTGTAGAATGATTTTATGTGTTTTACCAAATGATCATATTCCACTTGATTCGTTTGTTTTTCACCATTCACAAACATTTCAACACCATTTGCTTTGCTGTTGCCGTTATAGCTAATGGCGATATGATACCATTGATTTGTTTTTAAACGAAGTGGCGATAAAACACTAATTGCATCATGCGGAAAATTATGTATTACCCTAAAATTTAATTGGTTATTTTTTAATACCAAATCATAGCCTTGATAACCATATCTATGATAATCCGATTTGTGAAAAACCGTTGCTAAGGGATAATTTTCAGGAACTTTTAACCAAAGGCTAAATGAAAATGGCTGGTACCTCTCAAAATCTCCAATTTTTTCAGGTGGGAAGGCAACCATGGTCTCGTCATTATATTTTAATGATTTACCGCTGATTCCTTGCCCAAATTCAGCATTTCTAAAATTGGCGTTTATAGATGGGTCAGCTTCATTAATAAAAAATGTTCGCTTTGGATCTTTTTCATTTGTTTTATCAAAACTTAATTTAGCCAAGACCATTTTTTGGAGGGATGTTTCAATATTTTTATCTCCTTGTTGAATAGCCGCAGTAATCGCTTTATCCTGATTTAATTTATAATCGGATTCTAATTGACTAATATACTTTTTAAAGTTTTTAATTTTTAGCTCTTCTTCTTTTTTTGTTAGTAATAATGTAGGTCCTGCCACCATATCATTATTTCCATAATTAGGTCCGCCTTTTTCAAAAGTGCTATTAAAAAATGCGAATAAGGAATAATACTCTTTTTGACTTACTGGATCATATTTATGATCATGGCACTTAGCACAACCTAATGTTGTTGCCATTACAGATGCTCCCAAGGTGTTGGTGCGATCAGTTACATATTCAACTCTAAATTCTTCTTCAATGATACCCGCTTCTGAATTTTGTTTGTGATTACGATTAAAACCAGTAGCCAAAACCTGCTCCTGTGTTGCGTTTGGCAGTAAATCACCGGCTAATTGCCAAGTGATAAATTTATCAAAAGGTAAATTTTTATTATACGCATTAATGACCCATGTACGCCAAGGGCTTTGATCATAATGTTTATCATCAAGGTAGCCATAACTATCTGCAAATCTGGAAACATCAAGCCAGTACTCCGACATCCTTTCCCCATAATGTTCACTTGCTAAAAAACGATCTACTAAATTTTCATACGCTTTTGGACTTTTATCTGAAACAAAATCATTGATTTCTTTAACCGATGGACTAATGCCACGAATATCAAAACTAAGTCGACGAATTAGCGTTAGCTTATCTGCTTGTGGCGCAGGCTTTAAACCTTGTTCTTCTAATTTTTGATAAATAAAAGGATCAACCGAATTATTAATTTTCCAATTGGCATTTAAAATGTCAGGAATAGCTGCTTTTTCAGGAGCTACATAGGCCCAGTGTGGTTTGTATTTTGCACCCTGCTCTACCCATTTAATAAGTACCGCTTTTTCATAGGCGGTCAGTGTTAAATTGGATTCAGGTGTTGGCATTTTTACATGCGGATCTTCACTTAATATTCGGCGCACCAAATCACTTTTGGCAATACTACCTGGCTTAATTGCCTTATAGCCATTTTCACCTTTGTGCGCATAAGCTATATCACTAATGTCTAATCTTAAATTTGCCTTTTGTTTTTTGGCGTCGGGTCCATGACAAGCAAAACACTTATCTGATAAAATTTGTTTTACTGCAAAATTATAATCGATTTCTTCCGGTAATTGTGCTATTTGATTTTGCACTTCAGCGGGAATATCGATTTTTTCACAAGCGGAGAAAATAAACACAAATAGTAAAGTAAAAAGAATAGCATTTAATTTTTTCATAGCGCGCAAATATGTCAATTAAAGTTACTGAAAACCACTGAATTATAACGCTAGCCAAAAAAGGATATAATTAGCTTTTTTGAATAGCCCAAAAGTGGCTTAAAGTTATTGAGAACCATTGATTTACATTTGAAGGCAAAAGCGAAATTATGTACTTTTTTAGCATATTGAATAATGCAATATTTAGATAGCAAAAAGCCCGTTATATTTGGATTGGCAAAAATTGAATTTCACGCAAATCTTAACTTTTATAAATTTTTAAAAATACTTTATGCAATTTATTAAATTGAACTACTTGATAATCGCGACATTTTTTTCATCTGCGATTTTTGGACAAAGTTTTTATGTGTCCACGAAAGGGAATGATAAAAATAATGGCAGTATGGAAAGCCCCGTAGCAAGCTTAACAGCGGCACAAAAATTAGTACAAAATAACAAGGCAAAGAATTCAAAAGGAATAACTGTTCACATTGCGCCTGGTCAATATAATTTAACAAGCACTTTTGTATTAAACGAACAAGATAGTGGTCAAATTGGAAAAGAAATTGTTTGGAAAGCCGAAAAACCAGGAACAGTAAGCATTACCGGTGGTAAAAACATACAACCAAATTCATTTACCCAAGTAAAAGACGCTGCAATTGCTAAACGATTAAATCAAAATGCAATTAAAAATATCGTACAGGTACATCTGCCAAGTATCGGAATAACTGATTTTGGATCTCATAAGCAATTTGGACATACTATTGCAGTTACACCAGCACCATTACAATTATTTTTTAATGGAAATCCAATGACCCTTGCTAGATATCCCAATGAGGGATATATCAAAATAGGAAAAGTAATCGACAAGGGATCGGTTCCAAGAAGTTTGGACAAATCTAATAGAGGCGGAAAATTTGAATATACAGACGCACGACATGCAAGATGGCAAGGACAAGAAGATATATGGTTGAGTGGTACTTTCAATTATGGCTTCGCAGATGATTATATAAATGTAAAGACCATTGATACTGTGCAAAAAACAGTTCAGTTAGCCATGCCCCATTTATATGGAATAGCAAGCGGCAGAGATTTTCAGCAGTATGCAGCTATTAATATACTTGAGGAATTGGATATGCCAGGAGAGTGGTATTTAGATAGAAAATCAGGGATCTTATACTTTTGGCCACCAACGAATATGACTAATGCATCCATCATGGTTTCCATGCTTGAAGAACCCATTATTGCAATGGAAGGTATTAGTAACGTGATTATTAGTGGAATCACTTTTGAAGCCACTAGAGGTATTGGAATGTATATGGAACGCGGGAATCATAATACTATTATTGGATGTACGGTACGAAATATTGGCAATACAGGAATTGTAATGGGGCAAGGTGCTTTAAGATTAAAAGATGATATGTCCGTTGATGACTACAAGGGAGTAGCAGTATCAAGAATGATTGGCGATTTTCAAAATCATATTTACGCTAACACGGGATGGGATCGATTGGCAGGGTATAATCACCGAATACAAAGTTGCGATGTATACAATACAGGGAGTGGCGGTATATTTTTAAGTGGTGGAAGTAAAGTTAATTTAATCAATGGCAATAATGTGGTAGATAATTGTAAAGTACATGATTACAATTTGAGAAATAAATTTTTATGGGCAGGAATTAATGTGAATGGTTGTGGAAATATAGTTTCACATAACGAGGTATACAATGCAGAATTTCAAGGCATATTTGTGTATGGAAATGAACACATTTTTGAATACAATAATGTGCATGATGTAACCACTAATTCTGATGATACCTCCCCTTGGTATATTGGTAGAGATCCAAGTAATCGAGGCAATATTGTTCGTTATAATTATTTTCATCATTCAGGAAATGCAAACAGAATGAATATGGGCATTTACTGCGATGATGCCTCCACAGATGTTACCGTATATGGAAATGTATTTTATGATTTAAAAGTAAATCATGGCACATTATTTAGTAATGGAGGATGGGATTTAAAGATGAAGAACAATATTATCATTGAGCCGCTTTCAAATAGTTTTGTCATATCGGCACAATTTTATAGTTGGGCAAAACCACAAGCAGCTGAATATTTTGGCAAAAATGGAATTCTTAGAAAAAGATTAACCGAGTCAATAAAGTTTGACCAACCTCCTTATTCAACAAGATACCCATCATTATTGCCCTATCTCGACGTCATTGTTGAAGGTAAAGAGTGGCAGGGTATGCGTTCCAGAGGAAATGAATTTTCTGGTAACGTAATCATCGGTGGACCAGATCAATTAGTAAAACTAATGGGTGGCGAATTTGCAACAGCCTATGAAAATAATAATTTTAAAACCAATGAGGATCCAGGATTTGTAGATATGAAAAAAGGCAATTTTATGTTAAAAAGCAATTCTATCGTTTTTGAAAAAATTCCTGGCTTCCAACCTATTCCATTTGATAAAATGGGATTATATAAAGACACATACAGAAAGTAATGAAATACTGGTTTAACAAATTATTTATAACGTCGCTTCTTGTTTTTGCAACCATCATAAGTAATGCACAACCATCCTTAACACCATACAATGTAGTATATGCGTCGCAAAGCAAAAATCAACTTGGTTCAATGCCCATGGGCAATGGAGATATCGGTAGCAATATTTGGGTAGATACATTAGGCACCATTCATTTTCTAATCTCTAAAACAGATACATATAGTGAAATTGGTAGATTATTGAAAATTGGACAAGTGGATGTTAAAATCACACCCAATATTTTAGATGCAAAACAATTTTCACAAACACTAATTGTACATGATGGCGTTATACATATAAAAGCAAACAAAGGGAATCAAAGCGTAAACATTTTATGTTATATAGATGCGAATCATCCTGTAATACAAGTGCAAGGAAATAGTACAATTCCTGTGCAAGTAGAAGTGACTAATGCCATATGGCGAAAGGAATCCAGTGAATTAATTGGGCATGACCGACATAGTGGCTATGGAGTTGGATTTAGGGAAACTCCCTTTATGAAAGAAAAGGATACAGTATTGATGCAGCCAAATGCACTGATATGGGTGCATCAAAATAAAAGTTCTATTTGGCAACTAACCTTGGACAATCAAAATATAACAAATTTCAATGCGATAGGCAAAGACCCTTTATTAAATCAAAATTTTGGTGCAGTAGTGAGTGGTGAAAATTTTACAAAAAAGAATGAATATGCAATTGAAAATAAAATTCCTGCTAACCAATTTAACTTACAAATTACTATTCTAAAGAAACATACATCTGATGTAAATGAATGGAAAAAAGAAATTATTACCTTACATAAGCAAATACAAAATTTAAATGCGATTGAAAAATACCAAAATCATTTAAACTGGTGGCATCAATTTTGGAACAACCATTATATTATAGTTAATTCAAAACAAGAACCAAGTACCACATTCAAAATTACCCAAGGATACCTATTACAAAGGTATTTGAATGCCTGTTCAGGCCGTGGAGGAATGCCCATAAAATTCAATGGCTCCATATTTACAGTAGCCCCCGATGAAACTTTGGTTGACAAAAAAGAAGTTGGATTAGATGCTGATTTTAGATTATGGGGTGCTAATTTTTGGTTCCAAAATACAAGAATACCCTATAGTACTATGTATTATAGCGGCGACTTTGCATTAATGAAGCCCTTTTTTGATATGTATATCAATGCAATTCCGTTGGCAAAATATCGAACACAAAAGTATTTTAAACACGAGGGTGCCTACTTCCCGGAAACATTGACACCCTGGGGCAGTTATTTAAACGATAATTATGGTTGGGATCGATCCAAATATGAAGATGGTGTTTCAGAAAATAAATACATTAGGTACTATTGGCAAAGTGGAATAGAACTTTGCAAGATGATGTTTGATTATTACGAATTCACTAATGACAAAGTTTTATTTCAAAATAAGTTTGTTCCCTTTGTTAAAGAAATAGTTACTTTTTATTCCCAGCATTATAAAAAGGATGCCTCAGGAAAATTATCTATTCAACCAGCGCAATCGTTAGAAACCTATTTTGAAGGTATGGTTAACCCCGCTCCTGAAATTGACGGGTTAAATGCGGTATTATTAAAAATAGATGAATACAAGGCTGCAATTAAAGACCCATTATTTCAACAAAATTGTACTCAGTTACAAGCGATGTTACCTGTTTTACCAAAAGAAAAAGCAGAGGATGGAACTTGGGTATTGTCATCTGGATTAAACTTAGGTAAAAGAATGAACATTGAGGATCCTCAATTATACTCAGTTTTTCCTTACCGGATTTATGGCATTGGTAAACCTAATTTGGAATTGGCCATCAATACTTTTTATAAAAGATACGACCTTGCATTTAATGGTTGGCAACAAGATGCGGTAAATGCAGCTTTATTAGGATTAACAGAAGATGCAAAAAAAATGGTAAGTACCAACTTTAGTAGTAAACATAATGGAAGCCGCTTTCCTGCTTTTTGGGGACCCAATTATGACTGGGTGCCTGATCAAGACCATGGAAATATAACTATGCGCGCTTTACAAGCCATGCTGGTACAAAGCGAAAAGGGATATACTTATATGCTTCCAGCTTGGCCAAAAGATTGGGATGTTCAATTTAAGGTGAATATAACAGGACGCGAACAAATTAGTGGTAATTATACCCAACAAAAGGGCTTAGTACTTGAAAAGTTCAATAAAAATATTCCCATGAAAATCATGGAGACGAAGTAATAATTATACTAATTTTTTTTAAAATATATAGGTAACGGCGGTGCGTCCTTTCTATTATCAATTACTGGATCAGCATCAATTGGAATACCAGCGTATTTATATCTTATCACTTTTAATCCATAAATAGGAGCATGCCAAAAATTGATGAGTGTGCCTTCGCAACCACGATCAGGCATCAGTTCCACATGTTTCTGTAAATATTTATTAAATATAGTAAGTGCATCATTGCAAATTACGCTTGCGTTAAGTTGTTGTGCTGAAGAGAATTTTCCTACACTATCTTGTTTTATATTTTGAACCTGTATTCCTTTCTCAAAAGCATCTAAATATAATTTTGAAGCTTCTGATCTATTTAATAAAAAAGTTAAGTAATTGCTACCCGCGGTACTGCCAACATTATACATTGCCTTTTTTAAATTATAATTCACCTGACTATATAAACCCTGTACATTTTTTAATGCCTTGCTGTTTATCCAAGTATAGGGCCCACCTTCACGCCATGCACCTACCCAACAAAAGCCGATATTGGGTAAGTCGTTGGTAGCTATCCAATCAATTTTCTCTAATAGTTGCATTGCTTGCACATAGGGTGCGACATTATTAATTTGGAGCTTTTCTGCATACTGCTTATAAAAATCTAATTGCGGAATAGGACCATATAAAGTATTTAAAGCTGCATATCTAGCTGAGGTTCTGTTTTCGGCAGTTCTCCAATGATTAAATAAAATTGTACTTTGCTGTTGTGCCCCATTTGATGCTTTTAGATACTTCATTAAATCATAAATGCCTTCATTAGCATTTTGCTGCGTAAACATAAGTCCGTCAAATTCAATCCACGAATAAATTGTAGTAGGTGCAATTTGCGATTTAATTGGTATTAAATTAGGCAAATAGTTTGCAACTCTTTTACTACCATGACCAGGCATAATAGCGATCGAATTATTAGGTAAATATTTTTTTGCAATATAAAATGCAACTTTCGCATAATCATTGATGACACAATAAATTCCTAAATTTAATTTGATAGAACGTGAAATAATTTCTTGGTCTTTTTCTAGTAATTTCAATGCAGTTATATTTCGACCTAATTGAAAAAATAAAACATCTAAATCGGGTTGGCTATTTTTTATTACGTTTGTCACCATTGTATCTTGAAGTATACTTTCGCCAAATTGTGCAACCGCAATTTTGTTTACTTGCGCTTTAGTAGTTGCATCACCCCAGCCACCCATTTCTTCCGTGATTAATTCAAGTTCATCAATACTCGGATAATTATTAATTACCGACTTTACAGTGCGTGTAATTAGGGGAATATCCCCTTTTGACCTAGGCTCAATGGATACTTGCACACGGAGGCCAATCGACTGCGCATACTCAATTAAAGAGCGCATCCAGGCTACTGCCATTTTGCTTTTTACAGGGGTGTTAGCGTAACTTTTTTCAATTTCTGGGATACTAAATATTTTATCATTAAATCGAATATGATTGGTGAAAATTTGCATATTCGGAATATCATGTTGTCGTCCATAAAAAAAATTGCCAGCATAGTCAACACTATCTTCAAAATTTACTTCATGCCATAAATTAGGATAACTATGAATTGCAATTTTATTAAAACGCATTCGAACCAAATTGTTTAGATACTCCTTTGCTTCCGCTAGCGGATAAGAGGAAATGTCCATAGGAAAATTTACATGCTGTCTGATGCCTCTCCAGCGTGTAAAAGGAGTGATAGATTGGGTATCGCTTTTGAATATTGCTGTTTTAAATACAGTGGGCACCACGACCCCCGTAATGTCAAATTGAAAGCCTAAGCTTTCTAAAATCGTATACATGGCATGGCCAATAGCAGCCTCATCCTCCCCTACACAAATCATATTTACTAAACGCCCATTGGAATTGATCGTATAACTAAAGGACCCGTTTTGTGTAGCCCCTTTTTTAATTAATTTAATATTAAAAACGTTTTGAACAATACGACTATTAAATATGGCAACCTTGAGGTATTTAGAAAACTCTGTTTTAGCAAAATTCAATTTAACAGAATCTGCATTTCCTTCATAGCTATAATTAATGTCCAATTGGGCATGAAGGGAAGTATTCAATAAAACTAAACTTAAGAATAATGTAAACTTTCTAAGCATTTCTTTTAAAATTAAAATTATTAGGGACTACTTATTAAATTAGTTTGGCCTAAAAATGTATTAAAAAAGCAATAAAATATATTTTTCAATATAGTATAAATATAGCCAAGCTATTATTGCGCTTCCTGTGATTTAAAAAACGCTATCATTTTATCATACAACTGACCTGCTGTTTTTTTATAATTTTTCACATTCAACACATTCATTTTTTCTAGCGGATCCTTGGATAAGTCATACAATTCCTGTGCGTAAATTTTATTAGCGCTAAATGGAGCTGTAGTTGTAAAATCGTTCATCCAAATGGTGTATCGATATTTTTCCGTTCGTAAACTATAGCCCATTAATTTATTGTTCGAAAAGCCTGTTTTTTTAAATTCAACTTTATTTAAGTTTCGAGGATACTGACTAACGGAAAAGTGCTTAACCTGGCTTTTGTTATTCTGCATTAATGGTTTTAAACTTTTGCCTTGCAATTGTGCAGGAATAGGCACATTTGCTAAATCACAAATAGTTGGAAAAATATCCAAATGCTCTGATAATGAACTTGTTTTCCCGGATTTATACCCTGGTGCAGCAATGATCAATGGCGCAAGGGTTGCTTGCTCTAGGTTGGTATGTTTTTCCCAAAGATCATGATCACCTAAATGCCAGCCATGATCGCCCCACAACACAATAACTGTAT
This sequence comes from Sediminibacterium sp., assembly GCA_030726065.1. Taxonomy (GTDB): domain Bacteria; phylum Bacteroidota; class Bacteroidia; order Chitinophagales; family Chitinophagaceae; genus Sediminibacterium. The sequence goes on along the minus strand of JANREK010000044.1, from coordinate 2,933 downwards.
TATTTAAAGTGCCAAGTGAATCTAATGTATTTAATAAAATACCTACCTGCGCATCCATATAAGATACTGAAGCATAATATCCATGAATGAGCTCTTTTTGTTTGTCCTCTTTTAAATATATATGTGCATCTGTCCCTTCACTAGTTGCAAATTCAGGTATATCTGTATAATTTCTTAATTCCCCTGATTTATGATAAGCAATTTCAGGCGCATCTTTTGCATGTTCACGAAATTCAGCTAAAGGCAAACTTGCACGATCATACAAATCCCAGTATTTCTTTGGCGCTACAAAAGGTAGATGTGGCTTATGAAAACCTACTGCCATAAAATAGGGTTTATTTGCCATAGTTAGTTGAACAATTTTTTCTTTTGCAAGCAATGCAATAACTCCATCTTCATAAGCATTGTCTGGAACATCGATGCATTCTGTGGCGGGACCTTTGAGGCTTGTAGGAATTTCATCATCCGCTTCTCCAGGTTTAATTTCTTTTTTTCTTTTGACAACAAATAATAATTTGGTTGCTGGTTTTTGATATTGATTATTTGCAGGAGTTCCCAACCCGTTTGCGTAATCGGAAGGCTTTGCAAATAAGTAGGTATCATTCCAGGAAATTGGATCAATTTTTTTTATGGCGCTACTAGGATGATAAATTTTCCCAGTTCCAACAGTTGTATATCCTTGTGAAATTAAATATTGTGGTAATGTTAAAATATCTGGATTCATATCACGCATCTGTGTTTTTAAATCCCAAATTTTAGTGATATCTGGACGCAACCCCGTCATTAAACTTGCACGCGTTGGACCGCAAACAGCCTGTTGACAATAATTGCGCATAAACACGGTGCTCATTTTAGCAAGACGATCAATATTAGGTGTCTTTACGATCTTATTGCCATAAGCCCCTATTTCAGGCTTTAAGTCATCTACTGCTATAAAAAGGATATTGGGTTTGCTATTTGTTTGCGCATAGGATACTTTAATACCCATACAAAAAACTAAAAATAGAACTGCTTTATTCATTATAAAATTATTCATGATTAAAATTAAATATTTAATTATTAGTAATCCAAAGAAGTGGATTTCTTATTGGTAAATTTCTGATGACTTCAGCGGTCGTAGGGAAGTGTTCCAAGTTCGACCAAGTGTTTAACCAATTTTGATTACCATAAGCTGCATAACCAAATAGTAAAAAAGGATGAGCTACAGGCCAATTTTCCCAATACATGATATCCTTAGGCAGGGTCCAACTATTTTTATTTTCAACAAAAGGATATAAAAATTCAATTCCCTTTTTCAAACTTAAACCATTGGCTGTTTTAAATTCCCACAAATTATTTTCTTTGGTAGATAACACATAGGCTAATGTATACATGGCATCTAAATTAAATAGCGAATACCCATAAGGTTTGGTCCGCTTAAGTTCCAAGGGGAAACTGCCATTCATATCCATTTGTGAAGGAAGGAGGTTTGTCTTAAAGCGGTTGTCACAATAATTGAGTAAGGCTGTATCATTAACTAATTTGGCAAAAACAGCTACTTGCATGGTCCAACAAGTACCATGATTATTTTTCGCTTCTCTTTCATCAATGCCATAGGGATGTGTGGTCACCCATTGTAGATATTGTTGAAACCATTTTTTTATTTCGATAAAGTCATCTGATTTAATTGCATTTTGCTTTTCTAAAACCATAATACTTTGCGCAACTTCCATCATTTGAATCATATCAATAATTCCAACACCCCTGCCTGTTACCTTTCCCTTGATCGCTTGTGCATATAATAAAGAAGGGGTCATTTTGGTTGCAGTATCCACGAACCATGCTTTACAATGTTGAATCGCTTTAACCGCATATTTGTTATCATTGGTTAAAAGATAGGCAGATGTTAAATTGCCCACCATTTGACTAAAGCGAATCATGGCAAGACGATGTTCGGAAAAATTAGCCGGATTTGTTTGACCGTCCTTTTGAATATAAGGACCACTTGGATTTAAGGAATCAGGCCACCAATAATCTGCTTCTGAAAAAAAGTCATGCACCCCGCCGGCCGATCGCTCACTTTGAAATGAAGTAACAGTGATGGGTTTTGATTTTAAATCATCATTCGCTTTAATTAAAATTTCTTTGGATAGTAATTGACCCACTTTTTTAAATAAAATGGGCTGCGCCTTCATAGATGGTGAAAACAAAATAGAGAACGATACTAATACGAATAATTTTTTCATTAAAAATGTATAAGATTTTTACTTTTTAAAAGGCACTTTTACAATCACGGTTTCTCCTTTGCCTTTATCATTGGTAATACTTTGGATAGTCCACAAATCGGTTAAATTATCGCCATCAATAATACTACCACTATAGTCGCCCCAGGATTGGCCATCGGTTGCGCCCTTTCCTTGACCCACGCTCACCAAGGGTCGGACCGTATTTTTGGGATCCTTGGCATTGCGGTAAACAAACCTTGGACTAATAAAACTGTTTTCACTTACTTCCTGAAATCCGATTAAAACATCTTTGCGTTTATTAACCGCAATGGTGGTTTGAATATAATTAGTGGTATCGCTTCGAATAATTCCTGTTTGAACGATGGCGCCAGTTTTTGCATTTATCTGATGCCACTGCACTGCCGACCTACCTTCACAATTAACCGCTTGTGAAAACCAAATATGTCCACTTTGAAAAACTAAGTTTTTTGGATTGCGATCACCACTAGATACTTTTTGTGTGGTACCGAATTGGGAAGATGGTGGTGGGTAATCAATATATTGTAATTGATGTGGCTTGGAAGAAACTTCTACTACATAGGGAATCCCCTTTTCATCTTCCGTGACTTTTTTTATTACAAACTTATCATCTTCAATAGAAAAGAAATATAAATCATCAATGGCATCCTGCATAAAAACGGGATGACCCAAGCTTCCTTTAAAATGATA
>JANREK010000043.1:1490-2570 GCA_030726065.1 Sediminibacterium sp. | reverse complement strand
ATTTCTAATTGAAACAAACGTTTAAAGATTACGCACAGTTGATGAAGTTCACCTTAAGTTTTACGGTGGTGTTCACCTGCGTTATTTGTTACATGCTAGCGCCAGCAGTAAAAGCGTATGATTGGCCCATGATTTTACTTTTAACCTTTGCGGGTTTATGTATTACAGGAAGTGCCAATGCTATTAATCAAGCAGTGGAGAAAGATACGGATGCGCAAATGAAACGTACTGCTTCACGCCCTGTGGCCTCGGGTCGTATGTCTCAAGCAACAGCTTATACTTTTGCAGCTGTAACGGGTATACTTGGGGTAGCGATCATGTGGCAATTCTTTAATATTTCCTCCGCTTTATTATCTGCCTTTAGTTTGTTTTTATACGCGTTTATTTATACGCCCTTGAAAAAAATAAATTCAATCGCTGTATTAGTGGGTGCATTTCCTGGCGCACTTCCATGTTTGATTGGATGGGTCGCAGGCAATGATGATTTTGCCTATGCAGGTTGGGTTTTATTTTTAATTCAATTTTTATGGCAGTTCCCTCATTTTTGGGCAATCGCTTGGGTATCTCATGCAGATTATTCGAGAGTGGGTTTTAAATTATTACCTGCAGATAAAGGCCCTACAAAATTTACTGCATTACAATCGATCATGTATGCAGTACTCATGATCCCTTTTGGATTTTTACCTTATTATTTAGGCTTAACTGGACAGATAAGTATGTTGATCTTATTGGTGGCTAATATTTTTATGGTCGTGAAGTGTGTGCGATTATACCAAAACATGGGTGTACCTGCAGCAAGACGCGTCATGTTTAGTAGCTATATTTATTTACCCATTGTGTACCTTGCATTATTAGCAGATAAATTATAAAATTTAAAATTATGGCGACAACACAAATTGAATCGAATAACAAAATACATCCTTACAAAATGTTGTTATGGGTGGGATTTGGAAGTATTGTTATGATGTTTGCTGGTTTAACCAGTGCGTATATCGTAAAAAAAAGCCAAGCGAATTGGTTGGAGTTTGATCTTCCTAATTTATTCTGGTTTTCAACCTTGGTGATATTAGTAAGTAGTTT
>JANREK010000043.1:0-1390 GCA_030726065.1 Sediminibacterium sp. | reverse complement strand
GAAATAGAAATTGAACATGTCAACAACAACAACCGCTTCGCCAAATGAAGCAAAATTGTGGGGAGGAGGAAAGAGCCCTTTTAACCTTGAGTACGGAAAAGTAATGATGTGGTACTTTTTAATGAGTGACGCATTTACTTTCGGCGCTTTTTTGATCTCTTATGGTACAGTCCGTTTTTCAACGAACGGATGGCCTGATTCAAATGAAGTTTTTCGTAGTTTTCCATTTGCGCCAGAAGGGGTACATGCACCATTGGTGTTTGTAAGTATCATGACTTTTATCTTAATTGTGAGTTCGGTAACCATGGTGTTAGCTGTGCATGCTGGTCATAATATGGATAAAAAAGGGGTGGTGCGCAATATGATTTTAACCATCATTGGTGGTATTGCATTTTTAAGCTGTCAAGCTTGGGAGTGGAATCATTTATTTCATGAAGGTGCTTGGTGGGGTAGCAATCCATTTTTAAATGCAGATGGAACCGCAAGTTCAACCAACTTCACTAACTTCTTTTTCACGATTACAGGCTTCCATGGCTTCCACGTATTTAGTGGGGTGGTGATTAATATTATTATGTTGATCATGACTTTGATGGATAAGTTTGAACAAAGAGGGCATTACTTAATGATTGAAAAGGCAGGATTGTATTGGCACTTTGTAGATTTAGTTTGGGTATTTGTATTTACCATATTTTATTTATTGTAAAACAAGTATACGTAAGTGATCAGTATGGGCTTAGCTTACATGGGTTTAAAATAAACATAATTATAAATTAAGATTTTTATATGTCACATTCACACAACGCAGACGCTAATCATGAAGCAAGCAATGCTGCTGCAATGGCTGAAATTAAAAAAGTAACTATTCTGTTGTCGGTATTAACCGTTATTGAATTAATACTAGGATTTTGGATGATTGGAATTAGTAGTGTAGCGCTTCGTTTGGCAATCAAAGGCGTTATTATTATTTTAATGATGGCGAAAGCATTTTATATTGTTGCTTATTTTATGCACTTAAAGCATGAAGTAAAAAATATGATCATGACCATCATCGTGCCGTTATTATTATTTGTATGGTTTATCGCAGCCTTTTTATGGGATGGTAGCTCCTTCAGAAATTTACGTAATACTTATAATCCTTATTTTAAAGAACAAGCTACTATTAAGGTGGAGAAAAAGGAATCTGAGCATGGCGCTGCAACACATGGTGCTGCAAAGCATGAGGCCGTAAAACATGAGGCTGGTGCAACTGAAGCAAAGGAAACACCGGCTGAAAAGCACTAAACTGTTTGCGCAGTTGAATGGTGTGCTGATAAAGTGTTGTTCGCAATTGGATTCAATAATTTTTTATGAAAAAAAGACACGAACATCAACTAAAAAGACAGGATCAAAT
>JANREK010000042.1 GCA_030726065.1 Sediminibacterium sp. | reverse complement strand
TTAAACAACGAAACCCTCTACAACTAAACTGTCAACTTTCTTTGACGACATACATGCTTCTAATGGGGTATTGGAAGACATTGCTGCGAAGGAATTAACTGGTATCATTCCTTTTTATTTAATGATTATTAAAACTTACTAGATATGCTTATTCCAAATGTAGCAGGATCACCTAAATGAACTGCGCCAAAATCATAGGCATAGGAGATATATTTTTGGTTCAATATATTCTTTGACCATAAAACAACACTTACTTTGTTTTTATTAACTCCTATACTGAAATTATTGATGCAATAAGGGTTTTGTTTTATTTCGTTACTACTATCAAAATAAGTATTTCCTATAAACCTGGTTTCGGTTCTAATAAAACCACTAATTTTTGCGTTCATACTTTTGCTGTATTGTATTGCAATCGCGTTTGTGTTATCTGGCGTAAATACTGGACGCCTACCAGATGCTTTAATTAAAGCATCTGTGATACCACCATTATATTGGATGATGACCCCTTTTGCTGGTGTATACATAATTTCGGCTTCAACGCCCTTGCTATTTAATACACCCGTATTTTTTATGATGGTAATAGCATCAGGTAATACAAGTGTGGGTACTTGTGCGTCTTTGATTTGAATATAGAATAAGGATATATTTAATTTTAAAGTATTATTTAACAAGGTGTTTTTAATACCCGCTTCAAAATTATTGCTATGCTCAGGAAGGTATCCTATTAATGGAGGTTGAGAAGGGTCGGATCCTAATGGACTCAATCCACCAGTGCGGTATCCTTTACTATACATAGCATAAAGTAATGAAGCAGAATTTAAATTATAATCCAATGAAATTTTAGGCGACCATGCATTAAAATTTATACTTGCACTTGTGTCAGCTACAATTTGGTAAAATTCAGGGGAGGGGTCATGCTGGTAAAAGCCTGCAACTGTTTGATCTTGTTGCTCGTAATCATTTCTTAATCCAAAAGTTATATTTAGTTTACTAGTTAATGCATAGGTGGCTTGTCCAAAAAATGCAATTCCCTTTTTTGTTGTACTCGTACTGTTCATTAATGTAAACAAAGAATCGCCAATCATCATTAAATTAGCATCTTTGCCAAAACGGGTTCCTTGTTTTACAGGGGCATCTTGATAAAAAAGGTAGGCACCTGCTGTCCAGTTCAAACGATTGGTGGCAGTTGGAGCGGAACTCCATTTGAATTCTTGCGTATACGCTTTGATATTATTCCAGCTTTCTCCATAATTATTGACAACTGTAATAGCGTCAATAGGTGAAAAATCGCCATCAATCGGTAAATCATAGTACCTGTAATTTTTTTGATATGCAGTGATACTACTGAAGTTAACTTTGCTACCTGTATGTTGGATCGCCAATGAGGTGTTCAGTGTATTATCCAGCATGGTCGTAATACCATTTTGATTTAATCTGTATGGATTGCGGAAAGCTTCTTCTGTTCCATAAACCAATGGAAATGCGCCTTTATTTTCGTTTTTATAATGCTTAACATTTAAACTAACCTGCCAATTCGAAGTTGGAATATATTTAATAAAGTAATTCCCTGAAAAAGTATTTTGCTTATCATAACTACTTTTATTAAAATCATTGGTAAAAAATCCATCGCGTTCACTATAAAGCAAAGCTGCCCCAAAAAATAATTTATCTTTTATAATGGGTGATTTAATATTTGCATTATATCTGCGAATGCCATAATTCCCCACATTTACTTCGCCGCTTCCAGTTACATTATTACTAGGCTGCTTAGTGATGATATTAATTACACCACCCATTGCATTACGGCCATACAAACTTCCTTGAGGCCCACGTAAAACTTCAATGCGTTCAATGTCGTTTAATGCAGGTATATAAGTATCTAAATTAAATTGGTTCACACCATCAATGTAGGTAGCCACTGCTGGGTCATAGGAAGTGGTGGCGATACCTCTAATGGAAACTACATCTCGATTGTCACCTGGATCAGCACTATATAAATTGGGTACAAATCCACTAATGTCTTTGTTGTTCCAAAATCTGAATTTTTCTATTTGCGTACTATTAAATACGGTGATACTGATGGGTACTTTTTGTAATAATTCTTCTTTTTTTTGTGCAGTGATAATTACATCTTCTAATTGAACTAATGCATCCACTAATTTAATCGTTTGTATTTCGCTTAGGTTTGTATTAGCCGAAATAGTAATTGATTTTATACTTGTCGCAAAACCTAGAGAAGTAATGGCTAATTCATACTTTCCTTCTCGAACATTGTTGAATGTAACATGTCCACTACTATCACTTATATTTTTAAATGGGGTATTCAACAAACTAACCGATGCACCAATTACTGGGTTTCCGGTAAGCGAAATGATTTTTACTTTAAAATTGCTTTGACTATTTGCAAAAAAGAAGGTAAGTGAAAATAATAAGGTAAGAAAAGAAATTTTTTGGAAGGTTGCCTGGGGGCGTTTTGTTTCAAACATTAAAATGAATTTAGGATGCAAAGATAGTTGCTTATGATAAATTTTGTGGCGCATTTGCCAATTAATTGCGGTTTTTAAATGTATAGTTTTTGGTTTGTTTAAAAAGCTTTAAATATCTAATAAATGTATTACACAATAACTAATAAAGCAAGCGGATCAATACTAATTTCAATAATCGCATTGTCAGTCAAAAGTGCTTCCCCGTCGAGGTGTAAAGGCTCCTTTTCTTTATAATTAATAGTGATTGATTTTATAGATTGTATATTTACTTTATTTGATTGGTGAATTTTTTTACTAAAAAGTTGCATCACCAACAATCCTGCATTTAAAAAATGAATGGGTGTAATTTTTACCATCTCTAAATAGGCATCTTGCAAATCTGAAAACGGTGAAATATAGGCATTGTTTCCAAATTGGCTAGCATTTGCAAAGGTGAGTGAATACACTTTCTGCATTCGGCCATGATTGATGCTAATTTCAATTGGTTTATACATTGTTAAAGCGTACAAAGTGGCTTTGACATAATTGAAAAAACCTTGTTGACTACTTTTTGCAAAAAGCTGTGCCACTTTCGCATCAAATCCAATACCAGCAGTACAAAAAAACATCTTATTATTAAGTAAGCCAACATCAATTCCTATTTCATGCCCATTTATTGTTTTGTCAAGTGCAGCTTCAAATTGTAGTGGAATATTTAAGTGTCTCGCCAAACCATTTCCGGAGCCAATAGGTATAATTCCTAAGGGGATGGTTGTTTCAGTTAAAACAGATGCCACTTCATTCACGGTGCCATCACCACCTACTGCTATAATCCTGCTTGCGTTTTCTTGAATCGCTTTTTTCGTAAAATAGGTCGCCTCCATAGGCTTGGTGGTTTCCCATACTTTGCTATTTGGAACTGCGTATAATTTTTTTAAAATATTCGCCTTACGCGCTGCGATATTAATGCCTGCGTTGGGATTATATATAAAATGTAACATTTGCTGTAAAATTATTTAATATAATGGATAATTACCTCATTAATTGAAATAATTAAGCTGTTTTTAGTCATAAATGAGGTAAGTCATTTGATTTCCTTTATCGTAAAAATTACTACCTTAGTACATTGAGAAAGTAATTGCTATAATGACATGCTTATTTTTAATAGCACCCAAAAAAAAGGCGAGTTTATATCATCATTTTATCATCATTTCATAGTGTGTTCGCATATGTTTCTATACAAGGTATCCATTTTAACCAAGCGTTTATTTATGCGGATTTTTTTATTTTCTTTTTTATAATAAATAATTTTCACCTATTTGCGCAGATTGATACGACAAAAAAGGCATTGCCTGATGTCGTTGTTTTTGCTAATAAATTTCCTACACTTTCGAAAAATATTGTACAAAAAGTTGACTTTATTAGCGATAAAAATGCAATTAATCAGCAATCCAATACGGGAGACATTTTATCACAATCAGGACAAGTGTTTGTTCAAAAAAGTCAATCAGGTGGTGGAAGTCCTGTGATTCGTGGCTTTGAGGCCAGTCGGGTATAATTAATGGTGGATGGGGTGCGATTAAATAATGCCATTTTCAGAGGAGGGCATTTGCAAAATATCATAACTATTGACAATATGATATTAGATAGGGTGGAAGTGATTTATGGACCTTCCTCCACTTTGTATGGCAGTGATGCCTTAGGTGGCGTTGTTAATATGTTTACAAAAAAACCTAAATTTTCGGATAGTGCCAATTGGAAAGTAAGTGCTAATTTAATTCAGCGGTATGCTTCAGGGCAAAATGAAAATAAAATACATTTGGATATCAATATTGCCAATAACAAATGGGCTTATTTAACCTCTTTTACTTATGGAAGATTCGGGGATATGCGTCAGGGAGCCAATCGATCAGCCACTTATCCTGATTTTGGGAAACGCTCTTTTTATGTGGTCAGGGAGGCGGATGTTGACAAGATTAAAATAAATGAGGATGTCAATGTTCAAAAATTAAGTGGTTATGATCAAACTGATTTATTGCAAAAAATACTTTTTAAGCCCAATGAAAATTCTGAAAATTTATTGAATATTCAAATTTCAAATTCATCGAATATAAATAGGTATGATCGTTTGACGGAAACAAGCAAAGGATTACCTGTTTATTCAGAATGGTATTATGGACCCCAAATTCGAAATTTAATTTCTTATAAATATACTGCTACAAAGTTGCCTGGTTATTTTAGTGACTTAATGGTGACCAGTAGTTTTCAGGATATTGAAGAAAGCAGAATTTTACGTAAATATAATATCATCTCAAAAGATTTTCGTTTTGAACGTGTTACTGTATTAGGGGTGAATACTGATTTACTGCACAGGCAAGCCAATGGTGAAATTCACTTAGGTGTTGAATCCTATACAAATATTGTAAAATCAACTGCTCAGCGTGTTAATATTGAAACAAATGCTTTGAGCAAAATAACTACAAGATATAGCGATGGCCCTACCTCCATGAGTTATAATGCATTGTATTTACAACAAATTAAATCATTAGCTAAAAACTGGGTACTGAATGATGGTATTCGACTCAACTTGGTTCAATTAGATGCAAGCTTTGATGATACTAGCTTAATGCACTTTCCATTCACTAAAGCAATACAAAACAATATCGTAGTGACTGGAAATTTGGGCATTGCTTATAATGGAGAAAATGGGTATCGTGCTACCGCTGGCTTAAGTAGCGGATTTAGAGCCCCCAATATAGATGATTTAACCAAAGTGTTTGATACGAGAACAGGCTATGTGGTCGTGCCTAATAAGGACTTAAAACCAGAGTATATCTACAACGCTGAAATTAATATATCGCATACTGGAAATATAGCAAGTTGGGGGGGCAAGTGTTTTTTATACTTGGTTTAATAATGCCATTGTTGTGAGTAAATATAATTGGAATGGCCAAGGTAATATTATGTACCAAAATGTTTTAAGTGCGGTATACGTCCCGCAAAACCAGGCAAGTGCTAAATTGTATGGATTTAATTTAAATGGGAAAATAAAATTATTTTATAATACCCTATTGCAAGGTACTTATACCTATACCAAGGAAACCTATAACAATGGAACTACGTCAATGCCATTGGATCATATTCCGCCTGCATACGGACGGGTTGGTTTAAAAAAGGGGGGTGATCAATTTAATGTAGAAGGATTTGTATTATTTAATGGCTGGAAGCGTATACGTGATTACAATTTAAATGGGGAGGATAATGAAATATATGCCACTCCAGAGGGGATGCCTAGTTGGATGACAGTAAATTTTTCAAGCTATTATACCCCCAACAAAAAATTAAGTTTTGGGCTCCAGATTGAAAATATTGCTGATAAAAACTATCGATATTTTGCGAGTGGAATTTCTGCAGTGGGCCGAAATTTTATCTTAAGTTGTAGATTATCATTTTAAAATGCTTCCTAATTTTATACAAAGGGGGCCGGAAACCGGCCCCCTTTGTATTTGTTATAACATTTGATTGTTTTTTCTATTTATTTAGTTAAATTTAAAAGTAATTGAAACGAGTGCGAATTAATAATGCGTTGCAAATTCGTATAAGATTAATTTTCAATAACAATTAACGAATAAAATATTTCTATGAAACAAGGCTTTTTTTTGACAATGTTTTTAATGTGTATACTTAATGATAGCAATAGTTACGCGCAAACAAGTAAGCGTCCTAACATCTTAGTCATTTTTTCAGATGATCATACCAATCAATCTATTAGTGCCTATGGAAGTAAGTTGATGCAAACGCCGAACATAGATAAAATAGCAAAAGAGGGGGCTATTTTCAAAAATACTTTTGTAACCAATTCTATATGTGCACCTAGTAGGGCTGTGCTTTTAACGGGAAAATACAGTCATATTAATGGTTTAATTGACAATCGCCCTAATCGTAATTTTGATGGCAGTCAGGTGCAGGTTCAAAAACTATTGGGCCAAGCCAATTACCAAACTGCTTGGATTGGTAAATGGCATTTACAAACCTTGCCTGTAGGTTTTGATTACTGGAAAGTGTTGCCAGATCAAGGAAATTACTTTCAACCCGATTTCGTGGAAATGACCAAGGATACGGTGAGGTACAGTGGGTATGTCACTAATTTAATCAGTGATTTTTCATTAGGCTGGTTGGATAAGCGTGATACAACCAAACCTTTCTTTTTAGTGGTGGGTGAAAAAGCAACGCATCGTAATTGGATGCCAGCAGTAGAAGATTTAGGTGCGTATGATGCACAACAATTTCCTATGCCCGATAACTTTTTCGATACTTATGAAGGCCGTACAGCAGCGCTTGAACAAGATATGACAGTCAACAAAACGATGACTATTGGGGATGATTTAAAGATGAATATTAATTATGATAAACCGGGGATGTTTGGACGTTTAACACCCGCTGAAAAATTAGCCTATAAAAATTATTATGGAAAAATTGCATTGGAATATGAGAAAGTAAAATCAGACTCCATCGCATTAATCAAATGGAAATACCAACGCTATTTAAAAGATTATTTAACAACGGCCAGATCCTTGGATCGTAATATTGGGCGCATCTTAGCCTATTTAGAAAAATCAGGATTAGCTGAAAATACCGTGGTGATGTATGCATCGGATCAGGGTTTTTATATGGGAGAACATGGTTGGTTCGATAAAAGATTTATGTATGAGGAAAGTTTAAAAACACCTGTTGTATTAAAATATCCTAAACATATAAAGCCAGGAACCGTAGTGAATGACATCGTCGTGAATATTGATTTTGCACCTACCTTTTTAGACATTGCTGGAGTTAAAGCGCCAGCTGAAATGCAAGGGAAAAGCTTTTTACCACTCGTGACAAAATCGGGAAAGGTTGAAAATTGGCGAACTGCTATGTTTTACCATTATTATGAGTATCCAAAGCCGCATAGAGTGCCTCCTCATTTTGGTATTCGAACTATGCGATATAAGTTGATTCGATTTTACGGACCAAGGAATGAGTGGGAGTTGTATGATTTAAAAACGGATCCTACTGAAATACATAATCTTATTCTTGATCAAAAACAAGCAAATACAATCCTGGATTTAAAAAAGCAGTTACGTTCTTTAATCATTGAATATAAGGATACCGAAGCCTTGCAAATTTTGAATAGTAATTAATTATTTTTTAAGTGCCCCCACATTGCTGGAGAAAATCTTTACCGCAATAGCCAAAAGAATTACGCCAAAAAACTTACGAACAGCGAGTAGGCCGCCGGGTCCTAGCATACGCTCAATAAAGTTGAGTGATTTTAATACAGCAAACACAATGACTAGGTTGACTAAGATGCCGAGTGCGATATAGTATTCTTCGAAGTTTGCTTTTAAGGACATGATAGTAGTGAGTGTACCACTTCCTGCAATAATGGGGAATGCAATGGGAACTACTGCCCCTGAATGTGCATTTTTATCGCCTTTAAAAATTTCATGACCCAATACCATTTCAAGCCCTAATAAAAATATGACGATAGATCCGCCCACCGCAAATGACTTTACATCTAAACCTAAAATTTGCAAAAAGGGTTTTCCTAAAAATAAAAACAGAATCATGAGTGCACCAGATATTAGTGTCACTCTAAGGGATTTTATGGCGCCCGACTTTTCCTTCATGGCAATTAGTAAAGGAATGGATCCCACAATATCTATCACCGCAAATAGGGTGAATATGACTGTAAGTAATTGATCAAAATGGAAGTCCATAAAAAAAGCTTTGTATGAAGATACAAAGCTTTTTAAATTGAACAGTTATGTATATGTTATTTCAATCTCAGACCTAGCATGAGCATGCGCCCCATTGCATTGTATCCATTGATTTCCTGAAATACCGTGTTTCCTAAGTTTTGTCCATCGGCATACAATAATAAATGCTTGTTGAGCTTGTATTGAATATGCGCATTGAGTAAGGTGTAGCTTTTTAGGCTAACATCCGCTGCTGCATAGCCACCCACATCGTATCGTTTGCCAATATATCTTGCCGCCATGCTAAAATTTAATTTAGGGGATACTTCATAAGTCCATTGAATACCTGCTGTATTTTTGGGACGTTTTAATAAATAGTTATACGTTATGGTATCCGTAGTAGTTACTCTGTTTTGATTGGTTTCTTGTCCATTCATTAAAGTGTAGTTAGCAGAGAAATTATTTTTTTCATTGGCTTTCCAATTGAATTCTAGTTCTAATCCATTTACCTTTTGTTGGATATAATTGAAAAAATTATAATCAATATAATTATAGTCTATTCCATTATCAATTGTTCTATTGTAATAAACGGCTCTAAAAAATAAAGGAGTGGTTTTATATTCCATGCCTATTTCTGTATTGAAAGATTGCTCTGGTTTCAATGCGTCATTATAACTTAATTGGTAAAGTGAAGGCGCTTTGTATCCAGTGGAAGCGCTAGCCATGAATTGAATATTTGCATTTAATTTATAAGAAGGACTAATCGTAAAAGTTTGGTTGGACCCGTAACGATCATGCTTATTGCTTCTTCCTCCTAATTCTAGTAGCCACTTATTGGAAGATTCATTGATTAATAAAGAGGTATACAAGGCAGTTTGGTATTGAAAAGTATCTTTAAAATTATCATTATAAGGGCCCCATTTACTTATGGATACATAAGTTTGATGGTAAGATCCGTATCTAAAATCAACGCCGGTAATCCATTGCATATTTTTTGAAATAGCTTTTGAAAAAAAGGCATCCGCAAAATGAGATTTTCCTGCATATTGATTGTCTTCAAAAATGGTATAAGTTTTATCAAGACTATCGTTTTTATATTGACGATCCTGTGTGCTTAATTGATATTGCAATTGAAAAATAGTTTTTTCTTTTTTGTATTTCAAAATAAAACCTGTCAATTTAGTAGCATTATTAAATTTTTCGTCTTTATCATCTTTAAAAGCACCATAATCAATATCGGCATTGTAATTTGTTTGTTGCGTAAAAGCTTTTAAATTCCAATTTTGGTTAAAAGCATAATTGATATTGGCAAACCAATTATTATTCCGATAGCCGTCGTTATCAAAATTATTTTTACCAGTGATGTCTGTGGCAGAAGAAAATCCTTTGGCAGATTCATTACCAAATCCAATAACATAATTCAATTTTCTAATGCTGCTACTATGTTGCGCATTTATTTTTCTTGTACCATAACTGCCTGTGCTAATATCCCCGGAGAAGTTGGGAACAGATTTATTTTTGGTGATGATGTTAATCACACCGCCAATAGCATCTGAACCATACAGGGTACTTTGTGCACCTTTTAATATTTCAATGCGCTCAATCAAATTCAAGGGGACTAAGTTTAAATCAAACTCATTGCTGATCATAGAGGGGTCGCCTACGGGCATGCCATTAATTAAAATTAAGGTACGACCACTGGAAGCGCCGCGCATGTAAATACTTGGCACCGTTCCTGCATTACTTAAACTACCTGGCAAATACAAGCCAGCTTGTTCGTTTAAAATTTGCGCAATGCTTCTTCCTGCATTCGCTTGAAGTGCAGCTGCATTGATGACAGTAACCACTTTGCCTGTAGCATTTTGCTTCTGTTCTACTTTGTTCGCAGTAACAATAACTTCATCTAATGAAATAACGGTGTCGGAAATTTTTTTAATTTCTTCTTTTTGCCCAAAGGCGAGGGTGGTGGCGATAAGGCACACCGAGAGCGTAATTAATTTTTTGCTCATTGTTTTGTTTTTTTGTTGTTAACAATGAGCTTCCTGGAGAAAGAGAACCATAATTAATGGCAGTGCAAATGGCAGAGCATAAGATTCCTATTTAAAGTTATCTAATGTAATGCAAGGGCATATCCATTTTTTACAATCCCTGCTTTTTACCCGAAAGCTGTTGATGTATTCATTAGGCAGGTCTTCTGGCTTGTTCTTTTTAATGCATCCTTCCCAAATTGCTTCAGTGGATATATTGCATGGATTGCTTTTGGCAATGAACTCACAGCTACGGGAATAGCCCCCGATTTTAACGGGATTCCCTTTTAATCATTTGCATGAACCTAATTCTGAATCAAATATAGTATTTAGCTACTCCTATCTTTTTTTAATTACTAACGTCTTGTTGAAAACTTCCCCATTTTTATTATATTTAGCTTTCATTGATTACCTATGAAGCAAAAACAGTCCATTAATTTTTTCAGTTTAACCATGATTGTGGTGAGCTTGGTGATTGGTATGGGAATATTTAAAACTCCTGCAACCATTGCAGCAAAATCGGGCACGCCGCTTATTTTTTTTAGTGCATGGTTGATTGGTGGCTTGATCGCTTTGTTTGGCGCGTTAACTTATGCTGAAATTGGACAACGACTCCCAGTGATGGGTGGCTATTATAAAGTATCTGCGCATTGTTATCATCCGGGCGTTGGATTTACCATCAACGTTTTAATCTTAATTAGTAATGCCGCTTCTTTGGCTGTAGTTGCTTTAATTGGCGCCGACTATGTGAGCGATTTATTATTTGGTCAACCATCAGGTACGCTTTTTAATATTATAGTAGCTTCGGTATCAGTTGGGCTTTTTTATATTGTCAATTTACTGGGATTGAAAACGAGCAGTCGCACACAGAACATTTTAACGGTCGTGAAAATCGCTTTAATCGTTTTATTAATTTCTTCTTTATTTAAAGGCGTAACGGTTCCGCCACATGGCATTAACGAAGGAAAAATTTATACTTACGATGGCACTAATGGCGCTCTTTTAGTATTAGTAAGTTTGGTTTCCGTTTTCTTTACTTACGGAGGCTATCAACAAACCATCAATTTTGGATCTGAAGTAGCTTCTGGAAAAATAATGCAAAAGGGGATTGTAGTGGGTATCCTGGTCGTATTATTTTTATACCTCACTATTAATTACACTTATATTAAAGTGATTGGTTTTGACCAAATGAAAAACGCGAATGCGATTGGCTCCTTACTATTTGAGGCCTGGTTTGGTAAATTGGGTGCCAAGGTGTTTGATTTCGCGATGGTGCTAAGTGTGTTAGCCTATGTAAACGTGATTTTAATGAGTAATCCTCGAGTGATGTTTGCAATGAGTGAGGATAAAGTATTACCTGCCCTATTTCAAAAAAAGCATCCAAAAACTGAAGCGCTGGTTCCTGGATTAACCTTATTTGCTTTAACCACCATCTTAGTCACATTTTTTGGCAAAGGGGTGGATGATGTATTGAGTTTTAGCATTTTCTTGGATTGCTTGGGCATGAGTACCTCGGCAGCAACCCTATTAATATTAAGGCGTAAAAATCAGGGAGATGCATCGGTAACTGGATATTTGAAAAGATGGACCCCTATTTTTTGTGTAATTTTTGTATGTGCCTATGCGTTTGTTGCGGTGGCGGTCGTTATTGATAAACCCTATTCCGCACTAACCGCCATTGTCTTGGTAGGGCTTGTTTCTATTGTATACAGACTTTTTTATTATAAAAAGGCCGCTTAAAAGTATTTTTTTATAATTTTTATTCAATTTTTACCCTAAGGACCGATTTTATTAGCCTTTCATCGTTCATTATTGCTGTTCAGCAGACGGCTTATCCGCCTGTCTAAAAATATGGAAACTACGCAGCATTAGTTTACTTTTGTACTCTCAAAAGAAGTTCAAAATATAATTAAGTCGATGAAATACATTTTTTCTATTTTAATCCTAGGAATTGGCATCCATTTACAAGCACAAAACGGCACAGCTTGGGATTTAAAAACATGCGTTCAATATGCCATTCAGCATAATATATCCATTCAGCAAGCCGACGTGCAAGCAAGATTGGCAAAATTACAAGCGCAATTAGCGAATTCGAATCGATTACCAACCATCAATGGATCTACAGGTGCTGGATTAAGATTAGGGCGATCTATTGACCCTACGACCAATGGCTTTTCTAACACGCAGTTTTTATTCAATAATTTTGGTTTAAATGGAGGTATTCAAGTTTATAATGCGGGTAAGCTTCGAAATAATGCAGAATCTTCTAATTTTAGTTGGTTGGCGAGCGAAACAGACAAGCAAACTATTTCGAATGATATTTCAATGAGTGTAGCTACTTTTTATTTACAGGTTTTATCAGCCATTGAGCAATCTGAAATTACTAAAATACAAATTCAGCAAACGCTTGAACAATTGAATGCGACTAAAAAGAGGGTAGAAGTGGGCGTACTTCCTGAAATTAATTTATTGGAGTTGGAAACGCAATTAGCCAATGATAGTAGTAATTATATTGGAGCTATTTCTAATGTAATACAAACTAAATTAAGTTTAAAAGCATTATTGAATTTAGATGCGAGTGCCGAATTTGATGTTCTAGTACAACCTGTCGAAAAAATAAAAATCCAACCGTTTACTGATTTACAACCGGATTATGTTTTTAACATTGCAGAACAAAATTTACCAAATGTAAAAGCGGCTGGCTTGCGCGTAAAAGCAGCTGAAAAATCAGTAGCTGCAGCAAAAGCTAATTTTTATCCAACCTTAAGTTTTGGGTATGGCTTATCTTCTAACTTCTCTAATCAATTTAAATACACTTCTGGTTTTGAAATGACTGGCGTGAGTGCAATTACACCAGCAAGTCCATTCGTTACAGTGAACAATAGCAAATACTTTGTTCAAAGCCCTACTTATACCGCTACTTCCGCAAACAGAAACTGGGGCAATATATGGAATGGATGGGGTAACAAAATAAATGACAATTTTGGCCAAAGTTTAAGTTTTCAATTATCCATACCCATCTTTAATGGTGGTCAATCCAAAATATCCTACCAACAAGCTAAGTTAAATTATAGGTCAACTGAATTGCAGCAGGAAAACATCCAACGCAAATTAAAGCAGGATATTTATGCTGCATACACCAATGCCATTGTAGCTTTAAATAAGTTAAATGCCAATCAAAAAGCAGTTACTACTGCTGAAAAGGCGTATCAATTTGCAACCAAGAGATATGAACTTGGCTTATTAGGCACGATTGAATTATTGAACAATCAAAATAACTTTTTAAGGGCTAAGGTTAATTTTAAATCTGCACAATATGAGTATGTGTTTAGAATTAAATTATTAGAATTTTACAAAGGCGTTTCGTTGGAGTTATAAAAAACATATAAATTAAAAAATTACAGAAGTAAAATATATAAAAATGAACAAGAAAATTATTTGGATAGGCGCAGGTTTTGTTATTGTGATTGGCTTACTTGTCGGTTTAAAAAAAGGTGGTGTGATTGGCAAGGAAGAAGGAGTTGCTGTAACAGCCGAAGCGGTTCAACTCAGAACGATTACTGAGTCTGTAAATGCAAGTGGTAAGGTGTATCCTGAAATTGAAGTGAAAGTTAGCCCAGATATTTCTGGCGAAATTGTTAACCTTTTTGTAGAGGAAGGCGATCGCGTTACCAAAGGGCAGGTACTAGCAAAAATATACGCTGATATTTATTCTTCTCAACGTGATCAGGTGACTGCGAGTGTAAATCAAGTAAAAGCACAATACGAGAATGTAAAAGCAGGCTTAAGCGGATTGAAAACTGTGTACGAAAATACAAAAGCAACGAATGAGCGGTTTAAAAAATTATATGGCGATAAAATTGTTTCAAGAGCCGAATATGAGCAAACGGAGCAAGCCTTTAGATCAGCAGAATCAAGTTATAATTCAGCAAAGGAATCCATCAAAAGTGGCGAAGCGCAAATACAAGGCGTGAGAGCGCAATTGGCTAGGGCTGAAAAGGATTTAGCGCGTACAATCATTACTTGTCCGATGGATGGTATTGTTAGTTTGATGAATGTAAAAAAAGGGGAAAGAGTCGTTGGAACGGCGCAAATGACGGGTACTGAAATGATGCGTGTTGCAGATATGAAAAGTATCGAAGTTAGAGTGGATGTAGGGGAGAATGATATTACCAAGGTTAAATTGGGCGATACGGCATTGGTGGAAGTAGATGCTTACAATAATAGAAAATTCAAAGGAATTGTTTACAAAATTGCAAATCCAGTGACTTCGATTTCAGGGGCATCTAGTTCGGCAGAAGTTGCTAACTACAAAGTGCATATTAGATTAATCCCAGAAGAGTATGCTGATTTAGCTAAGGATAATAATATTTTTCCTTTCCGTCCAGGCATGACAGCAAGTGCTGACATACAAACCAAGTCAAAAAGAAATGTAGTAACAGTGCCTTTAAATGCCGTAACTACAAGAGATGCGAAAGGGGAAGGGAAAAGTACGGAAGTAACTAAATCATCTGCAAACGCAAGTACCGAAAAAGCACCCACTACGATTGATGAAGACGTGAGTGAGGTTGTATTTGTATTACAAAAGGACAATAAAGTGAAAATGGTGAAAGTTAAAACGGACATTCAGGATTTAAATTTCATTGAAGTGTCAGGGGTAAAAGTAGGAGATAAGATCATTACTGGACCATATAGTACAGTAAGTAAAACATTAAAGGAAGGTAGTTTGGTGAATGTAGTAACCAAAGAAAAATTATTTGAAGAGAAGAAGTAATCTTATTTAGTTGAAAACTAGCTGGATAGGGGGCGCATTTAAAAAATGCGCCCCTTTTTTATTGAGTTTCGTATGTTTGCAAAAATGAGCAACATGCAAATTGGTATAATTGGAAGTGGAAGTTGGGCAACCGCTATTGCAAAAATTATCACAGATAATGGGCATGAAATCAATTGGTGGGTTAGGCAATCGGATAATATCGCCTACTTTAAAAAGCGCCACCACAATCCCCATTACCTTAGAAATGCATTTTTTGATACCACTAAGATCAATTTCTCAGATGATATCGCTGAAGTGGTCAAGCAATCCTCAGTTATTATTATGGCAGTCCCCTCTATTCATATTGAATCCGTTTTGCATGCAGTGCCTTCGGATTTGTTGAAAGATAAAAAAGTGGTCTCAGCTATCAAAGGAGTAATGCCTAATTACAATATTTTATTACACGATTTTTTGGCGCAAAAGTTTGATTTCCCAGTAAGCCAATATTTTACATTATTGGGACCCAGCCATGCCGAAGAATTAGCAGCAGAGCAGTTGTCCTACTTAACATTTTCAGGCGTAGATGAATTAATGACTAAGGAAATCGCTTCTTATTTTAAATCTGATTATATCAATACGATTGTGAATAATGATTTGGTGGGAGTTCAGTATGCGGGCGTCCTAAAAAATATTTATGCATTAGGTGCAGGGATTGCACATGGCTTGGAATACGGCGATAATTTTTTGAGTGTATACATCGCCAATTGCGCAAATGAAATGAAAGTATTGTTAAGTGCAATAAGGCAAAAAGAAAAATCGAAAGGAACGCCAGTGAATTATGCAGCCTCCGTTTATTTAGGAGATTTATTAGTTACTTGCTATTCATTGCATAGCCGAAATAGGACATTTGGAAATATGATTGGCAAGGGGTATTCAGTTAAATCGGCCGAGTTGGAATTGAATATGGTGGCGGAAGGATATAATGCGAGCAAGTGTATAACAGTAATCAATAAAAATTTAGGTATTGAGTTACCCATCGTTGATGCGGTATATAAAATTTTATGGGAGGGACAAAATCCAACAATTGCATTTAAGGAAATCGAAAAGATATTATTTTAAATTGGGCCCTGCAATAAGTAACGAATAGATTATTTATCTATCCAAAAAAAATCACTGGCAATACCATCAGCAAAAAATTTAGCCGCTTTTGTAAGCGTATATCCTTGGCTAGTTTCATTTAGCCATTTTTTTACAAGAAATTCTTGCGTTATTTTAAGGGTATGTGCATGAAACTCGGGACCAAAATTTTGGGTGATATATTCAAGCGAAAATCCCTCCATACATCTCAAGGAAATCATGATATACTCATTGTATTTTGTTGCCACTGGTAATTGTTCTATTTCAAACGGCAATTCGTTTTTTTCAAGTGTGCTACAATAAAGTTGATTATTAGCAACATTCCATTGTCTGGTGTTTTTATTATAAGAATGGGCCGATGGTCCAAGGCCTAAGTAAGGAATGCCCTTCCAATAATTACTATTGTGCTTACTTCTAAAACCGGGTTTGCTAAAATTAGAGATCTCATAATGCTCCATCCCCATTTTTTCGGTGTCATGAGTGATGATTTCAAAATGAGCTGCTTGGTGTTCAGGATGAACCCGATCTATCTTTTTATTTTGAATCATGGTATGCAGAGCCGTTTTTTCTTCAACCGTGAGTGCATAACAAGAAAGGTGTTGAATTTGGTATTGGTCGATCATTGCTAAATCAGCCTTGAGATCATCATTTGTCAAATGCGGTGTTCCATAAATTAAGTCAATACTTATATTTTCAATTCCTTCGCCTTGCGCCGCTCTAATGGCTTCATGTGCTTGTTCAGTTGTGTGAGCGCGGTTCATCCATTGAAGTGCTGCTGGCTGAAAGCTTTGGATACCAATGCTTAGTCTGTTTACCCCCGCTTTTTTCCAGGCGTTAACCTGTTTGGGTTGAACATCATCAGGATTGGCTTCGATGGTAAATTCAATATTGGAATCAAGGGAAAAGACGGACCTTAATTTATCTAAAATTTTATGGAAATCGTCCATCGGCAATAAAGAGGGTGTTCCACCACCAAAATAAAGTGTTTCAATAGGCTGGGAAAGATAGTTTTTTTGAATTTCAATTTCTTGGATGATCGCCTTTGTAAAATCATCAATGTATTTGAGCTGGGTAGAAAAATGAAAATTGCAATAATGGCAAGCTTTTTTACAAAAGGGTATATGAATATAGATGCCTGCCATGTAATAGTTTAAATGTATCAGGACAAAGCTAGTTATAAGTTACTAATTCTGCATCAGTATACTTATTTTTGCAATGTATGCAGTTCGGCAAAAAATATATTTTTATTGTTGTAGGGTGCTTTATCCTCTTGTCCTCCTTTCAAAATCAAGTGCCACTAACGGATTTGGGTAAGGATACAAGTGCATTGAAGGCGGATTCACTTTTGGTCAAGGATACCTTGTTGATTAAGTATGTGCCGGTGATTCCTACTTCCTTTCAAATCGCAGATGCTTGGCTGGTGCAATCACTCATTGGAAATAAAATGGACAGTAATTTCAATACCCTAAAGGCGTATAAAAATTATTTTCTACAAAAAAGAAATGCGTATAAATTATATTTTCCAAGTACCATTATCGCAAGAGAATCGCAAGTGGTGTATAAAATTGAACAAAGATTTGCATTGCCAGACAAAGATTTACTTTTTTATACAATCCTAATTCTGATTTTTTTATTCGGGTTTGTAAATAATGTTTTCCCCCAATATTTTTCTAAACTTTTTAAACAGTTTAGCCAATCCTCCTTAAGAATGATTCAATATCGGGAGCAGCTTTTACAAAATAGTTTGGGCTCGCTGATTATTAATATTTGTTTTATTTTAAGTTTTTCTTTGATATCTACCTTGTTGATTTTTAATCGGCATTTATTGGCGCTTTCCTTTTGGGAAGGCTTTTTTTATATTAGTTTATTTTTTACATTTTTATATATTGGGAAATATATTTCCTTACAAATTGCCGGATATATTTTTAACGCAAAGGAACTCGTCAATACCTATATTTTCGTAGTTTTTATGATTAATAAAGTATTGGGTGTTTTATTAGTGCCTTTTATATTGGTATTGGCTTTTTCAAAACCAATCTTTCATCCTTATGCGATAGGCGGGGCAGCTTTAATTACGGGGCTTTTAATTTTATACAGGTATTTGTTCTCCCTAACATCAGTTAGGAATAAATTACATATCTCGTCTTTTCATTTTTTTCTATACCTTTGTGCCTTCGAGATATTGCCACTGACCATATTGTATAAATTCATAGTACAATATTTTGGCGGCATTTATTAATATGATACGAAAATAAAAATGGAAGTGAAATGAGTGGAGCAAAAAAATCGACTACAACAAAGACCATTAAAAAAATTCTAGTTTCCCAAGCAAGGCCGGAAAGTGAAAAATCGCCCTATTTCGAGTTAGAGCGAAAGCACGCCGTCGTATTGCATTTTCAGCCATTAATTCAATTGGTACCCATTTCCGGGAAGGATTTTAGAAAAACAAAGATTGATATTGCAGAATATACAGCTATTATTTTTACGAGTAAAAATGCCATTGACCATTTTTTTAGAACCTGCGATGAACTAAAGGTGAGCATTAGTCAGGATACAAAATATTTCTGCATTACCGAATCAGTTGCCTTGTATTTGCAAAAGTTTATTATTTATCGAAAAAGAAAAGTATTTTTTGGTACAGATGGCTCTAATAAAAAAATGTTTGATGTTTTGAATAAACATAAATTAAACGAAAAGTTTTTGTATGTATGTAGCGAAAACCAACAGGA
The DNA here is from genome assembly GCA_030726065.1 of Sediminibacterium sp. Lineage (GTDB taxonomy): Bacteria > Bacteroidota > Bacteroidia > Chitinophagales > Chitinophagaceae > Sediminibacterium. The sequence goes on along the minus strand of JANREK010000042.1, from coordinate 36,998 downwards.
CAATGAAATTGTCAATTGGTTAAAGGAGCATGCAACAAAATTTGAATTAGGATATATGTATCGCTCCGTGACTAGTGATATTTCAGCACTTTTGAAAACCACTGAATTTGATATTATTTGTTTGTTCACGCCGAGTGGTTTAAAAAGTTTATTTGATAACAAACCTGATTTTAAACAAAATGGCACCATCATTGGCGCATTTGGTTCCAATACATGTAAAGCCGTTGAAGAGGCAGGTTTAACATTACATATAAGAGTACCAAGTCCACAAACGACCAGTATGATGTCTGGGTTGGATCAATATCTTTCCTTAAGTAGTAAAAAGAAGTAAGGCGGATTTACTTAATATTTTTCTGCTTCAATTAAATTGCATTTAAATGAATGCAAATCCTAAGTTTACCAATCGTCTTATAGAAGAAACGAGTCCGTATTTATTACAGCATGCGCATAATCCAGTGGATTGGGTGGCCTGGTCATCTACGCTATTTGCCGAAGCGCAAAAAAATAACAAACCCATTTTATTAAGTATTGGCTATTCCGCTTGTCATTGGTGTCATGTGATGGAGCGAGAAAGTTTCGAAGATGAAACCGTTGCAGCATATATGAATGCTCACTTTATCAATGTGAAAGTGGATCGCGAAGAGCGGCCCGATGTGGATCATATTTATATGGATGCGCTTCAAGCAATGACTGGTTCCGGCGGATGGCCTTTAAATATTTTTTTACTACCGAACGGCAAGCCTTTTTTTGGTGGTACTTATTTTCCACCCAGGACAATTCCACAACGTGCTTCCTGGTTGGATGTTTTAAAAGGGGTAAGTGAAGCGTATACTAACAATTATGAAAAAATAAATAACCAAGCAGAACAACTTACGCAGCATTTATTAGACAAGAATATTATACACCAACCCGCATCATTAGCGAGCGCAAGCGTATCTGAAAATGAGGAAAATAGTTTACCCACCAAGGAAGAAGTAGAAATCATTGGGAACAGAATATTACAAAATGCAGATACGATGTGGGGCGGCTTTGGGTCAGCGCCAAAATTCCCGCAAACATTTTGTTTGCAAATGTTATTTAGAAATTTCAAAATGAATGGCAACGAAAGTTGCATGGTTCATGCGATACGGTCCATTGATAAAATGATACAAGGCGGGCTGTATGACCATTTGGGTGGCGGCTTTGCCAGATATAGTACAGATGCACAGTGGCAGGCGCCACATTTTGAAAAAATGTTGTATGATAATGCATTGCTCATTGGCTTAATGGCGGAAGCTTATCAAATTACACAAAAAGAAACTTATGTATACATCATAAAACAAACTGTTTCATTTTTAAAAAGAGAGTTATCCAACCAGCAAGGTGCTTATTATGCTGCATTGGATGCGGACAGTGAAGGGGTGGAAGGAAAATTTTATACCTGGTCTTATGATGAAATTGAACAACTCCTTGATCCATCCTTGTTCACGGAATTTTGTAATTATTATCAAGTAACCAAAAATGGAAATTGGGAACATACCAATATTTTATGGACAACAGAAGCGCTTGAAAAAAGTATAACTTCTGAATTTATTAATGCAAAAAATATATTATTTAATCACCGATCCAAAAGAATTAGACCAGCACTTGATTATAAAATAATTTTGTCTTGGAATTGTTTGTTAATTACTGCATTGTGTAAAGCCTATGCTGCCATTGGGGATGAGGAATACAAGCAAGCTGCAATAGATGCGATTGTTTGGGTTGAAAATAATTTTTCAGACAAGGATCAGGAACATTTATTTCATACCAATACTAACGGTGTAAAAAAATCATTTGCATTTTTAGATGATTATGGTGCTTTAATACAATCCTATATACACTTGCAGGAAATAACAGGGGATACCAATTATTTACATAAAGCAGAAAAGTGGATGGGATATGTGCAAACCCATTTTATAGATGAGGAGGGGGTGTTCTTTTATTACACGGCACAATACCAATCAGATGTGATTGTAAGACAAAAGGATACCTATGATGGCGCACAACCAAGTGGAAATGCTATGATTTGTATGAGTTTATATTACCTAGGCCATGTTTTTGACAGGGTGAGCTGGGTCAGCCAATCGGAGCAAATGATTCACCAAATGCATAAATTAATCATACAATATCCAAGCTCTTTTAGCTATTGGGGGCAATGTTTTAGCTGGATGGCAGCCGATTCAATTGAATTAGTCGCCATTGGACCAAAAGTTCACAATTCCTTAAAAAAGGTATTATCTGGGTTTCAGCCCCACAAAATGCTCATTTTTTCAACCAAGGAAGACCCTAGTTTAGCAAGCACCATTGGTAAATATTCGGTTGATAACCAATACCATATATGTATAAATAAAACCTGTTTACCAGCAAATGGAAATTTGGATGATATTTTAGCTTTATTCTAACATATCCACCAATTTATTTTACTATTTTGCGAAGCTTATAAAAGGCCTGACTATCAGTTAATTGGTTAGACAAAGAAGGTATTTTATATATTTTTCAGTAACTTCAAACCTCAAAGCTTTTGTCCTTTTAAACAATAGTGGAAAGGACCGGTCTAAAACTAGATTATGATAAAATTTTTTACAATAAGGCAGTTTAAATTTCCTTTTTTGTTTTTAACAGTGCTATTTGCACTTGTTTTCATTCAGGCAAGAAAGCCAAAAAAAGCCGTTTGGAAACCTGATCCTAATACGATCGAAATTAAGGGAGGCGCTTTTTATTTAGGTGCCAGTGATGAAGAGGTGGATATGGCCATGATTAATCGAAAAAAGTTGGTGTCAATTCCAAGCTTTTGGATGGACCGAACAGAAATCACCAATGCGCAATATCGCCAATTTGTAAATTACGTAAGGGATTCTTTATGTTATTTAGCATTATACGGTGGTGGTATTAATCAAACAGAAGACACTGTATTAAAAGTGGATTGGGCTAAAGTAAGAAGAATCAATTATTCAAGTAAAGCGGTGATAGAAAAATTAAATGAGCTATTGCTTTCTCCAGACAATCGTATTCAAGGTCGCATTGAAATTGATCCTAACAAATTAATTTATAAAACAGTTTATATTGATTTAAAAGCGGCAGCTAGAGCTTCAAAAGGTTTAGAGCAAGCTATTGGTAAATTTATTGTCAAACAAAATCAGCCAGTTTATCCAGACAGTTTAGTATGGATGCGTGATTATTCTTATTCCTATAACGAGCCTTTAACAAGATTATATTTTTCACACAGATCCTTTAATGAATATCCTGTGGTTGGAATTACTTGGAAACAAGCAAATGCTTTTTGTTATTGGAGAACAAATAACAGTGATTACTTTGGGGGACGCCCTGGTCGTCCTGATTTAAAAGTGGATGCGATTTATCGCTTACCTACAGAAGCGGAGTGGGAATACGCGGCAAGAGGTGGCTTGCAAACCAATACGATGTATCCTTGGGGCAGTCCTAATTCAAGAACAAAGCAAGGTTGGTTATTGGCAAATTTTAAGCCTGGTCGTGGTGATTATTACGGCGGCACTCCAAATAAGGATAATATTTATACGATGAAGGTGGAAAGTTTTCCTTTGAATGGATATGGTTTAGCTGATATGGCAGGTAATGTGGCAGAATGGACTGGGTCCGTTTATTATGAAGGTGGCTATAATTTTTTAGGTGATTTAAGTCCAGATTTACAATACAATGCGAAAGAGGAAGATCCAATTTCGATGAAGCGTAAAGTAGTACGTGGTGGATCCTGGAAGGATATTGCCTACAATTGCCAAGTGAGCACGCGCAATTATGAATACCAAGATACTGCGAAATCCTATATTGGATTTAGATGTGCTTTATCTATGTCGCCAAAGACAAAATAATCATTTATATTAATTTTAATTTTTAATCAAACAAAAATAGAAGAATGTCAAATTCAATTTCACCCAGAACAAATAAAATTATCAATGTTGTTATTTCATTAGGTGCAGCAGTTGTTCTTGTTGGGGCATTAGCAAAAATCATTCACCTTTCATGGGCTGACTATGCATTAATCGTTGGTTTGCTTACGGAAGCACTTATATTCGTTATTTACGCATTTTTACCGCCACCAGAAACAGGAAGTGGATCTTCTGATGGTGCTTCAGGCGCTACAGATGCTGTTTTAGCAAAGTTAGAGGCAGCTAAAATTGACCAAGCTGCATTTGATAAATTAAGTACCAGTTTTCAAAGATTAAATGATACAGCAATGTATTTGGGAGATATTGCAGATATGGCAAAATCGAGCAAAGAATTTGCACAAAATACAAGCTCGGCGGCTACCTCCATGGGCGGTGTCAACGAAGCTATTCAAGGAGTATCCAATAATTTGGCTGGATTTGCAACTGCAACAAGCGGTGTTAAAGATTTAAGCAATCAGTTTGAAATGATGGCAAAGTCAATGGAAGCAATGAATCAGTATTACGGCAAATTGACAGAAGCTTCGGCTGCAATGTCAAGTTCGGCTGGTGATGCAGTTCGTGCGAAAGAGCAAATAGGAATATTAGCAGATAATTTGACAAAGTTGAATCAGATTTATGGTAACATGATTTTAGCCATGCAAGGGCGCGCTTAATATTTCATAAAATTACTACCACTAAAAAAAATTAGTATACATGTCGTTACCTAAAGAGCCTAGGCAGAAAATGATTAACATCATGTATTTGGTGTTGACCGCGCTTTTGGCATTAAATGTATCCAGTGAAATTTTAAATGCATTTAAAACAATTGATCAAAGTTTATCCAATGCAAATACCATTATTCAAAAAAAGAATGATGATATATTAAAATCTTTACAAAAAAAATTAGCAGATCCTAAGACTGCAGAGAAGGCTGCAATTTGGGCCCCTATGGCGGATAAAGCGCATGCACTTTCAGGTGCTATATATAATCATATACAAACATTAAAGCAGGATTTAAAAGTTGAATCAAGATTAAAAAAGGTAGATGGTAAAGAAGTTTTTAATGAGGATGACTTAGAGGCATCTACCAGATTATTTTTAAAAGGGAATGATCCCAAAGGGAAGGATTTATTAAATAGGTTGACACAGTTTAAGAAGGAATTGGCTGAAATTGATCCAGCCTTAGCGAAGGAAGTAATTCCTAATTTACCTCTAGATTTAAGTATTCCAAGTTCTAATAATATGGCTGCAAAGTCGGATTGGGCATATGCTTATTTTAATATGACTCCAACAGTCGCATCTCTCGCGATATTAACTAAATTTCAAAATGACATTCGAAATAGTGAGTCGCAAGTAGTGGAGTATTGTCACAGACAAATTGGAGAAGTGGAGTTGATCTATGATCAGTTCAATGCATTTGCAGCTTCTAATTCCCAATATTTAATGTCGGGTGAGGAATTAATCATTACTGCAGGGGTGGGCGCATTTAGTAGTGCAGCTAAGCCTACTATCTCTGTGGATGGCACCGTGATTCCAATTACTGCAGATGGATCTGCTACATATAAATCAACAGCTGGTGCACCAGGTCAAAATTCAAAAAGAGTTCGTATTTCATTTATAAAGCCTGATGGCGAAACAGCGATTGTTGAAAAAATCGTGAACTATACGGTAGGTACGCCAACGGGTTTAGTGGTGTCTACAGATAAAACGAGGGTGTTTTATAAAGGCTTGGACAATCCTTTAAGTATAACTGGTGGTGGCGGGGCTGAAAAAATTAATGCAAGTGTTGAAGGCACTGGCGCAACCATTAAAAAAGCAGGACCTGGACAATATATTGTTAACTGTACCCAATTGGGTTCGGTAGTGGTGAATATCAATGATAGCAAACAAACGCAAAAAGTATCCATACCTGTTAAACGTGTACCAAATCCTTTGGCATTAGTTGGGGAAAGTGCAGGTGGAAATATGGCAGCGAATGTATTTAGGGTGCAAGGTGGTGTGGTTGCCGAATTAAAAGATTTTATTTTTGAAGGTATTAAATTCAATGTGACTTCTTTCATCGTCATTGGTACTGGGAAAGGTTTTGATGAACCTGAATTTAGAGAAGTCGTAGGAAATAAATTTTCAGGTGGCGCACAGGATTTAGTCAAAAGATGCCAACCGGGTAGTACGGTAACCATTGGCGAAATCAAAGTAACTGAACCAGGTGGCGGAACAAGAAAACTAGATCAAACAATCACTTTTATACTTCAATAATTTTTTAAAGTATCGGGTGGTTTAAAACATATCAAATGAAAAAGTATCAAATTTATAGCAGTCTTATTTTAGCAATCCTATTTGTTGCCAACACCACAAGTGCGCAATTTAATTATGGAGGTAAAAAGAAACCTGCAACTGCGGGAAAGGATACGACTATTGCGCCAGCAGTAGCTGCCCCAGATACAACAAAAAAAGCAGTTGCATTTGATCCGAATGTTAAGTCGGTAAAAACATTTGATACTACTTTGGTGGGTGGATTTAATGCCAAAGCGAAGAAAAGTTTAAGAAATAATTATGCCTTTTTTTCAGAGACTAATAAGCGCGCTGGTGTGCAACAACGCATTCCATTGCCTTATGAAAACTTAAGAGAGGAGGACGCCTTGTTTAGTGAGTTTGTTTGGGAAGAAATTGATGGCCGTGAAAAATTAAATCGCCCATTCGTATACCAAGCTTATGATGACAATGGTGACCAACGATTTTTTGCCATATTACTAAGGGCCATTGAAAAAGAGGAAGCAGTTCCTTTTTCAGCAGATGGTGGCGATGATCGATTCACTACGCCAATTACGTATGATCAAGTTTCTGCGATGTTAAAGGGAAGTTTAGATACGCAATTAGTGCAAAATGTGGACAATCCGAATGTATATGACACCAGCATTATATACAATACTAAATTAGCACCAAGTCCAGACTCTATTTATACTTTCAGATTAAAAGAGCAATGGATTTTTGATAAAAAAACAAGTCGGATGTATTGTCGTATCATTGGTATTGCACCAGTGGCGACCATCGTGATTAACAATAAGCCAGTGAAGCGTACTTTATTTTGGTTGTATTATCCTGAATTAAGAACCAGCCTAGCTAAAAATGAAGTGTACAATCCAAAAAATATTTCTACTAGAATTACTTGGGAAGAATTATTTGAAAGCAGGTACTTTAATAGTTATATCGTTAAATCAAGTATTGATAACTATAACGACAAGCCGTTAAATGCTATTTATAAGGATCCATTAAGAAGACTACAAGAAGGAGAAAAAATCAGACAAAAAATATTTAATTACGAACAGGATCGATGGGTGTATTAATCTAACTTATTAAAAGCGGCTACTAAAATAGCCGCTTTTTTTGCGCCTATAATTTCAGTTAATAGTTCCGGGCTAGCAGCTTTTATTTTATTCACTGACTTGAAATAAAGTAGCAGTATTTCTTTTGTTTTGGGCCCAATACTAGTGATGTGATCCAGGCTATTTTCTAATGCCCCTTTGGACCTTTTTAGTCGGTGAAATTGAATACCAAAGCGGTGTACTTCATCTCTAATTTGACGAATCAATTTATGCGCCTCACTATTCCAGTTGAGCTTGATGGAGTCTTGGTCATGTACAAAAAATAATTCCTCTAAATTTTTAGCTAAGCCTACCATGGTCACTTTATCCTGAATACCTAACGCGGTCATGGCTTCCAATGCTGCATTGAGTTGTCCTTTACCGCCATCAATAATAATCAGTTGTGGAAGGGGTAATTTTTTTTCAAGTACACTGGTGTATCTTCTTAAAACAGATTCCTTCATGCTGGCAAAATCATTAATACCTACAACTGTTTTTATATTAAAATGGCGATAATCTGATTTGCTGGGTAAGCCATTTTTAAAACAAACCATTGCGGATACCGGATAGGCGCCTTGAATATTTGAATTATCGAAACATTCAATGTGAAGTGGAATTTCATTCAGGTATAAAACTGATTTTAGTTCCTGCAAAATAATATTATCTGAAGGGGCGCCTGCTGTTTTTAAAAGCAATTGCTTATACTTCCAATCTTTTAAAGCGTAGTCGGCATTTTTTTGGGATAAAGCGAGTAGTTGTTCTTTGTCACCTGCTTTTGGGATCGTGTATTTTACATTGGGCTCTTTTTCGGTTAGTTCAATGGGCACCACTATTTCCTGCGCAGTCGAATGCATATTATTTCTAAAGTGGTGGATGGCAAAGGCGAGGATGGTTTCCTTTGCTTCTTCTAGAGGAACACTGAGTGGTAAAATATGGGTCTGTATTATTTTCCCATCCTTAATCATCAGATAGCTCACATAGGCCTGTTCTTGGTCGTAAGCAATGCTAAATACATCTATCGGCGTAAGGCTTTTGGTGTATACCACCGATTTGGTTTGGTAGTTCTCTAATTGCTCAATTTTACGTTTGGTGAATTCTGCTTTTTCAAAATCCATTACGCCGGCTTCTGCCTTCATTTTTTGTTTTAAGTCCTGCACCACTAATTTTACATTCCCTTTTAATAAATGCTGTACTTGTTGAATTGAATTATCATAGGATGTTTCATCTTGAAATCCTTGGCAGGCCCCCAAACAATTACCTAAATGATATTCTAAACAAACTTTAAACTTTCCTTGATCAATATTTTTTTTAGTTAAGGGGAGGGTGCAAGTTCTTAATGGAATGGTTTGTTTGATATGGTTCATGAGTTCCTTTACGGCAAGCACATGGGTAAAAGGCCCAACATAGGTTGATCCATCTTTAATCTTACGCCTTGTTAAAAATACCCTTGGAAATTTCTCGTTTTTGATAACGATATATGGATAGGATTTATCATCCTTCAAATTGATATTATACTTGGGCTGATAATTCTTTATTAATTCATTCTCCAATATAAAGGCATCGTGTTCTGAATTAACAATAGTAAAACGGATATCCTTTATCTTTTGAACCAATTCCGTGGTTTTGGCATTTTGTTGTCCAGACAAAAAGTAGGAACTCACCCTGTTTTTTATATTCTTAGCTTTACCCACATAGATCAACTTGCCTTTATCATCAAAGTATTGATAAATGCCAGGCTCCTTAGGTAAACTGCCCTGAATTTCTTTAAAACTTGCTTTTTCCATATTGGGTGCTGAGTTCACAAAAATACTTTATATTTTTGTGCTATGGAATTATCTGTAAATATACCTGCCCTTCTTTTTCCCGCCATCAGTTTGATCATGTTGGCCTATACGAATCGTTTTTTAGCCCTGTCAAATAGGGTTCGCATGTTACATGATAAATACCAGATCATTGAGCAAAGGCATATCGTTTTTGGGCAAATAAAAAACCTAAAATATAGGATTAAGTTGGTGCAAAATATGCAAACCTATGGGGTGGCTACTTTGTTATCTTCCATCCTATGTATGTTTTTTATATTCATTGAATATCAAGCGGTAGCGAAGTTCATTTTTGCGGTAAGTTTAATCACCTTTTCTATCTCTATCTTTCTTTCCTTCATTGAAATAAGATTAAGTACCAAAGCAATTGAGCTTGAGTTAAGTGATATGGATGGACTCGAGGATCCTTCCGTGATGGAATACCTACGTAAAAAGTTTGAAAGAGAGTAATCGCTAATTTTAAATTGCAGCGCGTCGTTCTCCAATTTGTTGACGCCACATAGCATAGTACAATCCTTTTTCTAATAGTAAGGATTCATGCGTTCCCTTTTCAATAATCTGTCCCTTTTCAAGTACATATATTTTGGTTGCATGAATAATGGTACTTAATCTGTGTGCAATCATAATAGTGATTTGCGCGCGCTCTGCAGATAATTTTCGAATGGTATCTGTAATTGATTCTTCTGTTAAACTATCTAAGCTGGAAGTGGCTTCGTCAAATATTAATAAATGCGGGTGTCTTAATAATGCTCGAGCAATGGAGAGTCTTTGTTTTTCACCGCCACTTAATTTCAAACCGCCTTCGCCAATTAAAGTGGCAAGTCCATCACCTCCTTTGTCTAGAATATTTTTACAACTTGCTTTTTCTAGGGCGATCAACATTTCTTCCTCGGTTGCATTAGGTGCTACAAAGGCTAAGTTCTCCTTAATGGTTCCTGCGAATAGTTGTGTGTCTTGCGTAACAAAACTTATTTGATTACGGAGTACACCCATGTCAATCTTATTGGTGTTGACCTCATTCACCAATATTTCGCCTTCCTGCGGCTGGTAAAGGCCTACGAGTAGTTTAACCAAAGTGCTTTTGCCAGCGCCTGACGGACCAACGAATGCGATTGTTTCTCCAATTTTGGCATCAAAGCTAATGTCATCAATCGCTTTGAAGTTGGCAGTTTGATGTTGAAATCCAACACTTTTAAAAGATAAATTATTTATTTCACCAATGGCAACCGGATTTGTTGGAACCTGCTCAATGGGTTTTTGCATTAGTGTATTAAAATTATTTAAGGAAGCCTCAGTTTCTCGATAGCTCATAATGATACTTCCGATTTCCTGTAATGGTCCAAAAATAAAAAAGCTATAAAACTGCAATGATATTAATTGCCCAACGGTTAGGATTTGTTTAAAAATAAGCCACATCAAAGTGAATGTGATAACTTGTCTTAAAAAATTCACCATGGTACCTTGAATAAAACTAAGGGACCTGATATTTTTTACTTTTCTAAGTTCGAGTGCTAATATTTTATAGGTATTATTATTTAATCTTTGAATTTCTTGATTGGTCAACCCTAAACTTTTTACAAGCTCAATATTTCTTAAGCTTTCAGTGGTCGTACCAGCAAGGGTAGTGGTTTCCTTAACAATATTTTTTTGAATCGACTTTATTTTCTTACTTAATAAATTAGTCACATAGGCAATCATACTTGCGCCGCCCATGTATATAGGGATAATGGACCAATGTAATCGGGTTGCATAAATAGATACGAAAACCACACTTACAATGATGCCAAAAAGTACGTTTACCACATAGCCAATAAATTTTTCACAATCTGTCCTTGCTTTGGTTAAGATGGATAAGGTTTCACCACTGCGTAAATCCTCAAATGATTGATAGGGTAATTGCATGGAATGTTTTAACCCATCTGTAAATAAAGCAGCCCCAAATTTTTGTATAATTACATTCACTACATAGTCCTGAAACGCTTTAGCAATACGACTTACCATTGCGGTGCCTACCAATAACAAAAGCATATTACTTACTCCCCACATAAATTGAGATTGGGTTCGGGCGGCACCTGATTGATCCACCATAGGGTTTTTTGCGAACTCGTCAATTAATTTCCCAAAGATCATTGGGTCAAAAAGTGAAAAGGTTTGATTGATGCCTGCAAGGATAAATGCCAGTAAAACCATGGGTCTGTATGGCTTTAAATATTGTAATAAAATTTTCATATAAGTCAAATGATTCGAAGGGTAAAGGTAATTAAACTTAAACGGTTTTAGTCAAAATTGAGGCTTATCCACTTGTTGTTGAAAACTGAGGCTAGCTAATATTGGGCAAACGCTACAAATAGGGTAATTTACCTAAATACAAATGGTTCAAAAAAGTAAAAATAAGAAATAATGCTTTGGAGAAAATTTACAGGTGAATTAATAACGCTTCCAATTAAGGAAGCGGTAAGGCAGGCAATTATTACTGAGTCCCTTAAAAAAACGAAATTAAAAGTTTGTATAGGAACGGATAGTCAAGTAAAAGCGAATATAACAGAATTTGCGACCGTCATTGTTTTTTTAAGAGAATACAATGGCGGCTTTATGTATATTCATAATGATAAATCAACACAAAAATTTCATCTAAAGGAGCGCATGTTGGCCGAAGTAGCTAAGAGTATTGAAATTGCCTATGAGTTATGCGATTTATTTATCGAATACAATGTTGAAATGGAAGTGCATGCAGATATTAATACCAATCCACAGTTTAAAAGCAATGATGCATTGAAGGAAGCAATGGGTTATATTTTGGGAATGGGATTTGCATTTAAAGCAAAGCCAGAAGCATTTGCAAGTAGTTGCTGTGCAGACAAAGCGGTCAATTAGTTATTATCCTTCGGCTACTAGCTTATTGTATTGATCAATGCAGGCGAGTACCTCATCGGTACCCGTCTTTTTTTCAGCACTAGTAACAAACCCTTGTGGTAAAAATTGTAATTTTTCGTTGAGTATTTCAAAAAATGATTTTACATTTCTGGCAACCACACCTGGCTTTTCTTTATCTGATTTTGTAAAGATGACGGTATAGGGAATTTCCCATTGAACTAGTTGCTCGATGAATTCAATATCTATTTTTTGTGGACTATGTCTACTGTCAATCAAAACAAATACGCGATTGAGGTTTTCTCTTTTTCTTAAATAGTTTTCAATCATTTGTTCCCAACGGCGACGACTACTTTGGGATACTTTTGCAAAGCCATAGCCGGGTAAATCAACGATATACCATTTGTCTTGTTTCCCTTTGGCTACACTGTTACTAATAATTTCAAAATGATTTATTAGTTGTGTTTTACCAGGCGTACCAGATGTTTTCGCTAAATTTTTTTGTTGACATAAGGCATTAATGATGGATGATTTTCCAACATTACTTCGTCCTATAAATGCATATTCAGGCAAATTTAATTTAGGACATAGGTCAAAACTAGGACTTGATATCAAATAAGTCGCTTTTACAATTTTCATATTTTATCAAAACCTATTTTGCTTGTGTAGGATTTTTTTTCATCACCAAGCTATCCGCTGGGTAATTTGCTTTTAAAGAGTCTATGATGCTTTGACACCAATTGATTAAAGTTGCTTTTTCTGCCTCAGTAATTTTGCTTCTTTGTGAATTAATGTATAAGAATATAAGGGCATTTCTCCTTCTTTTATTTGCTCAATCACTTCCTCTAATTTGTGATTTTGTTTTGCAATTCTATAACTCGCAAATTCATTAAAATTAAAATGACGCTTTCCTTCTTTTACATGATCTTCTAACCAATAAGCAATGGGTTGTATGTTTGCATAAAATGGATAGTTGGTATTATTCGTGTGACAGTCTGCGCATGCTTTATTTACGATCACCTTAACATCATCTGTCATCGGGTACAAAGTAGAAATATCTTTTTGTGTATCACGGGAATTATTCTTGGTTGGGCGAACTACTTGTGCTATTGCTAATAAAACAACAAGGGTAAGTATAATTTTCTTTATCATAGGAGTAGTTTTATGCTGTTAAGTTAACACATTTCCAGTCATTTCCGAAGGAATGGGTAAACCCATTAAGCTAAGTATCGTTGGCGCGATATCGCCTAATTTCCCTGACTTTAATGTACCCTTCCAATTTTGGTCAACTAAAAATAAGGGAACCAAGTTTAAAGTGTGTGCTGTATTGGGTGAACCATCTTCATTGATCATGTAATCGGCATTCCCATGATCAGCAGTTACGAGTAAAGTATACCCATTTTGTAAACCAGTTGTTACAATTTTTTCAACACAACTATCTACGGTTTCTACTGCTTTTACTACAGCGCTAAATATACCCGTATGTCCTACCATATCCGCATTGGCATAATTCAAGCATATAAAATCGGCTTCCCCTTTATTTATTTCAGGTAATAATCTTTCAGTTAATTCATTGGCGCTCATTTCAGGCTGTAAATCATAAGTAGCTACTTTTGGTGAGGATGCCATGATGCGAGTTTCCCCTTCAAAAGGAACCTCACGACCACCATTAAAAAAGAAAGTCACATGCGGATATTTTTCAGTTTCAGCAATGCGAATTTGTTTTTTATTATTTTGTGCTAGTATATCACCCAGTGTATTGACTAAATTATCATTCTCAAAAATCACTTGCACATTTTTAAATGTTTCATCGTACTTCGTTAAAGTAGTATAATGCAATGCTAATGGCTTCATGCCGAATTCAGGAAAATCCTTTTGAGATAAAACTTCTGTAATTTCTCTACAACGATCGGTTCTAAAATTAAAACACAAAACAGCATCGCCTTTCTTAATAGTGGCTATTGGTTGCCCATTTTCAGTGATAATGGTAGGCTTGATAAATTCATCAGTGATATTGTTGTCATAATTTTCTTGTATCGCTTCCAAAGCTGAATGAGATGTTGGTCCTTGTGCATGTAGTAATGCATCATAGGCAAATTTCACCCTTTCCCATCTCTTATCACGATCCATTGCATAATATCTTCCGCTAATGGATGCAATTTTGCCTACTGAATTAAGCAAATACGATTCCATATTTTGTACAAACCCCAAACCACTCTTAGGATCAGTATCTCGACCATCCGTGAAAGCATGAATATATACTTCCTTTAATCCTTCCTTTTTACAAACGGCACAAATTGCTTTTAAATGGCTGGTATGCGCGTGAACCCCACCATCACTTACTAATCCTAATAAATGCAGTGGTTTGTTATTTTGTAAGGCATATTTTATGGAAGCAAGTAAGGTTTCATTTTTTGTAAATTCCCCTTCTCGAATAGCTACATTAATTCTTTGTAATTCTTGATAAACAATTCTTCCTGCACCTAAATTTAAATGCCCTACTTCACTGTTGCCCATTTGCCCATCCGGTAAACCAACGGCTTCCCCACAAGTCACTAGGGTGCTATGCGGATAGGATTGTGCCAAACTGCTTACAAAAGGTGTTTTTGCCTGTTGAATTGCGTCTGCAGTCGGAACTAAGCCCAATCCCCAGCCATCCATGATCACTAAAATTACTTTTTTGGACATATTTTTGACTTTTTGGAAGCTTCCAGTTTGATTTTAATTAAATTGTACCACAAAGTTTCAAAATACTAGGCACATTACAAACTTTAAGCAGTTTTAATCCCAAAAAATATGCAATTACTTCGAAAAATACTACTTGTGTTCAGCTTTACATTTTCATTGGGTATAGTTATGGCGCAAAATGAAACAGAAACCTTGGTGCAAACTTTACAAACCGCAAATTTTAGCAATTTGTTGTCCTTTTGGGATGCAGCATCTGAAGTAAATATTTTAGATCAATCCGCGCAAAAGCAGGTTACACCAGTCCAAGCGAATCAGCAATTGCAGCTTTTTTTTAGCATCAAGAATATTATTGGTTTTGAAAAAAATGCAGAACGAAAATTGGGTACCACTATTTATATCACGGGTAAATTGTTATCCGCACAAGGAAAATTTAATTTAAGTTTGTTGCTGCAAGAAACAAATAATCGTGTTTCAATTGTAAGTATTCGTATTAGTTAATTGACCTTTGTAAAATTGAATTCGTTAATCTTGTAAGAAAATTATTTTGCCTCATTTAAGAAATCCTTTTTATTGCGATTAAATTTTTAATTCTGTTGTAATGAGTAAAAACAATAAAAGTATTTCTGCATTCGTGTATAGCACAAATCCGGCAGCCATTCCTTCGGTTTCTGAGGACGAAATAGAAACCTTGCCTAATGGGGATCAGCCACTTCGGGTTATTCTCGAAACCAAGCATCGTGCTGGCAAAACGGTTACCATTATTTATGGGTTTGTTGGGAAGTTGACGGATATGGAAAGTATTGGGAAAGCGTTAAAAAATCATTGTGGCACTGGTGGTTCGGTAAAAGAGGGTGAAATAATAATTCAAGGTGACCACCGTCAAAAAGTTTTTCAATATTTAAAGCAGAAAGGATACAATAAGACGAAGCTTTAAATATATCCTTCTTTTATAAATTCAAATGAGCATAACATCAAAACTAATATAGTTTTTGATGAATCAAGCCAATGAATTTTTGATCTCCGTAAAGCCCTATACAATGGATATTGATTTTTAAAATTATCAGTATAGAATTTCTAAATTCAGTCTGGTTTTAAACTCTTGTACCAACGGGTAATGTTCCGCAATGCGTTCAAATTTTTGCTTGCTGTTTAATCTTAAATGAAGGGGTACATCTTCTTTTTCTCCGGCATCCACTAATATAGAAAACTGAATGGCCCTATTATTAAAGGTCTCCCAAATTTTTTCAAGTAAATTCATGCGCTCTTGTTCTACAAACTTTTGAGCAGTTAGCGCCGAAACAGTAACAGTAAAATGGAGGGGGTCTAAAATTTCTAAAATGGCTAATTTAAAAGTGCCATGGGAAGAATGCTTTAATGCATCTAATAGATAAGCTGTGTAATCATCCCAGCATTTTGTTAGTGTATCTATTTCTAAAGCAATAGGTTCCTTTACTTCTTCAATATTATATTTTGAACCATACTTTTGTTGTAAAGCTGCTAATAAATTCTTTTTATTGCTACCATCATTGGTGCTTATTGTATCTGATGGCGAAGTGTTGTTTGTATTAGTACTCGAATTATTAGTGTTCGTCGTATTGATAGATGTTGGTAATTCCTGTAATGGATTATTAACTGCTTGAATGGGTTCCCTTGAATTGTCCTTTTGCGAATGATTAGCTTCAATCAAAGGATTCGTTTTTGGGGGACGACTTGCGGGAGCTGCGGTTTCGATCATTAATTTGGCCTGCTCATTCACCACCATTTTACCTAATGGCAAAATGCGCTTTGTTTTTATGGGGTAGCTTACGTTAACTAGTTTTTTTTTTACTAGTTCGCCTTCTGACATACTTAATTCAATGGCTTGTTGTAAAAAATTTAGCTTAATTAATGCGAGCTCCACATGTAAACGTTTGTTGCGCGCCATTTTAAATTGAATCTCGGACTCATTTAAAATATTCAAAGCACTTATCAGATAAGGTGTGCTAGTTGTGTTAGCTGTTTCGATGTATTGCTCACGCCATCCTTCAATGGATTCTAATAAATGTGCGCTTGCTGGATCCTTACATACCAATATATTTCTTATAAATCCTGCTAAACCATATAGCACCATGTCGCCTTCAAATCCTTTTTGATTTATTTCATCATACAGGAGCATGGCGCTGGTTAAATCCTGGGCAGTTAAAAACCCTAATAATTTGAAATAATATGCCTCGTCTAAAATATTTAAATGTTCAAGTGTATTTTCATAAGTTAAGGCACCATTTGAAAAGCTGACAATCTTATCCAAGATACTTAGCGCATCACGCATACAACCTTCACTTTTTTGAGCAATCAGCTGTAATGCATTTTTTTCTGCCTTAATTTTTTCCTTGCCAACAATTTCCTCCAAATGTAAAACGGTGTCGTTGGAATTGATTCTTCTAAAATCAAATATTTGACAGCGACTTAATATGGTCGGAAGAATTTTATGTTTTTCGGTGGTCGCTAAAATAAAAATAGCAAATGGCGGCGGCTCCTCTAATGTTTTTAAAAATGCATTAAATGCACTTGAACTTAACATGTGGACCTCATCCACAATATATACTTTGTATTTTCCAGCTTGTGGGGCAAAACGAACTTGCTCTACTAATGTTCTGATATCGTCCACTGAATTATTACTTGCGGCATCTAATTCATGAATATTTAAACTCGCCCCTTTTTCAAAGGAAACGCAGCTATCACAAGTATTACAGGCTTCCCCTTCCTTGGTAACTTTTGTACAATTAATTGTTTTGGCTAAAATACGCGCGCAGGTAGTTTTACCTACACCTCTTGGTCCGCAAAATAAAAATGCGTGCGCCAAATGATTGTTTAAAATGGAATTTTTTAAGGTGGTCGTAATATGCGACTGTCCCACTACTGTACTGAAGTTTTGGGGCCTATATTTCCGTGCTGATACTATAAAATTTTCCATACTTGACGCGCAATATACACATTCAAAATCAAAACTTATAGTCTATGAATTAAATGTTATCCCCCAATTTTCAAACAGGTAAAAATTAGCCACCTGTTTTATATTCCATGATGGGATGACGCTCAAATGGATGTGATTTTGCGTCAAAAATGTACCTAAATGTGACCATTCTTCTGCTTGGAAGGGCATCCAAGCTTTTGTAAATATTGACCATTTTCGGGTTCCAATCGCCCGCCCAACCCATTTCGTATTGGTCGTACAATTTTATTTTATTTAAAAGAATATGACAGGAGTTAATTAAAAAACTATCAATACCCAATGCTTGGTACTTGGGAACCACGCCAAAAGCTAAACCCGTTAATTTATTATTTTGACCCGCCCATTTCATCCACAATAAATGCAGTTTTTGCCATAGGCCTAATGCGCCATTAAAATATTTAAAGTATTGATTTACATCCGGGATATTAATAAACATGGCGATGGGCTCCTCCTTGTAATAAGCAAACCAAATAACCCTTTCGTCCATGACGGCTTTTAAGGAATTAAATAGCTTTATTATTTGAGGCAGTGTAATGGCTTTTTCTTCTCCGTGTTGTGCCCATGCCGAATTATAGATGGTAACAAAATCCTGGGCATATTTTGCGAGCTTGCTTTTATCTAAATGAACGGCTGTATAATCAGGCTTAGCTTTGAACTTATGATACCTTTCTTCAAATCTTGCTGGAAGTGGGGCAAGTAAATTTTTTCTATAATAATACTGATTGTAATAATTTTCAAAACCGTAATTGGTTAAAAGGGTCTCATAATAGGAAGGGTTAAATGACATGCCATACATGGGTTCCGCTTCAAAACCTTCCACCATCAAGCCCCACCACTTGTCTCTATCTCCAAAATTGATTGGCCCATCCATCGCTTCCATGCCATTTTGCTGCAGCCATAATTTTGCGGTGTCAAAAAGCAAATTCGCACACCCTTGCTCATTGATACAATCAAAAAATCCAACACAGCCGACCGGGTATTCGGTTCCTTTATTTTTATATTCTTTATAATAGAAAGCGGCAATTCTTCCAATAGTTTTACCATCGGCATTTAGTAAAAGCCATCTTGCCGCGTCGCCGTTTTGAAATAGTTTATTTTTATTGGGGTCAAAAACTTCTTTGACCTCATTGTCTAAGGGGCGAATATAATTGGGATTGCCCTTATTTAACTCGGCATTAATGGCTAAAAATGCTTGTTCAGATGCAGCTGATTTTACTTCAATAATATTCATTGCTACTAATTAAAATATTTTTAATACACTCAATGCAAAAATTCCTGCAGTTTCTGTCCTGAGTCGCGTGGGGCCAAGTTGAATGGGGGTGTAATTATTTGAAATAGCTGTCGCAATTTCGGAACTTGAAAAATCGCCTTCTGGGCCAATCAATAAATTAACATCATCCCGTGCAATTATTTCTTTGATATTTTCTTTCTCGCTTGGTTCGCAGTACGCTATTAAATTTACCGATGCTTTATGCTTATGTATAAAGGCATCAAATTCGATAGGATCGCAGAGTAAAGGAAGCCATGCTTGTTGGCTTTGGATCATGGCAGATTGCAAAATATTTTGCATACGATCCATTTTGAATCTTTCATGAATGGTGCGTTCGCAAATAATTGGTACAATTTGATGGATACCCATTTCAGTTACTTTTTCAAAAAGCCATTCCAAGCGAACTGCATTTTTTAATAAGGAAATACCCAAGGTAATTTTTTGTTGCGAAGCAGCGACACTTTGATGACGTTCAATGGTGACAAGGCTATTGGCTTTATGTGCTGTTTGTATGGTTGCATTAAAAACAGCGCCCACGCCATTCGTAATATCGATATTGGCCCCTTCCTGCATTCTTAACACCTGTACACAATGCTTACTTGTTTCCGGACTGAGTGTAAACTGATTTACGCCAATGGTAAGTGTAGGCTCGTAAAAATAGGGTACAGGCATGGGTGTAAATTTGAAAAAAAATAATGCAAGTCGGAAGCTATAAAATTATTATTTAAACTTTAAAAATAACTTTTCAATTTAAAAGGGTTGGTCGTCGTTGATGCCTTCATCAAATTCGCCGCCATTCATTTTACTTCCTTGTATAAAAAAGCGGCCGCCGTCGTTGCTTGTATTTCCTGGGAGTGAGGAAACTGGCTTGTAATTACTGCCCAATCCTGGTATACCCCCTTCGCCATCCCATTCTTCAAAACGTTGAATATCTAAGCGCGCTCTTAATTTAATTAAATCCAAAGAACCATTACGGTGCTTGGCAATTCTGATATGGGTTTCACCTTGTGTGCTTTCTCCCATTTCATTACTCATTACCTCGTAATATTCTGGACGATAGATAAACATAACCATGTCCGCATCTTGCTCAATCGCACCTGATTCTCTCAAATCACTCAATTGCGGCATCTTGCTTTCTTTTCTTGTTTCTACCGCACGACTCAACTGAGATAAAGCAATGATTGGAATATTTAATTCCTTAGCCAAGGCCTTTAAACTTCTTGATATATTACTAATTTCTTGTTCTCTGTTTGAATTACGATCTCCCAAGCCACTCATCAATTGCAAGTAGTCAATGATGATCATTTTAACTTGATGTTTGTTCACTAACCTACGGGCCTTTGCCCTGAATTCAAAAATGTTTAAAGCCGCAGTGTCATCAATATAAATAGGGGCCGATTCTAATCGCTTAATACCTTTTGCATGCAATTGTTGGTATTCGTAATCCTCTAATTTACCTCTTGAAATTTTCTCCATTTTAATTTCACTCTCCGCACTCAATATACGTTGCACCAATTGAGAGGCGCTCATCTCTAAACTAAAAAAGCCAACGGGTTGTGGTTTTGTAGGATGCAATGCAGCATTACGCGCAAGGTTTAATGCAAATGCAGTTTTACCTACGGAAGGTCGCGCAGCTAAAATAATTAAATCGGTGGGTTGCCAACCATACGTAATTCTATCCAAGCTGGCAAAGCCACTAGGCACACCAGATATTTCATCTTTTTTCGTTCTTAATTCATCAATTCTTGTAATCGCGGTTGCCAAAGCAAAACCAATATCAACGAAATTTTTCTTTAAATAGTTATTCGTGATGTTAAACATTTTTGTTTCACTATCATCAAGTAAATCAAAAACATCGGTGCTGTCCTCATAGGCATTCGCAATTACTTCCCCGCTAATTCTAATTAATTCTCGTTGAATAAATTTTTGCAAAACGATTCTTGCGTGTGCATCAATATTCGCAGTAGAAACAACGACATTGGTTAATTTAGAAATATAATAAGCACCGCCAACAATGTCTAAATTTTCTTGCATCCTTAATTCTTCCACCACCGTCAACATGTCAATGGGCATATTTTTTTGTTGCAAACTTTGCATCGAACGATAAATCATTTGATGTGATTCAACATAAAAACATTCTGGTTTCAAAATTTCTGTCACCGTGTCAAACGCACTTTTTTCTAATAAGATGGCACCTAATACCGCTTCTTCTAATTCGCGCACCTGAGGTGGAATTTTTCCATACATCATACTGCTAATATCAACATTGGCAGTTTTCTTTTTGGTACGATTGGTATTTATATTGGGTAAAGCCATAATAATTGATGAACTAAGATTGGGTGAATTTCTACTGCGAAAATCAAACCAAATTAGCAATTCAAGAAATTTAGTTTTGCAATGCCCTTATACACAGGGCTTCGCTATCTAGTATCCACAATAAAATGGGGTTATTCACGGGATTTCCACTAACATTTTGCGCTTATACACCTTGGTCCCTGCCTAGGGTCAAAAAGGGGCTATTTTGGAGGGGCTATTTTTTACCTAAAAAGCACTCAAAAATTTGTACTTTTGAAGCTATACCATAAAGATGCAATATGACGATTAGTTATCGCTGGCTGAGTGAATATTTACCCCAAAAGGTGCGCCCGGAAGAATTATCTAATATCCTAACCTCCATAGGTTTGGAAGTAGAGTCATTAGAAAATTTTGAAAATTTCAAAGGCGGACTTGCAGGATTAGTCGTAGGGGAAGTATTGGAAGTGATACCACATCCAAATGCAGATAAATTAAAATTGACCAAAGTAGATACGGGTGGGGCGGCGCCTTTAGGCATTGTTTGTGGTGCATCCAATGTAATGGTGGGTCAAAAAGTGGTGGTCGCGGTTGTGGGTACTACCATCTATCCGAAAGGGAAGGAGCCGATGACCATGAAATTAGCCAAAATCAGGGGCGAACAAAGTGAAGGAATGATTTGTGCGGAAGATGAAATTGGGGTAAGTGATGACCATGCTGGAATTATCGTGTTGGATGCTGCCATCAAAGTAGGTACTCCAGTTACTGAAATTTACGAATACTATCAGGATTGGATTTATGAAATTGGTTTAACACCCAACAGAATGGATGCGATGAGTCATTATGGTGTTGCGAAAGATGTATGTGCTTATTTGTCTTATCATAATAGTCCAGTGAGTGCAGTAAGTCCATTCACACAAAATTTGGTACATGATAAATCAGTAGGGTCATTTAAAGTTTTGATTGAAGATGATAAAGGGTGTGCACGTTATAGTGGTTTGGTCATTGAAGGTGTAACAGTAAAAGAATCGCCTACATGGTTAAAAAATAGATTGCAAAGTATTGGGGTACGTTCCATTAATAATATCGTGGACATCACGAATTATATATTACATGAAACCGGGCAACCACTGCATGCATTTGATGCTAGTGAGATCAAAGAAAACAAAGTAGTCGTAAAAAAATATGCTACAGGTACTAAGTTCACTACACTCGATGGGGTAGAACGAACTTTGCAAGCCAATGATTTAATGATTACGGATGGCGCAAAGCCATTGTGTATTGCGGGTGTTTTTGGCGGTTTACAAAGTGGGGTAAAAGCGACGACCACAAATATATTTTTAGAAAGTGCTTGGTTTGAAAATGTACATATTCGTAAAACCTCATTGCATCACGGACTTCGGACAGATGCTGCAACGCGTTTTGAAAAAGGAGTAGATGTGGACGGTACGGTCAAGGTATTGTTACGTGCTGCAAAAATGATACAAGAAATTGCAGGCGGAAAATGTAGTGAGGTAGTGGATGTATATCCAAACCCTGCGAAAAAAGCGGTGGTACATTTAAGTTTTAGTTATCTAAAAAAATTAAGCGGTAAAACGTATCCAGTAGATAAAGTAAAAACAATACTTACTAGTTTGGGTTTTGAAATTAGCAACGAAACTGTGGATGGTATTGAATTGGCAGTGCCTTACCACAAACCTGATATTAGCATACCCGCTGATATTGTAGAGGAAGTTTTACGTATTGATGGCTTGGATAATATTGAAATTCCAAGTGTTATTACCATGAGTCCTTCCATTGATCCATTGGAGAAAAAAGAAAAGTTCAAAGATAAAATTGCGCAATTTTTAGTGGGCCGCGGCTACACAGAAATATTAACGAATTCAATTACCAATAGTGCTTATTTTTCAGAAGAAGTATTGGCAGGTGCTGTAAAAATGTTGAATAATTTAAGTGCTGATTTAGATGTGATGCGTCCCTCTATGTTAGAAACAGGATTGGAAACCATTGCCTATAATTTGAATCGTCAACTAAGTTCAATTGCGTTATTTGAAATTGGAAAAGTGTATGGACAATCCTCCAAAGGTGCTTATTATGAAGCGGAGCAATTGTCAATTTATCTTTCTGGGAAACAACAACAAGATGGTTGGAGAGCCAAAGAAATATTGTCTGATTTTTTTGTTGCCAAAGGAATAGCCACTGCGATATTTAATTTATTAGGCATGCAGGGAGGCGCATGGAAGCAAACAAGTGCCAATCAAATTGATTATGTCATCAGTAAAAAAACCACAGGTACGGTACAAGCCATTGGTACTAAAAAATTACAAGCCTTTGGTATAAAGCAACCCGTTTTTTATATCCAATTTGACCTTGCTAATTTGTTTGCGATTTATCAAAGCAAGCAGGTGGTGTACCAGGAAATATCTAAATATCCTTCAGTGGAAAGGGATCTGGCATTGGTGATTCCGCAGAATACCAAGTATGAAGCTATTGAAGCCTGTGTGACGGAAGCGAAATTGGATGCATTGAAAGAGTCGCGGGTATTTGATATTTTTGAGAGCGATAAATTAGGCGCACAGAAAAAATCGGTAGCAATTAATTTTGTATTTAATACGCCAGATAAAACATTGACGGATACTGAAATTGATACCATGATGAAAAAGTTGGTACAATTATTTGAAAAAAATTTAACCGCAGAAGTTAGAAAATAACTAAATTCAATTGGTAAAAAATAAATCATGCTTGCTTTAAAAATATCCCTTGAACAATTACAAGAAAAATTACAGCTTTTAATTAAGCAGTATGGGGTATTGGACAAGGAGAACCAACAGCTTAAAGCAGCGGTAACCAAGCAGGAAAATAAGAATACGGAGTTGTTGGAACAATTGAATGCCTCCAAGCATCAGTTAACTGCTTCTAGGATGCACCAATTTGAAATGAATCCCGCTGATAAGGAAAAGTGGGTGAAACAAATTGATCAATACATTAAGGAAATTGATACTGCTATTAAAAACCTGAATCCCTAAGCCATGTCAGACAATACCCAAAATGAGGACTTGATCCCTATGAATATTACCATTGCTGACAGGTCCTATCGTGTTAAAATTTCTGCCAAGGACGAGGAGGCGGTTCGCAAAACGGCCGCATTAATCAATCAAAAGATGGTTGAATTTAAAAATGCCTATGCCGGTAAGGATCAGCAGGACTATATTTCTATGGTTTTATTGTGGTTTACCACCGAGCAGCAAAAAACAGGGTCCAACCTATATGAGATTGAAACAGCCCAAAAACAGATTGATACCCTCACTAATTGGGTAGATAAAGCACTATCTGCTTCATAAATTACGCCCCATCGAATCCATTCTTTCCATTATTTGACTATCTTCGTAGCGGAACCTTTGACGCATTATAGAAAATCGAAATACGTCATCTTGTAATTTTTGTGTGAACGAAGCTTGCTATAGGTGATTATCAATGATTTATGTATAATATAGGATTAATGTTTTTAACTCATTAACTAAGAAAAAGGGGAGTATGAATTATTTTAAAAAAACAAGATTTAAACAATGGACCAAACAATATTATTTGTCATCATTGGAGTTGCTTCCTTATCGGGAGGTTTACTCATCGGCAAACTAGTTTTTGCCCGCAATACAAAAAAGCAAGTTGAAGAAGCAGAAGCGCAAGCAGCCAACATTTTAAAGGAAACAGCACTTAGGGCGGAAACCATCCGGAAGGAAAAACAACTAGAAGCGAAGGAGCATTTTGTGCAACTTAAGTCAGACTACGATCGCGATTTATTAGAAAAAAATAAAAAAATCGGAGAAGCTGAAAACAGAATCAAGCAAAAAGAAATCAGCACCAAACAAAAGGAAGCTGCTTTGGATAAGCAAGTAAAAGACAATGATGCGATCAAAGAAAAATTAAATCGTGAAATTGACTTAGTGAATGTAAAGCGCTCTGAATTAGAGAAGCACCAAGAAGAGCATATTCGCAGGTTGGAAAAAATTGCCAACTTAAGTGCAGATGACGCAAGACAACAATTAATTGAAAGCTTGAAAAACGAGGCACAAACACAGGCCCTAGTTTTACAACAAGAAATTATTGAAGAGGCAAAACAAAAAGCAAACAAGGGAGCACGTAAAATAATTATACAATCTATCCAACGTACAGCAGCTGAGGTTGCTATCGAGAATACAGTGACTGTATTTAATTTGGAATCAGATGAAATGAAAGGTCAAATCATTGGTAGAGAAGGTCGTAACATTCGTGCGATTGAAGCAGCAACGGGTGTGGATTTAATTGTAGATGATACTCCGGAAGCCATCTTATTATCATCCTTTGATCCATTGCGTCGTGAAATTGCGCGTTTAAGTTTACAGAGATTAGTTACCGATGGTCGTATACATCCAGCGCGTATTGAAGAGGTTGTTGAAAAAACACGTCGTCAGTTAGAAGATCAAATTGCGGAGATTGGTGAAAGAACCGTCATTGAATTAGGTATTCATGGTTTACATAAAGAGTTGATCAGAATTATTGGTAAAATGAGATTCAGATCCTCTTATGGTCAAAACTTATTGATGCACTCTCGTGAAACAGCTAATTTATGTGGCATTATGGCTGCCGAGTTGGGATTGAATCCGAAATTGGCGAAAAGAGCTGGTTTATTACACGATATAGGTAAGGTTCCGGACGAAGAAACTGAATTAAGCCATGCCTTATTAGGGGCTAAATTGGCGGAGAAATATGGTGAAAATCCGGCGGTGGTGAATGCAATTGGTGCCCACCACGATGAAATGGAGATGCAATATGTGATTTCCCCAATTATCCAAGCTTGTGATGCAATTAGCGGGGCAAGACCAGGAGCGAGAAGAGAAATCATGCAACAGTACATACAGAGAATCAAGGACTTAGAGAACTTAGCTATGAACTACCAAGGGGTAGAAAAAGCATATGCGATTCAGGCGGGACGTGAGTTAAGGGTGATTGTGGAAGCTGAAAAAGTGACCGATCAGTCCTCAGACCAATTGAGCTTTGAAATTGCACAAAAAATTCAAACTGAAATGACTTATCCTGGTCAAATTAAGGTGACGGTTATTCGTGAAAAGAGGGCAGTGAACATTGCCAGGTAGTGGAATATTAATTTAAGATCAAATAATTTGGATAATAAGTTGGGTTCTCCTACCTTTGCCGTCTGCAAAAACAATGTATTATGAGCGAAGCAGTAAAATTTGTACACGAGCAATTAACAGCAAAAAAAGAATATCCAGCCTTCAAAGCTGGTGATAATATTACCGTAAACTACAAAATTGTAGAAGGTGGTAAGGAGCGTATCCAAAGTTTCCGTGGGGATGTAATTAAGACCCAAGGAACTGGCGCTACTGCATCATTTACAGTACGTAAAATTTCTGATGGCGTAGGCGTTGAGCGTTTATTCCCAATCTTATCACCCAACATTGATTCTATCTTATTGAACAAGTCTGGTAAAGTACGTCGTGCTAAATTGTACTACTTAAGAGAGAGAAGCGGTAAGAGTGCGCGTATTAAGGAAAAAAGATTCTAAATGCTATTGCCATCTAGGTGGTAATGCACTAGCTAATATATTAAACCGTCCCAATTTTTGGGGCGGTTTTTTTATGCCATCCCCTGACTTTTTAATCTATGAAAACCTTAAAAATAGTGTGCTTTCTATTTTATAATTACCTTACCTTTAATATTCTAAATTTAACATTATGGGCAACTTAGGATTTCAAGAATTATTAATTATTGGTGTGGTAATTTTAGTGATGTTTGGCGGAAGAAAAATCCCTGAATTTATGCGTGGATTAGGAAAGGGTATCCGTGAATTCAACGATGCTAAAAGCAATGTAAAAAAAGAAATCGAAGAAGGTATCAAAGAAAAAGACGAGAAAGCTTCTTAGTTTTTTGGCCTACCTGTGGATCGCCAATCTATTTTTTATCAATTAACATTTTAGCCTTTGTTTCGTTTTACTACAATCAAAGACTACCATACTGCTTTACAAGCAGGAAGCATGTCGTGCATTCAAGCAGTGAATTATTACTTGGATCAAATTGCGCGCAATGAAAATCTCAATGCCTTTTTAGAAGTATTTACCGAGGATGCAAAACAACGCGCCATAGCATTAGATGAATTGCGTGCCCGAAACAAATCTACTGGAGAATCATTGGGTAAATTACATGGGGTAATAGTAGGTATCAAAGATGTACTTTGTTATCAAGGGCACAAAGTAAGTGCCGCTTCAAAAATTTTAGAAAATTATACAGCTGTTTATTCTGCTTCTGCTATAGAAAAATTATTGGCAGAGGGTGCTATTATCATTGGTCGTCAAAACTGTGATGAATTTGCCATGGGCAGTAGTAATGAAAATTCTGCTTACGGTCCAGTAAAAAATGGCATCGATCCTACCAGAGTGCCAGGTGGATCATCAGGAGGTTCAGCCGTAGCCGTGCAATCAGATATGTGTATGGTGAGTTTAGGATCAGATACCGGTGGATCAGTGCGGCAGCCTGCAGATTTCTGCGGCGTGATTGGACTCAAGCCAAGTTATGGTCGCATTTCAAGATATGGCTTAATTGCCTATGCATCTTCCTTTGATCAAATAGGTATTTTTTCAAAATCAGTGAGTGATGCTGCATTAGTACTTGGAGTAATCGCAGGACCCGATGAATTTGACAGTACGGTATCTTCCAAAGCCGTTCCTTCCTATTCCAATGAATTAAAGAAAGCGACGCCTAAAAAAGTAGCCTACTTTAAAGAAACACTTTCGCATCCGGGGTTGGATCAGGAAATTAAAAATCAAACCACAGCCTACCTCGCGCAATTAAAAGGAGCTGGTTATACGGTGGAAGCGATTGACTTCCCATTGCTTAATTATTTGGTACCGACCTATTACGTATTAACGACTGCAGAGGCGTCCAGTAATTTATCTCGATTTGATGGAATAAAATTTGGACATAGAACAAGTCAGCCCATGGCTGATTTAACTGATTTATATAAGTTAAGTAGGACGGAAGGATTTGGTGCTGAAGTGCAAAGAAGAATATTATTAGGAACCTTTGTTTTGAGTGCAGGTTATTTTGATGCCTATTTTACCAAAGCACAACAAGTGCGACAACAATTAGTTGATTTAACCAATGAATTGTTCAACAAATATGATATGCTCGTTTGTCCTACCGTTCCAACGACTGCCTTTAATTTAGGTGCGCATCATCATACTGCCACTGAAATGTTTTTAGCAGATATTTATACCGTGTATGCAAACTTGGTAGGGATACCGGCTATTTCATTGCCGTTATTTAAACATTCCAATGGAATGCCATTTGGCTTGCAGGTGATGAGTGCCTCATTCAATGAAACGGGATTATTACAATTTTCGGAAGCCCTCCTTGAAACTAAAATCGCTTAGTATTTGTCAATCATGTATTCTAAGCGCACCTATCATATTATTAAGCGTATCACCAATTGTATTATTGCAATTTCATTGATTCAATCACAGGTCAGTGGTGCAGGATATAATCATTACGATACGGTCAAGCCTTCCACCATAGCTGTTCAAAAAAATCTGGAAGATACCAACACCCAATTTAGGGTAGGGTTTACAAGTTTGTTTACGGTCAATGCTGCAGAAGTGAAAAAAGGGCCATTGCAATATGAGCTCAATGAAAAAGCCATCAGTTTTGTTCAAACTTATATGGATAAGCAAGGTGCAGGTTTGCGCAAAATGAAAACTTGGGCCAAACCCTACTTTAATTTATATGATGCTATTTTAGAAAGCAAGGGAATCCCAACACAGTTAAAATATTTAAGTGTGATTGAAAGTCATTTGAGTTCGGATGTGACTTCATCCGCTGGTGCAGTAGGGCCGTGGCAAATTATGCCAGCGGAAGCCACCCGTTTAGGATTAAAATTAACACCCAATGATGAGCGAACCGATTATGAAAAAAGTACGCAGGCAGCAGCAACTATTTTAAAAGAGCTGTATGATGAGTTTGGCGATTGGTTATTGGTGGTTGCAGCTTATAATGGAGGTGCAGGTCGATTAAGACAGACGATTAAGAAAATGAAGACAAATGATTTTTGGGCCTTGCAGTATCAACTGCCGCTTGAAACCAGGGATCATGTAAAAAAGTTCATTGCCACTATATATGTTTTTGAATCAGATCAAACCAATTTGGTTACCTATTCAAATAAGCACACTTTAATTAAAAAAAAGGAGGCCGTGAACGAAAACTTAGCGAGGTTGAAAATCAAAGGAAGGTATAGTGCACAAATCATTGCGGAGTTTATATCCTTTCCGCTTGATAAACTGATGAACTTAAATCCGCAAATCGAAAAAGTATTGGCGACTGGAAAATCTTTTGAATTAATCCTGCCGAAGGATAAGCTGGAAATATTTGAGGCCCATAAAAATGAAATTTTACAGGCCTCTATACAATCTTTGTATAAAATAAGGGACTAAATGCTGGTTTGATTAATAATCGTCCAAGTCGTCTTTATCATCGAATAAATCATCGTCGTCATCTAAGCTTTTTAAATCATGATCTAAAGAAAAATCATCATCGTCATCTTCTTTTTTTGATTTCCCTTTGGCTTTCGTTGATTTTTTTGGCATATCAAATTCTTCGAAGTCGGGATCCCAACTATCATCTTCGGCTTTTTCCCAATCATCAATTACTTCTTCCTCCTCATCCAAATCATCCTCCTCATCTGCTACCTTTTTTTTGGATATAGGTTTAAGTACAGCCACTTTATCTTGCGTAGGCTTTACTTCTTTACTTTTCTTTTCTTTTGCGATTTTCACTGCCATAAGTCTTTCAAAATTACAATGTAAATTTTCAAACTAAATTTTTATTTACCAAAAAAACAGCGTGTTTTTTTAGAAATTTTAAAACTTTCTACATTGATTATTGCTGCAACAACTAATAGTTTATAAATGTACTATTTGGTCTCTGCCTGGTCCATTGGAAACATATTTAACGGGAACCCCAAGGTAACTATTAATAAATTCTATATATGACTTCATGGTTGCTGGTAATTCCTTTTCATCTTTGATTTTTGTGGAGTCGGTGTTCCATCCAGCCATTTTTTTCCAAATAGGGGTCACAGGTGTGCCTACAATTTGAAAGGGTACATAGTCAATTTGTTTTCCTTCCATTTCATATGCAACGCCTAGTTCTAATTCAGCGAATGAATCTAATATATCTGCCTTGGTCATTATAATTTGTGTTACACCATTGATCATGCAGGCAAATTTTAAGGCAACTAGATCAATCCAACCACAGCGACGTGGTCTTCCGGTGGTAGCGCCAAATTCGCTTCCTATTTTACGAAGCTCTTCTCCTTTGGCATCATGAAGTTCAGTAGGGAAGGGACCGCCGCCTACTCTGGTACAATAAGCTTTAGAAATTCCAAATACCTCTCCAATTAATTTTGGAGATATGCCTAATCCAGTACATACACCTGCAGAAATGGTATTGGAAGAAGTGACAAATGGGAAGGTACCAAAGTCAATATCCAACATTGATCCTTGTGCACCTTCGGCCAATACTTTTTTACCTTTGGAAATTTGATCATTAATAAAGTATTCGCAGTTGATGATATTCAAGGTTTTTAAAAACTCAAGCGCTTCAAAAAACTCCGTTTCCATTTCACTGATATCTTCATTGAAATTGTAGCTATCTAATATTTTTTGGTGCTTCATGCGAAGCGCAATGTATTTGCTAATAAAATTTTTACTTAGTAAATCACCTACTCTAATTGCATTACGGCCTGTTTTATCCATATAGGCAGGTCCAATGCCCTTCAGCGTTGACCCGATTTTACCTTCTCCCTTTGACAATTCAGATGCTTTGTCAAGTGCACGGTGCGAAGGAATAATAATATTGGTACGTTCTGATATAAAAAGATTTTTTTTGACATCCACCCCCATGGCTTTTACAGCGTCACATTCTTTTTTTAATGTAATAGGATCTAAAACCACCCCATTACCAATGATGTTTATTTTATCCTGATGAAAAATGCCAGAAGGGATTTGGTGTAATACCATTTTAGTGCCATTCACATATAAGGTATGCCCTGCATTTGGTCCCCCTTGATATCTTGCGACCACATCATAATTGGGCGCGAAATAATCAACAATTTTACCTTTTCCTTCATCACCCCATTGAAGTCCTAAAATTACATCTACCATGGATTAATATTTGAGAACACAAAAATAAGTATTGACAGGTTGATTACCTATTTAAACTATTATTAATTGAACTAACTTTTACACAGTTTCGGTGTCAAATCTGTTAACTTGTTGGATTCCACTCACCGATTTTATTTTTTCCACCAATAATTCAAGTTCATCTTTGTCGTGAACATACACTTTGATGGTTCCTTCGAACAAGCCATCCTTGGATTCGATGGTGATGGCGGCAATGTTAATTTTAAGTTCCCCACTAATAATGGTGGTAATATTATTCACCACACCCACGTCATCCATTCCCACAATACTAAGTCCTGTTAGGAAGGAAATTTCTTTATTTTTCGCCCACTTGGTTTTTACCACCCGATGGCCATAATTTGCTAAAAGCTGGGTGGCATTGGGGCAGCTGGTTCGATGAATAATTAAGCCTTTCCCCGTGCTGACAAAACCAAAAACATCATCCCCTGGGATAGGGTTACAGCATTTTCCCAAGCTGTACTTAATTTGATCGCTGGATTCACCAAAAATGATCAATTCCGATTCCTTTTTTGGAATAAATTTATTCGGATTTTTATCATGACCAGGTTCCGGAGCAATATGGATGGGTTTAGGGGCTTCAATTTTATCGCCAAGGACCAAGAATAATTTTAGCTCTTTTAATTCAATTTGCTTTTTTGCAATTTTAAAATGCAAATCAAGTTGACTAGGCTGTTTATAGTAATTGACTAATTGGTCAATATTATAAGGGCTATAGGGCGCGCCAATACTTTCCAATTTTCGTTGTAAAGTATATTTGCCTTCCTCTGCAATTGATTTTTTTTCTTCCCGTAATGCATCCTTAATACTGTTTTTAGCTTTCGCAGTCACCACATTATTGAGCCAGTCGTCATTGGGTTTTTGCTTATTACTCGTGATGATTTCAATTTGGTCACCACTGCGTAATTTATGGCTGATGGGTACTAATTTATGATTCACTTTGGCCCCGATACATTTGGATCCAATCGCGGTATGTATATAAAAAGCAAAATCCAAGGCCGAGCTATTAATGGGCAACATTTTCACTTCCCCTTTGGGTGTATAAACATATATTTCCTCTGCTAAAAAAGAGGTTTTAAAATCTTGTAAAAAATCAATGCCTTCTTCTTGTTGGTTGCTAAGCGCTTCTCTAATTTGAACAAACCATTTATCAAATCGATCTTCATTTTGAGAGCCTTCCTTATATTTAAAATGTGCAGCTAATCCTTTCTCTGCAA
The DNA here is from genome assembly GCA_030726065.1 of Sediminibacterium sp. Lineage (GTDB taxonomy): Bacteria > Bacteroidota > Bacteroidia > Chitinophagales > Chitinophagaceae > Sediminibacterium. Next base: position 4,316 of record JANREK010000042.1, on the reverse strand, counting down.
TCTCATTCATTCGCTTTGTTCTGATTTGCACTTCCACCCATTTTCCTTGTGGCCCCATAACCGTGGTGTGCAAGGCTTCGTAACCATTACTTTTCGGGTTGCTCAACCAATCACGTAATCTTTCAGGCGAGGGAAGGTATTCGTCCGTAATTAAGGAATATACTTTCCAACATGCTTCCTTTTCTTTTTCCAAGGGCACATCTATAATAATACGAATGGCAAATAAATCATACACTTCTTCAAAACTGACGCCTTTCTTTTTTATTTTATTCCAAATGGAGTGAATGCTTTTTGGGCGACCATGCATTTCGAATTCAAAATCTTCGGGAATTAATTTTTCATTTAAGGGGCGAATAAATTCGTTGATGTATTTGGTTCTTTCTCGCTTTGTTTCCGCTAATTTTTTGGCAATCTCTTTATAGGTATCTGGCTCCATGTATTTCATAGATAAATCCTCCAACTCTGTTTTTAAATTATACAAACCCATACGGTGGGCCAAGGGGGCGTATACCCAAATAGTTTCAGAGGCAATTTTTAATTGCTTTTCTTGCTTCATCGAATCTAGGGTACGCATATTATGTAAGCGGTCCGCTAGTTTTATTAATATCACCCTAGGATCATCAGTTAGGGTCAATAAAATCTTTTTGAAATTTTCGGCTTGCTGGCTACTATTGGCATCCATGACGCCTGAAATTTTTGTTAATCCGTCAACTATTTTTGCGATCTCATTCCCGAATTCATTCTTGACATCATCTAAGGTTAAATCAGTGTCCTCAATGGTGTCATGTAATAAAGCACAAATGGTACTTCGAACCCCCAATCCAATTTCTTCCACACAAATCATGGCAACTGCAATGGGGTGTAATATATAAGGTTCGCCACTTTTACGACGCATGGTTTTATGCGCTTTGGTGGCCATCTCAAAAGCGGTGCGCAATAATTCTTTATCTCCCTTTTTTAATTTTTCACGAATAGCTCTGAGCAATGCACGATACAGACGAACAATTTCTTTATTTTCTTGTTCTTCATTTAAATCGTAATTGGATGCGATTTTGGTTTCGTTATGTAGTTCGGATAAATCCATCTTATTACGAAAATACGACAATCAAACAGGATTTTTACATACAACACATAGATAGTGTAACTTTGTGGCTTATGACGATGAAACCGCCCAAATCATTTTTTAATTACCCCCTTTTGAAAAGGGTGTTTTCATTTGTGCAGCCATACCGATTTATGTTTATTGGTAATCTCGTATTGGCAATTGTCCTTGCTTTTTTTACCCCAATTCGCCCTTATTTAATTCAGGTCACCGTGAATACGGCAATTGGTAAGCCTACTATTTTACCCGAATGGGTACGCTTTTTTTTACCCGACACCGCATTTGAATCTGCGATACAATTAATCATAGGGATCACCCTTTTTCAGGTAGCATTTATTATTGTGGAAACCATTTTTCGATTTATGTTCACTTTCGGCATGGCTTGGTTGGGTCAGCAAGTGATTCGGGATTTGCGCAATAAAGTATACGACAAAGTAATGCATTGGGAAATGCGGCAATTTGACAAAACGCCCATTGGCACATTAACTACGCGAACCATTAATGATATTGAAAGCATCAATGATATTTTTTCAGATGGGTTAATTCCAATTCTTGCGGATTTCTTAACCATTATTATCACATTGACCACCATGTTTTTTATTAATTGGCAATTAACATTAATCTGCTTAATTCCATTTCCAATTATGTTGATTGCTACTTATTTTTTTAAAGAGAGTGTCAATAAAAGTTTTATACAAGTTCGAAATGCGGTTGCTGCATTAAATGCATTTGTGCAGGAACATATTTCAGGCATGGCGGTGGTGCAAGCCTTTGCAGCAGAGGAAAAAGAAATGTCCAAGTTTGATAAAATTAATGAAGGGCATAAGTCAGCAAACATCAAAGCGATATTTGCTTACTCCGTTTTTTTTCCAGTCGTGGAAGTGGTGCTGGCCTTAAGTATGGGTTTGATGGTATGGTGGGTAGCAGATCAAAGTTTAGATGCGGGAATGTTGGTTGCTTTTATTTTATTTTTAAATCAAATTTTTAGGCCCTTGCGCATGATCGCAGATAAATTCAATGTGTTACAAATGGGTATGGTTGCCGCGGAAAGGGTATTTAAAGTTTTGGACAATACGGATATTACCTTAAACGAAGGGCAGCTTCATCCTGAAAAAGTGGATGGTAAAATTGAATTTAAAAATGTACAATTTGCCTATGAAGGGAACAACTGGGTTTTAGATGATTTAAGTTTTTCAGTAGCTGCAGGAACCACTGTTGCGGTTGTTGGACAAACAGGTAGTGGTAAAACTTCGGTCATTAGTATTTTGAATTGCTTGTATCCTTATCAGTCGGGAAATATATTTTTAGATGACCAGCCCATTGAAAGTTATTCCTTGGACTTTTTAAGGGCTTCTGTGGGTGTGGTATTGCAAGATGTGTTTTTGTTTTCAGGGTCTATTTATGATAATATCACGCTACGAAACAGCAATATAACGGAAGCCCAAGTGCATGCAGCTGCAAAAATGATTGATATGCATGATTTTATTTTGAGCTTGCCTGGTGGGTATGATTATCAAGTAATGGAACGTGGTGCTACCTTGAGTATGGGGCAACGGCAGTTATTAAGTTTTATTCGTGCTTTATTATACAATCCTGCTATATTAATATTGGATGAAGCGACTTCTTCTATAGATACAGAAAGTGAACGACTTATTGAAAAGGCCATTGATACTTTAATAAAAGGGCGTACCTCCATCGTCATAGCGCATCGCTTATCTACCATTCGGAAAGCCAACAAAATCATCGTTTTAGAAAAAGGCAAAATACAGGAAATGGGGTCACATGATGACCTTCTTCATTTGGGGGGCTTTTACGCAAAACTCAATGAAATGCAGTTCAAGGATAAAAAATCGATCAATTAAATTAAGTAATTGATTTACAGTCATTTGCATTCAATAAGTTTTCACGATTTTAAGGACAATTTCTATTCAATTTTTCTGCAATTTCAAGGGGAATATTCCTATCTTTGCACCAAATTTTGAGATCTGTATGGCCCTAAGACCTATTAAATCAATACTGGCATTGTGTTTTAGCCTTTTTATTTTGTTGCAACCAACAAATATTTTAGCAAGCGAACCAGCGGTAGCTACTACGGAGCATGCCAATAAAGAAGAAGGCAGCTTTAATGTTACTGAAACAATTTTAGAACATATTAAGGATGATCACAGTTGGCATTTATGGGGGCATACTTCTATTGCTTTACCTGTAATTTTATATACCCCACAAGGGTTTGACGTTTTTTCTTCAGAAAAATTAGTGGACGAACATCATGAGCCAGTGGTGTATAAGGGAAAATTTGATTATAAGTTAGTGGAAGGCAAAACTAAAATTGTCAATGCGGCGGGTGAAGTGGATGTAGCTGCAAGTAAAAAATTATGGGATTTCTCTATTACCAAAAATGTGGCCAGTTTATTTATATCTGTTATCATTTTATTATTGGTTATACTAACTGCTGCAGGGGCATATAAAAAAACAGGGGTTACTTCAGCACCTAAAGGATTGCAATCATTTATGGAGCCAATTGTTTTATTTGTTAGAGATGAAATAGCCCTTCCAAATATTGGTGCAAAGCGTTATGCTAAATACATGCCGTTTTTATTGACCATTTTCTTTTTGATTTTAACGAATAACTTTTTAGGTTTAATTCCTTTATTTCCAGGTGGCGCTAATGTGAGTGGAAACATTGCATTTACAATGACTTTAGCGGTTTGTGTTTTCATAGTTGTGAATTTAAGTTCGAACAAAAACTATTGGGAGCATATTTTCTGGATGCCAGGAATGCATTGGTCTATGAAATTGTTTTTAGCACCGATTGAATTGATTGGGGTATTTAATAAACCTATTTCATTGATGATTCGATTGTTCGCAAATATCACAGCGGGTCATATCTTGGTATTGAGTTTGGTTTGTTTGATTTTTATTTTTAAAACTGTGTATGCAGCTGCAATAGCAGTGCCTTTTGTAATTTTTATATTCTTGATAGAATTGCTAGTCGCTTTTTTACAAGCCTATATTTTTACAATGCTCACTGCAATGTATATTGGTATGGCTTCAGAAGAAGCGCATCATGACCATCATCCAGCAGGGGAAGGCGCAGATAAAGAATTAGCACATCATTAATAATATTTATAAATTTTTTTTCAATAACAATTAAAACGTAAAAAATGGTAGTAGGAAGTGTTGCCGCAATCGGCGCTGGATTAGCTGCTATCGG
>JANREK010000041.1 GCA_030726065.1 Sediminibacterium sp. | reverse complement strand
TACAGAGATACCTACGTTAATCGCTGGACGAATACCTGCGTTAAATAAGTTACCCTCTAAGAATATTTGACCATCAGTAATTGAAATTACGTTTGTTGGAATATAAGCAGATACGTCACCTGCTTGTGTTTCAATGATTGGCAATGCAGTTAATGAACCACCACCTTTTACCAAATGCTTAATTGAATCCGGTAAATCATTCATATTCTTAGCAACATCGTCATTCGCAATAACTTTTGCAGCACGCTCTAATAAACGACTATGCAAATAGAATACATCACCAGGATATGCTTCACGTCCTGGCGGGCGACGTAATAATAAAGATACCTCACGATAAGCCACCGCTTGTTTTGATAAATCATCATATACAATCAATGCTGGACGACCAGTATCTCGGAAGAATTCTCCAATCGCTGCACCTGCAAATGGTGCATAGAATTGTAATGGCGCTGGATCAGCTGCAGGAGCTGCAACGATAATAGTATAAGCCATCGCACCATTGTCTTCTAAAGTTTTCATTACACCAGCAATGGTAGATGCTTTTTGTCCAATCGCTACATAAATACAGTACACTGGTTTTCCTGCATCAAAAAATTCTTTTTGGTTAATAATGGTGTCCACACAAATTGCAGTTTTACCTGTTTGACGATCACCAATCACTAACTCTCTTTGTCCACGACCAATTGGAATCATCGCATCAATTGCTTTGATACCTGTTTGTAATGGTTCCTTTACTGGCTCACGGAAAATTACCCCTGGTGCTTTACGCTCTAGTGGCATTTCATACAATTCACCTTTAATTGGACCTTTACCATCAATGGGCTCTCCTAATGTATTAATAACACGGCCTACTAAACCTTCCCCTACTTTAATAGAAGCGATTTGACCTGTTCTTTTTACTTTATTTCCTTCCTTGATTCCTTTACTATCTCCCATCAATACCACACCCACATTATCTTCCTCAAGGTTAAGGGCAATTGCTTTAGTTCCATTTTCAAATACCACTAACTCACCACTTCTTACACCATTCAAACCATATACACGGGCAATACCATCACCTACTTGTAATACAGTTCCCACTTCCTCTAAATCAGCTGAGGCATTGAAATTGCTTAGTTGCTGTCTAAGAATTGCTGAAATTTCATCGGGTTTAATGTCCACCATAACGATTATTTTTTTGTATAATTATATTTTTGCTACGAACTCGTTTTTTAAAAATTGTTTTTTTATGTCTTTCAAATCTCTTGAGATACTGGCATCTAATAAATTATTATTAAACTCAAGTACAAATCCGCCAATCAAACTTTCGTCTATTTTAGTGGTCAACTCAACCGATGCAAATGAATTATCGGATTTCACTTTTTGCTCAATTGAATTTTTCATGTGGGCACTTATTTCAACTGCAGTAGTTAAAGTAACCTGATGTATCCCCTTCATTCCATTGTATTGCTCAATAAATGTTTTTGCAATTTCATGCAAATCACTTTCTCTGCCTTTCTTAACCAATAAAACAATAAATGTATTTGTTAATACACCTACATTATTTTTTAAAACAGCACTCAAGATGCTATTTTTTTGATCTGCTTTTATAATCGGGCTACGCAACATATTTACAAACTCGCTGCTTGCATTACAAGCCGCTTGTATGTATTTCATATCTGCATATACCGCTTCCAACTGACCTTGTTCGATAGCTAAATCAAGGATGCTTTTTGCATATCTACCTGCTAATCTTGCGTTCGGCATTTTTTTTAATTTAATTTAACTCCGTCAGCTAGTTGTTTAATATACCTTTCTTGCTCTGATTTGTTAGAAAGCTCACGTCTTAATACTTTTTCTGCAACATCAACGACTAATGAACCCACTTGATTCTTCACTTCAGTAAGGGCTGCATTTTTTTGTTGTGTAATGGCAACTTGTGCATCTGCTACAATACGCTCATATTCTGACTTTGCTTTATCTTTTGCATCAGCAATCATTTTTTCAGATGCCTCTTTTGCTTCTTTGATCAAAGTAGCTCTTTCTTCACGCGCCTTTGCTAATAATGCTTCATTTTCATTTTGCATAGCAGTAATATCTGCTTTCATCTTATCCGCCTTAGCCAAAGAATCTTCAATGCCTTGCTCACGATCACTAATTGCTTTTAACATTGGCTTCCAAGCAAACTTGCCTAGTACCACAAGTAGTCCAACAAAGGCAACCGTATTCCAGAATACCAATCCGATATCTGGTAACACTAGTGGGTTTATTTCTAAAAACATATTCCTTAATTTATCTTAATGATTAAAAATCTTTTCTTCTTTTTTTACCCATTCCCATTAAAAAAATTATAGGCCCTTCGCCCTGTGCTAGGGCCTATAATGCTTTGGGAATCTTTTGATAGATTATCCGTTCCCTAAAAGGGCAACCACCACCGCAAATAAAGCTACGGCCTCAACGAAGGCAGCCATTACGATCATGTTAGAACGAATATCATTCACTGCTTCTGGTTGACGAGCAATACTTTCTACCGCTCCTTTACCAATTAGACCGATGCCAATTCCAGCACCGATAGCAGCTAATCCAGCGCCGATTGCGGCAACACTTCCTACTACC
>JANREK010000040.1:40828-56301 GCA_030726065.1 Sediminibacterium sp. | reverse complement strand
AACTCTCTACTAATTTAGACCTTTTTTAGTCCACTTTATGCTGACGTTAGACAGTAGTGCAGTAATTCCATTGCATCCTACTTGCTATATCAATAAAGGTGGGCAAACTTTTGAGTTGAACAACAAGATTTTTAAAAACTTTACTCAAATGGATAATTATTATACAGTAGAACTATTTGATATTAACGATGACGGAAAATTAGATATGTTCTTAGGGTCTTCAAAAACTTTAAGAGTTATTCCAAATATAAATGGAGATTTCGATAGGTCAAAAGCAATTAATTTTTCAGTAGATTCAACATTAGAATTAATGGATCTTGCTTTTTTAGATTTTAATTTTGATGGAAAAAAAGATGTTTTGACAATAAGTAATAAAAAAGGATATAATGGATATGGATTAAGGCTCTATTTAAATACTACAAACGGATTTATCGAAGACACGAAATCATATTTTGATTTAATTGATGAAGAAGGTAAGAATGCATGGATTAAATGGATTAGATTATTCGACTATGATAAGGATGGCGATATTGACGTTGTTGCTGATGGATTATTTGGTGATTTAAATGGAAATAAAGGAAGGAGAATTTATTGGAGAAACGATTCTGGAAAATTTAAACAAGTTAAACTATAGCGGATTATATCCTGATATTATGTCTTAAATCAAACAACTATGAAAAAGATAATTTTGTATGTCGTCAACTAAACTGTCCACTTTCTTTGACGACATACATTTCAACGTTTCATAACATCCCTATTTCTTTTATGTCAAAATCTTAATTAGTTCCGTAGGGATATCCCTGTGGGTTCATCAATAATGGTTTTCAAAGCCACTTTGATAATATCTTTCATTCTATTCCCCGGTTCTGTAATGGAAAAACTACCATTGAGTCTTTCTTTTAAAATATTTTCATGTGACCTGGCATGATTGCCCGCATCGTTATAAGCTAATGCCGTGGCCACGCCCAAAGCGTTTTTATTCGACAGATACTGTTGAAGCAGATGGAGGGCTCCTTCATGCACACTATTCATCAATAATCCACGGGCGGCTGCAACTTGAACATATTTGGAACTATCTGCTAACGCTGTTTCCAGAATTGCCGTAACATCCGATGAGTGAGATTCAAGATTGCCCAGTCCTATGGCCGCCCAGTACCTTAGTACCTGGTCCTCATCCCGGAGTAAGTCTTTCAATTCTGCTTTTGATTTTAAGTGTAAGGATTCTAATGTTGCCCACAGTTTCTCTATGCGAAGGGCCTCCTTAATTCCCATTTCGTATTCACTCCTATAATTATCACGCTCCTCCAGTAGCATGCCTTCAGGGAAGACACCTAGGTCCCGCGTTTTTTTGCGCCAGTCTCTGTGGGCCTCCCGAAGCTCCTTTAAGATTTCATTATGCGCCGGTGATTTGGCCAGATTGTTAATTTCATAAGGATCATTGTTCAGGTCGTATAGTTCTTCAATTGGTTTGGGCACTTCCAGATATTGTGCTTGTAAGGGTGTAAGCGTTCCTTCAGCATAGCCTTTCCGTATTTCTTTCATAATAATCTCCTCATTGAAATGGGCGTACTGGTATACGGGTTTCCAGTATTCATAATTTCGAATATATACATATCTCTCATTTCGCACCGACCTTATTATATCATGACTGGCACCCTGACGATCCGAGGCAGCATAAAGATATTTTCGTTCTGGAGGAAGGTTCTCCCCAAGAAAGGGCCGACCTTGCATCACCTCCGGGATAGTTATCCCAGCCAGGTTCAGCACTGTTGGCGCAAGATCCAGGTTGGAGATCATGCGATTAGTTTTAGTTCCCGGAACACCCTGTCCTTCTAACCTGTATTTTTCCGGAATGAGAATTATAAAAGGTTCCCTCAATCCGGCATCATAGGGCCACCATTTAGCACGGGGAAGACCGGCGCCGTGGTCGGAATAAAAAAAGATAATTGTATTTTCTTTTTCACCTTCTTTTTCCAGGATTTCTAAAACATCTGATATTTGGGATTCAACTTGAGTAAGATTGTTAAAATAAGTGGCGAAAACCCTGCGCGTTAGTTTTGTATCAGGGTAATAAGGTGGTAAGGGCAATTTATTTGGATCAAAAGAACCGATATCATCCTGTTCATTGCTGCCCTGGTGTGTACCATTAAAGTTGACTACATGAAAAAAAGGCTGTGATTTATCCGGCCTGTTTCGGTAATGAGCGGTAGCAGATGCATCGTCCCAAATCACGTTTTTGGAAGGTGAATCAAAATTATAATCGGTTTTGTCCGGATTAGTGCAATAGTACCCTGCCTGCTTCATAAGCTCCGGATAGGTTTTATTCAACAATTGAGAGGGAAATTTAATGCTACTTCGCATCTGATGGGCCCCCAGGGTAGTGGGATAGACCCCGGTAAGAATACTGGTACGATTTACAGCGCAAACCGGAGCTGTGGCCCAGGCAATATTGTACATCACCCCTTCTGAAGCAAACTTGTCTATAACAGGAGTTATTGCTTCTTCTACCCCATAGCAGCCCAAATGAGGACTGTAATCTTCTATAGTGATCCAGAGAATATTCGGTCTCCCCAACTTCTCATTTTTGTCAGCAGAGTAGGACGATAGCCCTATTAAAATCGTTAAAAAAATCAGGTTTCTCATAGCGTTATTTTACATTGTATGTCGTCAAAGAAAGTGGACAGTTCAGTTGTAGAGGGTTTCGTTGTTTAAATGTAGATTTTTTTTATTTCTTGCCTGTAAAAAAACTTAATAATAAACTAATAATACCTCGACCAACTTTTCTCTCTAATCCTGATTGTGTGGTTGGAATCCCAGTTTGTCGAGCAAAACGTTGTTTCGCAGCAGATATACCTAATGCTCTTTTCCATGAGAACGAGAAACCGTATTTAGACATGATTGAATATTTTAACTAATTTAATAAATAATGTTCACTATTAGTAAAAAGTGAACATTACTGCTTTGCAAAAGCCCGGCCAAGTTCCGGGCCAGGTTTTCACCAAAAACGGGTTAAAAGAGGTGAAATATGAGAAAAACAGATCTATTTCAATCTTGTATCCTATTGATTATCAATAAAAGACAACAAGTGGGATGTTACTTTAAACCCTCATAAAATATATCGGGGTCTCCCGAGTCCTCGGGATGGGCCCACTCAATAGAATCAAGGGTTTCAGTGTTTATACACTGGGACCTTTTTTTATGATTTGCATACAATTTGCACCAGAAAACATTTTATAACATTACTTCCCATGAGGCTTCCATTTACGATGTAAATATGGTGGTTTAACTATGTATTTCCATTTTTAAAGATGCCAAATCGTATATTTACGGATAAATACGGATATAATTATTTAGAATTATCAGATATGTTTTCATATATTTACGGATAAATACGGATATAATGAGCTTGATAATAAACAACCTACAACTTGACTTAGGCATGAAAATCATGTCTGAATTATCTAAAATTGATCGTTTTGATGCCTCCTGGTCTAATATTGAAAAAAGAGAGGGTAGTACATTAATGCAATTAAAAAGTATTGCAACGGTAAAAAGTGTAGGCGCTTCTACAAGAATTGAAGGTTCCAAAATGACCGATGACGAAGTAAGTGTTTTAATTGAAAACATAAATATGTCTTCTTTTGAAGAAAGAGACCAACAAGAAGTGATGGGCTACTTTGAAACCTTAGACACCATTGCTGAAAATTATGCATCAATTGGTATTACAGAAAGCCAAATCAAGAGCTTGCATAATCTCTTAATGAAATATAGTGTAAAAGATGCATGGCATAAAGGTGAATACAAACAAGTAACCAATGCAGTTGAAGCAAATTTAGCTGACGGGACCAAACAAACCATCTTCAAAACATCTGAACCTGGACTTCAAACACAGGACGCAATGATACGTTTAATTGCATGGTATAATAATGATGAAGAAACATTGCCTTTTGTAAAAGACGCTTTGTTTGTTTATGAATTTTTAAGCATCCATCCATTTCAAGATGGCAATGGTCGATTAAGCAGATTATTAGCTAGTTTACTTTTATTGAAGAATGGTTATTCATGGATACAATATATAAGCTTTGAACATGAAATTGAAAATAGAAAATCTGAATACTACCAAGTATTAATGGATGCACAAAAAAATAGGCCTGGAGAAAACGTAACAAATTGGCTTAATTTTTTTACAAGCTGCATAAATAATATTCAAAGTAATTTGTTGTTGAAATTAGAAGAAAGTAAAAAAGCAAGTGAAGCACTCACTCCTCGTGAACAAAGAATTAATTTCTTTATACAAAATCATGCAGGATGCAGTTCAGGAGATATCTCAACTAAGTTAGATATTCCACTTCCGACAGTAAAGAAAACTTTGGTTGAATTATTAAATAAAAAAGTAATTACAAAAGAAGGTGTTGGAAGAGCAACTGGATATTATTCAATATAAACGATACCTCCGGCCAAGTTCCGGACCAGGTTTTCACCAAAAACAGGTTAGTCTACGCTCCAAGTTTCAATACAGCAACTACTTTTTCCATTTCAGCTACTGTCCCAATGCTGATCCTTAACCAACTGCTATTTTCCTCGAAGGATCTAGCACCTGTAATTTGATTTGCTAATAATAATGCTGGTACATCTTTTTTATAAGTCGCTGTATCAAAATAAACAAAACTTGTAAATGACTTAATATGCTTTATGCCTAGTGCATCAAAGCCTTGATACAAGATATCCTTTGCTTTTATATTTTCTTGCTTACAATAAGTGACAAATTCCTTGTCTTTGATGGCCGCCAATGCACCTTGCATGGATACTGCAGAGGGGCCTGCATTTGCCCAAGCTTGAAATTCGTTCAGGGCCTTAATGGTGTTTGGATGCGCTAACACATAACCAACTCTTGCACCAGCCATTCCAAAGGTTTTAGAAAATGTTTTAGCTATCACTAAGTTAGGATAGGCATCAATCATTTTAGACATAGATGGCGTATCATAATAATCTGTATAAGCTTCATCTAGCAAAACAATTGTAGTACTAGCTACTTTTTTAATAAAGTTTTCTAAATCACTTGTTGGACTCACTGTACCTGTTGGATTATTTGGATTACATAAATAAACCATTTTTGTTTCTTGATCCATTGCATTCATAAGCCCATTGAGATCATTGTGTTTCGTTGAAGTCAATGGAACTAATTTGGTTGGTAAGCCCATGCGTCTTGCTGCAGGCATCCACAATTTAAATGTTGGTTCAGATGCAACAACATTCCCTTTTTTATATGCAGCCCATAATGAAACCACCCCTAATAACTCAGAAGATCCTGCCCCTAAGGCAACATGATCTTTGGTGTGACCAGTCATTTTTGCAATTTCTGTTTTTAATAATGCATTCATATCCCATTGATAGCGATTAGAAATTCCTACTGCGTCTATCATTGCTTGTTTCGCTAATGTAGATGGGCCATGCGGATTTTCATTTGAGCCTAATCTTATCAAAGTAGATGAATTGACATTCAAATTAGTTACAGGAGCATTTGCAAAAAGTTCTCGTGATAAAGAAAATGAAGCAATTACAAAAGCAGATTGTTTTAAGAGTTGTCTACGTTGCATACATGCGGTTTTGTGGTAGCTTAAAGTTAAGTTTTATTTAATAAAATGTCCACTTTGCACGGTCGATTTACAAAAAAGTAAATTGCATTCGTTTGATAAAAAACCTATTTCAATATTTGTTGATTTTTGATTAAGGCTGCACGTAACTCTGGGTAGGAAACTTCCTGTATTTGTACGTTTTTATCAATGGCAATACTAGCCGCTATTGCTGCAGATTGACCTAGCACCATAAACACAGGCTCCATTCGAATGGATCCATATGCAATATGGGAGGATGAAAGGCAAACGGGTATAAACAAATTAGTTGCCTCTGATTTTTTAGGGATGATTGATTTGTAGCTAATTGGAAAAGGGGCACTGACATGCGCTTCAACATTGCCTTCGTTTTTTACAAACCCATTTACATCTACGTACCTCTGCGCGGGATGGGAGTCCATCTGATATGCGCCTAGTCCAATAGCATCTTCAGCTACTGCCAATGCCTCACAATTTTTTTGGGTCATCACATAATCACTCACCATTCTTCTAGCTTCACGAATATATAATTGGTCCGTCCAACCGCTATCTGAAATAAATTCGTCTTTACATGTTCCCCATTCGGAAACCACATCACGAACTTGCTTAGGAATTCTAGGATGATAAGATAAAGTCCACATCAAGCCTTGTTGGTACTTTTTATGCAAGGCCGCAATTTTTATCCTTTCATCATAACTCGCTTCAGGGTAACCATAATTTTGTCCGATAAAATCTGTTGAAAAGCCCTTTTGATTATTGATATCTGTTTTTCGGTTGGGCATTGCAGAATTTATCCAAGGCACTAACGGATCTCCATAATCATACATTTTACGAATGTCGCCTTTAGCGGCTTCATAATTGCGAAACAATAATTCATATTCTAATTCATTGTAACCATCAGGTTTTTTGAAAGGAATGCGATTTTCAGGAAGATTGGTTAAAGTCATGCGATAACAATAAGCTTGAATTTTATTATCGGCCTGACCATCCACCCCTGGCTTTTCAGCACTCACAAATGGCAATAATCCACTCTTTGAATTTCCCTTAACCAAGTAAGGACTCACGCCTTCTATAAAATTATGATGAATTCCGTTCCTGGATAATTTCTTTTGAAGTGTTAAATTAAAATTATTTGCCTGAACCCCGTTTAAAGATTCTCCATACTGACTATTTGATTCTCTGCCCACGGTATAGCTGACGCCTGAGGCAGCCATCAAATCTCCTTCATAGGTGCAATCCATAAAAATCTTACCCTGGTATATTTGCCCCGTTTCCATCTGAATAGATTTTATAACTTGCTTTTCCTTTTTTATACCTGATTTTCGGTTTAATCTTTGATTATAAACAATATGAATATTAGATTCATTTTTAACCATTTCAAGAAATACTTTTAAAGCAACGGAAGGTTCAAAAGCCCACATCGCATCCTCGTTAAAAGTATCGTAACCAACACCCTTATAGGCATCCCTTGTTTCCCAAATCCAATTTTCAGGCTTTAGATAATAGGTTTTTATCTTTTGATAAAACTCACGAGAAACTCCTCCAATCGCTTGCTTGTTCCCTATATCCGTTTTGCCTAATCCTCCGGTGGTTAGCCCCCCAATTCGATTTGTAGGTTCAATTAAAATTACTTTTTTTCCCATTCGAGAACATTGGATGGCAGCAGAAACACCCGCAGAAGTACCTCCATAAATAACTACATCATACGATTGAATTATTTGAGCAGAAGCATTTATTGGAAACAAAATAACGAAGTAAATACACCAAAAGGCGATGGTATTCTTGAGGTTTGTAATAGGTTTTAAGGAAAGCATATTTTATTATATTAATGTAGTATTAAAATAGATCTCATCAACAAAGACAATTGAAAATAGGAAAAAAATAAATCAGATAAGAAAAGGTTTTTTAAGAAAATACTATGAATCCCTGCCAAGTTTGAACCAGGTTTTGAGTTTTTAGAGGGAAAAAAGGGGCGAATCAACGTGAAGGGTAGTTTATTTTTATTTCACTTGGACATTGTAAAAGAAAAAAATGTAAATTGAAGCATACCTAATGTATAAAACATGAAAAAAATATTATGCTCCATTGGCTTGTTTGCATTTACTGCAATTACAGAACCCATTATTGCCCAAGACACTGCCGCGATTTATCGAAAGCTAGATTCTATTGCAGTAATTGATCAAAAAGTTATGATGCCAATGCGTGACGGAATTCGCTTGGCTACTGATATTTATCGCCCAAAGGGTGAGGGTAAACACCCAGTTGTGTTTTCTCGAACACCCTATAATTTTAATGCCTGGATAGATGGTAAAATGGTAACAGGCGCCCTGCAAGCTGCTTACGAAGCGGTCAGCAGAGGATATGTTTACGTAGTTCAAAATGAGCGTGGCCGATTTTTTTCTGAAGGCGAGTGGGATATTTTAGGTACACCCATTACGGATGGGTATGATGCACTCGATTGGATGAGTAAACAAAAGTGGAGTAACGGGAAAGTTGGCTTGATTGGTTGTTCATCTACTGCTGAATGGCAGATGGCGGTAGCTTCTCAAAACCACCC
This sequence comes from Sediminibacterium sp., assembly GCA_030726065.1. GTDB lineage: Bacteria > Bacteroidota > Bacteroidia > Chitinophagales > Chitinophagaceae > Sediminibacterium. Next base: position 48,132 of record JANREK010000040.1, on the reverse strand, counting down.
TGCTTTGGCCGCATTGGTGGCACAAGGTTTTGGCGCAGGCGTAGGTCGCGTAGGTAAATTTATGGAACAAGGTAACTGGTACCGTGGTGGTGCGCAACAAATGTTATTTACTTCTTGGTTATATGGAACACAACACGATAAAATGGCCCCGGTTTTACCAAAAGGCATTCAACAAAATGACTTACTACGTATTCAAAAGTTTTATGACATGGCACCTGAAATGCCTAAAGTAGATTGGGCACTAGGTTTGAAACATTTACCAGTGCAAGACATCATCAAAAATGCGCAAGGTGCTGATGGTATTTACGAAAAAATGATTGTAAGAAAACCAAACGATCCAGCTTGGTTCAATGGCGGATTGTATCATGATAACATGTCATTGGAAGTTCCCGCATATTGGTTTGTTAGCTGGTATGATGTGTCATCTGCCCCAAATATTGCTTTATTCAATCATGTACGTAACGCAGCTAAATCAAAAAATGTAGCCGATAATCAATACCTAGTGATTGCTCCTGTTTTACACTGCTCTTACAAGCGCGCCACTGAAAATACCATTGTAGGTGAAAGAAGTGTGGGCGATGCTCGATTAAACTACGATGAATTAACATGGGGTTGGTTTGATATGTTATTGAAGGGAGATCAAAATGATTTTAAAGCAAAACAACCACGCGTTCGCTACTATACAATGGGCTCCAACAAATGGCAACAAGCTGAAAGTTTTCCTTTGCCTAATACCGAAATAAAAGATTTCTATTTATCTAGTGCGGGCAAAGCCAATACCCGCAATGGTGATGGTGCTTTATTATTAACGCCTCCTTTAAAAGATATTCCTGATGCATTCATGTATGACCCAATGAATCCAGTTGGTTCCTATGGAGGTAATGTTTGCTGTACTGGTAATGCTGTTCAAGGTGGTAGCTTTGATCAATCACAAATGGAATTACGAAATGATATTTTAGTTTACACTTCTGAAAAATTAGTAGAAGGCGTTGAAATCACAGGATTCATAGAGTCAACATTATTTGTTTCTTCCACTGGCCTAGATACTGATGTGACTATTAAATTAATTGATGTATATCCTGATGGCAAGGCTTATAATTTAGATGAAACCATTCAGCGTCTTCGTTATAGAGATGGTTATGATAAAGAAGTTTTCATGGAAAAGAATAAAGTATATAAGGTAGATTTAACACCGATGGTGACAAGTAATTATTTTCCAGCAGGTCATAAAATTCGGATCGAAGTTTCAAGTAGTAATTTTCCTAGATTTGATCGCAACCTGAACACTGGCGGAAATAACTACGATGAATCTAAAGGAATAGTAGTGGAGAATAAAATTCACCATTCTAAACAATATCCTTCAGTAATTAAATTACCTTTTATAAAGAAATAAATTATTTTAAATTAGCTGCAGGTAAAGTAAAACCTAAGCTTTCTGCACACCAAAATACATTTACGATATAATATCTATTTTGATCATAGAATAGCTGTATGCTATTAATCCCTTTATTGGTGATGGGGCCATTTTTTGTTTCCCGAGTTTCGTAAGTACTAAAAACGTGTGCGACGGTTCCAAATGACACCACTTCATATTTTAATTCTTTTTCAAAGAAACCCGTTTTTACGCGTGTACTAAACATCGTAATATAATCTTCAGGAGTCATAGTTCTATAGCTGTATACCCCTGTGTTACTTTTATTAGTTGGAATCAATAAAGCGTCCTTTCCAAATAGATATCTAAACCTTTCCCAATCACGCACTTCGCCAGATTCGCCAGATATTACATCATACAGTGCAGTTATGATACCCCTTTCAGTGCTTACATCTTTGGTGTATTTATCATTCACAATCGTAGAAACTGGTTGTGTGGCATTTACTTGTCCAAATGAATAGCTGATTGTTGTTATACTAATACAAGTAACAAAAAAAGTAATAATTAACGGCTGCTTCATAATTTAAAATTTGTTTGAGAATAAATTTAAGATTTTTAGTTCATCAATGATAAAATAAAAATATTACTAATGGCTGTTTACGCGTGTAATAAGCCAACTTAAAATAAGTTATTTTAAAAAATTAAGCTGCTTCCATGGATACGCACCATCATTTTTTTGAGGCTTTCCAGGAGTAGACCTACCATCTTCTATATATTTTTTCATTAGTACAGACAGCTCTTCAACAACTTGCGGGAACTTAGTATAACAATTATCTTTTTCAGTGGGGTCTTTTTTTAGGTTATACAATTGAATAGATGGCAGCCCCTCCTCTGCTTTACCGGGTGTTGGAAAACTCCATCCACCAGAGCCTGGAGTAAAAATAAGTTTCCAATCTCCCTTGCGTACTGCAAAATTACCAAAAAGGGAATGGTGAACAGTTGCTTCACGAATGGCGATTTTATAATTTGGGTTCATCAAAACTGGAAGAAGATTATAACTATCCTCTGCCTCATTATCTTTTAAATCATAATCAACAATAGATGCAAATGTGGCCATAAAATCATTCAAAGAAACAGTTTGTGAAACTGTTCTTCCTTGCTTAATTTTTTTGGGCCATTGGACAACCAAGGGAACCCGGTGTCCTCCTTCAAAAATATCCGCCTTGTGTCCACGATAACCATTATTCGGATCATGACCTTGCTCTTTTAAAAATTTAAAATTAGCTTCAGGAGAGCAACCATTATCACTGGTAAAAACGAGGATGGTATTTTCTGTTAGGTGATGCTCCCTTAAAGATTGTTGAATGGATCCAACAAAATCATCTACCTGCTTAACAAAATCAGCATAAACATTCAAACCTGAAGTTCCGATGAATGACTTTTCCGGTGCAATAGGTGTATGTGGGGCTGTGATAGGGAGATAAAGAAAGAAAGGTTTTCCGATATCGGACGCCTTTGCTATATACCTAACAGATTCCTTTTGAAGATCAGGCATTATATTTTCAAGATTCCATCCTTCCACTCCAGTCCCAGGTCTGCAATCTGCATAGGGTTGGCTTGGATAAAATACGGAAGGTGTGCCCTTGATTTTATCATTTTCAATATAAGTATACGGTGGGTAATTGGGCGCATCCATACCAAAAAAATAATCAAACCCAATAGCTGTTGGTCCACCAGTAACCTTCATGCTATAATCAACATTACATTCCTGTTTATTGTCAACTGGAGGCATACCATTTTTTGTAGTCCAATCCCAACCAAGATGCCATTTACCTATTGCCGCTGTTTGATATCCTTTTGATTTAAGCATACTGGCCATATTTGTTCTTCCTTGTTCAATCAATGGTTTATCAAATTGCACAAGCACACCCTCCTTTAATCTTGATCTCCAATTGTATCTGCCAGTAAGAAAACCATAGCGCGTTGGTGTACAAACAGCTGCACTTGAATGTGCATCAGTAAACAAAATTCCATTTTCAGCAATTTTATCAATATTGGGCGTTGCAATTTTTCCGTTCTTATTGAAACATGAAACATCACCCATCCCTAAATCATCCGCCAAAATAAAAATTATGTTGGGGCGGTTTTGAACTTCTTGCGCATTGCTATTCATGAAAGCAAAAAGAAAATAAAAACAAATTAAAAATATGCGTATAGATTTCGGCTTACAAAAAGATAATAATTTATTTAACATGATTAATATTTGATACTCAATGTACGATATTAGTTGATAGTCAACATTTGCTAAATTCACAATTCAAGACGAAATTACAGTGCAGGTTTTCACCAAAAACAAGCGTAAATACAAGAAAGGGATCTAATTAAGAAGATTATCTTATTTTTAAGCAAGTAATTTTAATTTGGAAGTAGAACACCCTACCACCCATTGCATAAAAGAAGTTTTGATTATAACATAGAAAAAGAATAATTATGAAATACGTTTTAGTTTTGTTGGTTATATTATATAGCAATGTAAATTTTGCTCAGAAAAGGGAAATATTAAATGTTCCCTATTACAGTCAAAAGGATATCTCAGATCCCTATCAAGAAAGCCAATGCAAATTGGACATTTATTTACCCAACAATACCAATAAAGCATTGCCCATAATTGTTTGGTTTCACGGGGGAGGTTTAACAGGCGGCACTAAGGCGATTCCTGAGGAATTAAAAAATGATCAATTTATTATTGTCTCTGCGGAATACAGATTAAGCCCAAAAGTACATGCTCCTGCTTTTATAGAAGATGCTGCTGCATCAGTAGCATGGGTGTTCAATAATATGCAACAATACGGCGGAGATACAAGTAAAATATTTTTATCGGGTCATTCCGCTGGCGGTTATTTAGCCATGATGTTAACCATGGATGAATCATGGTTGTTAAAGCAAAATATTGCTAACAACAGAATTAAAGCCTGTATTCCTCTGAGTCCTCAAGTTATTACTCATTTTACCATTAGAGCCCAAAATAATATTAAAAATATACAACCAGTAATTGACAAGTACGCTCCTATGAATTTTATAAAAGCAAATACCCCAGTCATTATTGACATAACAGGCGATCGAGAACTTGAATTGCTGGGTAGATATGAAGAGAATGCCTATTTTGTTAGAATGATGAAATTAGCAGGAAATAAAAATATCTCACTATACGAATTGCAAGGTTTTAGTCATGGCAGCATGCATCTTCCTGGAATTCATTTAATGTATCAAGAAATTGCTAAAATATTAAATAAAAAATAGTTGCGTTAATTTTAAAACCACGCGCTACTTGATAACAGAAGATCTAAACCAAAAAGTTTTTTTGTAATTCTCACAATTATTTTTTGTCTTCCCATTATTTCTAAAGTATATCTAGCATAATTGAATATTAAATTTCTATTTTTATACTATGAAACAATCTCTAATCGTCGTATTATTATTTATTAGTCAATTGGGGTATGGGCAGGTAAAGACAAAAAATGTACTTATTGCCTTTTATAGTAAAACAGCGCATACACAATCCTTAGCGGAGGAAGTTGCTAAAGGAGCGCAATCAATACCAGGAGTTCAAGTTGTACTTAAAAGCATTCATCAAACTACAACAAAGGATTTATTAAATGCAGATGCAATCATTATAGGCAGCCCCGTTTACAATGCTAACCTCGCACCCGAAGTGGTTAAATTTATGAGCGAATGGCCATTTGAGGGGAACCCATTAAAAGATAAAATAGGTGCTGCATTTGTCACAGCTGGCGGCATATCTGCTGGGGAGGAGCTTGCACAGGTTAACCTATTACACACTATGTTAATTTTTGGAATGATTGTGGTGGGTGGAGATGAGTGGACTTCTGCTTTTGGGGCTTCTGCCATTACAAATGAAAGTATTTTCAAAACTGAAAAATTAGACAAAATATTTTTACAAAAAGGATTTACCCTTGGCCAACGTGTTGCTACGATTACTAAAAAAATGAAATAAGCCGTTTAAGAAAACCACCTATGATTCATTTCATAGGTGGTTTTTTTTGGGGAAAGGGGTACATAATGCCAAAGAACGCTCCGCTTATAATCATTCCCTAAAACAACTTATGGGATGGGGTCTACAGCTATTGAAAGTTATTTCAAAGGTTTTCATTAACTTCAAACCATGAAAAATTTACTCATTACCATTTGTATTTTTACTAGTATTAACAGTATCGCACAAAGCAATTCAAGCAACTCCGTGTATTATGGAAGAACCACCGGAAAATTACCTGCATTATCCTATGGGATGGGTGAAGACCGACTAGGTGGTGCTAAGATGGGTTATATTGATTCCAATGTTTTATTGAAAATAGTTGACTCGGTGAAGGATATGTATACGGTTCAATTATCTAAATACCATACTGCACTTATAGAAAAAGCATACGTTAAACCAGATTCAACTTCTCCAATAAAAAAACCTTATCACTTAACAGGTTCATTTATTTCAAAGGGGGATTCCTTATTTGATTACGTTAATATATATCTCGACGAAAAGCTACCCTACAAATCCTGGATGGAAATTAGTCCTAGTAAAATTATGGTTGATATATACGGGGTTCAAAGCAATACCAATTGGATTACACAACTAAGTTCCCTGAAAGAAGTTAAAAACGTTTATTACAATCAAGTGGAAGATGATGTTGTTAGGGTAACCATCGAATTAAAACATGCACAGCATTGGGGTTATTCAATTTTCTACACAGAAAAGTTTTTAAGTGTTCGAATTAAGCGCCAGCCAACTAAATTAGATATTCGTCAAATGGTGATTGCAATTGATGCAGGTCATGGCGGTAGTAACAGTGGTACTTCAGGTATTAAGCTAAGAGCATCTGAAAAACAACAAACCCTGCTTTTTGCAAAAGCACTTGAAAAATCCTTGAAGAAACTAGGTGTGAAAAATATTATCATGACGCGAAAAACAGATACGACTTTTGATAATAAGGACCGAATTTTATGGCTACAACAGCAGAAACCTGATTTTGCAATTTCATTACACTTAAACTCTAGCTCAAAGGAAACAATCAAGGGCGTTAGTACCTATTATAAACACATCGGCTTTAGGCCACTTACTACCACCATATTGAAAAGAATGCTTGAATTGAAATTAGAGGAGTTTGGGAATATTGGTCATTTCAACTTTGCCTTAAATGCGCCAACGGATTTTCCCAATTGCTTAGTTGAAATTGCTTTCTTAAGTAACCCAGAGGATGAAAAAAGAATTGTAAAGCCCATTTTTCATACCCAAGTTGCCGGTAAAATTCAACTAGGGATTATTGATTGGTTGAATGCTATGAAATAATTGTGTAATACTTCTAATTCATAATGCTACCTTTGTGCCCAAGCAGAAATTAGCATAATAAATGATTTATAAGATTCTTACTGTAATTGGTTTGGCAACTTTTGAAATTTATGCTGCTATCCCAGCTGGATTTGCCTTTAAACTACATCCAATTGAAATTTTTTCATATAGTGTTCTGGGTGGTTTAATTGGCGTTTTTGTAGCAGCCTACCTAGGTGACATCATTAGAAAATGGGTAAGTAAATTTAGAAAAACTAAAATTGATAGGAAGTACCGAAAGAACGGTTTATAGGTACCTTGACCTATTAAAGGCTGTTGGCTTCAATGTAGAAAAAGACACCAACCATAAGGTTTATATTGACAACGGTGTGTTAGATATTAAACAGATGTTTACTGTTGATGAAATCAAACTAATCCAAGAATCGATATCAGTTGTTGCAAAGAAGAGTCCCCTGAAAGATAGTATTATTCAAAAACTATCATTGAATAATGAGGCAGCATTGGCGGGAAACAATTTGTTAAAGGTTCATCTTAGCAATTTGTGTCCGTCGTCAAACCAATGTAGACTTTTGG
>JANREK010000040.1:28835-40728 GCA_030726065.1 Sediminibacterium sp. | reverse complement strand
TTGGCGCTTTAATATCTTTTGTAGAGATATTCCCCTTCCATAACATGATTGCTGGCAATATTCTTTCATTAACTAAGTTAGCCTCTCTGCCAGCTTTAAGATAAGATTTTTCAACCCATAGCAAACTTGGATCTTTTACCTTATTCGCCAACCAAAACATTGCTGGATTAAATGAACCATTACCCCCAGCATCCGAATAATTGAAAGGTTTACCAGTGGTTCCAGTCATACTTTCCATAAAACTAGCAGTTTGTAAAAAGCCTAGAGCTTTCGTCATGCCAAAGTCGGTACCATAAATTTTTTCAAGCGCACTTAGGAATAAAACATTAAAAGAGGTTCCATATCCCCAATAGCCATAACCCTCAGGATAAATACCATCTGGTCCATAATCCTTCATTGGAATTGCCATTGATTCAACGGCACGATTAATAATCATTTTTGCTAATTTGGGATCTCGCTCATATATCGCCATAGCGCCATATGACATGCCGGCATTACATACCTGATTCCAGTTGTGTTCTGCTTTTAACCAACTATTATTTTTACTATCAAGCGATGATTCAATTCCTTTTTTAATAATCGCATTTTGTATAGAATCTTTGGAGGCTTGAGAAAGTTGATCAAATAACCAATCATACCCAATAGACATGGCCATGGTCATTTCAGCTACATCTAAAAAATGAGATGGATTCCAATCACTAAAACCTGCAATGACTAGCATTTCATTTTCGGCCCTTACTAAATACTTTTGATAATTGGTGGTACGATAGGCATAGGACAAATAGAATAATCTTTTTAATGCTTCCCTTGATTTGTCTAAAAGTCGTCGACCTATTTGTATTCTTTGAATGGGCGCAACAGTAATGATGCGATCACTTTCCTTAATGATTGCATTGTGCAACATGGACCATACTGGATCCTTTGTGATTGAGCTCACTAAATTAGCTTCTTCTCCTTTGAATAATAGTATTCTTGGATGTGTTTGTGTTATTTGTAAATCTTCCTTATTTTTTACTTGCGCATTTAAATCAAATACGAACATTAATAAAATAAAGCTACCAAATAGTTGCTTGAAAAGATGTTTCATTATTATTATTTTTAATACTCCACTAAAAAATGGAATTTTTTTCCTCACCGAATTTAAGGGAAAAATTATAAAAACAACAAAACGAAGTACGAAGAAATCGGATACAATTTCTATCGTTATGATAAAATTAAATAAAACCTAGGTTTATTTAATTTTTAACGCGATACCTTCACCCAATCCACCCACATTTTTACTTTATTACTTTTAATAAGTTCCGATGTAGATTCTGGTAAGCCATACTTTACCCCTTTTCCTTTAATGCCATTAATTTTTACTGGATAAATTCCACCCACTGCAAAATTTAATAGCAAATGCTTGGGCTCATCAAACACCCATTTGCCATAATGATTGATCATTGTTTTAGTCACCTTATACATAACAATACCATCATATTTAAAAACCATTTCGGTGGGTGACCATTCTACAGCATATACATGCCAGTTCGTTACATCATTAGCAGCATTAAAATATTGACGATTCACAAAAGGAGTTTCGCCACTATACCCTGGTCCATGCACTGCTGCATTTGCCCATTCAGATTCACCAATATTTTCCATAATATCAACTTCACCGGTTGTTGGCCAAATTCCATTTCCTAACATCCACCAAGCAGGCCACAAACCCGAACCTTTTGTTAATTTAATTTTAGCTTCGGCAGTGCCATATGCAAAATCAAATTTATTTTGAGTAGTAATACGTGCTGAAGTAAAATCAAAGCGTTTGCCATCTTTGGTGATAAAACCAGGAGAATATTGAGGGCGAAAAACCAAACATCCATTTTCTACAAATAAAGTGCTGGCAGAATCAATATAGGCTTGTAGTTCATCATTGAAATGATCCCCTGTAATAATTACATTCCATTTGGAACGGTCTAAACTGGCACTTGAGAAATCATCAAAAAACAATACTTTTTTATTTGACTGTGCAACTAATTGCAATTGTAATACCAAAATAAAAGATAAGGATATAATAACTCGAAAAATATTTGAACGTTTCATTGTTGTAATTAATAATCAATTTAAAAATTGTAAGCAGTGAAATAATGATAAGTTTTTTTAAAGCAAAGATTTTACTCTTAACTATATAAATGAACCCTATAACTATTTATATACTCTTACATAATCAACTTCCATGAGCGCACTATTAAATGCAGCATCCACATTGCCCCCAAAAATCCCCCCCATTGCCATATTTAAAATCAAGAAAAAATTTTGATTAAAAGGCAAATTGGTAGCATTCGCGAAAGTATAGCGCACTACATCATCTACTAAAAATTGTAAACTTGTACTGGTCCAAATGAGTCCATATTTATGAAATCCGTTAGTCACATTATCTATTAAATACGAAGTACCAATGGCACTGCCACCCGAATTACCTAAATAATGTAAAGTGTTATAAATGCGATTCATATCACTTCCCTTTTGCTCCATGATATCAATTTCACCACAAGTTGGCCAACCAACTGTTGTAAAATTATCGCCCAACATCCAAATAGCTGGCCAAGTACCTACTCCTCCTGGAAGTTTAGCCGAGACCTCTATTTTCCCATATTGAAAAGAAAATTTACCTTTTGTTAATAAACGAGCCGATGTATAACTACTTCCGGAATAGGTTTCTTTTTTGGCAATGATTTTTAAAGTTCCATTAGAGACAAAAACATTGTCGGTACGATTCGTATAATACTGTAATTCATTATTCCCCCAACCGCCTGCACCAATATCATATCCCCACTTAGATGCATCGGGCGCACCTGCGGTATTAAATTCATCAGACCATATTAATGATAGCGCTACCGAAATAGTAATATTAGTAGAGGCAGAAGTAGTCTTGCCTGTTGCGCTCTTTGCTTTGACAGTAATCGTATACGTTCCTGAAGTAGTATACTTATAATTTACTGATCCAGTAGTGGAATTTAGATATTGACCATTGCCAAAATCATATTCATAGCTTACCGCATTAGTTGCAGTGGCTATAAAACTTACATTACCAGAATTGTCTGTGCTTACAGTAGGCGTGATGCTAAGATTACTAGGTCCTACATCTGTAGTACCAGATTCACCATCACCACTTTTACTGCAGCTCAAAAAACAAAAGCCCAACAGACAAGTCATTAATGATCTCATGCGTGCCTCTATTTAATTTTCAACTTTTCATACCATGAATTTCCATCTGCTCCAATGGTTCTTAAAGTCATAGTGCTAGCAGTCAAAGATAAAATCTCATAAGTTGTACTTCCCATACCAATTAATACCAATCCATTTCCTGGAACCATAAATTGAATTCGAGTAGAATTTGCCATAGTACTAGCTGATGTGGCATCCATGAAGGCTAACTTTTTTACTCCTTTTGTAGCAATAGGATATTGACCTTCAGGACCAGTCAATCCGTAATAAGAAACAGCTGCTCCTAAAACAAAAGTGGTTCCTTTATTATCTAAATCCATGGAAATATTGTTATTGGCATCTTTACTAAAAGTAACTTCATCATCGTAAAATCCGTCTGAGGCACGAGAATTAGCTCCAGCTGCATACCAAATAGGTGAGAAAGCATCATTAGGCCCTACTCCAAAATGTGCGTCAGCGGCTTTATCACAAACCCAAACTTTAGAGGCACCCCCAGTTAAGTTTTGTACAATTTCTGTTGGAATATTAAATGCTACAAACACGGTGATTTTTTTAGTAATGTTAGACACAATACCACCTGTTCCAATGGCTGTCACATTTACATTATAGTCACTTGTACCTGGAGTCGTGTACTTATAAGTCACTACACCGGATGGTACCATTTGAGTGTTGCCATCACCAAAATCTATCTTATAGGTAATGGCATCTGTCGCTTTCACATTAATAGCGACTAAACCAGTACCATTACCAGCTGGATTGGCATTATCTACACCAGTAACAGTTGTAGTTAACACTAAACCCGTTGGGGTTTTCATGCTACCAAAACTATATTCTTCTTTTTGACAGCTAGTCAATCCAAGGATTACTAACAAGCTGAACAAACTAAGTAATTTAAATTTATTTTTCATAACGTCTTTTATTATTCGTTAATTAAGTTTAATGTCATCAAAGTAAAAAGTATAATTAGCAGAACCATCTCCTACCGTTCCTAAATCAAAAATCAACACGACTTTTTGATAAGATTTTGAAGTATCAATGGCACTGTAATCAAAAGTTAATTCTTCCCACTCACCCGCTTTTGTAGTTGTCACCTCTTTTTCAAAAGCAATTCCACCATCAGTTAAGTTTTCTACTTTTAATAAAAGCTTCGCACCTACTCTTGGAGAATGTATTTTTACTTTAAATGTTTTACCAGCAGAAAAGTCAATAGGATTGTCTAATGCAATATAGCTACCTGCCCATGGATCACCAGCGCCTTTCACCATTTTTCCTACTTTATTAGAAGTATTGATGCCTGAATTATTAGGATTCGTTACTACAGTTGCTGCACCACCACTAAAATCAGTGAAAGCATAATTTAAAGTAGTTGATTCAAAATCCAAAGGAATCCCTAACACATTGGTTGGTGTTGCTGCACCAAAGATGACATTGTCCCAATAAAATACTTTTCCAGTTCCAACATTTCCAAAATCAAAGAAGATAGAAGCCATGTTAAATGTGTAAGATAAATTTAACGCGGCAGTACCTGTAGCTTGATTCGAAAAATCAAATACGATTGTTTCCCAAGCATTGGCTTTGGTTGTTTTCACATCCGTTTCCACCGATTTGGTAGGATCGTTTTTGTCCTCGATTTTTAATTTTACTGTTAATCCTGAAGCAGGTGAATACACATCCACTGACATTTTAGTAGCGCCTGCTTTAATTGGAATTGCAGTTGCAAAACCTTTAGGATTTGAACCACCCAAAGTAGTTCCTGCCCAGGTTTCAGCACCACTTACTTTCGTTGTCTTCTTCACTTTATTTGCACTATTAGTAGGATCTACTGCATCTACCGTTGCACTGTTACCAAAATCAATTACGCTATAGTTTACATTATTCGCATCAAAAGTCACTGGCAAATCAATTTGACCTAATACAATTTCAGCTGGCATGAATGTTACATCGTCAAAATAGAAAGTCTTTTTGACATTGTTGGTAGGGCCATAAGTATTACCATTACCAAAATCAAAGAAAATAGAAGCTTTGTTATAGCTATGTGCATAATTAACAGCAGGGGTACCTCCACTTTGATTGCTAAAATCAAATACTAAAGTTTCCCAAGTATTTGCTTTAGTTGTAAGTGCATCGGTTTCAACTGATTTACTCTCATCTTTAGCATCTTCAATTTTTAATTTCACTAAATAACCAGCAGCCGGAGAATAAACTCTGACGCTCATTTTAGTTCTATTAGCCGCTAAAGCAACTTTATTGGTAAATCCTAAACCTGTTCCAATCGTGGTACCAGCCCAAAATTCAGCACCTACGTTTTTATCAACTTTCATCACCATGTTAGCGGCATTCGTTGGATCAGCTGCAAAAGCAGAAGCATTACCACCAAAGTCACTCATTGTGTAATCGTAATTAGGATCATCAAATGCAACAGGTAGATCAATTTGCTTGCCTACTTTAATAGTATCACTGCGTTCTGTAGTAGCAACTCCACCCGACAATGCAATTACTTTTACGATATAATTTCCTCCTTTAGGATAATCGTGTGTAATAGTTTGACCTTCGATAAAAGTTTTAAATGGAACAGGATTCGCAGTAGCAGAATCTCCAAAAAATACTTTAAAGAAAGTTTCATATAAAGCTGAAGCACCTACACTTAGGTTTAAACCATTTTGATTTAAAGTTACTTTTAAATTTTCAGGTGCTCTAAAAGAAACGGTTAAATCCTGAGTAGCTTCAGTTGTTTTACCTAAAATGTTACGAGCTACCATTTTTACTTTATATAGTCCTTCTTTATACACGTGTTGTTTACTTTTTCCGGGCAATAAAGTAACAGGTGCTGTTGTAGCGTCACCAAAATATACGTCGAAGGAAGTTGCACCTTCCCCCATTGGAGTGATAGTCACTAAACCCGTATTATCCTGCGTAATATTATATAAAGCAGATAATTTGGCAGAAGCACTTGCCCCATCAAGGAAAGCGACATCTTCAAAAAGGTCTTTTTTACAACCGACCAATAAGATCAGCGAAGTACAGACAGCTAATAAATATTTAAAATTTTTCATTATCATTTATTTTTAAAAGTTTTTAATATCTAGGATTTTGAGTGAGGCCTGAAATTTCAACTTCGGTTTGTGGAATAGGGAACACTTCATGTTTGCCTACTTTAAAGTTGGCCCCCAATACTGAAGCTGCTTTTCCAGTTCTTACTAAGTCAAAGAAACGTTCACCTTCCATGGCTAATTCTAATCTGCGTTCTGCTAAAATTGCATCATATAACGCAGCACCTGTAGCAGTGATATCATGATTGTTATCTAAAAATGCACGACGACGAACTAAGTTTAAATACGTTTTCGCTTTAGTTTCATTTACAGTAGTTCCTTTAGTGAAAGCTTCAGCTGCCATTAATAAAACATCTGAATAGCGAATAATTCTAAAGTTGTTCAGATAGTTTAATTCCACTTGCCCCGAAGTTTGTCCTTTACGAGGTAAATACTTTTGGTTGTATAAGCCTGTATTTTTATAAGGCGCCACTTGGTAGGAAATATTAAACTGAGGGTTCGCTGATTTATATGCATCAATATCTAATACAGTTACGTTTTTACGTTGATCGCCTGCAGCATATGCATTCGCTAAATCCTTAGTAGGTAAGTTCGTACTCCAACCTGGTGCATAAGGCATATCAGAAGTGCCAGATAAACCACGAATGCCACACTGTTGAATCGCATAGTTACCTTGTCCGCGTGTAGCACCACCCCAGTTATAATAAGGAGAAGAATTAGAATACTGAATTTCAAAAACAGATTCAGTACCATTCTCGCCAGATAATAAAAAGATGTTACCAAAATTTTGAACTAAAGAAAAAGCATTAGCATTAATAACATTGTCTAACATAGTTGCAGCAGCATCAAATTTGTTTTGATACAAATACACTTTACCTAATAAAGCTTGTGCTGCATATTTCGTAATACGTCCTTTTTGAATTTGTGTAGGAGGCAATACCGCAATTGCTGCAGTTAAATCTGCTTCAATTTGCTTGTATACGTCTGCTTTAGGAGCACGCTTCAAGGATTTTGAATCGGTTAATGATAATCGCTTATCAGTAAACAAAGGAACATCACCAAACATTTTTACTAATGTAAAGTAATAGTAAGCTCTTAAAAAGTTTACTTCGCCATACATCGCATCTTTCCCAGCAAAATCAATTTTATCGCCAGCAGGATTGCTTACTTTATATTGTAATAAATAATTAGCACGATTCACGCCTTCGTAAGCAGATTGCCAAATTTCTGTCAATTGGCCATTTACTGGAGTTGTAGTGTAATCGTCAATTTGTTGCAATGGAATTACATCTGAAGCGTTTTCACCACCAGCTACAGCATTATCAGTAGCAATATCGCCAATAGGAACTACTTGGTTGATCCATTGTAATGGAGTGTAACAACTAATTTCCATAGTACGGTAATCTGATTCAGATTTTAGATAATCCTGATCAGTAGTTTTAAATTCTTCTTGGGGATTATAATCCACAAATTTGGTGCATGCATTTAAGCTACCTAGGAAGGCAACCAACACGAGCATTTTTAAATATTTTTTCATACTTATTTTCATTTTATGAAGATTTAAAATTTAATATCAAGTCCTACAGCGTAGGTTCTAGGTTGAGGATAAGCACCACGGTCTACACCAGTTTCAAGGATACCTCCTGGAATTTCTGGATCATATCCAGTGTACTTTGTAAGCGTGTATGCATTTTTAACTTGAACATACAAACGTACCTTATTGATTCCTTTTCTTGTCATAGAAGTAGGTAAGGAATATCCTAATTGTAAATTCTTGATTTTTATAAATGATCCGTCTTCAACATATCTATCAGACACTCTAGCGTTGTTATTGTTATCTACAAAAGAATATCTTGGGAAGCGCGCGTCGTTGGTGGAATTTTCACCAGTCCATCTTGCTAAAACTTCACGAGGCTTATTTGTATAATTAGCATTTCTTTCAAAAGCACGATATATGTCGTTTCCTACTGAAGCATATACAAAAGAAGTAAAATCAAAATGTCCTACTTCGATATTTAAATTCCAACCCATTGTGAATTTTGCAAATGGATCGCCAATTTTTGTTTTATCATTCGCATCAATTTTGCCATCACCATTGATGTCAACAAATCTGATATCCCCAGGTTGCGCCCCTGTTTGTTTAGGAGCGGCAGCAACTTCAGCACCATTTTGGAATAAACCTGCTGTTTTAAACCCATAAAAATAACCAGGAGTGAAGCCTTTTTCAAATACAGTTACTGTCTGTGATTGACCGTTAAAATAGCCGCCTCCAAATATTTTAGCAGTACCATCTGAGTTAGTCGCTGTTACTAAATTAGTAGCCGTTGTAAAAGTGATTGCAGTATTTACTTTTACTTTACGCGTATTTGCATTATGATATGTTAAAGTCATATCATACCCTGTAGTCTTTGTTGTACCAATATTAGCTTGTGGAATAGGCACTGTACCTAAATACAAAGAAGCAGATGGTGTAAATAATAAACCATCTACAGTTTTTTCAAAATAATCTGCTGTTAAACTAAAATGACTATTGAAGAAACTCATGTCAAAACCAATATTAGTTTGAAGTTGTTTTTCCCATCTTAAAGCATTGTTAGCAGCAGAACCAACGGTAGAACCTGGGTAAAACACTTCACCATAACTGTAACCATTACTGTTTGCAGTTGGACCATAACTTGGACCGCCTGTGATAATACCTATATATTGAGGATTCACATTTTCGTTACCAGTAGTACCATAACTTCCTCTAATTTTTAGAAAGTTGATGAACTTGGTAGTAAAGAATTTTTCTTTAGACACTAACCAGCCCAATGAACTAGAATAAAAATTACCAAATTGATTGTCCTTACCAAATGCGATAGAACCATCACGACGAGCAGAAAAAGAAGCTAAATACTTATCATTGTAGTCATAGTTTAAACGACTAAAGTAAGATAAGTTACGGCGGAAATACTCGTAATAATAACCAGTTAAGGCATCCGTATTATTTGCATTATTCGCGCCTGTAGCTGCTGTGAAATCAGCAAATGCCCATGAGTTAAATGGTACATCTTGACGGCTTGCACCTGCTGTATTGCCTGTAGTTTTTTGAGCAGACATGCCCGCAACAGTTTCAAAATGGTGGTTGGTATTGATGTTAAAATTATAGTTGAAATAGTTTTCAAAAATATAATTGAAGTTGCTTGCCTTATCGTGCGAAACTTTATTACGCTTACCTAATACCGCAGAACCATCCTCATTCATTGAGTTATCCACGTTGTTAGTTCCATAATAAGCAAGTGGACTAAATGATTTTGCATTACCATCATACTTTGTATATCCAAAACGAGAAGTAAACTTCACATTTTTAATCACGTCATATTGTAATTCAAACTTACCATATAACTTAGTTCCAATGTTTTTATTATATGTATTATCTAAAATAGTAAGTGGGTTGAAAATTTCAGATAAAAGCAAATTACTGAAGCCAAATTTGCTTGCAGGATTTTTTGTATTTAAAATAGAAACGGTAGGATCAAAGTTTAAAGCACTTCCAATCACACTATTAAAGGAGTTTTCTAAAACGCCTTTAGAATCTAATATTAAAGCACTTGTGTTTACAATGAACTTTAATTTTGAAGTTAAATCAAAATTCAAATTAGCTGTGAAGTTAGATCTAGTGAAATTTGATTTGTCATTACCACCTACAATTCCACCTTGGTTTAAATAACCTGCACTTAATAAATAAGACATTTTATCAGAACCGCCTTTTGCAGTCAAATTATATATTTGTTGTGGAGCGTCTTTAAAAATTTGGTTTTGCCAATTCGTCCCTACGCCAATTCCAGATAAATTAGAGAAAATGGGGGCACCACCTGCAGTGGTACTTCCTTCATTTAACATTGCAGCATATTCTGTAGCATTTAAAACACCAATCGTGTTCATCACTTGTTGCATACCATAGTTACTGCTAAAGCTAAATTCAGTTTTTTGATTTTTTCTACCTGATTTAGTAGTCACCACGATTACACCATTACCACCTCTCACACCATAAATAGCAGTGGTAGCGGCATCTTTTAGTACGTTGATGGTTTCAATATCGCTAGGATTGATTGAGTTTAAATCAACCAAAGATTGTTGCACTCCATCTACTATCACAGTTGGATCTGTTCCAGTGAAAGAAGGAATACCTCTAATTAATACTGTTGGTTTAGAGCCCGGAGAACCACCTTGAATGACGCTTACCCCAGAAGCACGACCTTGTAAGGCCTCTTCGGTACGAACTGCATTCACTTTTTCGATATCTGCACTTTTAATCGTGGAGATAGCACCAGAAACATTGGTGATTTTTTGGGTACCATACCCAACTACAATCACTTCATTTAAATTAGATTCAGCTAGTTCGGTTAATTCAATGTTGACAGTTCCCGCAGCAGATACTTTTTTCTTTACTTTGTTCATGCCTACATAACTAACTACTAAAGTTGCTCCTTTTGCCGGGATGGAAACGGTAAAGTTTCCTTTCGCATCGGTCAAAGTAGTTTTATTTGTTTCTTTTACTACTACTGAAGCGCCGACAAGCAATTCGCCGTTGGTCTTATTGGTTACCTTGCCCTCTACCTGAATGTTTTGAGCAAAAGCTCCCACAAAAAGGCATAAAGTGAAGGCAGAAGTAATCCAAAACCTGAGTTTTAATTTCATATACACTTTAATTAATGGTTTAAATATTAGAATTTTTATGATTTAAAAAGATAGCTTGACTTATTTGAGAAATGGGTCCGGGCTTGATATCAAATTTTAAAGAAATTCGATTAGGAGCGCTACAAGATTTTGAAGAGCGTTCAATAAAAAGGAAGGAAATGGCTAAAAATAGGGGGAAGGATAAGCTAAAATTAGCTTTCACTGTAGCAGAAGCTAACCCACATACTAGGATAGCACAAAAAGCAAGTTTTGTAGCGTTTTTCATTGGTTTAAGCTTAAAATCGTATAACAGAGATGTAGTTTTTAGGAACAGTTCTATTAATAAGTAAAATTAAGCGACCCTTTCTCTGTAATCAATAAATTTACTACATCACTACTACTACTTAAATTAAAAATGTTATATTTAATCTGTAATTACTACATCACTACTACATCTTAAATAACATGTACTTACAAGACATTATGATGTACCCTATGAAAAACTACCAACTTTTAGCTTTTTTGTTATTTTCTAGTCAAATCCTTGGGCAACCCTTTATAGGACAGAGAGAAATCACCAATTACGAAAAAAAGAAGTACAATGCAGGTACTAAAAATTGGCAAATACAACAGGACAAACAAGGAAGGATGTATTTTGCCAATAATGAAGGAGTTTTGAGTTTTGATGGGAATTATTGGGAATTATACCCCCTGCCAAATAAGACTATTGTTTGGTCCGTTGAGATGGTAAATAATCAATTATTTGTTGGAGGGCAGGATGAAATGGGATTTTTGAGCCCAGATAAGAGTGGGCAATTATCCTTTCACTCTTTAAAATCCTATTTGGATGAATCGGATCAAAAATTTGCTGATATATGGAATATTGTGAATGTGGGGGATGATATTTTTTTTAGATCTATCTCTCGTTTGTTTAAGTGGAATAAGGGTAAAATGAAGGTTTATCAACCTAACTC
>JANREK010000040.1:7533-28825 GCA_030726065.1 Sediminibacterium sp. | reverse complement strand
ACCTAACTCCACCTGGTTTTTTTTAGGAAAGTTTCAAAGTAAAGTCATCGCCCACGATGAAGCAAGAGGCATCATGATTTATAAAAATGGAAATTGGGAATTATTTATTAAAAAACAAGAATTACCAGAAAATTTCTACATCACATCGATAAGTGATTATACACCTGGCAGCAGCATTATAACTACTTCAAAAAATGGATTATTTAAATTAACAGAAGAAGGTATAAAACCTTTGACAATTAAAGGCATCAACAACAAAGACCACTTTACCAGCATTGTAAAAGTTGATGAATTTAATTACGTGCTGGGTACCTATAATAATGGCGTGTATTTATTCAATGAAAAAAATGAAGTCATTGAAAGTTTCACTAAACAAGAAGGATTACAAAACAATAATCTTAGAAGTTTATACATTGACAAATCAAAAAATATTTGGATGGGATTAAACAATGGAATTTCATTTATTCCATTTAACAATGCCATAAAAGATATAAACCCAGTTGATTTTAGAGATGGATCAGGGTATAGTATGGCAGTGCATAATAATCACATGTATTTCGCTTCTTCTAATGGTGTTTATGAATTACCTTTTGAAAATAAAAAAGATCTAAGTTTTCTAAAAAATAATTTGACAAATATTTCTGAAGGTCAAACATGGAAATTAGGCATCTTAAATAATCAACTATATGCAGGGAAGGAAGATGGATTGTATCAAATAGAAAATCGAAGTGCGAAAGTAGTTGATAAAAAAAGTGGGTACTGGACTTTCGAAACTTTGTCTAATAAGCAAAATATTACAGTAACAGGAAGCTATGAACAAGTAAGATTGTTTGAACAAAAAGAAGGTAAATGGAATGACCTTGGAAATATTAAAAGCTTTTCTGGTTCTGCTAGATTCCTTGCTATAGATACTAATAATTATATTTGGGTATCACACCCTTATCGTGGTGTTTATAAAATTAGCCTAAAGGATTCAACTACTAAATTATATACGAGTGATCATGGATTGCCGTCTACATTGAATAATCATGTGTACAAAATAAAAAATAAAGTACTCATTGCCACCGAGAAAGGCATTTTTGAATATAATGAATTAAGGGATAATTTTGAAGTTTCTTCTTATTATAAAAATATATATGGAGAAAAAAGTGTTCGTTATTTAAAGGAAGATGTACAAGGTAATATCTGGTTTGTGGAAGATAAAAATTTAGGGGTCATAGATTTGAGTGGTAAAAAACCAACTATTATTTACATACCAGAATTAAATGGAAATATTTTAAGTGGTTTTGAAAACGTGTATTCCTATGACAATTACAATACGTTTATTGGAGGACAAAAAGGATTTTATCAAATTAATTTTGAAAAATATAAAGAAAACACCATCCCATTAAAAATACTAATTAGAAAAGTAAAAATTAAGGGAGATGTTGACAGTGTTTTATTTGGAGGATACAACCAAGATATCAATGAAGATCAATCTCTTTCCAGCTTAGGCAAAGCAAAGGTAAAATTTCAATTAAACTCCTTTCATTTTGAGTATGTAGCACCCTTATTTGAACAACAAATAAATTTAGAATATAGTTATCGTTTAAAAGGATTCGACAAGACCTGGTCCAACTGGAACAAAAAAACTGAGAAAGATTATACCAACTTACCGGCAGGCAATTACACATTTGAAGTAAAGGCAAGAAACAATTTAAATAATGAATCCCCTATTACAAGTTATAATTTTGAAGTATTAGCGCCATGGTATTTTAATTTTTGGTCAATTTGTTTTTACGGATTTTTATTATTCGTACTTCTATATTTATTTTATAAGCTTCAAGCGAAAAAGTATTTAAATAGATATCAGGAACAACAAAAAGAATTAGAATTGAAGCATCAATTTGAATTAGAAAAGACAGAAAAGGAATTGATTCAATTAAAAAATGAAAAGCTTGAAACCGAAATTGAGTTTAAAAATTCCGAGTTAGCATCATCGGCCATGAACTTGGTACAAAAAAAAGAGTTCATTTTAAAAATTAAAGAAACACTTCAGCATTTAAATAAAAATGAGAGGGAATCTATGGATTCGGTGGATCTAAAAAAATTATTAAGAAGTTTATCAGAGGAGGAAAAATTAAATGACGAATGGGAGCAATTTTCCATTCACTTTAACAATGTACATGGCGATTTTTTGATCAAACTAAGCGAAAAGTACCCAACACTTAAAGCACATGAATTAAAATTGTCTGCGTATTTAAGAATGAACCTTACATCAAAGGAGATTGCACAATTGATGAGTATTTCGGTACGTGGGGTAGAAATTAGTAGATACCGATTAAGAAAAAAATTAAACATCCCAACAGAAACGAACTTGTTCCAATTCTTATTTGAGATTTAAATAGGAGATTAGTTGTTATATTTTGATTCACCATAATGATCAATTAGAATATTATTCTTTTTATTTGTTTGCGTGATTCTGCTTATAATGATTTAATAAGGCATCCCCTCCAAAATCATTTTTTAAATCTCTGATAACAGAGTGAATATGATTTGCATTGTTTTGCGTGTTGTCATATTCAATAATAAAACTAGGCCCTTGAACACGATAATAGGTAGGACTGCCTACCTTATTGATGGTCGTACCCGCCCATGCAAATAAAATATTATCTAATCCGGCAGCTTGTATATCCTTCAGCATACTTTCAGCGAATAAATGAGTATACCTATTCACATACACTTTAATTAATTTCAAAAGCAATGCTTGTTGATTTTCATTTAATTCTGTATACTTAAGTCCAAGCTTTGAATTAATTTCTGCATTTCTTTTATCAAAAGTTAATATGTCTTTATAAGCTATAGTATCAATAATTGCTTTTTTTAATTGCTGTGGATCTAATGAATTAAGTACTTGAAATCCTTCTTCGGTTTCTTCTTTTAAAATTTCTTTCCCTTTTTTGGATCCTGTGAGTACGACTGCAGGATTAGATCCCATGAATCCAGGTGTGCCAGATACAATCATTTTTTTATCAAAAGAAAAATTGTAAGAAATGTGATGTCCCTCAAAGCGCCATCCCCAAATTGTTTTATTAGATGGAATTCCGAAAATTGAAAAATGATAATTTCCTGGATCACGATACTTATCCTCAGGTTTTCTGTTTTCAATTTCTTTTAAAACCACTTCCATCGCGATAATATCAGTTGCTTTTTTGAAGGCCATTTCGCTTAAACAAGCACGTAATAATGCAAGCCCTGCATCGGTTTGCTGCGCATTCATATCATTGAATATAATACCTTTTCTTACGAATGGGACAAAATGAAAATTATAACGCTCTTCATTGTCAAAGGGGAATAAGGTGCCTGTTTTTTGTTCGTTACTTAATAAATCAATAAAATTGTTTGCTTTTTTTACAACGTCCTGCGCATTAACTATAAAAACAATTAAACAAATGTTTAAAATTGTCAGAAATACTTTTTTCATTTTAATTTATTTATGGATAATACGTATGTTAATATTAATCAATTAAAGCCTGTATGGCTTAATTATTTTTTTCTTTTATTTGCTTTAACAATAACTCCAAAGCTGCTACTTTGTCAGGATATTGATTTGCTAAATTATTTTTTTCGCCAATATCATCTTTCAAATTGTATAACTGAGGGATAGTAGCATTTCCTGTTTCAATATTTGTGGCATAAGTCATAGCATTACCTTTAGCAGGAACAATATACTTCCAGTCACCGCTTACGATAGCTAAAGTTCCCGCATGTTCAATATAAGTGGTTCGCCCTTGTTTTGTTTTACCCAATAACGCATTCATATGATTTTCACTATCGATTGCATCACCATTGGGAATTTTAAACTTAAAATAGCTCGCAAAGGAGGCTAGTAAATCTATCTGACTCACCAATGCTGGTGAAACTTGATGCGATATTGTTCCTGGCCAACTTACAATAAATGGCACCCTATTTCCTCCTTCAAAAATGCTTGACTTCCCGCCGCGTAAAGGACCCAACGGCGTGTGGCCATTTAATTCAGTGATAGAACCATCGATATACCCGTCATTTAATACAGGACCATTGTCACTTGAAAAAATGATCATGGTATTTTTCTCAATACCTAATGCTTTTAGTTTACTTACAATTTCACCTACCATCCAATCCAATTGTAAAATAGCATCCCCCCTAAAACCCAGGCCACTCTTTCCTTTAAACATAGTTGCCGGCATACGAGGCACATGTGGCTCAGTAGCGGCATAATATAAAAAGAAGGGCTTATTTTTATTCCCTTCCATAAATTGTTTTGCCTTCTCTAAAAAAGTAAATGTAAGTTCTTCATCAGTCCACCGAGCCGTTTTTCCTCCAGTCATATAACCAATACGACCAATATTATTGACAATGGTTTGATCATGCCCTTGAATTGGATCGGTATGCATTTTTAATAATTCAGGATGTTCCTTCCCTGTTGGATCATCCCCTATTTTTTCTTTGTAGCTGACTTTAATGGGATCTTTTAAATCTAATCCGACAACATTACCATTCTCAATAAAAACAGTAGGCACCCTATCTGCAGTTGCTGGAAAAATAAATGAAAAATTAAATCCCACTTCATTGGGCCCCGGTTTAATAGTTGCATTCCAATTTTTTTTAACAACCGCTCCTAAACCTAAATGCCATTTTCCAACGATGCCAGTTTGATACCCTGCTTGTTGAAAAACCAAGGGTAAGGTGGTTTTATTTGCTGGAATAATTAAGGCCGCATCCCCAGGTAATATTCCAGTCCCCTCCTGACGCCAAGGATATCTTCCTGTCATTAATGCATAACGTGAAGGGGTGCAGGTGGCCGAGGTAGTATGCCCATTAGTAAAAATAATGCCTTGACTAGCCAATTGATCAATATTGGGGGTATGTAATTTTGTTGCTCCATTATAACTCACATCCCCATTACCTAAATCATCTGCATAAATATAAATTACATTCAGTTTTTGCTGTGAAAAAGCAAATTGTACGATTAGTAAATAAATAAATGTAATTCTGACATGCTTCATAACTTGTTCATTTAATGCTATTTACTAAGATAAATGTTGAAATAGGAAATGGCGAATTGGGTAACTTTTAAATACCTGAAATAAATTTAACGAAAATTGGGTTAATATTGAAAATTGGAGTCGTTTAATAGGGAAATAGGTATAGATGGTCGGATTTTTGTTCCCTTTTTTGTTTAGTGGAACATATTTGAATGGGATGGATTAAATGACTTGTAGAATAAGGCTGTATTTTTGAAAAAATATATGTAATATGAAAAAATTAATCTTTGGACTACTAGTAACGGCTTCACTTATTTCTTGTAATAACGAAAGCGCTAAAAGAGAGCAATTAGCGAATGACAATGTTAAATTTTATGGCCATGTATGGGATGTGGCAATTGTTGAAGGAAGAGTAAATATATTAGATACTGCTTACAGTCCTGATGTGGTTTTACATACTGTGCCGGAAGTTAAAGGTGCAGCAAATGCAAAAGCATATTATGCAAACTATGTGACTGGATTTACAGAAAGAGAATTTATTATTAAAGATATTTTTGGCAAGGAAATAAAGTAACAAAGTATTGGCAGTTTAAAGGCATACATACTGGTGACTTTTTTGGAATTCCAGCTACTGGTAAAAAAGTAGATGTGATTGGTTGTACAATTACAACAATTGTGGATGGTAAGATTACAGAAGAAATTGATTTCTTTGATAACTTAGAATTTTTCAGACAGCTTGGATTAATGCCTCGCTAAATTTAATACGACCATTGCAAGCAAAGGCCATCTAAAATTAGATGGCCTTTTTTAATTAAGCATTTTCAGCAAGCCTTTTGATATACGCCGAAGGAGTTACACCTTTTCTCTCCTTGAATGCATCTATAAATTTTGATCTTGATACAAAGCCAGCATTAATTGAAATGGCTTCAATAGTTATATCTTTTGCTTTACCTTCATCTAAAATTTGACATACATAACTGATACGCTGATCATTTTTCCACTCACCAAATGTTTTGGATAATTCCTTATTAAAATAATTTGACAAAATACGTTCTGATATTTTTAAATCAAAAGACATCTGAGAAAGCGAAAACCCTTTTTTTACAAATGGAAGTGTTGGTAGATAAGGATGTAAGGTAATATCTAAATTTTCAAAATTTGCAGATGCCATAACCTTTTTTGCAATACTTGATTTTATTTCTTCAATAATACCCTCAGTCTCTTTATGGACTTGATAGGAAATATTTCCATATAATATTTTTGGAAATAAAAAAAGAATGAAATTTTGAATAACAAAAGCGCCACGGCATATTCTAAAAAAATACAACTCAGAAAATAAGACAGTTGATTTAATTCCTAATACGCTAAACTCATGATATAAGGTGGTCATGTGACCCAAACTATTCCCCGCAATTAAAACCTGAATAATGATGAGTATGTTTATCCATCTATTTATTATCATATGATTCGTAGGAACAATTCCGTCGGTATTGATTATTTTTTTAGTAGAATATTTGAAATAAAAAAACGAAAAAATTGCGTAAATTATTAAATGTATTGATCTAGAGTATAATATAAATTCAAAAGTGACAAAATAAAAATTAAGCTAATAATTCTCAGTAATTTTTACAATTTGATATGCAATTTCAAATTTTTTATCAAAGGATAAGCTTGTATAAGGTAAGGTTGCAAGTAATATTAAAAAGGCTGCAATAAA
Source organism: Sediminibacterium sp. (assembly GCA_030726065.1). Taxonomy (GTDB): domain Bacteria; phylum Bacteroidota; class Bacteroidia; order Chitinophagales; family Chitinophagaceae; genus Sediminibacterium. The sequence continues at coordinate 22,102 of JANREK010000040.1, read as the reverse complement.
ATGTAGCCAGTCAGTTTTTTTAAAATGCTTATTATCTGAAATTGTAGTTCTTACATAAATAAATAACAAGGGTCCAATAATATAGGACAAGGGTAAAAAATGCACAAAGAAGATGGCTTCCCAAAATTGGTTATTTGAAAAATGTAAGCCAAAATAGACCAGTACAATTAGATTACAACATAGAAAAAATAGGGCTAAGAATAAATTGGACCTGTTTAACGCGCTTAGGTAGTAGATTAAGATAAAAGAAGTGAAAAATCCGAAAATTGGCGCCAAAATTTCCATAAGTCAATGATTTATAACAGATTGAGTATGAAAGATAAGGGAAAATATACAAAATATATATAATAACACTAGTTCATGGTGATTGGTTTGGGAGTTCCAATTCCCGAATTTGAAACATTTGGCAGCTAAATGGATAGCTACAACCTAAGTAGCTATGAACTTCTTTTGATGTAATATATTTCCATCGACACTATAATGCGTGAACTGAATATTTGGCAGATCATTAAGTCTATTGGCTTGAATATTTAAAAAACCACCCACTATGTTTAGGTATTCATGCTCCGGGTAAACCTCGTCTTTTTTCCATCCACCAGCATGTTCGTCACTTGCAGGACCACAAGCAAATTCATACGTTCCAGTTTTTAAATGCTTTGAAACATATTGCCAATGTCGATCCCCACATACGACAAATGTGTTTTTATCGCCTTGGATAAATCCACGAATTTCATCCCCCTCAAAAATAAAATTGGAGTTAGCGTGGTTATCCTTTTTTTGAGGTCGGTCGGGACCAATGATTGGCGTAGGAGAAATTAAAATTTTAAATGTTGCATCTGATGCTTTATAGGTTTCCTTAAACCACGCCATTTGTTCTTTACCCCAGATTGTTTTATCTGGTCCATCAGGCATTTCATTCGGCATACGGTAATCTCGTCCATCAAATAACCAAATTTGTACATCCTTTCCCCACCTAAATGTTCGATATGATTTTTCACTATGAGGTACTTGCTGATTAAACAATGCTGCGCCTTGCTTAAATGTAAAGTCCCCCATAAATTTGGTTTTAGTTGCAGCGTGACAATCATTCATCCAGGTATCATGATCATCCTTCATAAAATAGCAGGGGACATTTTGATAAAATGCAACATTAGTTGAGAGGCTATTCATTTTTTGCCAATTCCATTTAGCAAGGTCTAAATTTTTTGCAATTTGATCATGGTATAACACATCCCCTGTATGTACTAAAAATTGTGGGTGCAGTTTTTGCATTTCCTTAAATATCTTAAATCCCCCATTCACAGGATCATCTTGGTGTGAATACTCATGGCAAGTAGTTACCATGAAATTAATTGGTTCTGCTTTTTCATTTTTTGGCGCAGTACTAAAACTACCCTCCATTATTTTAATTCCTTCACTATTAGCTTTACCTAACACATTTATCTCATACTTGGTATTTGTTTCAAGAGGAAAAAGATTAAATTGCGTTGCATAGTCAGTATCAGATGCTACTTGCATCCATTTTGTTGATTGCCATTGCGTTGTTCCTACGGCGCGATATTTTACACTTATTTGTCCGGCAATACCAGGAACAGCACCATCTAATGTTTTCAATGTATGTCCTTCAGGCATGACAACTTTAACATTTTTATCAGGCCTTCCCATTTTATATTTTTTGTCAAAATAAGATGTATCATGCCACTCGTTCACTGCGTCATCCCAATACAGAATCGATGGATGAATACCTGTATCCTTTACACGTGTTTCATTTGCTGTAAGTCTTGCCCATACAACAGCTGATGTGGGTGTAATTTCGCCAATTTTTATTCCTGTTGTGAAAAAAGGGGTATCTAAAATTGATAAGTTTTTCATTGCGGGAAAGGTCGCCAGCATTCCAACCGAACTTTGAATAATAAACTTTCTTCTTTTCATAATGCGATAAATGATATTGTGATAATTTAATTTTGTAAGCTTGTGATTTAAGTTACATTATCCCCGAGTTGATAACTATTTTGATTTTATAAATTTTTTATAATTTATAAATAAAACAATTAAGATAATGACCAATCCGAAAAATTCCCTTGACTCTTCAATCCAAGGTTGCTCGGCTTTCATCGTCGCTGCGATATTTACAGCATCATGAAAACGCAACCAATCAATCACCCCATTTTGATCTAATAATTTATATACTGCGTAAACACTGAAAAATACAAATGCTCCGATGTATGCATTTTTGTTAAATTTTTCGCGCGCAGCAAAAAAACAGAGTACAGCTGGATATAGATAAATAGGAATCCATAAATAAGGATCTGGGTCATTATATTGTACGGCAGCGAAAGAAATAAATATCAATACAAATAGGTAGTTGAATGTTTTCATGTAGAATATTTTATATAATGAATTTTTTTAATGTAATTCCCTCGTTGGTAAATCATCAAAACCAATAAAATCAAGTAAAATGGGCATTTTAGATAACGACGATTTACATAAGCAATTTAGGGCATTTTAGATGATTTTAGATTACGTAATGCCATAAATGTGATGGACTAGGTTTCAAAATTCTTGTATATTAGTACCATTAAAAACAATTATATTTGATATTGAAGCCTAAAATTATAAACTACATGAAAAAAGCAAAATTGCTGTTAGCCATTATTGGACTATCCATGCTAACGTTTCATTGTATTGCTCAAAATAGTATCACCAACAACCCGATTAAAATTGGTGAATTATTGGTGGCTCGCTCCGATTTTAAAATGCAGATGCAATGGTCTGATTCCCGAAAAGCTTGTGGAAAATTAAAAGATGGTTGGAGATTACCCAGTAAAGCAGAATTAAATTTTTTATACCTTAACAAAGACAAAATTCCAGGTTTAAATGGAAAATACTATTGGAGCATTGATGAAAGTATTGAAAACCGTGCTTGGCTTCAATTTTTTAATGACGGAACCCAGGATGATTATCTTAAGTATACAAAATGTTGGGTACGACCTGTAAAAGATAAATGATTTATCTAAATAAAATTACAGAACCTGTTTTTTTAATATTTTTTAATTCACTCGTTAAGGGATCAATGTAGTTATATTCCAAAAAATAACTATACCCGTCCATCTCCTGCAATATACCACTTGGATCGCGTCCATCCCAGCCTTTATTTTTGTCATTGGTCTGGAACATTAATTTACCCCATCTATTAAATATCCTAAAATTAAATTCAGCCCCAATGCCCAAGCTATATTCCACCTTTAATAAATCATTCAATCCATCATTATTAGGTGTAAATGCATTGGGCACATTCGCATACACTTCCGTAGATACAATAATTTCATATTCGTCCGTAACTGAACAGGAATTAATTGTATCTATTCGTGTTAAAGTATAATCTGTGGATTTATCACCATTGAATATTGGATTTGGCTGATTCGGATTATCTAAGAATATGGCAGGATTCCATTTGTATTGCACATAACCAGGATCCGTTTTTGTTACTACATTAAATGACTGCTTGGCAAGGAAAAAATATTTAAAAGTAGTGGGCTTAATTGCAGATGCCACTTTTACTGTACTTCCAATAATTTGATAATTATATTTAGGACAATAATCATTCGTTACATTCACTTTAATCTTATAATCCCCCTTCGCCATATACTTATGACTACCAGGACTTGCTTTTAAATAATTAAAACCATCCCCAAAATCCCAATTATAATGCACACTGTATTGATCCACTGCATTAGTATTTACAACGAGCGGAACCCCAATGCAAATATTCGGCACATGCGTGAAAGTATATTTTGTAATATTTATTGGAGAAACTTTTTTACCTGCAGTAGCTACTGAATTACACTTACCATCATTCACCGTTAGCTTATACCAACCTGAGATATTATTAGTGATGCTATTGGTTGATAAAGTACTTACGATTGTATCATTGCGATACCAGCTATAAGTACTTATAGGACCATTGTCATATGCCTTACCCGCTCCTGCTATATTAATCGCATCCCCATTACATATGATACTATCGCCTGGTAAAATTTCGGCCGTTGGTATATCAATGACAGAGATTGAAAAATGATTACTATAGGGGTAAATACATTTTTTTCGATCTGTAACTTGTAAAGATACTTCTGCAGTACCAGGCAATAATCCTTTTATATTGTTCCCACTAATACTTGCATTCGCATTTGTAGAAATATATAAATAATTAAAGTCAGCAAGGCCTCCACTTGTAGTTGTATTTAATGTTAAACTATCCATAAAACACAAATAGTTTTTAGCAGTTTGTATAATTGGTGTTTCCGGAGGCGGAATAAGTGTGATATCTTTTTTAGCGCTGATAAAACAACTCCCACCAGAATAAGCCGTAAGCGTTATTGGATAATTTAATTTTAAATTATTCGGCGCTGAAATGTTTGTATAATAATGTTGGTATACTTTATTCACGTTAGGATCAATACTTGGATCATTGACAACAGAATCAGGTGATCCATCGCCCCAATTAATAATTATTTTTCCAATAGTGCCAAAATCAACCCAAGAGGAATCAATAATTTTTACCGCTTGATTGCTACAGAGGGTATCGGCATTAACAATTTTAAATTGCGATTTTGGCACTGCGCCATTGACTCTAAAATCAGAGGTGTCGGTTGCAATACACCCTGTCGTTTTATGTGTTACCCTTAATGACACTTTATAATCGCCCCAATCATTGTATTGTACAATAGGATTTTGTTGGGTAAATGCTGCTGGCAAAATATCAGGCAATTTTTTTCCAATAGGAGGTGCGACATTAAAATTCCATAAATAATCAAATGACTTTGTATTATTATCTGCTAAAAAGCTGGTGTCCTTGAATTGTGCATACTTGTCGTCCAAACATACTTCAGGTAATTCAAAGCCTACGGTTGGATTGGGATTGATATAAATTGATTTTGTCAATGAGTCGCTACAACCTAATCTGGTTTGAACTAATAACTTAACATTGTAGGTGCCCCATAAATTAAACTGTTCATTCAATGGCGTTTTAGTAAGTTCATTTCTAGCTTTTCCATTTCCGAAATCCCATTGCCAATTAATTACGCTATCTAAATCACCTTTGGATTGATCACTGAATAATATATCTCTTTGTTCGCATCTAATTGTTGCAAAGTCGAAATTTACAACAGGTAATTTATTTACGATAATGGTATCTTTTTCATTGCTGGCGTTTACACTTACCACACAGGAATTGGAGTCCTTAATATTAACTATGCTATAAACCGTTTTAACAGCAGGTGTGACTGTAAAAAAATTAGGTGATTGGCCAATATTAGTAATGATTGAATTTACAGTACCATTAGTGTATTCAAGTGTCCAAGGCGCTTTCCCATCCAACGTATAATGTATCTCCCTAGCACTTCCCAAACAAACCGTATCGATTGATTTTAAAAAATGTATGGTGGGCTTTGGATTTACTACTACGCGTACACTATCTGTTGAAACACCACAACCATTAATATTTGCAACTACAATATACATTCCCGAATCCATCATCGTGGCATTCGTAATTGTTGGGTTATAAATAGTAGCACTAAAATTATTGGGTCCGGTCCATTGATAATTTACATTGAGTAATTCTGTGGCAGCTAATTGAATGTCAGAGCCAAAGCAGGCGGTGGAAGTAATCACAGGTGCTAAGGTTACCTGTGCATAGTTGGAAAAATACCCTAATCGAGAACCGCCACCACTAGTATTTAAAAAGCCTAAATGAAATAAGCCGGTGCTATTGGTGATGGAAGTGGCATCATATGTATTAATCAATGCATTTAGTACAGGATTACTGGTTAAATTAATTCTAGCGTAACGCCAAACATCTGCGGTACCCGGAACTATAGTAAACATAGAAGCTGTTATAAGTGTTGCATCTCCTTTAATTGCAAAACTGCCCATATCTTCTTTTTTACATAAAATATTTAAATATAATGCGCCGGTAGAGGGGCGAACAAATGAAACACTTTGAGAACCCGTACATTCTATACTTGGCAAAGATGTAGCCGTAGCTTCGGTGCCGGTTCCTGTTAATTGAAAAACATACACATTTTTATCGGTGGTGATATAAGCAGAGTAATCTGATAATTGAAATTCAAAACTTTCCCCCCGATTATATTTGCGCGTCAATGGATTACCGTTAATAATAATTTCAGTATTATCTTCTGTGGGCCATATATATAAAAAATCGGAGGCAAAAAATCCAGGTGCTGAAAGTTCCCCTTTAACTACAATGAATTTTTTACCTGTATTACTACTTGGCACAATTTGATCACCAATCAAATCCCAACCACCAATTACAATGGAATCGTCATATACAGTTACGCAAATGGGCTTATCCGAAGTCACCCTTGATCCACCAATATGCAATGCGACCATATTGCTTGCAGCATTTACCGCATAGGTTTGTCCCGTATTTAACTTAACGGTAATTTTACTATTTCCTTTTTCATCAGGGCGCGTTAAATCAATATTGATGGTGGTATTATCCTCAGTGGCTACAATAGCAAAACCATTTCGCGCGGGGAATACCGCATAAGTCTGATTATTAAACCTAGTTTGTGCGGGAATGATAAAATCGAGCCCTTTTGAAACATCCCCTTTTAAGGGGAAAATTTCAGGATTATTTGTAGAAGCTAATTCATAATAAGCAGATATAGAAGCAGTAGCAGTAATGCGTATGCCATAATTCAATTCGGTATTGCCAGGTTTATTTTCAACTATTTCTTTGTAGGAAGTAAATGGCAAACTATACGTTGCATTTGCAACTAAATTTATTGTAATGGGCAAAAAACTGGGATTTGCTGGTTGAAGAATAGTGATAATAGCATCTTTCGAATATGTAGTAAATCGAAGAAAAATAGGGTTATCACTATGTTGTGAAGTTACCTCCGGTGCTGCAAACCAAAATTCACGATCCGATTGTGCTTGTACTAAACTAAATAGAATAGTGCCAATTAATGCAAGCATTAAACGCTTAAAAAAAGGTACAAATATTCGCGAAATGGGCATTTGTAAATTTACTAAATAAAATTAGCAGATAACCATTATTAATTTTACTTTTAATCAATAAATTACTCCTTATTTAAACTACTATGAACACAGCAAATTCACATTTTGTACATCACGTTCTATTCTATTTGAAAAACCCCAATTCCGCTGAAGATAAAGCACAACTAATGGAAGGTTTACAAGCTTTGTCAAAAGTACCTTGTATCGTATTTTCAAATATTGGATCGCCGGCAAACACAACGCGTGATGTAGTTGAAAAAGATTATAGTATCTCTTGGCTATGTCTTTTTGAATCCGCAGAAAAAGAGGAAGAATATCAAGTGCACCCACTGCATGATGCGTTCAAAGAAACTTGTCATCACTTGTGGCAAAAAGTGGTGATTTACGATGCATTAAGTTGCTAAATTATATTCATTGATGCTATTTAGAATAAGATTAAAATTTCGTCCAGCATGAACCCATCATTCAACACTTTCAAGAATATCATTAGCAACCCGATTAAGTTTCGGTTCTTTTTATTTACAAAACTACCCGCCGCCTTTTTTGCTGGTTTACGGATTCATCACTTTGACGCCAACACATGTGTGGTTCGTATTCGCTATTCATGGTTCAGTATGAACCCATTTAAATCCATCTACTTTGCCGTAGAAGCTATGGCTGCCGAAATGTGCAGTGGCATGTTGGCGTTCGGACAAGTGTATCAACGAACGCCTAAAGTGAGTATGCTGGTCGTGAAAATGGAAGTTACTTTTGTAAAAAAAGCAACAGGCGTCATTTTATTTACTTGTGAAGATGGGCAAATGATTCAAAATGCAATCAACGAAGCGATTGTAACAAGGGAAGGCAAAACAATCGTTTGTAAATCAGTAGGTAAAAACAGCGCGAATGAAGTTGTTGCGGAATTTAATATTACTTGGAGTTTTAAAGCCAAATAGCTTTAGACTTTTTAATGCTATGCAATAGTATTGTCCAATAACAAACAGACCCGCTCCTTTGGAGCGGGTCTGTTTAATTAAATCGTTTGATTTGCTTAATTATATATTTTCAGTAGGTATTAAAAGGTTTTACTACCATTCGGCTGATAAGCATATCTGAAAGTATAATAGCGTTGCTTAGATAGTTTGTCACTATCTGATGCAGTGATGGGTAAGGTCACGCCACCTTTGTAGTAATTGATTATTTCCACCTTGGCATATTTTCCAGATGCAGTTCTGATTACTAATACCCTACCTGCCAATGGTGTAATTAAACTTGTTAATTGGTCATATACATACCAACCTTTTCCACTTCCAAATGTAACCGCAAATGATGCAGGTGCATTATCAGTTTTAAAAACAGAATCGTTTGAAATTGTTTTTACATCGTCAAATAAACCTGTATAAATAAATGCACCCCCCAAACCAGTACCGCTGGTTCCGCCATTGGTTAAAATTTTTGAACCTGCAAACGCCAAATCCCATTGAGTACTTGCGCTATCGGTATTAGGCACGATTGCATTTCGTTCTAGGCTAAAAAAAGTATACTTGCCAGCACTGAAGGGCCTACCCGTTATCTTATTTATACCTAAAACTGTATCTGCAGGTAAGTTACTCACTGTGATTGCAGTTACGGGTAATGCAACAGTTGTTTCGTCTTTGGTACAAGAAAATAAGATGCTACTTAAAGTAAGTAATAATAAGGATGTTTTTAAAATTTGTCTCATGATTTATATTTTTTTAGATTTTTGAATTTTAAGTGTTGCGAAAAATGTTCTTCCTGGTAAATTGGGTAGATTAAGGGCATCTATGTAATTCAACATATTATCACAGCCAAATTGGAAACCAAGGCCGTTCATGTAATCCTTACCAATAGATAAGTGTAAAGCAATATATCCTTCAGCAAAACTATCACCGTCGTCAAATACTTCATTTCCATTGGTATTATTAACGGCCCATTTGCTTCGATATAGCGCTCTGATATTTCCAAATAATCCATTTTGATTACTGTAATTAAATTTTAGCTGTGCTTTATGCGTACTATTATTGGGTAGCCCCACATACTCACTCACATTTAATTTTCGACTTAACCCATTTGCATCTCTGGTATAAACGATGCCATTTTTTATTTGGGCTATTTGATCTTTATCGCCTGTTTGTAAATATTGATAAGCAGTACTTATTGAAAATTCTTTTGAAATTTGATGTTTAGCTTCTATTTCAAAACCTGTTGTAAAAGCACGGCCAATATTTAAGTAACTATATATTTGAGCGCCTGTAATGTAGGCACCTACTTGTTGTACTTCGATTAAGTTTCGAATGTCATTTCGAAATAATTGAAAACTAAAATTGTTTTTTGCATTGGGCTCAAATTCCCATGTCAAATGTGTACCAGTAGCATATTCAGGTTGCAGGGATTTTAATTGATAAAAATTATTATACAAAGTGCCTATTTGACCAAGAATATTTAGTTGCCCTATCACTTTTTGTGCTTGCGCTGTTCCAAATACACTGTACGAGCCTGCCGCAGCATTTGTAAAATTTAAATATAATTGCCTAAAGTCGGGTGCTTTAAACCCCTGACCAATGCTTAGCCTAATTCTATGTTGTTTATTTATTTTATACAACATGGAAGCCTTCGGACTCCATGCAGAAGCATATGTTTGATTTTGATCAAAACGAATCCCTCCAATCAATATTAATTTAGCATTATGCGTCCATTCCCACTGGCTAAATGCATATTGATTTGTATTTGTCTTTCTTATTTTTTCACTATCATACCGACTACTTTTGACACCTTCCATGACCGCGCCACCTCCAACAATCGCGGTAAGCTTTTTGTTGACTACCCAGTCTGTTTGATTTTCAAGTCTGTTAAATACATGGTCTAATATATCAGTATAGGGCGCGCCAGAAATGGTTAATAAATTTTGAGTTGCATTGTATTGCGTAATATAGGACCTGAAACTTGTTTTTAAGGAATTTGAAAATCGATGATTTAATGAACTTGCAATGTTATAATCTGTATTTTTTTCTTCTCCATTTGAATTAATCGTCAAACCGCCATTGGTAACGGACAATTCATTTTTAATTTGTTCGTTGGTAAATCTCATCCCTACACGTACATTGGTGTTATTGCTTAAATTATATTTGAATTGTTGGTTCGTAGCTACCCTTGTTATGGGAGTAGTTACTCTTGAGGCCGTACTTGGCCGAATACTATAACCATCTGTGCTATAATAATTGTAATAGCCTTGATAAAGAATAGATTTAGAAGCTAGCGTATTATTCAGCCCCGCATCAATTGTATTATAAGTGCCGTACCTAAGCGAGGATTGCAAAGGTGTTTTATTCGTCGCGTCGGTAATGATATTAATCACGCCTGCCATAGCCTCACTACCATATAAGCTGGAGGATGGCCCTTTAACGATTTCAATTTTTTTTATATTGCCTAGTGCAATTCTGTTTAAATCCAATACGCCAGCTGTCCTACCCACCAAAGGTTCTCCATTGATCAAGATAATTGTATAGTCGGGATTTAGCCCTTGCAATTGAACGCCTGCGCCAAAACCGCTAGTCATGGATAATCCTGGTTGTTCTTTTAAAATATCAGTTAATCTTAAAGCACCAATTTGTTGTATTGATTTTGCATTAATTATCGTAACAGGTACTGTTACGTTACTCAATTTTCGCTCTGACCTTGTTGCAGTAACGACTACACTGTCCCCTTGTGATTGTATAGTATCTTTTACAAACCTAACTTGACTAAAAAGGCAAATTGGAGCAAAAACCAAAAAATATAAAAATCTTAACTTCATCAGCATGCAAAGTTCCGATTTAGAAAAAGATTAATTTTGAAATCAATTGAAAAAGTAAATATAGCAATACTAAAAATGACAGAGCTATGACATAACTAAGGTAAAAATATTAAACCATGTTCAAAAACATGAATTAATTACTCTTACTTTTATTAATAATTTTTTGAATTTCTTTTACCTCTGAAGATAAAATAAAATACTCCAAGAAACGTTTATCATCTTCCTTTCTAACACTAACAATCAATGGATATAGGCCATTAGTAATAATTTGATATTTTTCATTGATGCCATTAATTACATCACTTCTTACCTTTTTTTGCAACCCCACATTTTTGTCTTTGATACCTAATACACGATTTATTTGGTGTATTTCAATTTTTTGATTTGCTAATGATGCTTGTAAAAGCAAATCAATAAGTGAAATTTCAGTACCCACAAATGCTTGACCTACTGATTTTGCTTTTAAATGCTTAAGCTGAGATAAAACAATTCTTTGTTGAATTTTTTGTTTAAAATAGCGCGTGGTGAAAAACACTATTAAAATAAATAGTAATATTAAAGCAACATATTTGTCACTACCCGTATCTCTACGCCAAATGGGAAATTTTAAAGCCTCAAAATTAGAAATATTAAAGGGAACAGTTTCAAATTGTCCTGATAAGGGATAATATAAATAAATCTGCCCCTTATATGCAAAAGAATTCTTCAATCCAATTCTTCGTATAAAAAACTGATTATTATCCGATTTAATTGATTTGTAAATTTTATTGTTGATAAAATCAAAATAGTATAACTCATCATTAATAATATGAATAAAGCCATTATTCACTGACAAAAAACCACTTGGATTATCATACTCGGTTAATAATTTTTTTGAACTTGGATCTAACATCCCCAATTTGATCCAGCTTTTTTGCTTCATGTCTAAATAATAACTTACCCATTGATTTTCTATTTGGTTTTCAGGTATTGATTTTAATCCCGCATTCAAAATATCTTGGAATGGTACAAATAGTTTTTCTTCTTTGTGTGCGTACCATCGATACCCATTGGAGAAAATTTCTTCATTCATGGGGAGGATATCCCATTGCTTGTCAATCACATTAAATTGTCGGAGATGGCCATTTGTTTTCCAAAATCCATAACCAGCATAACTGTACAAGTTGCCTTGTTGTAAAAAATTAAAACAGCCAATATTATAATTGATATTAATGGTTCTATCAATTCGTCTAAATTCCAACAAACTATCCTTTTGGCTAAATAGCTTGTAAACGAAGCCAGTTTGCTGAATATTGATATAAAGGCTTTTTTCATCCTTTATAATCTCCTGTCCATTTGGTTCATAAACAGTTCCTTGAACAGGTATAAGATAATTATCAGAACTAAGATTGATATTGGCATAAAGGTCCTGGTAGGATATCAGTTTTTGTAAAAAATTAGTTTTTTTAACAAAATAAACAGTGTCTAATTGGAAATTTTGCGCACTAGTATGGGTAAAACTTAAAATATTTAGAAAAATGATTAAAAATATATTTTTAACACAACTCATTGAAAATCAATTTTTAAATAGGTAAATAACTTATAATGTTAGTATAAATACATTTCAAAAATAAGAAATAACCTATAAAGAAACTCAATTGGTAACATAATATCTAATTGTGATTATTAAGATTTATGATATTCGTCATAGCTTTTGGGGGAAAGCTATGGATTTTGTAAAGGGAGCCGGGAAACCAGCTCCCTTTTTTATTTTATTTTCCCTACAATACACCCCCATTACACCCCCATTGTCTTCAAAACTTACAATCAAACTATACTCGACCTCAATAGGTTGTTTTTGCGCTTATGATTTTGCAACTATTTGATTTTCAATACGATAGTTATTCTTAACAATTTGGTAATATTGGGAACAGTGTAATCAAACCCCAATCAAGGAAATTTGCTTGGCTTATTAAATTAACAATAAAACCTACTTTATGGACTTGAATTCTATTTTTAAAATTTTCCTTCCAAAGGACCGTGTGTTTTTTCAATTATTTGAAGATGTAGCAGAGCATGTTTATGAAATGGGTGTTAAGTTAAAGGAAATGGTAACAGAACCAGATGCAGATAAAAGAGCAAACATTTTAGCGCAAATTGAAAACTTAGAACATATCAATGACGATTTAACACATAATGTATTTACAGAACTAGGACGCAATTTTATCACCCCCTTCGATAGAGAGGATATCCATTATTTAGCTACTTCACTTGATGACATTGCAGATTATATATATGCATCTGCTAAAAAAATTAATTTTTATAAGGTAAACCCTAATGATACTGGTATTCATAAATTAGCAGAATTGGTTTTACAAGGAACCATCGAAACCAAAAAGGTAGTATTAGGCTTACGTAATATGAAGAATATTAAGGAGATGACCGAGGCGATGATCAAAGTAAATAGTATCGAGAATCAAGCGGATGATGTATTTGATATGAGTATCGAAAAATTGTTTGAACAAGAAAATGACTTTAAAGAGGTCATTAAGAAAAGAGAAATTTATCAAGTCCTGGAAATTGCTACTGATAAAATTGAAGACGTTTCAAATGTGATTGAATCCATTATTATCAAGTACGCTTAATCTAATTCAAGATGACCCTATTAATTGTAATTATTGCGTTAGCATTAATATTTGATTATATCAATGGCTTTCACGATGCGGCAAACTCCATTGCTACGGTGGTTTCAACAAAAGTATTAACGCCATTTCAGGCTGTTTTATGGGCGGCTTTATTTAATGTTGTTGCCTTTTGGATTTTTAAAGATCACGCGGTTGCAAATTCAATTAGCAAAACGGTTTACAAGGACTTCATTACATTACCTGTAATATTTTCAGGTTTACTTGCTGCTATTTTTTGGAACTTACTTACTTGGTGGTATGGTATCCCTTCCTCTTCCTCACATACATTAATTGGAGGCTTTGCTGGTGCAGCTATTGCCCATGCACTTATGATTAAAGGGATTGATTATTCTTGGGCTAAAATTGTTGACGCGGATACTATTTTAAAAACAATATTGTTTATATTTTTAGCGCCCATCATTGGAATTATTATTTCCATTTTTATTACAGTAGTCACCATTATGCGTAATGTTTGGATACGTTTATGTATCATTTCGGTGGTTACATTAGCAACTGTATTGATGTTTGACCATTTTGAAGCATCTAAAATGAACGAAAATATTCAAAAGTTTTACGGTATTGATAAGTACAAAAAAGAAGTTTCCAATATTAAAGAAGAGCTTAGAACCAACAAATCAGACAGGACACTATTGGCTAACTTAGCAATCAATGAGGAAAAGTTATCTAAAGCCTCAGCGTTTTACGAACAAATAAAACCTGCCGTTGATAACTTTGATGCTTTGGGTGCTGATTCAATTGCTGCAATGGCAAGTTCAAATGGATGGCTTAAAACTGTCGCTATTAGTCGATTAAAAGATGAAGTTAGAAATGCAAATGACTTTTTGGTTTTGGAAGCTAAGGCACCAGAAAATAAAGACGCAAAAGCTGAATACGCGATTGCTAAAACAACTACAGAAGGTTATAAAGCTCCTTTAAAATTATATCTGGAAGGTGCCATTGATTTAGATTCAACACTTATTTTAGTAAATAGTATTTATCCAATTCAATCTAAGAATATAGTTAAGGTTAAAGCGAAAATTACCAAATTCAATATTGAAAAATCTTTTTCAAA
>JANREK010000040.1:0-7433 GCA_030726065.1 Sediminibacterium sp. | reverse complement strand
ATGAGTGGTGGCTGGAAGATAATTAAAACAATGGGCTCTCGCATTACTAAAGTAACCCCTTTAGAAGGCGTTGCTGCTGAAACTGCTGGGGCATTTACCTTATTTTTTACTGGACAAATGGGGATTCCTGTTTCAACAACACATACCATCACCGGATCCATCATCGGTGTTGGCGCTACAAAAAGATTAAGCGCTGTAAGATGGGGTGTCACTACCAACTTATTATGGGCTTGGGTATTAACCATTCCTGTTAGTGGTGTGTTAGCTGCAATTACTTATTTCATCGTTAGTTATTTTACTAAATAAGAAATTACCATAATATTTAGGTCCTTCGCGCCAAATATTATGGTAATTCTCCTTCCCTAAATATATTTTAAGGCCTAAATTTGTGCATGCAAATTAAACTGTGTCTTTTCATTTTTTTGTTCCTTATTGTTCATTATAATTCCAATGCGCAGGATTCTAGTTACAGTGATTTGTCGCCAGTAATTGTAACCGCTAATAAATTAAAAGAAAAGCGTTCTCAAGCGCCTATTGCGATTTCCATTATTTCATCCAAGTTAATTGAGGAAACAAAGGCTCAAAGAATTGATGCCCTTTTAAACAAAGTGAGCGGGGTGTATATGCCAACGATTGGTGGGGAGCAACATATGATGTCCATCCGACAACCTATTTCATTAAAGGGGTTATATTTATTTTTAGAAGATGGGATGCCTATTAGAACCAGCGGTTTATTTAGTAATAATGCGCTGATTGAAATTAATACCGCTAATATTTATTCCATTGAAGTGATCAAGGGGCCCGCGAGTGCATTATATGGTGCTGAAGCCATTGGCGGTGTAGTGAATTTTTTATCGCAACCAGCACCAAGTAAAAAAACACTTAATTTAACTACCCAAGTAAATAATACCGGTTTTACAAAAATGGATATTGCGGGTGGCATACCCACAAAAAAAGGAGGTTGGGCTATGAATGGCTCCTTCACGAATCAAAAAAATGGCGCTACTGAATTTAGTGATTTTGATAAAAAAGCATTTTCAATAAAAAAAGAATTTGTGCTCAATAAAAAATTGAAAGGCTATCAAACCCTTAATTATATTGATTATTATACACAAATGACCGGATCATTAGACAGTATTAAATTTTCGCAAAAAAATTTTAGCTCACAGCAAACTTTCACTTTCCGAAAAATTAAGGCTTTACGATTAAGGCAAAATTTACAATACGATTGGAATTCAAACGTAAGTACTACCCTTAATTTGATGTATCGCAATAATACCATGGACCAAAACCCCTCTTATTCTATTGGATCCACTAGCAACCCTACAAAATTCAGAGGTCAAATTAATAGTAATCAATTTGACGCCTATGTGTTAGATATCCAACACTCCTGGAACTTACAATCGCTCAATAGCAAGTTATTCATTGGGGGCTACTGGGATTTTACCCCACAAAATTTAGTCGCAAACTATATAGATATTTTTAAAGACACTGCAATTGGTAAATACACAAAATATAGTTATCCAACGAAGGATTCCTTAGTAACCTCCTACGAGACAGAATTAAATAACAAAGCTATTTATGCAAATTATATTTTTAATGTCAATAAATATATTCGTTTGAATGCATCTATTCGTTACGATGACTTTACCTACTTATTTAATAATCAACTACGCACAGGAACCCCCTCTGCCAATAATCATTTTACCAATTGGACGCCAAAGCTAGGTATCAATTATAATAAAAATCAACATGGCGTATATGTTAACTACAGCGAAGGGTTTGTGCCACCTCAGATTACTGAAATATACAATGCCATCCGAGTTCCCTTTTTATTGCCTCAAAAATTTAAAAATTTTGAAATAGGCAGTTGGTATCAAAGCAAAAATATATACGCGGAAGTTGCTATCTACCAACTGAATGGCACCAATGAAATTATTTCAGTGCGACAAACAGACGGTGTTAATCTTAATCAAAATTCAGGGGCAACCAAACATATTGGTATTGAATATCAATTAAGATATCAATTAAACGCACAATGGGAATTACTGATCAATGGTACCAACACAAAGCATACCTATATCAATACATTGATCAAGGGAACAGATGTTAGTGGTAATGAAATGAATGCAGCGCCGCGTAATTTTACAAATATTACCGCAACTTGGAAGCCTAATTCAAAATGGAGGATCTCCATCGAAGAATTACATCAGTCTAAATATTTTATGGATGAAACAAACACCACTAGCTATGGGGGGTTTGATATTTTAAATTTACGGTTTGGTTATACGTTAAAAAGGACCGAACTATGGTTAAATGTATTAAACCTTACGAATGCCTATTATTCAACAATGGCAACCAAAAACTTTAGTGTGAAAGGCACAAGTGCCTATAATTATTATTTAGGTGACCCAAGATCCATTACCATTGGATGGCGATGGCATATAATAAAATAAGAAGCCGTTGGGCTTCTTATTAATATTTTTTAGTACGCAGCTGATTGCAACCAGCCTTACTTAATTCATCTAATTACCTCTTACGCTAATCCTCATTCCACGCATTCCACCACCTCTTTGCAAATCTTTCATGATGGTTTGCATTTCTGTTTGAAATTGTGCGCGGTTTAATTTTTTTCCTTTGATAGGTTGCTTTAATTCCTTAGCGGAAAATTTAGGAATATAGTTAATTGCTGATATTACATTACCGCCATTGTCACTATCCACTTCCAAAATTGCACCCGGTAACCCACTATAAGTATCAGGCCCAATGGATAAAGGAATCGCTTCTGTATACCAAACTACCAATTGAATTTCATTGGGTTTCTTTTCTGCTTGCTTTGTCGTATCACCGTTTCTTCCGCCACGACGATCACCGCCTCCAAAACGCATAGTAAATGCCATTGGGGCTACTGTGGTAGTTGCTTTTTTACACACGTAATTAGCAATCGTCTTGGTTTCATCAGATAATTTCCAGCTATTTGGCTTTAAGGTATCAATGATTAAATATTCATTTTCAAATATAGAACGCGCTTCATATTGCATTTGTGAAGCAATATCAGTATACGTATTAGTTTCTGGCATTCTGAACATAAAACTCATGCCTCTTGAACCACCACTGCCGGGTGCGCCACTATTTGCGAAAGGATCAGGTGCATCTTCATTAGGTAGGGTTTTAAAAACGGTTACTTGTTCATTAAATATAAGTTCGAATTTTTCAGTTCTAAATTCGGGAATATTACGTCTCATTTCAGGATTGGTAATCATTCGATGCATATTAATTTTTCTTTCGAAAATTAACTTTCCTTCTTTTACTTGAGCCATTGTTTGTGATAACGATAATACAACCATCGTTACCAATAAAATCATTTTACGCATATGTTGTTTTTAATGTGTTTATAAAGATAATTAATTTTACATTCTAATTGTCATTCCTCCTGCTCTTCCACCATTGCCGCCTAGACCTGATTTTTGCAGACTATAGATAAAGCTTACCATAAAGTATTGGTTAATAACATTATAATACTGATCCACGATTTGGTTTTGAGATACATTACGACTAACGCCCGCATTTTTATTCAAAATATCAAAAGCACTTATTTTTAATTCAGCGCGCTTGTTCTTCATGAAAAATTTAGAAAAATTTGCATTCCAAATAGGGATAGCGGTATTAAATCCTTCCGCACGACCTGAGTTAATCGTATAATTCAAGGACTGATTTATTAAAAAATCAAAAGGTAAATAATTATTCATTTCAGCACCAAATACCTTTGTTAAAAAATTCGTATTTAACCCTGAATTAATTTTATTGTTGGTTTGACTATAGGAGTAACGTGCAGATAAATCTATATCAATTTTTTCATCAATTTGAAAACTATACCTAAAGGAGGGGCCAAATGATTTTGTAACAATCGTATTTAATAAGCCATTGGTATAAGAGATATTATTATTCAATCCTGTATTCAATCCAAAATTAAATCTTGAGTATAGCTTTTTCATTCCAAAACCATAATTCAATGAACCAAAAACACGATAAGCCCCGTTAACGTTGACTGGTTTAGAAAGTATCACTCTTGATGGCAAAATACTATCGTAGTTAATGATAGAATTATTGGTGGTTGATGCATTTACAAGTGCAAAGAAATTCTTTTGAGAAATTACTTTCGACGAGAAGAATCTAATATTCACATTGTGTTTGTAGCTTCGCTTCAGATCCGGGTTACCAATGGTTTGTCTATTGATATTACTTTGATCCAATACCGGTTGTAATTGGGTTAAGGAAGGTTGATTGGTTGAAGTACGATAATCAATATTCAAATTTTTAGTTTGAGAAAAATTATATCGAAATCTTGCAGATGGCAAGATGTCCTTGAAATCCTGATTTAATTTTGTTTTTGCACTTATATTTTCCCCATTTAATTTTGCATTTTGCACTGCAAATCCGGAAGCAAAATTAAATTTACGTTGATTGGTACGATAGTTCATACCTCCGCCTGAGTAGGTATATTCACTATTAAATTCGTTGGTTAAACGCGTATTTAAAAGATCATAGTTGCCATTGGTATTTTTATCAAACACTTTTCTACTACTACTGCCAATGCTTTGACTCAAATAAGCATTCATTTCCAATAAGGATCTTTTACCTATGGGCTCTGTATAAATCACATTCGCCGAGTAAGTCATTGTGTTTCCTTTTCGTAAATTTTGTTGATCTAAAACCGAATCTCTCACCTTTAGCCCTCTAATAAAAAATTCCTGAGTGGTGTGTTGTTCTCCATTTGAGTTTGAACTATTGTATCCATTGGTAATGGTAGATGAGATGGTGCGGCCTTTTTTAACAAACTTTTTCTTTAACAATAAAGTATTATTAAAATTCATTGCATCCGTTTCGCTGGAAGAAGTCGTTTCATTAGCAAAGATTGGTTTTGTTCCGTTTGGCAAAAAGGTTTCTGAACTTGATTCACTTGTTGATGAACTATTTGAAATACCAATACTTGGAGTTAACCTATAGGAAAAGGATTCAGATACTTTATGATCAAGCGTGCTACCAAGGCTTTGTTGTTTACTTTTGGAATTACTACTTGAATTATCATAACGGTTAAATAAATTTCCTGGCGTTAAATTTTGTGTATAGGAATTACTTTTATTAAAACGATCAATATCACTTAAAGATAGGTTCGCATTAAAATCGGTTTTTTTATCATTAAACACATTAGAGTAATTACCACCACCCGAAATGGTTGTAGCAACGCCTTCACCTCCGCCGCCACCATTTCCACCACCACCGCCAAAGGAAATAGTCGCTCCACCGCCACCGCCACCTGGACGGCGACCACCACCACCTGAGAAGCTAGAAAAATCACGCGCTGAAAAATCCTGACGATTAATATTATTACCAGAACCAATAATAGAGAACTGCTCATCATTATTAATTCTATTTAAATTTCCTCTTAAATCAAAACGTTCTGGAACACCACCACCCCCTGTTAACTTACCAAAATTGGATTGGTTTCTATCCTTTTTAACTTTTAAATTAATCGCTGTTTCCTCATTACCATCATCAATACCAGTAAACATGGATTGATCGGATTTGCGATCATATACTTGAATTTTATCAATCGCATCTGCAGGTAAATTGCGCGTAGCCATTTTTGGGTCACCCGTAAAAAATTCCTTGCCATTCACAAATACCTTGGTAACCGTTTTACCATTTACGGTAATCGCACCAGATTTATCCACCTCAATACCTGGCATCTTTTTCAATAAATCCTCTACTACTGCATTAGGTGCAGTTTTAAAGTTTTCCGCATTAAATTCAATGGAGTCTCCATTGATCACTACAGGAGGCCTTCTTGCAGTAACTGTCACCGTTGACAAACTGCTTGCATCTTGCATATAAATATTAGATAAATCTATAACTGCATTTTTGCCAGTCTTAAAAGCAATCCATTGTTGTAAAAAGCCAACATAAGATATGGATATTAAATAGCTTCCGACTGGAACTGATTTAACTGAAAAAAATCCCTGCTCATTACTTCTTGCAAAGCTCACTAATGAAGAATCCTTCGCTTTTACAATTGAAATGGTTGCAGATGACAAATTTCGCTTGCTTACACTATCCACAACCGTACCCTCAATGGTAAATGTTTGTGCCATACCCAACAAACTCATCCCCAAAAACATCGTTAACAAAAATCCTTTCATTTTGATTATTTTATTCATTTTATAAAATTACGACACAATTCGTAAACAGTTTGTTTTGCATGCTTTTTAAGGCCTAGTTTTTATATTAAACAGCTCATTTTTGGATAAGCGGTAATTTCAAATTAAAATTGGGTAGTTACCCCTTTTTTTACTACTATTCTATGCTAAATTGGCATGTAAGCAACCGCCTTTTGACGCTTATTTTGGTGGATAGTTTAACCAAAATATAGGTTTTTATATGAACGGGCCTTTCGCTATTTGGGACCCTATCAATAACAAGTTAACCGCTGCAATTAAAAGCCCGAAAAGCAGTCAAATGTTATTATTCAAATGGCTGCCGGAATTATATAAACGATGATAAACTGTACTTATTTTATTGTAAATTTAATTTCTAAAAATAGGTATATGCAAAACTCAAGACGAAAATTTATTCAAAACGCTTCCTTAGTATTAGCAGGCGCAAGTTTAAAGCCAAGTGTGTTATGGTCAAAAAATGACACCATTGCGAAAACTAAAAACTTAATTGGTATACAATTATATTCTGTTCGTGCAGATATGGGGAAAAATCCATTAGGGACTTTAACCGAATTGGCAAAAATGGGCTATGAGCACGTGGAACACGCCAATTACATTAATCGAAAATTTTATGGATGGACTGCCACTGAATTTAAAAAAGTATTGGATTCCTTAGGATTGCATATGCCAAGTGGTCATACTGTTATGGATTTAAATCATTTTGATAAAGCAAAAAATGATTTTACAGACGCTTGGAAATATACCATTGACGACGCTGCTACACTTGGTCAAACTTATGTGATTAGTCCTTCGATTGATCCCAAAGTGAGGAAATCATTTGACGCATTTATGTTTCAGGTAGAATTATTTAATAAATGCGGAGAGTTATGTAAAAAACAAGGAATGAAATTTGGTTACCATAATCACGATTTTGAATTTAAAGAAAAAGTAAATGGAGAATTAATTTATGATTTAATTTTAAAACATACGGATCCTGCATTAGTGGTGCAACAACTTGATTTTGGTAATATGTATGGTGCAGGCGCAAGAGGTGATGATTGGATTAATAAGTACCCTGGCCGTTTCCCGTCCTTACACGTTAAAGATGAAATAAAAGTTGCCAAAGGCGAGATGGGAGATGGTTATGAAAGCACCATCCTAGGGGATGGCGTAGTTAATCCCAAGGCAATCGCATTATTAGCTAAAAAAATTGGTGGC
>JANREK010000039.1 GCA_030726065.1 Sediminibacterium sp. | reverse complement strand
GCAGCACGTGTTGCGTAGAATGGCGCGTAATCAGGTTCCCCTTGTAAGGAAGTAAAAATGGACTTGGCCTGTGTAACCTTATTACGATCCTTTAATAATAAAGCCAAATAGTATTTAGGCTTCCAATGATTGGATTGCTTAGTGGCCCATTCAAACACCTCAAAATCCATATTGCGGAAAGGAAAAACAAAATCGGGCGCTGCGCTATTTGCCGCAGCTAAGTCGGCTGTAAATGTTTTGTTTTGTTTCGCATGGATATAGGCTAACCAATATTTCACCAAAGTATTCGCAGGGCAAATTGCCAGCACCTGCTCGGCTTCATTTAACAAGCCCACATTATAATAATCGTTGGCGATTTGTAAATAAGTTTCAAAGGGTTGTTCACTTTGAATTAGGTTGTTAAATGAACGCAGCTCCTGATTTATTTTTTGTTCATCATAAGTTGCGCTATGATTTAATTTATAATAAGCATCAAAATTGACAAAGTGATTTAATGGATCATAGCCTTTAATTATTTTGATGGTTTTATCATAATTTACTTGATCATTGGTATAACGAAAAGCAATCGCTTGCAATTGAAGCGCTGCAATATTAATAGCATTATAGGTAAGCGCCTTGTTCGTATAGTCAATAACGTTTATGTAATTTTTTTCAGCTAAATATAATTTAGCTAATTCAGTATATGCGCCTGTTTTATATTCCGCCGATAAAGTAGCTAAATCAAAACCATCTTTTGCATCAACTGTGTTGCCTAATGCCGCATTGATGATACCATAGTAATAATTAGCACTGCCATTATGCGTATCAATGCTTAAAGCCTTTTTAACTAGAGCTAATGCAGTGTTATAATTATGGTTGCGATATTGTAAGGACGACATTTTAACCAAGGCTAGTAAATTATTACTATCCATTTTAAGTGAAGTGGCAAGCGCCGCCTCTGCTTGGTCATATAATTTTTGATCCATGAATTCTTTACCCTTAATATAAAAACCATTCGCGTTGTTCCAATCAAAATTGGAAGGCGATTCTACAGGGCGACTCAATACATTGGAACTAGGCGCGCTGCTATAATTCAATTTAACGCCACCAATGCTCAATGCATAGTCGCCTTGATTTGGATTGTATTTAACCGAATCAACAAAATTTATAGTAGGTGCTAAGGAAACTTGTTTTGAATAGATCACTTTATCGCCAACTTTAATTTCTATCGCATCATTGATTTGTTGTACAGGACAAAATAAAATTTTAAGCCAGCCATTATTCTGAACCATATTCAACGCACCATAAACCGAAGCTTCCACCATACCCTTGGTTTTATTTACTGCATACCAATATTCCTTCCAAGTATCTGTACTATAAGGAGAAAAGTTCACATGCTTAAACGGCGTGAACGTACTTTTCTCTGCATTTTGATTAAACAGTTTACCCGATTGCACTTCGGTGTATTGTTGATCCGTATCAGTTAAGTATTTTTCCCAAATCATTCCTTGACGAGATAAGCCCCAGATCCATATTTTTTTACCGGCCTTGTCATCATGATTACCATAACGAACCATACCATAATCATCATCATGCCAATAGGTACCAAAAAAATTAGTGTACTTGCCAAAAACATGGTAGGATTTGTAAGTGCCAAAATTATTGTTGTTGTAAAATGCAATGTTTTTCCCATTGTCCTTATTAATAGGCCAGTCATTGTATTCTCCTTCATGACCAATGTATTTCGTACCTGGATAAATGTATTCTAAATTACCACTCACTTTTAAACCCACATTCATCCAATGATAGTAGGGCTGTTCTGTGGGAGTGCTGTTATACCAAAAGGATTGGGTAGTAAAAAAAGCTTTGTCCTTAGGAACGTTAATTTCCATGCGCCAATTGGTAAGCGTTAATAAATCAAGCACGCCAATGGTACAACTCACACTACCATCTTCTTTTTTAGTAATAATATAATCCACTGGGGTAGCGCAGTTAGGCGTATGCCCAATAATGCCATAGTTGGCTTCAATACCACCACTGGTCCAAGGACCGCGCATAGCCACGTCTCTGAATTTAACGGTATGATTATAATATAAAAAAGGTTCGTTGGTTTTTTTATCTATCGCGGCCCAAATTTTTCCACCAACTTCAGGTAGAATTAAAATTTTGATAAAATCATTTTCAATCTCTACTACTTTCCATTTTTTTTGGACACCCGTTTCAGTGAAACCATCAAAACGGAAGTAGGGATAAATTTTAGAAAAATTCGCAATAGGATCAGGATCCGAAAAAGGATAGGTGGTGAACTCCTTTTGATATTCAGTGAACTTTGCATCCTGTTGCGCGTAAACAAAATTGTGGTTTGATAATATCAAACATAGCACAAAGCCAATTAGGTATTTCATAAAATAGATTTAACGTACTTACCTATGAAATTAGAAAAATTAGCGCACTAATGGTGAAATCGAAACAGAAATTTTTCTTGCTAATCCAACATTAAATGAAAGCTAAAGCTTGTTCCGCATCCATTACAGGAATAGTGCTTTTTTTAAACCCTTTCTTATCCCTTGAAACGATGAGACTTATCTTAGGTGTTGATTTAGCTGAAATATATTGCACACCATCTTCAAAATCATCAAAACCGGAATTAACTGCCTTATTGATGACAAGTTGATCAGTTGCAATAATAGCGGTGCATTTTAATAAATCTTGAATGATTATCAAACATTTATTATGAGCTATTTTATTTATGCGAAGTATATAACAAATAGTTGTGTAAGAAGTGGCTGAAATATAAATTTTAATTTTATTTTCTTTCGCTAATCTATATAATTCAATGGCGCAAATATCAAATGG
>JANREK010000038.1 GCA_030726065.1 Sediminibacterium sp. | reverse complement strand
CACCTCTTCCCATTCCGAACAGAGAAGTTAAGTCCCCCATGGCCGATGGTACTTGGGTTTTCCTGGGAGAGTAGGTAGCTGCCTTATTTATTAAAGAATCCTCTGATTAATTTCAGAGGATTTTTTTTGCCCCTACTTCAAGGAAATTGCCACTTCTTCTATGAAATAAAAAAAGCCAACAGGGTATGTTGACTTTTAAATCTTGTAGCGCTATTATTAGCATTATTTTTAAATCTGATGAAATTGAAATTGCTTCTTTATCAGTGCTTATTTCTTTTTCGCTTTCACCATCCAATCCCAAGGCTGTGGATTTTTTAACCAGCTGGGTGGTTTATGAAATTCAGTAGACCATTTGTATTTGATCTTTTCTATTTTTTCTACTTTGAATCCTGCTAAGGTTAAGAGTAATTCTAATTCCTCCTTTAAAAAATGTTTGGTGGGTATATCATCAATATCGGTTACACCATCCTTGATAAATCGTATTTGACTTATCGCTTTCTTGCCAGTTGGTGCGATATCTTTTTTTGCATCATCTACATTCCACTTATTCGCAATGATATGACTAAATAATTTTGATTCCAGGGAAGGCACGACTAACACTAAGTCTCCGCCTTTTTTGATAAAGCTGGACATATGTTTAAAAAACAGATCTCTCTTTTTTAAGGACTCCGTCAATATCGCATTTATACAAATAGCGCTATCGTATTTTTGCGGCTTTAATTTTGCTGCGGACATGTCAACGCATTCGTAGCTTATATTATCGTACTTCATATATTTTTTTTCAGCGATGGCTAAATTTTTTGCTGATATATCAATAGCCCTAACGGTTTTAAAGATGGGCGCTAGCACTGGAATCCATTTGCCTACTGCACAGCCTATATCAATCACCGATTTTTTTTTATTGGCAAACTGGTGAATTGCCTTTACAATTTTGCCAGACTTGTCATTATGTAGCACGTCAAAAATTTCTGTCTCATAGTTGGGGGCTATCTTTTCCCAGTATTTCTTTTCCATGTATTAAAATTAGCTAATTATTAAAAAGTACAGGACAAAAAAAATCCCGTTCCGAAATTCGGAACGGGATTGTATTGCAACGAGGTTGATTAATATCTGTTGTATTCACCACCGCCATTACCATCGCGATCACGGTTGTATCCTCCACCGCCGCCAGATCCACCGGATCCACCGCGATTGAATCCACCACCGCCACCTGCGCCATAAGGCTTCTTCTTGAAGGTTCTTTCGCCTTCAGGACGTGGAGTTGACTCGTTAACTACTATGTTACGACCCAACATTTCTGTGTCGTGAAGTTGACTGATAGCTGCGCGAGCTTCATCATCATTAGCCATTTCAACAAAACCGAAGCCTTTGCTTCTGTTGTTGTTAAATTTGTCTGTTACAATTTTTGCACTTGCTACTGCTCCAAACGGAGTAAACAAGTTCTCAAGATCTTCGCTAGTCATATTCCAGCTAAGATTTCCAACATAAATGTTCATGTTCTTTTAAATTAAGTGATCTAATACCAACGCTAAAAAATACTTCTAGAGTGGGAGACCCCAAAGATAGGACTATTTAATACAAATATCACTTTTAGGGCTTTTTTTAAAAATTTTTATCACCGGTTGGGCATAAATAACCCAAAAAAAACCTTCCCAAGGGTATGGGAAGGCTTTTTTGGCCTTAAATGAAGTTCATTTTAGGCTGGAAATTGGGGTTGGGGGCAATTAAGCCTCAGCACCAACCTCAATATCTACTTCAGTATTTTGTCCATTTCCAAAGTCAATAGTTGCTTTGTAGCTTCCTAATTCTTTGATTTCCTCTGGTAAGCTAATACGTCTTCTATCAATTTCGTAACCTTTTTGTTCACGAATTGCACGCGTAACTTGAAATGAGGTGATGGTACCAAATATTTTATTTGAGGTTCCTGTTTTAGCAGTCAACTTGATCGGAGATGAAGTTAATACTAAAATTACTTTTGTAATCTCAGCTAACATTGCAGCTTCTTTCTTCGCTTTTGCTTTTAAACGCTCTTCCAATTGTTTCAAATTAGAAGTGCTTGCTTCAACAGCTTGTTTGGTAGGGAATAAGAAGTTACGCGCATAACCGTTTTTAACAGTTACTAATTCGTCCTTGCCTCCTAAATTATCTACGTCTTTGATTAATATAATTTGCATATATTTTTTTTAGTTCCCAAGAGCCCAGCAATTTTGCTGTCACTCGCCAATATATTTTTAATATACGAGATTAGGGATGGTTTACTAATTAGTGGTTTATTTGAATAAATCGGTTACATAAGGTAACAATGCCATTTGGCGTGACTTCTTAATAGCGTCAGCCACCTTGCGTTGGTACTTTAATGAATTACCGCTTAAACGACGAGGTAACATTTTACCTTGCTCATTTAAAAATTTCTTTAAAAAATCGATGTCTTTGTAATCGACATACTTGATACCATACTTTTTAAAACGACAGAATTTCTTCTTTGGTTTTTCCTGCTTAATCGCTGTAAGGTATTTTATTTCATTCTTTGCCATGTTGGTAAAAATTTAATTAAGCCTCAACTGCATTGTGAACAGGGAAACCGCCGTTTCTCTTAATGTGGTTATACTCAACTGCGTTCTTGTCAAGTTTGGTAATCATGTGACGCATGATTTGCTCGTCACGTAAAAATTGAATTTTCAATTTTTCATTTACTGTCGAAGGAGCAGTAAATTCTAGTATCCAGTAGATACCAGTAGTTTTCTTATCGATTGGATAAGCAAGTGATTTTAAACCCCAAGGATTTGAGGCTACTGCAGACCCACCATTTTCTTGGATGAAGTCTTGGTATTTTTTCTGAGCTGATTTAAAATCATCTTCAGATAAAACCGGTGTAAAAATCACCATTAATTCGTAATTGTTCATTACTTGAATTTATTGATTAAATAATTGGTTTTTCCCAGTGGACATTCCGATTGCTCGGAACGAATCTGCCAAAACAGATTTGGGTGGGCGAAGGTAGGCTATTTTAAAGGTTTTTCGTCATTTTTTTCCTTAAAAAGTATCACTGCTGGATAGTGATCACTATAACCTAAGTTAAATTGATCCCCATTCCAGGTTCTTTTGGGGTAGCCCTGGTATTTTCCGTTCTGCTCGGTTAAGGTAGAGCTTCTGTATATTATTGATTTACAATAGATTAGGTCAATCCGGGCATCTGAGCTAGGTTGTAAATTAGTAGGGTACTTGTTATTTATTTAGGCATGTGACTTGACAGCTTGGCAGTATTTTAGCTTTGGTATCCTGTTTGCTATTTAGTTACTAAATGTAATAATTATGCAAAAAGGTCAAATAAGGGTTCAGACAGAGAACATCTTCCCAATCATTAAGAAGTTTCTTTATAGCGATCACGAGATATTTTTAAGAGAGTTAGTGAGTAACGCTGTGGATGCTTCTCAAAAATTAAAAACCTTAAGTGGCAAAGGGGAAGTGAAAGGGGCCATTGGGGATTTAAGAGTAGATGTTGTTTTAGATGCCAAGGAAAAAACTTTATCCATTATTGATAATGGTATTGGTATGTCAAGTGCCGAAGTGGACAAGTATATTAACCAAGTGGCATTTAGTGGCGCTGAGGAGTTTGTTAATAAATACAAAGACACCAGTATCATTGGTCATTTTGGTTTGGGTTTTTATAGCTCCTTTATGGTGAGTGATAAAGTAGAAATTTATAGTAAAAGTCATACGGATACGCCTGGTGTGTTTTGGAGTTGCGATGGCAGTACCGAATATGAATTGTATGAAGTAGATTATAGTGCAAGAGGTACAAAAATTGTTTTGCATATTAATGAGGAAAGTGCTGAATTTTTGGATTCGCATCGTGTGAAATCAATTTTAGAAAGATTTTGTAAATTTTTGCCAGTAGCCATTTATTTCAGGAATGCCAATGCCGAGAAAAAAGAAGCGACCAAGGAAGAAGATATAGCAGAAGAATTGGAAATCGAAAAATCAATCAATAATACCAATCCAATTTGGGTGCGTAAACCTGCTGATTTAACCAAGGAAGATTATGAGAAGTTTTATAAGGAGTTATATCCATTTGGAGAAACACCTTTGTTTTGGATTCATTTAAATGTGGATTACCCTTTTAATTTAACAGGTGTTTTGTATTTCCCTAAAATCAAAAAAAGTTTTGAAATTCAAAAGGATAAAATTCAATTGTATTGTAACCAAGTTTTTGTAACTGATGAGGTAAAGGACATTGTTCCAGAATTTTTAATGTTATTACATGGTGTTATTGATAGTCCAGACATTCCATTAAATGTAAGTCGTAGCTATTTGCAAGGGGATCCGAATGTGAAAAAAATTAATGCACACATTACCAAAAAAGTAGCAGATAAATTAGAGGAGATATTTAATAGCGATCGTAAGTCCTTTGAAGAAAAGTGGGAAAGCTTAGGTTTGTTTGTGAAGTATGGTATGATTACAGACGATAAGTTTTTAGATAAAGCGAATAAGTTTTTAATCATGGAAGATGCTGCAAATGCAGGTACTTTTTATACTTTGGATGAATATAAAACAGCTACAGCAGCGACGCAAAAAAATAAGGACGGCAAGCAAGTATTATTATACACCACCAATCCAGTACAACAAGATGCTTTTATTCAAGCTGCAGTTGCAAAAGGATATAAAGTGGTTAAGTTGGAAACCATGGTTGATGCTGCTTTCATTAATAATGTAGAGATGAAATGGGAAGGTGTTCAGTTTGTTCGTGTGGATGCAGATGTAGTTGACAATTTAATTGATAAGCAAGAAAATGTGGATTCAATTTTATCAAAAGAGGAAGTAGAACAAGCTAAAAAATTATTTGAATTCCAAATACCTGAAATTACTTTAACAGTGGAGGTGAAAGGATTAAGCCAGGATGCGGCACCAATTGTTGCAACACGTCCTGAGTTTATGCGTCGAATGAAAGATATGTCAGGCATGGGCGGTGGCGGAATGACCGCATTTTATGCGCAGATGCCTGATGAAGTTCATTTAACTGTAAATGGCAATCACCCCATTTATCAAACCTTATTAAAGGAGCCAGATGTAGATAAGCAACAAAAGCAAGCACGTAATTTAGCGGACTTGGCATTGCTTTCACAAGGCTTATTAAAAGGAGCGGAGTTAACCAACTTTATCAATAGAAGTGTTGACTTGTTAAAGTAGTCTTTTTGATACAATAGTAGAAATTAAGAAATAGCGTAAAGCGAAGTGGTGTAAATACTACTTCGCTTTATTGTTTAAATAAGTGGGGTAGTTAAGCGGAAGCTTTAATATCGATGACCTGCATTTGGACAGTTTGAGTTCCCTGCCATTCGTTTAATTGCAATTGAAACACAAGGTCAAAGGGTTTGCCGGATTTAATGAGGTCAATATGTTGGGGCATGTTATAGCCAATACCTTTTACGGTATTTTGTCCTTGAATTACATGAAAACTAATATGCGCTTCTTTGACTAATTTGCTATAGCCTGCGTCTCTAACTCCCTTCGCTAAAAATATCGGCCGAACATTATCTGGTCCATAAGGTTCCATTTGACTGATAATTTGAAAGAAATTCATGTTGATATCATCCAATGCCAAAACCGAGTTGACGGCAATTTCAGGAGTCAATTGTTCAATGGTGATTCGATCAGCGACTGCTTTTTCAAAAGCAATTTTAAATGGTTCGAGTTGATCAACTGCCATGGTCATACCTGCAGCTGCGAAGTGGCCGCCATAGCCAATTAAGTGTTCGCGACATGCATGAAGTGCTTCGTATAAATTAAATCCCAATACACTGCGTGCACTGCCAGCAATTACATCCCCGCTTTGTGTGAGCACAATGGTTGGCTTATAATGTTTTTCAATTAATCTACTTGCCACAATACCCACAACGCCTTTATGCCAATGTGCTTGAAATACCACCGAGGATTTTTTTGTTATATGCGTAGGGTCCATTTCGATTTGCTGTAATGCTTCTTCTGAGATACTGGTATCCGCTTCTCTTCTGTCTAAATTATCCTGTTGTAATAATGAGGCAATTGCTAGGGCGCTGGAATAATCTTTTTCAATAAATAATTGGACTGCTTTTTTTGCGTCATCCATTCTGCCTGCAGCATTAATACGCGGCACTACTGCAAAAACTAAGTTGCTAATTTTTAATGGGGTAGTTTGTTTGGCTAATTCCAGGAGCGCTAAAATGCCAAAGCTGGGGGATTGATTTACTTTTTGTAAACCAAAAAAAGCCAAAGTTCTATTTTCATCTGTTAATGGTACAATGTCAGCAGCAATCGCAGTGGCGACCAAATCCAAAAATTGCAAATAGGATTCAGGGGGTAAATTATACGTATCTGCAAGGGCCGATATTAATTTAAATACGACACCGCAACCACAAAGTTCTTGGTAGGGATAATTGCAATCCACTTGTTTTGGATTGAGTATGGCAACCGCAGGCGGTAAAATGGTATCAGGTAAATGGTGGTCGCAAATAATAAAATCAATGCCTAAGTTTTTTGCATAGGTAATGAGCTCAATGGATTTAATACCGCAATCCACTGAAATGATTAAATTAATATTATTTTCTTTAGCAAAGTCAATTCCTATTTTAGAAATACCATAGCCCTCTCGATATCTATGTGGGATATAATAATCTATATGCGGAGACAATGTTTTTAAAAACTGGTACAAAGTAGCCACCGATGTAGTTCCGTCAACATCATAGTCGCCAAATACTAATATTTTTTGTTGCTTATTAACAGCTTCCTGAATCCGCGTTACGGCTATGCGCATATCCTTCATTAACCAAGGGTCATGTAAGTGGTCAATGCTGGGTCTGAAATAATGTTTCGCTGCTTCAAAGGTATCAATGCCTCTTTGAACAAGGAGTTCACAAAGTATGGGATGTATTTTAAGTACGCTTTGTAACGCTTGTACTTTTAGTACATCTGCCTGTAGTATGTTCCATCTTTTTTCCATTAAAATTTTCGGTCGGTTGTATAGCGGACCAATTCTTCAAGCGCATCTCTGCAACTTGATTTTGGAAATGAGTGGAGTATTATTAATGCCTTATCACGGTATTCAATCATTTTTTCAGTAGCATATTCTATACCCCCATTTGATACTACATTGTCAATCACAAATTTCACTTTGGCTTTATCGTTATTATTGTTTTTAACAATATAGATGATTTGCTTTTTTAAAGCGGGCGTTACTTTTTGTAAAATATGAATTAAAGGGAGCTTCAATTTTTTTTCTTTGATATCGTTGCCTGTTGGCTTACCCACTTTTGCTTCACCATAATCAAATAAATCATCTTTTATTTGAAAAGCCATACCTACATTTTCTCCAAATGCGCGCATTTGTTCAATCACTGCTGGGTCACTTGAAACAGAGGAGGCACCCGCGGCGCAACTGGATGCGAGTAAACTTGCCGTTTTTCCATTGATGATTTCGTAGTAAACAGATTCATCAAAATTTAAATTTCTTGTTTTCTCCATTTGCAATAATTCGCCTTCGCTCATATTTTTTACTGCATTGGATAAAATGGTTAAGATGGTAAAGTCTTTATTTTCTAATGACAATAACAATCCCTTTGATAATAAATAATCACCTACTAAAACAGCGATCTTATTTTTCCATAAAGCATTGATCGAGAAAAATCCCCTTCTTTCAAAGGCCTCATCTACGACGTCATCATGCACCAAAGTAGCGGTATGTAATAATTCAACTAGGGAGGCAGCGCGGTAGGAGCTGTCATTAATTTCCCCATGTAATTTTGCGGATAACAATACAAACATCGGACGCATTTGTTTTCCTTTGCGCTTGACAATGTATTGCATTATACGGTCCAGCAGGGATACCCTACTTTTTACCGCATCTTTAAAATGTTTTTCGAATAACTCGAGTTCGGCTCCAATCACTTTTTTGGCTAATTCCATACTGGACTGCAATTTAATTTGATTTTAACCAGGAATACGTAATTTTTTTAATTTCCTTGAGATCCTGCCTTTCCTTATTCAGGATCAAGCATATTGAAGTGTAAGGCGCCAAAATTTTGGAGGGAAGATAGCTTTAAATCAGCGGCGCCCCAATGGGCCAATTTTATATGGTCTGCGCTTGGCACCACCACGCAGGTCATTCTTGCAGCTTTAGCAGCAATCATCCCATAAACTGAATCCTCGAAGCAGATGCAGGCTAAGGGGGATGTATGCAGTGCAGCGGCACAATCCAAATAAACTTGGGGATGTGGTTTTGCTAATGGTAAAAGTTGTGCGGAGCAACTTGCTTGTATAATGTGTCTAATACCTAATTTGTCTTTGATGAGTTCAATTAAAGCAACAGGAGAGGAGGTGGCTAATCCAATTTTAAATTCTTTTTGTAAAAAAAATTGAAAAATATGTTCAACGCCTGGCATCACATTCGCCTCCTTGTCAATCATCGTTAATGCTAAATCAATAATACGTTGCTCAGCACGATCATATTCAGTGGAAGGAATTTTATGCTCGTATAACCAATGTGCAACAAATTCCTTTGATCTTAATCCAGTAGTTAATGCATATTGTTGTTCAGTCAATAATATACCATATTGCCTAAAAATTTCACTTGCCGCTTTATTCCATAATGGCTCGCTATTGATTAATAAACCATCAATGTCAAAAATTACTGCTGATTTTTTCATTGCTTAAAGATACAATTTGTTGGCTAAACACGGATATGCGAATAAAATATTAATTAGTATATTGCGTTAATATCAAAATTGGTTGGATCATGACTTTATTGGATAGATTAAAACATATTCGCTTATTTCGCTCCTTTATATATGGGCTTGTTGGGATATTTACTTACCCAGGGTTGGTATTATTTAATAAGTTGAAAATTGAGGGTACTGAGCATTTGGAAAATCTCCCCAATAAAAATGTTTTATTCGTAAGTAATCATCAAACTTATTTTGCAGATGTTATTGCGTTTGTTCATATTTTTTGTGCGGTGAAATGGCGTAAGTTTAACAAGCTCGGCTTGCCTTATTATTTATTAAATCCGTTCACCAATTTATTTTTTGTTGCTGCAGAGGAAACCATGAATAGTAATTGGTTGACCAAATTATTTAAGTTGGGCGGTGCGTTAACTATTAAACGAACTTGGCGCGCCGAAGGACAAGATGTTTCACGTAATCGGGATGAAGTGGATACACAAAAAATTGATAAAGCATTATCTAATAGTTGGGTGATCACTTTTCCGCAAGGTACCACCAAGCCTTTTGCGCCCGGTCGCAAAGGAACTGCACACATTATTAAAAACAACCAGCCCATCGTGGTGCCTGTAGTGATCAATGGTTTTTGGCGCGCATTTAATAAGAAGGGGTTGAAATTTAAAAAAGTGGGAACACCGTTGAGTATTCGTTTTAAAGAACCCTTGCTGATTGATTACACGCAATCGGTGGAACATATCTTAGAACAAATCATGGATGGCATTGAGCAAAGTAAAGAATACATGTTCAAGGGTAAGCATCATTTGGCTCAAGTGGTTAGCAAATAAATTAATTTATAATTGCAATTTATCCTAGTCCTTTACAAATAAGGCTTTTAATTCAGTAGCATCATCTGGTTTCATCTTACCGCCTAAAATTAAACGTAATTGACGACGACGTAATGCGCCATCATAATATTTTATTTGTTCTGCTGTTTCCGCAATGATTGCTGGTACTTCTTTGGGTTGCTTGTTTTCATCTAAAGCAACAAAAGTGAAAAAGGCTTCATTGCTTAGCTCCTTTGACTGACTGATCATATTTTGATTCCATACTTTTAAATGGATTTCCATGGAAGTAGTAAAGGCCCTAGTGACAATCGCTTCAATGCAAATAACATTACCTAATTTAATGGGTGTTTTAAAACTTAAGTTATCTACCGATGCAGTCATACATGCTGAATTACAATGCTTGGCTGCAGATAAATAGGCGGCAATATCCATCCAATACATCAGTTTTCCACCCATTAAATCACCAAAAGTGTTCGTGTCATTGGGTAATACTAATTCATTCATCGTGGTGAAAGAATCGATTGCTTTACGCGCTTCCATAGTGTTGTGCTTTGTAAAGTAAAGATACAAACTTGTGTGACAATAAGATGAATTGAAAAACGATATTAAAGCTGTATCTCTTTAAACAATGCAGTTTTCTAAATTTGCTAAATACGCGGGATCTACTTCTGCGCCAATTCCATGAGCGTTATTGATGTTTAAATGCATACCGGTAAATTGAACACCACCAATAACCGGGTCAGCCAAATGACCTAACAGACAAGTATCCATATCGTAATATTTGATATTGTCATGTGCCATTGCAAAGTGCATTTTTGCACTCAACGCCAATCTGCTTTCGAGCATACCACCCATCATGCATGGAATGTTGTGTTGTTTGGCAAGGTCATGAATTTTTATGGCTTCTTGAATGCCGCCACTTTTTGAAAATTTGATATTAATGGAATCGCATGCTTTTTGTGCAATCAGTTTACGTGCATCATGGTGTGTAAATACCGATTCATCAGCCATTATTTTTATAGGGGAAGCCTTGCATAGCGCAGGTAAAAAGTCGTCCTCGTACTTATGCATCGGTTGTTCGCAAAATTCAATATTATATTTTGACAGATTCCTTAATACGCCTAATGCATCATCGGATGACCAGCCTTGATTTGCATCAATACGTAAAATAATTTCATCTCCAATGGCAGTTCTTATTGCTTTAATTCTTTCCACATCCTCTGTTGGATGTTTACCAAGCTTTACTTTAATAATGCGCACGCCTTTGGCGACAAAATCAATGGCTTGTCCTGCCATTTTTTGAGGGGTATTAATGCCAATGGTTAAATCAGATTCGATGGATTTTTGTTGCCCGCCTAAAAAAGCATACAATGTTTGGTTGGCATGTTTTGCTGCAATATCGTACAAGGCCATATCAAATGCGCTTTTGGCGGTATAATTCCCAGCTATTATCAAATCAAGTTCGCTGAGTCGTTCTGTAATTGCTAATGGATTTTTACCTTTCCAAAAGGCAGCAAAATCCCTCGCTAACAGATAACAGCTTTGTTGTGTTTCACCCACAATCATAGGAAAAGCCGAGCACTCGCCATAACCAATAATCCCCTGATCAGTCACTACTTTGATGAGTATATTTTGTGCGTAATGCATGGTCCCTGTAGCAATGGTAAAAGGGACCATTGGAATTTTGAATTGGTAAATATGTGTGGCTACAATCTTCAATTAACTATTTTTTAAGTTACAGGTAAATTTACATTGTTTATTTAAACAATTTGACTGCTGCTTTGTTATTATAGAAATTGAATGAATCATATGGATAGTTTAAAAAATAAAAAAGCACTCATTGTAGGTGCTACAGGTGGTATTGGAGCCCATTTAGTTAAGTTAATATATAACAGTGGTGCACAAGTGTGGATTGCTGGGCGTCAGTTAGCTAAATTAAATTTAATTGCAGAAACTAATCAATTGCCGGCATCGCAAATATTAGAAGTGGATTTGTCCAATTCTGATTCAGTTCAAAGCTTTGTAAAAAAAATTGAAAATGAGGCATTTGATATATACATTAATGCTGCGGGGATTGGTATTATTAAACCTTTGAATCAATTGCAGGTATCAGATATGCAATTATCCTACCAAGTGAATGTATTGAGCACTTTTGAAATAGTAAAGGCGATTTTGCCCAAAATGGTAGAGGTTAAAAAGGGACTTATTATCAATATTCCTGGAATTTTAGGCAAAATACCTATGTCGGGGGCTGCAGCTTATTGCGCAAGTAAATATGCGTTGGTTGGAATGATGCAATCTATCAGGGAGGAATTGAAACGAACTGAAATAAGAATTACACAAGTGTATCTTGGCGGGGTAGATTCACCTTTCTGGGATAATATTGATTTAAGAGTACAAAGAGAAAAAATGATACAAGCAGAGGAAGCTGCAAAATCCATTTGGTTTTTGTGTCAACAGCCTAGTTCTGGCGTGGTGAGTGAAATGGTTTTACAACCCTTTAATCATCAAGCAATTTAGCTTATTTATTCTTTTGTCGTATAAGCAGAACAACCGATATTTGCAGTACGAATGAACGTTAGCATGAACCTATCTTTAGATAATACACAGAATGCATTTGCCTATAAGTCAAATGCCGATTTACTTAAAGCCAATTTTTTATTTACTGTAATTCAAAGCCCATTAATTGTATCTATTGCAACCAATGTGACACCATTTTTAATGAAGTCGGGATTGCCTATTAATGGGTTAATTCGTAGTACCATTTTCAAACAATTCGTTGGCGGAGAAACCTTAGAGGATTCGGCAAGGGTGACTAAGCAATTGGGATCTTATGGGGTGCAAGTTATTTTGGATTATGGGGTGGAAGCAAAAGAAGGTGAAGAAAATTTTGATGCAGTAACTGAAAAAATTATTGAAGCAGTTGAATTTGCTGCCACTGAAAAAAATGTGCCCTTTGTTAGTGTAAAATTAACAGGGTTGGCCAGTATGAATTTATTAGAAACTTTGAACGAAGCCCCTCGATTACGAAGTGGTATCCATGATAGCGAAAGCCAAACTGCCGAGTGGGATAGAGTTAGAGAAAGAATGTATGCAATTTGTGATGTTGCCAATGAAAAAGGAATTGGCATTTTAATAGATGCGGAAGAAACTTGGATTCAGGATCCGATTGATCGATTGGCCATAGAATTGATGGGTGTGTATAATAAAGAAAAAGTAGTGGTTTATAATACCTATCAATTATATCGACACGATCGTTTACATTTTTTAAAAATTTCTCATCAGCTAGCAGTGGAAGGCAATTTTTTATTAGGTGTGAAATTAGTGCGTGGGGCTTATATGGAAAAAGAAAGAGAACGTGCTTTGGCGATGAATTATCCTTCGCCTATTCATGATGACAAAAATGCCACAGACATCGATTTTGATGCTGCAGCATTATATTGTATTCAAAACAAAGCAAACATTTCCTTGATTTTAGCTTCACATAATGAACAGAGTAATTTAATTATTGCGACCAAAATGCAAGAATTAAGCATGTCAAATAATGACCCTAAAGTGCACTTTTCACAATTGTTTGGAATGAGTGACCACATCAGCTTTAATATGGCTTTGGAAAATTACAATGTTAGTAAGTATTTGCCCTTTGGACCTATACAGGATGTGATTCCTTACTTGATGCGTCGTGCGCAGGAAAATTCAAGCGTAAATGGTCAAACTAGCCTTGAATTATTGTTAATCCGAAAGGAATTGGCTAGAAGAAAGTCAAAAAAATGATTTCTACATAATGGGTATTGGTTGTAAATTGCACTATGCAACAATACCTGAATTTATTACAACATATTATTGACGAAGGGACTCCGAAAACCGATCGAACAGGTACAGGAACCAAAAGTTGTTTTGGATATCAAATGCGATTTGATCTTTCCAAAGGCTTTCCTTTGGTCACGACAAAAAAATTACATCTTAAAAGTATCATCTACGAATTGTTATGGTTTTTAAAAGGGGATACCAATATTAAATATTTAAAAGATAACGGAGTTCGTATATGGGACGAATGGGCGAATGAAAATGGGGACTTGGGTCCGGTATATGGAAAACAATGGCGCAGTTGGGAAGGGGCGAATGGTGTTGTTGTTGATCAAATTAAAGTTTTAATTCATCAAATTAAAACTACACCCGATAGTAGACGATTAATTGTAAGTGCATGGAATGTGGGTGATTTATCAAAGATGGCATTGATGCCTTGTCATAATATGTTTCAGTTTTATGTTGCAGATGGAAAGTTGAGTTGTCAATTATACCAACGAAGCGCTGATGTTTTTTTAGGTGTGCCTTTTAATATTGCTTCCTATGCATTATTAACAATGATGGTTGCACAGGTGTGCGATTTACAATATGGTGATTTTGTGCACAGTTTTGGCGATGTTCATTTGTATAATAATCATGAGGAGCAAGCGCAATTGCAATTGTCCAGAACCACTTTCCCTTTACCTAGCATGAAAATAAATCCAGCAGTGAAAGATATTTTCAGTTTTGAATTTAGCGATTTTACTCTGGAAGATTACCAATCACATCCATCTATAAAAGCACCTGTAGCAGTATAAAAATTAGTATTATGAATATTACCTTAGTCGTTGCTGCTTCTGATAATAATGTGATTGGGAAGGATAATCAATTACTATGGCACTTGCCTAAGGATATGCGTTTTTTTAAAAATACCACCTGGGGTTTACCGATACTTATGGGAAGAAAAACTTTTGAATCCTTGGGGAATAAGGTGTTGCCTGGACGCTTAAATTTAATTTTATCGAATCAAAAAAATATTAAAACCAATGGAGCTACATTGGTTCATTCTTTGCAGGATGCTGTGAATTTAGCAACGAAACAGGATTACAAACAGTTAATGGTTATTGGGGGTGGTCAAATTTATGAACTTGCTTTGCCTTCAGCACACACCATCATGCTGACTAGGGTGCATACCACCATTGAAGGAGATGCTTTTTTCCCAGCACTAAATGAGGATTGGGTAAAGAAGGAATCCACTTTTTACAATAGTGATGAAAAGCATTCTTATTCATTCGATATTGAATGTTGGCAAAGAAAATAAAATATGCATTCTAACGTCCAGCTCGCTATAAAATTTATTAAATATTATTTAACCGCTTCCAACGGCAAGGGTCATGGTATTCATTCTCCTTTTGTTTACGATTTTATTAGAAATGTTTTAAATAAAAACAACACACCTGAAAATGCGTTAGAGATAGAGTCGCAAAGAAAATTGTTGGAATCGAATACAAGCGTAATTGAAGTTTTAGATCGAGGTGCGGGTTCAAGAACATCTGAATTAAAAAAAAGATCAATCAACAGCATTGCGAAGTCGGCACTGAAACAAAAAAAAATAAGCCAATTATTATATCGGATGGGTGTTTATTTCAATCCCGATAATATTTTAGAAATGGGTACTTGCTTTGGTATAACATCGAGTTATTTAGCCATGTCCCTACCGAACCAAACCTTGGTCACCATGGAAGGAGCACCTGCAATAGCGAAAGAAGCCCAAACTACTTTTGATTCATTAGATTTGAAAAATATACATATTGTCGAAGGCGATTTTGCGACAAGCCTTCCAAAATATTT
The DNA here is from genome assembly GCA_030726065.1 of Sediminibacterium sp. Taxonomy (GTDB): domain Bacteria; phylum Bacteroidota; class Bacteroidia; order Chitinophagales; family Chitinophagaceae; genus Sediminibacterium. The sequence continues at coordinate 49,250 of JANREK010000038.1, read as the reverse complement.
AAATTCAATCCCGCATATTGGTATGGTGTATATTGATGGCAATCATCGCTACGCACCTACGATGGAATATTTTAAACTTTTATTAAGTAAAGTAAACGAACAGTCTATTTTAATTTTTGATGATATTTATTGGAGTAGTGAAATGGAAAAAGCTTGGACCGAAATTAAAAAGCAGGAGGAAGTAACTTTAACCATAGATTTATTTTATATAGGGATTGTGTTTTTTAGAAAAGAAAATAAACAAAAGCAACATTTTACCATTAGATATTAATTTAAATATAAATAATTGTTACCTACACCATTTTTAGATTCACTAGCAGGCTTGCCTGGGTTTGATAAAATCGCTTTTGAACAGGTGCATGCCCAAGGGGAACAAATCACATCGGTTAGGTTAAATAAGTATAAGCCATTTAATCAAGCAGCCCATTCTTTTTTAAATACTGCTGAACCTATGTCATGGTGTGACCAGGGGCTTTATTTAAATGAGCGGCCACTATTTGTGTTAGATCCCTTATGGCATGCGGGTGCTTATTATGTGCAAGAGGCTAGTAGTATGTTTATACAACATATATTGCATCACTTAAATATGGATACCACATCCATCGTTCTTGATTTGTGTGCTGCACCCGGTGGAAAAAGTACTTTATTAGCAAACTGGTTTAAGGATGGATTGGTCGTTGCCAATGAAACTATCAAAGGGCGAAATGCGATCTTGGTGGAAAATATTACCAAATGGGGCGCTGATAATATGATTGTCACGCAGAATGATCCAGGACACTTTAAAGCCTTGCCTGCTTTTTTTGATTTAGTGATGATTGACGCACCTTGTAGTGGTAGCGGTTTATTTCGTAAAGATATTTCTGCCATTTCAGAATGGAGTTTGGATCATGTGCAACATTGTAGTTTAAGACAACAGAGAATCATTGAAGAGTCGTTGGATACCTTAAAAGAAGGTGGCTATTTGATTTATTCCACTTGTTCTTATTCCTTTGAAGAAGATGAAAAAATAATGGATCAAATTGCAAATTTACCAGGAATGGTGAATGTTAATATTCCAGTGCCGGCTTCCTGGAATATTATCTCATGTGAAAGTCCCGAACATCAATGTCAAGGATTCAGATTTTATCCTGACAAAATAAAAGGGGAAGGTTTTTTTATTTCTGTATTTAAAAAAGAAGCAACCAGCGATAACAATACTACTGCTGCTGATTCATTTAAATTTACCCCCTTATCAAAGAATGAATTAGTGGTCGCAAAATCATATTTTGAATTACCCGCTACGCATCAATACTTAACACATCAAAATAGTATGATTGCAATTCCGTGTTTATTTGAAGCATCTATTTTGTCCATTTTGAGTCATTTATATGTAAAAAAATTGGGATTGGACTTGGGTGCAGTGAAAGGGAAGGACTTTATTCCATCTCATGCTTTGGCAATGAGCTATTGGTCCAATTTACCTTTTGCAACCCTTGAAGTGGATACGCAAACAGCGCTCAATTACTTAAGACGCGCGGATGTAAAATTAGACGGAAATGTGGGATGGCATTTGATCAAGCATCAAGGAATTCCACTTGGATGGGCTAAATTATTACCCAACAGAGTGAATAATCACTACCCAAATGAATGGAGAATATTGAATTACTAGTATTTACATATACTATTTAGTTAACATACTAATTTTTAGCCTTTTCTTTGCACTTGATTTTTGTACCTTTGCGGTATGTTTAAATATGGCCTTTTATTGTTCTTGTTAATAGTAAGCGCTTTTGCGCCTTGGTATAGTATTGCCCCTTTGCAAGTAAAATCAGCCAAAAAACAGGGGCCCCAGAAAAAAACGACCACAACAAGTAAAAAAAATACCACCGCAAGCAAAAAAGTAACCCCAAAAAAGGGATCGAACACTGTTGCAAAAAAGCCAGCGACCACAATTGCGAAAAAGGGGGAGTACTGTAAAAACGGCCACCGCAAAAAATAAAATAAGTCCAAAAAAATCAATTCGAAAAAGACCTGCCCAAAAAAAAGGAAGTGTAAAACGAAAATCTAATTACCGATCCAAGTATATGGCGGTTAAAAAAGTGGATACAGTGCGTCAAAATACATTGCAGGTAATTTCTTCCAATAAAGAAAAAGCAAGAATCAACGATAGTTTTCATAATGCACTAATCAGTCGTCAAGGGGAAGGGGTCAATACAACAAAAGTAGATGAAGGTTATTTTGCGACATTATTTTCAGATCAAAAAAAATCTGCCTCATTTCAAACCTTAGATGGAACTGCTTCCGTATTTAAAAGCATCAGTGGATGGCAGGATAAAAAGTTTTATATATTGACTAATGAAATACCCATTGGAACAATTGTAAAAATTACCACCGCTGATTTTAAAACCATTTGCGCTAAAGTGATTAACGCGCTTCCGGATGTAAGCAATTCAATTCAATACAGGTTGAGTGATGCTGCCGTTGCAATTTTAGGAATCACCAACAAAACTTTTCAAATTACCGTTACTTATTAATTCTATATTATGAAATGTAAATTATTTGTATCCCTTATGTGTATGGGACTTGTTTTAGTAAGTTGTGGACAGTCGAACTCAAATGGGGATCAGACAGTCTCGGCAAGTTCAAATAGCGGCGAAACCATCACGGCAGCTGCTTTTAAACAAGCTATTGCTATGCCAGGCGTTCAAGTATTAGATGTGCGCACTGCCAATGAATTTAATGGCGGTCATATTTCCCACGCTTTGCAAGCGAATTGGATAGACAAAACTGAATTTACAGATCGTACACAACATTTGGATAAAAACCAGCCTATTTATATTTATTGTCAAGCGGGTGGTCGTAGTGCTTCTGCCCAAACTTACCTTATTGAAAAAGGGTTTAAAGTAATTAATTTAGAAGGGGGTATGAGCAATTGGAAAATGAATGGATTGCCTGTGGATGGAGCAGGTAATGTGCCACAAATGCGCACCACGGATTTCGAAAAAGTAATTGCAACTAACAAAATTGTTTTGGTGGATATTGGCGCTGATTGGTGTCCACCATGTCGAAAAATGTTGCCAGTTTTAGCGGAATTAAAAAAACAACCCGCTAACCCCTTTTATTTTTTAGCAGTGGATGGTGGCAATGATATTGATGTGATGAAAGCATTGAATTCTGAAGGTCTTCCCACTTTTATCATTTTTAAAAATGGCAAAGAAACTTGGAGACATCAAGGTATTGTAACATTGGAGGATTTTAATAATGCTTTGAAATAAATTGACTTACAATACCTGTCGCTAAGGCAGGTTTAGCACTTTATTATTTTCTTGTTAAGTAGGTTTTCTATAGCCCCTTAAAAAATCAATAATTGGCATGCGCTTTTTACCTTCCCATTGAATATCCGATAGTCCAATATATCCATCCTTACATGCAATTTTTGCAAATGTTTTCCCATCTGTAATAAAACTGCCTGGCGCTTCTTTTGGCATTCCTTCAATCATCTGTGTTAAAAAAAGTTTTACAATCTTCCCATCAATCTTTGTAATAGCACCAGGAAAAGGCGCTAAACCTCTTATTAGATTATGTATGGATGCACATGGTTTTTCCCAATCTATTTCACAATCCTTGGTAAAAATTTTTGGTGCATGTTGTAGTGCAAGATTGCCAATTACTTGTTCCTGCGGAACTGCTTTAATGCTATTGTCAAATAATCCATGCAATGTTTTTACTAATAATTGCGCGCCCACTTCCATCATGGTGTCATGAATTTCACCTGCGGTATTATTAGGCGCAATAGGGATAAGATCCTGTAATAAAATGGCGCCCGTGTCAATGGCATGTTGTAATTGAAATGTGGTGACACCCGTTTCTTTTTCACCATTAATAATGGCCCAATTGATGGGTGCTGCGCCACGGTATTGTGGCAATAATGAACCGTGGACATTTAAGGTGCCCATCGGGGGAAATGACCAAATTTGCTCCGGCAACATTCTGAATGCAACCACCACTTGCAGGTCCGGTTGCCATTGTTTTAATGCTTCAAAAAACTCGGGAGATTTTAATTTTTCAGGTTGTAAAATAGGTAAGTCATGGGCTAGGGCAAATTTTTTTACTGCACTTTTTTGTAGCTGCATGCCTCTGCCTGCTGGCTTATCCGGCGCAGTAACCACACCCACCACATTCATTTTTGCTTGCAATAATGCGCTTAAAGAAGCAACCGCGAATGCCGGGGTACCCATAAAAACAATCCTTGGTTTATTGTCCATGGGGCAAAGTTAGTTTATCTGTCATAATTATGTACTTTTGCGCTTTGCACCCTAGGTGCTTTATTAAAAATAAAATAATATGCAACAAGTAAAAAATGGGGATACCATTCAAGTGCATTATCACGGTACATTGACTAGTGGTGAAACATTTGATTCCTCAACAGGTAGAGCTCCCTTAGAATTTGAAGTAGGCACAGGTATGGTAATTCCAGGATTTGACAGTGGTGTGCTTGGAATGACAGTAGGCGAGAAAAAGACGATACAAATCCCATTTGCGGAGGCGTATGGTCCAAAACAACCTGAAATGATTGTTGAATTCCCTAAATCGCAGTTTCCTGCTGATTTAAATCCAACCATTGGGATGGCTTTGACAATGAATAATGGTCAAGGACAACAATTCCAAGTAACAGTGGTTGAAGTAAAAGAGGAAGTAGTCGTATTAGATGCGAATCATTCTTTAGCAGGACAGGATTTAACCTTTGCTTTAGAATTAGTAAGTATTGATACGCCTTCTAAAATAATTATGCCTTAATTCCTTAAGATATTTCTTGAAAGGCTTTCTTGTTTTCATTCATGGATGCGAACATAAAGCCTTTTTTTATTGCTTAATTCAAATTATCTTCAAGCTTCATTTTAGTAAATAAAATAGTTTAAAAAATTAGTTATGTTAATTGATCAGTTACCTATTGCGGAACGATTTATGCGTTATGTTCAAATTGATACGCAGAGTGATCCCGATAGCACTAGTTTCCCTTCAACGGACAAGCAAATTAATTTAGCCAAACTATTGGTGGAAGAATTGAAAGTTATGGGCATCTTGCAAGTAGCGTTGGATGCACACGGCTATGTAATGGCAACAATTCCTTCCAATACAGCTGCGCAAAAACCAGTGTTGTGTTTTTGTGCACACATGGATACCGCTCCTGATTGCAGTGGCACCGATGTGAAACCCATTTTACATGAAAATTATAATGGACAGCCACTGGTGTTGCCCGATGATCATTCGCAAGTAATTTCAACGGATGCCTATCCTTATTTGAAAAATTTTATTGGTAAGGATATAATAACTGCCTCTGGGAATACTTTGTTAGGTGCAGATGACAAGGCAGGTGTTGCGATCATTATGTCCTTTGCGGAATACCTAATGCAATATCCCGAAATTTTACATGGGACTATTAAATTATTATTTACACCCGATGAAGAAGTAGGAACAGGCACTGATTTTTTAGACTTAAAAAAATTAGGTGCCGATTATGCATATACTTTAGATGGGGGTGAATTAGGATGTTTTGAAATGGAAACTTTTAGTGCTGATTATCTAACGATGGATATTCATGGCGTTATTGCGCATCCGGGTGCAGCCAAAGGGGTGATGCAAAATGCCATTAAAATAGCAGGTGAAATTATTGCCGCATTGCCTAAGCAGGAGTTATGTCCAGAGCATACGGAACAAAGGGAAGGCTTTGTACACCCAAATCATATTTCAGGCGGGGCAGAAAAAGCAAGGTTAGAGTTTTTAATTCGTGATCATGACACGCATAAACTAAAAGAACACGTCAATAAATTAAAATTGATTGCTGATCATGTCTTATTGCAAAATCCTGATTTTTCGAAAGCGTATATTACTTATACGATTAAGGAGCAATATAGAAATATGCGAGAGGTTATTGATCTTCATCCCATTTTAGTGGAAAATGCATTAGCTGCTTATAAAAAAGCAGGTGTTTTGCCCATTGTTGATCCCATTCGAGGGGGTACTGATGGTAGCAGGTTAAGTTTTTTAGGCCTTCCTGCGCCCAATATTTTTACGGGTATGCAGGCAATACATAGCAAGCATGAGTGGATAGGTGTATCTGATATGCAAAAGTCGGTGGAAGTGCTTGTTAATTTGGTGGAAATATTTTAACAAATTGATAGTTATTCACATGCACCCATTTTCAAATAAAACCTTTTAACTTTAAAAAATAAATTGAATGCCATGTTATTCTTGTTACAAGTTGCCGAAAATAAAATATCCTTATTCAGCTTATTGCAAAAAGGGGGGTACATCATGTACCCATTATATCTTTTATTAGTGATTGCGATCTATGTTTTTTTTGAGCGAATGATTGCTATTAAAAAAGCAGGAACCATTGATCCTAAGTTCATGCTTATTATCCGTGATAATATTATTTCTGGTAATTTGGGTGCTGCTAAAACATTGGCAAAAAATACAGATAATCCTGTAGCGAAGATGATTGAAAAAGGAGTCATGCGTATTGGTAAGCCATTAGATGCTATAGAAAAGAGTATGGAAAATGTAGGTAAGCTTGAAATGTATTCCATGGAGCGAAATTTAAATATTTTATCATTGGTGGCAGGAATTGCACCCATGTTTGGATTCTTAGGAACGATAATAGGTATGGTACAATTATTTTATGGTATTGCTTCCACTGGTGAGTATACTTTAAATACCATTGCAGGCGGAATTTATACCAAAATGATCACTTCAGCTACTGGTTTAATCATTGGTTTGATTGCTTATGTTGGTCATAACTATTTAACAACTCAAATTGATAAAACAGCGAACAAAATGGAAACTGCGAGTGCTGATTTTTTAGATATTTTACAAGAGCCTACTCATTCTTAATCTATTATTTATGAATTTAAAATCTAGATTGAGACATTCCCCTGAAGTGCATACTGGCGCACTGAATGATATTTTATTTATTTTATTATTGTTTTTTTTGATTGTATCTACTTTAGCAAATCCAAATGTCATTAAAGTATCGAATCCTAAGTCATCCACAGATACCAAGGCCAAACAAACTGTGGTCGTGACCATTGATAAGGATCAAAAATTATTTATTGGCGCTGCGCCTGTAACCATAGATTCATTAGCAAGCCAATTAAAAATATTTTTAGCAAAGGAAACGGACAAGCCCTCGGTGGTCATCAATGGGGATAGTGTTGCAAGTTTAGGCACTACTATTAGAGTCATGCAAATTATAAAGCAATTAGGGGCAACGCCTGTAATCGCCGTTGATCCTTCTCGTTAATTATGCCCCTTGTTTTGGTTTTAAGCTTGCGCGAATCATTCGATCTTTTCCAAACATATCTTTTCTTAATTCTGCATGATAGCCCATTTCGTCAAATAAGGTTTGGATGGCTTTACCTTGGTCATAATGCATTTCAAAAAATAATTGCCCATTGGGGTTTAGGCATTGTTTACCCAATCTTGCGATAATTCTATAAAAAATTAAAGGATCCTCATTGGTGACAAACAACGCGAGTGCGGGTTCGTAATTTTTTACTTGCACTTGCATATTCACTTTTTCATTAAATGGAATATAGGGTGGGTTGCTCACTATAATATCATAATTGCTTGGCATGGAAGCAGACATTAAAATATCCTGTTGTATCCATTCAATATTTGTATTTAATTGTGTTGCATTTAATTTGGCAACTTCTAATGCGCCTTCGCTAATATCTAATCCAGTAATGGTGCAATTGGGCAAGGCTGTTTTTAATGCAATGGGGATGCAGCCGGAGCCAGTTCCAATATCAATGATATGTAAAGGCTTATTAATAATTTCTGCATATTCAAGGACCCATTCTACTAACTCTTCAGTTTCAGGGCGTGGTATTAATACTTGATCGTTAACTATATATTCTTTACCCATAAACCAAGCCTTTCCTAAAATATATTGTATGGGTTTTCCTTTGGCTAATTCTTCAGCATATTTCTTCAGCTCATTTACTTGCACTTCGCTTAACTGATCGTTTTTATGAATGACTTGTTGTAGTTGGTTGTTTCCAGTAACATGTTCAAATAACATGGACAATAAGCTGTTCAGTTCAATGGCGTCAAATTGATCCGCTAGTTGCGCTTTTAATGCTTGTTTGCTTTCTAGTAAAGTCATACTGCAATGTTACTAATGATTACGCATTATGAACTAGCTTTACATCAATTAATAATAAATATTATTTATTTACTGCATGAGCCCCTTTCATTATAATACCATCGAGCAAACGGCCATGGCTGAATTTAAGGATCGGGGCAGCAGATTTATTGCTTATGCTTATCCAGCACAAACTATTGATCAGTGTAAAAAATTAGTCGCACAATTAAAAAAGGAACACCCCAAAGCGGTACATCATTGCTTTGCTTATTGCCTAGGTGTTGATGGCGTTACCTTTAGGGTGAGTGATGATGGCGAGCCGTCTGGAACAGCTGGGCGTCCTATTTTGGGTCAAATGGATAGCAAGGAATTAACCAATGTACTAGTGGTGGTGGTCCGTTATTTTGGCGGTAGTTTATTAGGCGTGCCTGGTTTGATTCATGCGTATAAAACGTCCACTTCATTGGCATTGCAGTTAACCCCACAAATTCAAAAAGCTGTGGAGTTGAACTATGAAATTAATTTTGATTACCATCAAATGAATGAAGTGATGATGGTTTTAAAACAATACAATTGTTCTGTGGTTTCACAATCAGCGCAATTATTTGTTTCTTTAAAAGTGGGTATTCCTACATTAAGATTGGATGAAGTCATGAACAAGTTAAATGATCTAAAAGGGGTAAGTTATTCCACCAGCTTAGTTATTTAATGACTAATTAATATTTATAAAATCCTTCTCCTGTTTTGACGCCTAATTTTCCCTCGGCAACTTTTTGTACTAATAAACCTGCAGGCGCATATTTTGAATTGTTCAATCCTTTTTCCATGATCTCTAAAATATTTTTACAAACATCTAGCCCAATGTAATCGGCTAATTGCAAGGGTCCCATAGGGTGGGCCATACCTAATTTCATAATTTGATCAATGGTGCTGGCGTCGCTCACGCCCTCTGATAAAGCAATAATTGCTTCGTTAATCATGGGCATTAAAATTCGATTTGCGATAAAACCAGGAAAATCGTTTACAACGCAAGGTATTTTACCTAATTGTTCCGTTAAGGATACAATTATTTTAGTGACCGAAGGATCCGTTTCCTTGCTATTGATTACTTCCACTAATTTCATCACGGGTACGGGGTTCATAAAATGCATTCCTATAACTTGGGTAGGTCTTTGTGTAGCTGTGGCTAGTTCGCTTATGGAAATACTGGAAGTATTTGTAGCTAATATGCAATTAGGTTTTGCATATGTATCCATGGCTGCGAATATCTTTTTTTTAATAATACTATTTTCAGTCGCGGCTTCAATAATTAAATCAGCATCTCCAATACCTGTATTCAAATCAGTATAAGTGGTTATATTGGAAAGAAGGGTTTCTTTGCTAGTAGCGGTAAGGATTCTTTTTGCAATTTGTCGATCTGCATTTTTTTCGATGGTGCTGATGGCTTTGTCCAAAGCTGACTGATCGGTGTCAATTAAATGTACTAAAAAATGATGTTGTGCAAATACATGTGCAATACCATTTCCCATGGTTCCTGCGCCAATGACTGCAATCATTTTCATGTATTATTTTTTTCTTGATTTATAATCACCCCTTTTCCATGAGTTGATAAAACTTTCCCAAGCCACAGGGTTTAAAATATTCATTGGCGGTAATTGACCTGAATAATAATATTTTGATGCCTGTTGTTTGAGCGATGCGCCAACGGCTTCCTTGCCGTCAAAAGGTAAACTAGATAAGATGATTCTTTTTTGACTTGCGCTTGTATTTTTTCTTGCTGTTTCGTATAGGTCTTCATCAATTTTTGCATTCACAAAATCACGTTCAAATTGTGCTCTTGTAGGGCGCGATTTTAAAATAGTGGCAGGTAAAAAATTAGTATCATTGATCATTAATTGAATCACACTATATTGATTGCCTTCTAAATTTTCGGGAATTAAAATAGTTCTGTTTTTAAATCCAATACAGGAGAAGGTAATATTTTCTCCTTTATTAACTGCAATCGAAAATACCCCATCGTTATTGGTGATGGTGCCTCGCCCTTTTTTATTTACGACCACACTTGCGAATGGAATGGCTTTTAAACTATCTGCAGTCATCACCACCCCATACAATTGTACGACCGAATCACGGTAAATATCTGGCGCGGCAGTTTGCGCAAAATTGGTGAATGGCGTTAATGCAAAAACGATTAAAAGTATAAATAGGTGTCCTTGTCGCATGTGGTGCAAAATTAAGGTGCAATCCTTAAAAAACCGCAGCATTTTTTAGGATCAAAACGGGCTGTTTTTTATTTAAAATGGATAATCCTCCAATTAAAACTGCAAAATAAGCCCATTGAGACTTAACTTTGCTCGTCGCTATTTTTTTAACAAAAACTTTCAAAATGACAGTAGATTTGATACTAAAGGCATTAAGTAATGTGCAGGAGCCGGATTTGGGTAAGGACTTGGTTACTTTGAATATGATTACCGATTTAGTAGTGGATGGTGATCATGTAAGTTTTACCATTGTATTAACTACACCAGCATGTCCAATGAAGGATTTGATGAAAAATGCTTGTGAAAATGCGATTAAATTATTGGTCAACAAGCAGGCGATTGTTACCGTGAACTTTACTTCAAATACTACCAGTAGAAGACAGGATGAAAAATCGGTTTTAGCGCAAGTGAAAAATATTATCGCGGTAGTTAGTGGTAAGGGGGGTGTTGGTAAAAGTACGGTATCTGCAAATTTAGCATTGGCATTAGCAGAAGGTGGTGCAAAAGTTGGACTAATGGATGCGGATATTTATGGGCCAAGCGTACCTATTATGTTTGGTGTTCGTGGACAACGCCCGTTGATGAAAGATGATAATGGGAAAGGAATTATTTTGCCTTTAGAAAAATTTGGTATTCGTTTAATGAGTATCGGTTTATTAGTAGATGAAAAAGATGCCGTTGTTTGGAGAGGTCCAATGGCAAGTAGCGCAATTCGTCAATTTATAACTGATGTGGATTGGGGTGAATTAGATTACTTAGTCATTGATATGCCACCTGGGACAGGTGATATACATTTAACAATTATGCAAACGGTGCCTGTTACAGGAGTAGTGATTGTGACTACACCACAAACAGTGGCACTCGCAGATGCTAAAAAAGCAATCGCTATGTTTGGCCAAGCAAATATTAAAGTGCCGATCATTGGGTTGGTTGAAAATATGGCTTATTTTACCCCTGAAGAATTACCGAATAATAAATATTATTTATTTGGAAAAGAAGGTGGTCGCAACTTAGCGGAAGAATATGATTTGCCATTCCTTGGTCAAATACCATTGGTGCAATCTATAAGAGAAGGCGGAGATGAAGGCGTTCCTGCGATGGTTGGGACAGATGAAATTTCTAAAAATGCGCTGCGGACCGTAGTTTCACAAGCGGTGCGACAAATTGCCATTCGAAATGCGAATCTTCCTAAAACACAAACCATTAATGTTGAATAATGGCTAATCAAAAAATAATTATTGCGATTGATGGTTTTTCCTCCTGTGGTAAAAGCACGTTGGCAAAAGCCATGGCAAAAAATTTGGAATATGTTTTTATAGATACCGGGGCCATGTATCGTGCAGTTGCTCTATTTTTTTTAAGAGCAGGAATTGATTTTGGCAACACTTCGGACATTGCAGCTGCCTTAAATAAAATAACCCTTCAATTCAAATATAATTCGACCACTTTGCAAAGTGATATGTATTTAAATGAGGAGAATGTAGAACAAGAAATTCGGGAAATGCGGGTAAGTCAGAAAGTAAGTGAAGTAGCTGCACTTGCCCTAGTTCGAGATTTTGCTGTCGCGCAACAACAAGCCATGGGTGAATCAAAAGGAATTGTCATGGATGGGCGTGATATTGGAACGGTTGTTTTTCCGAAAGCGGAATTAAAAATATTTATTACTGCCAGTCCTGATATTAGAGTGCAAAGAAGATTTTTGGAATTAAGTGCAAAAAGTCCTGCAATTACGGTTGAAGAAATTGCAGAAAATTTACAACACCGCGATTTGATTGATACTACGCGTGAACATAGTCCTTTGAAACAAGCGAATGATGCTTTAGTTTTGGACAACTCAAATATGAGTAGAGAAGCGCAACTTGACATTGCATTGCAATGGGCGCAAGCGCGCATTAGCCAAGCCAATAATCAATAAGTATATTTTATTTGATCCATTTTGCTTCTAATGCTTTTAATGCATCTGAAACATGGTAATAGTCGGCTATTTGTCGAATAACTGCTTCCACCACCGTATCGGGACAGCTAGCGCCACTGGTCATTAAGATGGTAGTGGGTTGTTGTGTTGGCAAATAATTATTAATAATGGTTTGTTCTTTGTTTCTCCAATTGGTATTAATTAGGGAGGTAGGATCAATGAGCTTTTCGGGACCATCAATAAAGTAAGTGGTTAATTTATTTTCGCAAAGCTCCACCAAATGGGAACTGTTGCTACTATTTTTTCCGCCCATGACAATTGCGATATCTGCAGGAATTTCTAATAAGCTATTGACTGCAGTTTGATTATCATTGGTAGCATAACATAAAGTATCACGGGTATCTGCAAAATGAGTGGACAATTCAGATTCACCGAATTTTGTAACTATGACAGTTTTTAAATAGTCCGAAATGGCTTGGGTATCTGTAGCTAATTGCGTGGTTTGATTTACCACTCCAATTTTTTCTAAGTCAGTATCGGGGTTAAAATTTTCAGAATATTTTCCGTTGAAATAAGAATAAAAATGGGATACAGGTAATTCGCCCGAAATAATTTTTCCTAATTCAATGGCATCTTCCATATCATTCACAATCAATGTTGGGCTATTCGCAGCCGCATGAGAAAAAGTGGCCCTTGTTTCTTCATGCTTAGGCTTTCCATGAATAATTATCGAATATCCTTTTTTTGAAATTTGAGCACTTCTGTTCCAAACTTTTTCAACAAACGGACAAGTGGTATTATATTGTTGCACTTCAATACCTATGGCATTTAATTTTTTTTCCATGTCAATGGTCGTTCCGAATGCAGGAATAATTACTATATCTTCCTTTGTTAATGATGACAATGGAATTAATTCCTTGCCATTGGTATCTTGTAAAAATTGCACCCCTTTTTGAAGTAAATCAGCATTTACTTGTGGGTTGTGAATCATCTCACTTAATAAAAATATTCTTTTGCCTTGATTGGATTCGATGGTTCGGCAAGCAATTTCAATCGCATTTTCAACACCATAACAAAAACCAAAGTGACGCGCTAAATAGATCTTCAAATTACCTAAATCAAGTAAGGTAGGTTGCGTGTCTTTTTTTAGTTTATCGTCCTCCTTTCTTTTTTCCTTAATTGCAGAAATTAGGGAGCTGCGATAACCTAATGGGACCTCAAAATGCTTCATTTTATTACTTTTATTCTATAACAATGACAAAAGTACATTGTTCCCCTCTTTTTACCCTATTTATTAGCTAAAGCCTATCTAAAAAGTGACATACTCCTTTTCCCCGCTTATCTTTGCGCCATGAATTATGTTTCCGTTGAAAATTTGACAAAAAGCTATGGTATCCAGCCCCTATTTAAAAGGATAAATTTTAATATAAACGAAGGTGACCGCATTGCGCTTATTGCTCGGAATGGTGTAGGAAAAAGTACGCTTTTGCGCATTTTATCTGGAAAAGAAGTGCCTGATTCTGGCACAGCTAAAATTCATAAGGACGTGCATTTGGTTTTATTTGAACAGGACCCACAGTTTATCGAATCAGCTACTGTTACACAAAACTTATTTAATCAGAAACATCCAACCATGAAAGCCATAAGTAATTATGAGATGGCTATGGAAACGGAGGATGAGGATTTAATTACCAATGCGATTATGGAGATGGAGGAAAATAATGCATGGGATTTTGAATCCAAAGTAAAAACTATTTTAACGCAATTAAATATTCACCATTTAGAGCAACCAGTATCAAAATTAAGTGGTGGACAGCGAAAGCGCGTTTCATTGGCAAAAACATTAATTCAAATTGGTTTTGAGCCTAAGCATGTATTATTATTAATGGATGAGCCAACGAATCATTTGGATTTAAATATGATTGAGTGGTTGGAGAATTATTTAGCGCAGGAAAAAGTGACTTTATTATTGGTTTCGCATGATCGTTATTTTTTAGAGTCGGTTACAGATGAGATTTGGGAATTGGAACGTGAAAATTTATATCGTTACAAAGGGGATTACGAAAATTATTTAGAAAAGAAAGCGGCACGAATTGAATCTGAATTAGCCAGTATTGATAAAGCAAAAAATACTTTCAGGAAGGAATTAGAGTGGATGCGTAAACAGCCCAAGGCTAGAACGACGAAGAGTAAAAGTAGGCAGGATAATTTTTATGAAGTAGAGGCGAGGGCCAAACAAAAAATTGACGACTCTAATTTGCAGTTAGACATGAAGATGACGCGTTTGGGCGGTAAGATTATTGAAGCAAAGAAAGTGTACAAATCTTATGGTGAATTAATCGTATTGAAAGGCTTTGATTATACGTTTAGTAAAGGCGAGCGTATTGGTATAGTTGGTAAGAATGGCGTTGGTAAATCCACCTTTTTACAAATATTGCAAGGAATTACAGAGCCAGATAGCGGTAAAATCAATGTGGGTGATACCATTGTTTTTGGTCACTTTTCACAAGAAGGCTTGGTATATAAAAAAGATATGCGTGTGATTGAGTACTTAAAAACATTCGCAGAGCAATTCCCACTAGCAAGTGGAGGCTCCTTAAATGCTGCTCAATTCTTAGAACTATTTTTATTTACTCCGGACAAACAATATATTTATTTAAGTGCTTTAAGCGGCGGTGAAAAGAAGCGATTACAATTATTGACCATACTTTTTAAGAATCCTAACTTTTTAATTTTAGATGAGCCTACCAATGATTTAGATTTGCCAACACTAGCTGTTTTAGAGCAATTTTTGATTGATTTTGCGGGTTGTGTATTACTCGTGTCGCATGATCGTTATTTTATGGATAAATTAGTGGACCATTTATTTATATTTGAAGGAGACGGCGTGATTAGGGATTATCCTGGTAATTATACACAATACCGTATCCTTGAAAAGTCAAATCAAAGCTTAGCATCTCTGAGTTCAGATATCACATCCTCTAAGGAATTTGATACTAAGAAAGTTGCGCCCGAAAATGGAATACCTACGGCAACGGTTGTCAATAAAAAAGCAACAGAGAAAATGACTTTTAAGGAAAAGCATGAACTGGATACACTCAACAAAACGATGCCTGAGTTGGAAAGTAAAAAGCAGGTACTTACTAATCAATTAAACGAGGCAAATCTTGATTACAATGAAATTATCAAGTTAAGTGAGCAATTGGGGGCGTTAAATAATGAATTAGAGGCCGCTGAATTAAGGTGGCTTGAACTATCTGAAAAGCAACAGGCGTAAGCAATTATTCAATTTTATTTCTAAAAGGCGTATGCCTCAAATTTTCTTGCCTACATTTTTTGAGGCATAAGAATTCATATGTCAATATTTTATAATACTACTTTGGTTTAAGAAAGAAGTCGATAAATATTTTATCAGGCATTTCATCATTAAACTAAAAGCTTATGAAACCTATTGAACGCATTGCCATGTATCTAAAATTTAGAAACATTAATCCGTATTCGTTTGAAAAGAAAATCAAATTATCCAATGGCTATTTTTCAAAACAACTTAGGCATCTAGGTTCGGCAGATTCAGATATATTAATTAAAGTACATGAGCACTATCCCGACTTGAATATATTATGGGTATTGATAGGCGAGGGCCAAATGATTTGTGAAGACTGGGTGGGAGATCAAAGACAAGCAGGTCAATTTAGCTCCAATTATATGATGGAGAATGGAAAGCTAAAAATATTAGAAGAAGACCTTGAAAAAATGCAATTCGTGTTAAAAGACAAAGAAAAAATTATTTCCCTATTTGAGTTTATGTTAAATAATAATACACTTTCTACAACTATTACTGATACCGCTACAAATAATGGTTAAATAATAAAGCCTTCCTCGTAAAAACTTGAGGAAGGCTTTATTATTGTATGCAGTTAGTGCATCTTATTTACTTACTAGGCATAGGATGCAACGGGTTCGCAAGTGCAAACTAAATTTCTGTCCCCATGGGTATTGTTTACCCTTGCTACGGTTGGCCAAAACTTATTATGTTGCACATAATATAATGGGAAGGCTGCCTGCTGACGGGTATATTTATGATTCCATTCATCAGCACAAATTACTTTTTGTGTATGCGGTGCATTTTTTAATGGATTATCAACTTTATCTAGTTCGCCATTTTCAATCGCTTTAATTTCTTCATGAATGGCAATAAGTGCATCACAGAAACGATCCAATTCTGCTTTGTCTTCACTTTCTGTAGGTTCAATCATAATAGTACCAGCTACTGGGAAACTCATTGTTGGTGCATGAAAACCATAATCTATTAAACGTTTTGCCACATCTTCCGCTTCAATACCAGTACTTGCTTTAAATGGACGTAAGTCAATAATGAATTCATGGGCACAAGTACCATTTTTGCCGGCATATAAGATGGTATAATTTTTTTCTAATCTTGCCTTCATATAATTCGCATTTAAAATGGCATAGGCAGTGGATAGTGCTAATCCTTCGGCACCTAACATTTTAATATATGCGTAACTAATTAATAAAATACTTGCCGAGCCTAATGGTGCTGCGCTCACTGCGTTCGCGCCATTACCATATTGTGTGTGTCCTGGTAAAAACGGCGCTAATTTATCGTTCACACAAATAGGGCCCATGCCAGGTCCACCACCACCATGTGGAATAGCGAATGTTTTATGTAAGTTTAAATGACAAACATCTGTACCAATATTTTCTGGGCTTGTCAATCCAACTTGTGCATTCATATTTGCACCATCCATATATACCAATCCACCTAGTTCATGTATTAAATTACAAATGTCAATAATGGTTTCTTCAAATACACCATGCGTAGATGGATAAGTCACCATTAAAGCGCCTAATGCATCTTTATGTAATTGGGCTTTCTCCTTTAAATCATTCATGTCAATATCTCCAGCGGCATCACAATTAACCACCACTACTTTAAATCCGGCCATCACCGCACTAGCAGGGTTGGTGCCATGTGCACTGATTGGAATTAATACAATATTGCGATGTGCTTGTTGGTGATGTTGGTGATAGCTGCGAATAGTTAATAAACCAGCATATTCTCCTTGTGCACCACTGTTGGGTTGTAAACTACATGCAGTGAAGCCTGTAGTTTGGCACAAGTAGGCACTTAATTCATTCGCCATCTCTTGGTAACCGATTGTTTGATGACTAGGTGCAAATGGGTGCATGGTACTGAATGCTGGCCAGCTTACTGGAATCATTTCAGTAGCCGCATTTAATTTCATCGTACAACTACCCAAACTAATCATGCTTGTATTTAAGGACAAATCTTTATTTTCTAATTGTTTGATATAACGCATCATCTGCGTTTCACTATGGTGAATATTAAACACTGGATGTTGTAAATAACTTGAACTGCGTACTAATTGCGATGGTACTTTTTCATTTTTTACCCCTGCATTGGTCGCAGTTGATTTTTTCCCAGTTAATTTTTCAAACAAGGCAACTACTTCTTGTACATGCGCATTGGAAATTGTTTCGTCAATAGTAATGCTAACAGTCCCGTCTTTAAAATAGTTGAAATTGATATTTTTTTCGTTGGCTAATTTTTTCAATGCACTACTATCAAATCCATGAAGATGCAAAGTGTCAAAATAAAATTCATTGGCTTGTTGTATAACTAAAGAGGCTAGTTGTTGCTCCAGGTTTTGTGCTAAAGCATGAATTTTTGTTGCTATTTTTTTCAAACCTTGTGGGCCATGATAAACGGCATACATCACCGCCATGTTGGCAAGTAATGCCTGGGCGGTACAAATATTTGAAGTTGCTTTTTCTCTTTTAATATGTTGCTCGCGCGTTTGTAAAGCCATGCGGAGCGCCCTGTTGCCTTGTGCATCCACGCTTACCCCAATTAATCTGCCGGGCATACCACGTTTGAATTCATCTTTTGTAGCAAAATAAGCTGCATGTGGTCCACCAAATCCCATCGGAACACCAAAGCGTTGTGTATTACCTACGGCAACATCTGCGTTTAATTCACCCGGGCTTTTTAATAAGGTTAATGCTAAAATATCAGCCACTAAAATCACCAAACCGCCTGCTTCATGCACACGATCAATAAATTGTTGGTAATCGGCAATAGTACCTTTGCTATTGGGGTATTGCAATATGGCACCAAAAAATTGATTGTTAATTTCTGCATCCTTATAATTGCCTTCCACTATTTCTATACCAATTGGATTTGCTCTTGTTGCTAAAACATCTTTTGTTTGTGTAAAAATAGATGCGTCAACGAATAATTTTGGTTGCGTTGCTATTTCCGCTTTATTTACATGATTAAAAATCATGGCCATTGCTTCTGCTGCGGCTGTTGCTTCATCTAATAAAGAAGCATTTGAAATAGACATGCCCGTTAAGTCGGTGATCATGGTTTGAAAGTTCAATAAACTTTCTAATCGACCTTGGGCAATTTCAGCTTGGTAGGGTGTGTATTGGGTGTACCAACCTGGGTTTTCAAAAATATTTCTAAGAATCACGCTTGGTGTTATCGTGCCATAATAACCTTGTCCAATAAAATTGGTGGCAACAATATTTTTTTCACCTATTTTTTTTAAAGATTGCAAAATTTCAAACTCCGTGAGTCCCGCAGGGATTTCCATTGCTTTTTTTGAACGAATATTATCAGGCACTGTTTTACTAATTAATTCATCCACTGATTTTAAACCAATAAGGGGTAGCATTTTTTGCGTATCATCATGATTAGGGCCAATGTGTCTTTGGATAAATTCTGCGTTGTCGGAGTTCAATTCAAACATATAATAGGGTAGTTTAAAAAATTGCCTCAAAGATACGAAATAAACTGCGGTCTGGGATGTGTGGATTCAATTGATGGGGAAAGCTTGTGGATGAATGAGAAATGTTTTACTTTTACCCTATAATATGGACAAATCTACTGAACAATTCTTTGAGGCGCCGGCGCTAGGATTGCTTAAAAAACTCGAGTATTTTTTAAAAAAGGAAGACAAGCGTAAAATAATGAAGCAATTGCCTGATTTGCATGAGGCCGCCTTTGAAAAGATTGATTGCTTGGAATGTGCAAGATGCTGTAAAAATTATTCCCCTCGATTCAAGATGCCGGATATTAAAAGAATCAGTAAGTATTTAGGTCTTAAGGAGACAGCTTTTATTGATACCTATTTGGCCATGGATAATGAAGGAGATTATGTTTTGCAACAAAAGCCATGCGTATTTTTGGGAAAGGACAATGCTTGTAGTATTTATGAACATCGCCCCTCCGATTGTCAACGATTCCCATATACCGATGAGGATACTTTTTATAAGCGTATACCAGTGACCATGAAGAATGCTGAATTTTGTCCTGCAGTTCACTCGGTCATGAAGGACTTGTTGAGTAAATAAGTAAGAAAATAAATTGGGGTAATTATTTTTGCTGCTGAGCGTTACATTTTTCAAATAGCCATTGCCTAATATAAATTACCTATTTTTTTAGTATTCCATTTTCTTTAAAGCAGGCGCTTTAAACCAGGTTACGCCAACCACTAATAAAGTCATAGCTCCTCCAAATACCACGGAAGGGATTACGCCCAATGCTTTTGCTGCAACACCGCTTTCAAATTGCCCTAATTCATTACTGCTATTAATAAACATGGAATTTACGCTCATGACCCTACCACGCATATGATCGGGTGTTTTAAGTTGCACAATAGTGCCTCTAACAATCATGCTGAATCCATCCAAAATGCCACTTAACAATAACATGATAAAGGACAGCCAGAATATTTTAGATAATGCAAACACAATAATACATACACCAAACCCTGCAACGGCGAGTAATAATTTTTTTCCTTGACCGCGATTTGCAGGGAATATTGTGATGATTAAAATGATAATAATTGCGCCTATATCTGACGCTGCATTGAGCCAACCAAAGCCAATGGGCCCCACTTTTAAAATATCTTTAGCAAAAACTGGGATCATGGCTACAGCACCGCCAAATAAAACAGCAAATAGATCAAGTGATAAAGCCCCAAATACTTCTTTCGAATTAAATACAAAACGTAAGCCTTCCTTCACACTTTCCAGTGTTTTTTGATCCACTACGTCTGCGTGTGGCGGCTTTGGTTTAATCATGGCAATAAAGCCATATCCAATACCCACTAAGCTTACGACCACGATTAAAGAACCAGTGTGACCAAAGCCTGCAATGATAAATCCTACGATTGCGTGTCCTAAAACGGAAGCGCTCAGCCAAATGCCCTGGCTCCAAGTAGTGGCATTTTGTAATAAATTTTTGGGTACCACCGCACCAACAATAGTTCCAAAACTAGGGCCTGTAAAAGAGCGAATAATGCCCGTACAAAAAACAATGAAATAGATACCAATCGCTATTTGTAAGGAAGTTAATTTTAATGCCCCAATATCCATGGATAAAAAAAGTAAAATAAGTGCACAGCACCAATATAAAATAACGCCCCTTAATAAAAGTTTTCTTTTTTCACTTTTGTCAATGACATGACCAGCGTATAAAGCTAGTGAAACGGCAGGAATTACTTCGGCTAATCCAATGAGTCCAATAGCAAAAGGGGCATTGGTTAATTCGTAAATCCACCAGCCGACTAGCGTGCCCATCATTCTTAAGCCCATGATAAATAAAAAACGCCCGATCATTAAGTTTCTAAACTCGGAAATGCGCAAAGCACCCAAAGGATCTTTCAACTGTTTAACTGGGCTTTGCATGTTTTCCATTAGGGTAGGTTAATAAAATGTTGCCCTTCTTCTAAATCCTTTTCAAGTGCATCCGTGATCAATTTGAAATGCGCTTCATTGTATAAAAAATCAGCGTTACTTGCGTCCACAAATATCGTTTTTATATTATGTTGTTTTATATAGCTGGTATAAGTTTCTTGTAGTTTAAAAAGGTATTCATCCGGAATAGATTGTTCAAATTTGCGATTCCTCTTTTTTATATTGGATTGCAATTTATTTACAGGAGCATGTAAGTAAATTAATACATCTGGCTGCGTAAGTTGTTGGCTGAAAACATCATACATTTTTTGATACAATCTGTATTCCTCCTCTGGCAAATTTACTTTTGCAAATAACAAACATTTTGTAAATAAATAATCTGAAATAGTCACTGATTGAAACATATCAGCGGTTTTAATTAGGTCCTGTTGTTGTTTGAAACGTTCTGCTAAAAAAAACAATTCAAGTGGGAAAGCGTATTGTTTTGGATTTTCGTAAAATTTAGTCAAAAATGGATTTTCCGCAAATTCTTCCAACATTAATTTTGAATTATAATGTTGTGATAACAATTGTGATAATGTTGTTTTTCCTGCGCCAATATTTCCTTCTACTGCAATAAAATGATGCTTCATATTTTCCTTAATTCTTCGATTCAAATATAGTAAGCAGAATGCTTAATCGATCGTTTTTTTATACACATGCGATTCATCCTTGCACTGCTTTAATAGGGTGCTTGTGGGTAAATTTAATATAGGATGAATGTAGTTGGGTGCAATTTCGTTTAAAGGAATGAGTACAAAGTTGCGTTGCTCCATCCTAGGGTGTGGAATGGTGACGATTTCGGATTGTATTATTTCGCTGTTGAAGTAGATGATATCCATGTCAATGGATCTTGGTCCCAAGGGAAGTAACCTTTCTCGGCCTAATGATAATTCAATAGTCAATAATTGTTGCATTAATTCAGATGCGGATAAAGCGGTTTCGACCTGTAATGCTTGATTGAAAAAGGGGAGTTGTTCGGTAAATCCCCAAGCAGCTGTTTCATAGATCGCCGAACTGGAAAGTATTTTTCCACAATGCAATTCAATTTCTTTAGTGGCATTTTTTAGGTTCCCCAATCGGTCGCCTAAATTACCGCCTATCAGTAGGTATGCATTGTTCATAGAAGGATTATAAAAGTAGCCCAAATATCCATAATTTTACAGCGTTAAACTACTTTATCTCCGACTATTTTGGGTATTTTGGTTTAATTTAATAATGCAACTTCATGAAAAGCTTTTTTAAAACATTTTTCGCTGCCTTGTTGGCTTTGATTATTTTTTCTTTACTAGGTTTTTTTATTTTGATTGGAATAGCAGCAGCATTTTCAACAGATGAAAAAGTAGCAGTAGCGCAAAACTCGGTTTTAGTGATTGACGCTTCTGAAACATTTTTAGAACAATCGAAAAATGACCCCTTTAGCGAATTGATGAATAAAAAAAATGGCAAGCAACCAAGTTTGTCAGAATTGATTGGGTTGTTGAATTATGCAAAAAAAGATTCCAGTATTAAGGGTATTTATATCAAGTGTGCAGAAAATCCAAATGGCTATGCAGCTACGGAGGAAATTAGAAAAGCGCTGATTGATTTTAAAAAATCAAATAAATTTATTGTGGCGTATGCGGAAACAATTTCGCAAAAAGGATATATGATGGCAAATGTTGCTGATCAAATATATACACATCCACAAGGGGGCATGGAATGGGTTGGGTTTAATTATGAAACAATATTTTTTAAAGGTTTGATTGACAAACTTGAAATTGAGCCCCAAATATTTTATGCAGGTAAGTTTAAAAGTGCAACTGAACCATTTAGATATGCGCAAATGTCGGAAGCGAATAAATTACAAACTGGGATTTGGTTAAATTCAATTTATAATAGTTTTATTCAAGGTGCTGCTGAAATGCGCCATTTAAATGCAGATTCAATCAAAGTATTTGCGAATGAAGGGAAAGTGCAAAATGTACAGGATGCATTAAAATACAAATTGGTGGATGGTTTAATATATGATGACCAATTAAAAAAAATCATTAGTAAAAAATTAAAAGTCGTAGATGAAACTAAAATATCTTTTGTATCCATTAATAATTACGCGGAATCAGTTGCATTAAGAGGAACGGGCAGTGGTAAAATTGCGGTGATATATGCAGATGGGGATGTGGTCATGGGGAAGGGTCAAAATGAAGCTATTGCAAGTGATGATTATAGGGCATTGATTCAAAAAATCAGAAACGATAAATCCATTGATGCTGTGGTGTTGAGGGTTAATTCGCCAGGTGGAAGTGCATTAGCGAGTGATATTATTTGGAGAGAGATTGATTTACTTAAAAAAGAAAAACCAGTGGTAGTCAGTATGGGGGATGTGGCCGCTTCAGGAGGTTATTATATTGCATGTGGTGCTGATTCTATTTTCGCTGATGCCAATACCATCACGGGTTCCATTGGTGTATTTTCAGTGATTCCCAATGCAGAGAAATTTTTAAAAAATAAAGTTGGTATCACTTTTGATCGCGTTAAAACAGGGCAATATGCAGATGCGCCTTCTGCCACAAGAGCCTTAACGATTTCGGAACAAAGGTTTTTGCAAGCAGGCGTGGATAGTGTTTACCATACATTTAAATCAAGGGTAGCTGCTGGCAGGCAAAAAAGTGTTGATTATATTGATTCTATAGCGCAAGGGCGCGTTTGGACTGGTGCAAATGCAATTAAAGTGGGTTTGGTGGATAAGATTGGAACTTTAAATGATGCATTGGCATCTGCTGCTAAAATGGCCAAATTAAAAGGGTATAGTGTTAAAAAATATCCAGAAAGTAGGTCCTTTATTGAAGAATTTTTTGAAGGCTACAAAAATGAAGTAAAAACCAAAGCAATTCAACAAGAGCTTGGATTAGAACAATGGGAGTTATTGCAACAAATAAAATCAATGAAACAGTTAATGGGCAAGCCGCAGGCGCGATTACCTATCTTTGAATTTACTCAACGTTAATTTATGCCTGATTATAGTCAAATTAAAGCAATGCTTGCGATAACAAAAGCAAGTTTACGTGCTACATTTAGGAGTCCCTCAGCCGTTATTTTTAGCATTGCATTTCCGTTAATCTTTATACTTGTTTTTGGTTTTTTAAGTAGTGGTGGAAATATCAATGTAAATGTTGCAATAACGCAAGGGAGTGATACTGCTAATCCTATTTATACTGCAATTAAAAGTATACCTGGGTTTAAATTTGCAACCGGGGATAGTATTAAAATTCAAGGAGAGCTTGCCAAAGGACATATTACCACAATGATTCATATTCGAGCTACCGGTAATCTCAATTTACCTTATACTATTGATTTAATTAGCTCGGAAGCAGCCAATCCGCAAAATATTCAATTGGTAAAGTCTATTTTAAATTCAGTCATTTCTAAAATAAATGAGCAACGCTTTAAGGATGCGCCAAGTATTGCGGTTGTAAATAATAATGTAAAAAAAGTTCCAGGACGTATTTATCGTACCATTGATTTTATACTGCCCGGACAATTAGGGTTCTCTTTATTAAGTGCAGGGGTTTTTGGTGTTGCTTTTTTGTTTTTTAATTTAAGGCAACAGTTGGTGTTGAAGCGATTTTATGCTACACCTATTCGTCGCTTATATATTATTTTAGGGGAAGCATTGAGTAGGGTCATTTTTCAATTAATCACGGCAATTATTATCATCGGCATTGGTCACTTTGCATTTAAGTTTACACTAGTTCATGGATGGGTGACTTTTGCGAGTATTATGGGACTTAGTTTTATTGCACTGCTTTTATTTATGGGTTTTGGATTTATAGTAAGTGGTGTTGCAAAAACGGAAAGTACCATTCCGCCATTTGCTAATTTAATTACACTGCCTCAATTTTTATTATCCGGTACCTTTTTTTCAATCGATAATTTTCCAACCTGGTTACAGCCTTTTTGTAATATACTTCCGCTAACCCATTTTAATAATGCGATGAGAAATATTGCATTTGAGGGAAATAGTTTAATGGATAGTTGGACCGACATTTCCATTTTATTAATATGGATTGTGATTGTTTATGCATTGGCGTATAAAATTTTTAAATGGGAATAAATGAAATTGATAAAATTGGCTGTAATTAGTGCTTTATTGTTGAGTGTTTTAGTGACCGCAATTTCATTGCTATTTCCAAGTACAGTGATTGTTTCTAGGGCAATTGAAGTGAAGGTAACGTCTGAGAAAATAGCTTTTTACACCGCTGACTTGAATCAATGGAACGCATGGATGAGTGACTGGAAGCAAAATCAAGTTCGTTTACAAAATGATACCGCATTTATTGGTACACAAATAATTCATTTTGAAAGTAAGACAGATTCTTCTGTTAATTATCAATGGGTAGCGACAGGGCAAGCGCCATATTTTGTTAAAATTGAATGGTTCCCTTTAGAAAAAGGTAATTATGTGATTCATTGGACATTTGAACAACATGTGCGTTGGTATCCTTGGGAAAAGTTTCAAACCCTATTGAATGAGAAATTATTAGGGACTAAGATGGAAATGGAATTGCAAAATCTGCAAGGGGTGATAAATAATTAATTATTCTTTTTCTTTCTGATCCATCAAAAATTGAATATTCCTTTTAAGTCCTTTTAGTTTTGATCTAAGTAAGGGTGACTTTTTAAATCGCTCCTTAAAAGTGGTTTCTTCCATTTGAAGCCATTGATCCCGATTCATATTTAATAAGCCATGTAAAGGTTTGAATTGCGCTTCATTGTGTGATTTGCTAAACCTATTCCAAGGACAAACATCTTGGCATATATCACAGCCAAATGCCCAATCGGTATAATTTTTATTGGCATTAATTTCCGACTGCTTTAATTCAATGGTATAGTAACTTATACAGTGATTGGCTTGAATGGTTTTATTGGGCAAGATAGCCTCCGTAGGACAGGCGTCGATACATTTGGTGCAAGTGCCACAATAATCTTTAGGGATAGGGGTATCATAATCCAATTCAATATCAACAATTAATGTTGCGAGGAAAAAGAAGGAACCTGTTTGAGGTCGAATTAAATTTCCATTTTTTCCAATCCATCCTGCGCCTGATAACTGTGCCCAACTTCTTTCCAGCACAGGTGCTGAATCCACAAATCCCCGTCCGGTGATTTTTCCCATTCCCTTTTGCATTTCACCAAGCATCATTTGAAGTTTGGCGCGAATTACCTCATGATAATCTTCCCCCCATGCATATTTTGCAATTTTTGCATTTGAATCAATCTGTATTATTTGATCCTGTTGTGCTGGGTAATAGTTGATTAAAAATGTAATGACCGATTTTGCACCGGGTACTAATTTTCTTGGATCTACACGCAAGTCAAAATGATTTTCCATGTATTGCATCTCGCCATGATATCCATTAGATAACCATTGTTCTAAACGACGCGCATCTTCTGTTAATTCTTTTGCTGTGGCAATGCCACAATAATCAAAACCAAATTGTTTTGCTAATGATTTAACCAATGTTGTATTTGCTACTTGACTCAATCTTCTAAATTCATTTCATGTAAAATTAGCAGAAAATCCTTGTTGTAACTGACTTTAGTTCAGTTTTACCTACTTATTTATGCCATTATAACCTATATCATAGTTTGGCTGCTCATTTGAACCTACTTTGTTATAATAAATATAATTATGAATTTAAGTCAATATACCATTAAAGCGCAGGAGGCGATTCAGTCGGCGCAGCAATTAGCTTATAACAATAAGGATGCTGCTATAGAAACGCTGCATTTGTTAAAAGCTATTTTGTTAGACAAGGATAGCTCAACAGAATTTTTGTTAAAAAAGAATAATTTAAATCCATTCTTGATCATGCAAAAAGTGGATGCTGCATTGCCCAATTTGCCTAAGCAGGCCAGTGGGGAACCAGCGACCAGTTTAAGTAGGGATTTGAATAGTGTATTATTAAAAGCCAATGGGGCACTTAAAACATTTGGTGATGAGTTTGTCACGGTGGAACATTTATTAATTGCAATTTTACAATTGAGTGATACCGCCTCTAAAATTTTAAAAGATGCAGGACTTACAGAAAAAGGATTGGTGGCTGCTATTAAAGAATTAAGGAAAGGGGAAAAAGTACAATCTGCAACGCAGGAAACACAATTTCAAGCCTTATCAAAATATGCGAAAAACTTAAACGAATTAGCAAATAAAGGCAAGTTAGATCCAGTGATTGGTCGTGACGAAGAAATTAGAAGAACCTTACATATCCTTTCTAGAAGAAGTAAAAATAATCCCATTTTAGTGGGTGAACCTGGGGTGGGTAAAACTGCCATTGCGGAAGGATTGGCCATGCGTATTGTTAATGGCGACGTGCCTGATAATTTAAAAAGTAAAATAATTTTTGCTTTAGATATGGGGCAATTAATTGCAGGTGCTAAATACAAGGGAGAATTTGAAGAGAGATTAAAAGGGGTCGTGAAGGAAGTCGCGGATAGTGATGGAGGGATTATTTTATTTATAGATGAGATTCATACCTTGGTAGATGCAGGAGGTGGTGAGGGCGCGATGGATGCCGCGAATATTTTGAAACCAGCATTGGCAAGAGGGGAATTAAGAGCCATTGGTGCGACCACTTTAAATGAGTACCAAAAGTTTTTTGAAAAAGACAAAGCTTTGGAGCGTCGTTTTCAAAAAGTAATGATTGATGAGCCAAGTAAAGAAGATGCGATTTCTATTTTAAGAGGCTTGAAGGAAAGATATGAAACACATCATCACGTTCGAATTAAGGATGAAGCCATTATTGCCGCAGTAGAATTATCGACTCGTTATATCACGGATCGTTTTTTACCGGATAAGGCCATCGATTTAATTGATGAAAGTGCAGCAAAGTTAAGATTGGAAATGAATTCAATGCCTGAGGAGTTGGACACTTTAATTCGTCAAATTCGCCAACTTGAAATTGAAAGAGAAGCGATTAAACGGGAAAATAATCCGGAGCAACTAAAAGCCTTAAATATTGAAATAAGTAATTTAACGGTACAGCAAGATACATTAAAAGCAAAGTGGTCGGAAGAAAAAGAGTTGGTAGATAAAGTACAAGCGACAAAGTCAAATATCGAAAAATTAAAACAAGAAGCTGAAGTTGCTGAACGAAATGGTGATTATGGAAAGGTGGCGGAAATAAGATATGGAAAAGTGAAAGAACAAGAAACGAATTTGTTGGAATGTTCCAAGCAATTGAATGAAATGGGTGCACACGGCAAGCGTTTAATGAAGGAGGAGGTGGATGCGGAAGATATTGCTGAGAATGTTGCTAAGGCCACCGGTATCCCAGTGAGTAAAATGATGCAGTCAGATAGAGAAAAATTATTGTATTTAGAGGAAGAGTTGCATAACAGAGTTGTAGGTCAGGAGGAGGCGATAAGCGCGGTATCTGATGCAATTAGAAGAAGCAGGGCGGGCTTACAAGATCCTAAAAAACCCATTGGTTCGTTTATATTTTTAGGAACCACTGGTGTTGGTAAAACAGAGCTGGCAAAAGCATTGGCTAATTATTTATTTGATGATGATGCAATGATGACTCGTATTGATATGAGTGAGTATCAGGAAAAGCATGCAGTTTCAAGATTGGTAGGGGCGCCTCCGGGTTATGTGGGTTATGATGAAGGTGGTCAATTAACCGAATCGGTTCGAAGAAAACCCTATAGTGTGGTGCTATTAGATGAAATTGAAAAAGCGCATCCCGATGTTTGGAATATTTTATTACAAGTATTGGATGATGGCCATTTAACGGATAATAAAGGAAGGATGGTGAATTTTAAAAATACCATTATTATTATGACTAGTAATATTGGAAGTCATTTAATTCAAGATGCATTTGAAGATGTCAATGAAACCAATGTGGAAGAAAAAATAGCGCAGTCCAAACTGGAAGTCATGGCTTTGTTAAAACAAACCATTCGTCCTGAATTTTTAAATAGGGTAGATGAAATAATCATGTTTTCTCCTTTATTACAAAAACAAATGGCTGCGATTGTAAAAATCCAATTAAACAATTTAAGATCATTGGTTGCTGAAAACGGAATGCAGGTTGAATTTTCGGATTACTTAGTGGAATATTTATCAGAACAGGGATTTGATTTACAATTGGGGGCAAGACCATTAAAAAGATTGATTCAGAAAATGGTGGTGAATGAGTTTAGTAAAAAAATATTAAGTGGGGAGATAGATAAAACCAAAAAGATTTTGATTGATATTTTTGACGGGGTGGTGGTATTTAGAAATGAGGCCTAGCTGGATTGCGACGTTTGAATTACTAGCTGTTAGTTAACTGCTTTTTGAAATATACCTTAGTACATGTATATTTGACAAACTCATTTTAAGTACTATGGCTAATCCCAAAAAAGCAGCAGTTGGTTTTATATTCATCACCATTTTAATTGATGTGATGGGTTTTGGGATTATTATTCCAGTGGTACCTCAACTATTGCAACAATTATTACACGTAACGGATCGGACAAATATTAGTGCGATATCACAGCCTGCCATATTTTTAACCTTGATCTATGGTCTTACGCAATTTGTCTTTGCACCCATTTTGGGAAGCTTGAGTGATCGATATGGTCGTAGACCGGTCTTACTTTTTTCCTTACTTGGTTTTGGTTTAGATTATATTTTTTTAGCTTTTGCGCCAACGATTGGTTGGTTGTTTGTAGGAAGAATGATCGCAGGAATTACGGGTGCGAGTATTACTACAGCTACTGCATATATGGCTGATATAAGTAATGAAAAAAATAGGGCACAAAATTTTGGAATGATTGGTGCTGCTTTTGGTCTTGGTTTTATCATCGGCCCTATGTTGGGAGGTTTATTGGGAGAATTAGGAACTAGGATTCCATTTTTGGTAGCCGCTGGATTAGCACTGTTGAATGCTTTGTATGGCTATTTTGTATTACCTGAATCCTTAGATATGGAACACCGTCGCTCATTTGATATTAAAAGAGCCAACCCGATTGCCTCCTTATTAAAACTAAAAAAATATCCAGCAGTACTTGGTTTAATTTGCTCATTACTTTTAATTTATTTAGCAGCGCATTCTGTGCAAAGCAATTGGAGCTTTGCCAACATCAATAAATTTGGATGGACACCTAAAATGATTGGCATATCATTGGCTGTAGTTGGGGTATTAGTTAGTTTGGTGCAAGGCTTACTCATTAGAGTAGTAAATCCAAAATTAGGAAATGAAAAAAGTGTTTATATTGGACTTGCATTACATGCCATTGGGTTAACATTGTTTGCATTTGCAACACAAGGATGGATGATGTTTTTGTTTTTGGTGCCTTATTGTTTTGGGGGCATTTCAGGGCCCGCTTTACAAGCGCTAATTTCGGCACATGTTCCTAAGAATGAACAAGGAGAATTGCAAGGATCATTAACAGGATTAAATAGTTTGACCACTATTTTTGGTCCATCTATGATGATTGGGTTGACCTCTTATTTTTCTATTAAAAACGACCCAGCGCATATCTATTTTCCGGGTGCCGCCTTTGTATTCGGGGCTGTATTAATGGGATTAAGTGCATTAATTGCTTACTGGGTGTTAAAACACGATGTGACTACCTCAAAGCAGCTATAATATTGGGGTATAATCAGTGAGTGTTTGTTATATTTGTGCCTAATATAATAGGAAAATATGACGCCATTAATGACCCAATTAAATGAAACCTCGTCCTTTATTCAATCAAAAATAAAAGATAGCGCTCATACAGCGATTATCTTGGGAAGTGGATTAGGAAATTTAGCAACCCAAATTCAAGTAGAATTTGAAATACAATATACCCAGATACCTCATTTCCCAGTGAGTACAGTGGAAGGTCACAAAGGCCGATTAATTTTAGGCACTTTAAATGGGGTGAAGGTTTGGGTGATGGAAGGTAGGTTCCATTTTTATGAAGGCTACTCTCCGGAACAAGTTGCTTATCCAGTGCGTGTCTTAAAATTATTAGGCGTTGAAAATTTAATTTTATCCAATGCGGCAGGAGGGGTTAATATTGATTATGAAGTGGGCGATTTGATGATTATTAAAGATCACATCAGTTTATTCTCCATTAATCCACTGATTGGCAAAAACGAATCAGACTTAGGTACCCGATTCCCAGATATGAGTGAGCCTTACGCGCAAAGTTTTATTGATCAAGCAAAAGCAATTGCCGCGAAGCATCAAATTAAAGTACATGAGGGGGTATATGTTGGCGTGACTGGTCCTACTTTTGAAACAAGAGCCGAATATAAATTAATTAAAGCAGTGGGTGGCGATGTGGTTGGAATGAGTACAGTGCAAGAAAATATTGCAGCAGTTCATTGTGGCATGAAAGTTTTTGCGATAAGCGTCGTGACTGATTTAGGAATTCGTGAAGATAATAATGTGATAACACATGCTGAAGTATTAGAAGCAGCCAATGCCGCGGAGCCAAAGTTGACACTTATTATTAGTGATTTAGTTAAACACATTTCCTAATTCAATATTTCGCATGTCATTTACGCAGCGTATTATTTTTTTAAGTATCCTCCTTTGTAGCCTTCAGATTCAGGTTAAAGCACAAAAGGTTTTACAAGCCACAAATGATATGATGGGTGGATTTTCAGGGGGAAGACCTGCTGCTAAAAAAGGGAATGACTCACTTCAGTTAAGGGATAAAAATGCAGATTCAATTACCATTTATTATAAGTTGTATAATAGCAATGACATCAAAAAAATGGATACCAGTATCAATGATTTTTTTGTACACTATCCATTGCCCTATACACATTATAATTTGGGAAATTTAGGTGCAGCAAGCAAGTCGTATTTGACTAATAACATTCAAAACGCGGGTTTGGACCTAGGCTTTCATGCATATGATGTATATAATTTTACTTTAGAACAAACTCCTTTTTATCAAACCACAAGGCCTTTTACTGAGTTAGGTTATTTGATTGGCGGAAAGGGGGAACAATTAATTGAAGTTAAGCATACGCAAAATAAAAAGCAGCAATTAAATTTTGCCTTTGACTATCGATTTAGTAATTCCCCCGGGAATGTAAAAAATCAAAGTGCCAATGTAAATAATATGCGCATGACCGCGCATTTTCAATCCAAAAGAAAACGCTATGAATCTTTCTTTACCATGATTTCAAACAAAGCGGCCTCTTCTGAAAATGGGGGATTGATCAAAAGTGATTTATTAGATAGTCTGTCATTAGGCAATCCCTATGAATTAGATACGAGATTGGGTGTGAGCGGCATGACCTTTAAAAACCCATTTAATACTTCAATTTCAACGGGTACTACCTACAAGGACAATATATTTTTATTAAAGCAAACCTATGATGTGGGCCAAAAGGATTCCATTGTAAAAGATACGGTTACTACTTATATGTTTTATCCAAGATTACGTTTCCAAAATGAAATCAAGTATAAGACAAGTCAATTCTTATTTAACGACCAAAATCCAGATTCGGTAAGATATCAGGACTATTTCAATTTTACACTTCCTGCTGGCAAGAAAATGACTTTTCAAGATAATTGGAAAGTGTTGAATGATGAATTTAGTTTGATCAGCTATCCCCAAAAAAACAATAGTAATCAATTTTTACAACTAGCTACTGGCTATATCAATTATACTGCCAACTTCCCTAATCAATCCGGATGGAGTAATTATGATTTATATGCATTTGCGGTTTATAAAAATAAAACTAGAAATCAGTTTTGGGATATGTTGGCCTCAGGGAAGTTATATATCAATGGCTATCATTCTGGTGATTACGAAGCCAAAGTTTATTTGTCTAGAATTTTGAATACAAAGGGGAATTATATGAAATTGTCCTTTCAAAATTACAATCGAACCCCCTCCGCTAACTTATTGGGTCGTACACAATTCCCAATTATTGGACTTACAGGCATTAAAAAGGAAAATACGATTGATTTAATGGGGGTCATTGGTAATTATAAATCAGCATGGCTTGCTCAGGTCAATTATCAGTTGATCAATAATTACAATTACTTTTCCAATGGCTATCAAGCCAATACTTACGGAGGGGCCATCAGTTATTTGCGGATTCAAGCCGAGCAAAAATTAAAGTTATCATCACATTGGAACTGGTACAATCAATTAAACGTACAATTGGTTGATCAATCAAGCCCTATTCATGTGCCATTATTATTAACCAGGCAGCGCTTGGCGTTCGAGGGTAATTTCTACAAAAATTTAAATTTATCTACAGGATTAGAATTAATATATCACACATCTTATAAAGCAGATGGATATATGCCTTTTACTGGACAATTTTATACACAGAATAATTATACGTTAACCAATCGCCCTATTGCTAATGCTTTTTTGCATTTCATGATCAAAAGATTAAAGGCGTATATCCGATTGGAAAACTTAAATACACTGATACCCACCAGTGAAAAATTGGGTCCTTCCTATAATTTCTCCGCTCAAAATTACCCGACCAATAGTTTGTGGTTTAGGGTGGGCATATGGTGGAATTTCATCAATTAATTTCGTTCCCATCAGCACATAAATCGATGATAGTATTGCTTTTGACCAATAGGTAATAGCTCAATACTATTTGGTTATTTATAGAATACTTGGGTCTAAAAGTTGGGAAAATTCGCTAACTTTAGGAAGTGAGGAAAGCATCGACTATATTTTTAACTACGCTCTATATTTTAGGGGCTACTGAGGCGTATCAGTTGCTTAAATTGCCTTTTTTATTTGAACATTATAAAACACACCAAAAGTTTAATCAACAATTAACTTTTTCTAAGTTTATCGATATTCATTATTTCACAACAGCTACTTACGATTCAGATTATCAACAGGATATGCAATTGCCTTTTAAATCATCTAACAGAACTGTTTCCTTATTGAATTTTGATAGTTACTTTATTGCAAAATTATTTATTGAACCTATTGTGTTGTTTACATCTCAAAAAGAACACCCATTGTATAATGATCGAGATTATGCATCTAATAAATTAGATAATATTTTTCAGCCACCCCGCGCTTAGGTTTTATTTCCATCTTTCTTTTTTTGCATAATTTATTTATGCTATCTTTTACTATTTGAATAAGAAATATTTATGTTAAATAAAATAATAACCTATTCTATAAAGAATAAGTTAATCGTTGGATTGTTTGTGGTTTCGCTTATTGGATGGGGCGCCTATCAGGTAACACAATTGCCTATAGATGCGGTTCCAGATATCACGGATAATCAAGTACAAGTCATTACAGTATCGCCATCACTTGGCGCAACCGATATTGAAAGGTTGGTCACTTTTCCTATTGAGCAAGCTTGTAGTAGTATTCCTGGCACGAAGCAAATAAGAAGCTTCTCAAGGTTTGGGCTTTCATTGATTACGATTGTGTTTGAAGATAAAATTGATATTTACTGGGCAAGGCAACAAATAAGTGAAAAGTTGCAAAAAGTACAGCAGGATATTCCACCTGGCACAGGCACACCCGAATTAGCGCCCGTATCAACAGGATTGGGTGAAATATTTCAATACGTAGTTAGGCCATTAAAAGGGTATGAATCAAAGTTTGATGCCATGGAGTTAAGAACAATTCAAGACTGGATTGTTAGAAGACAATTGATGGGTACACCTGGCGTTGCTGAAGTAGCAAGTTTTGGCGGTAAGTTAAAGCAGTATGAAATATCAGTTCGTCAGGATCAATTAAAATCCTATGGACTTTCCATTTCTGATATCTTTTCTGCCTTAGAAAAAAACAATCAAAATACGGGTGGTGCTTATATTGAAAAAGGACCTACTGTATTATATATAAGAAGCGAAGGCTTGACTGTTAATATTGATGACATTGAAAAAATTGTAGTTAAGCAAATGTCTAATGGGAATCCGCTATTGATAAGAGACATTGCCAAAGTACAATTAGGAGCAGCGATTCGTTACGGTGCCATGACCTATAATGATGAAGGGGAAGTGGCTGGTGCAGTAGTGATGATGTTAAAGGGTGAAAATTCATCCTTGGTAGTGAAGAGGGTCAAAGACAAGATTGCTGAAATTCAAAAAATGTTACCAGAGGGTGTGGTCATTGAACCATTCTTGGATAGAACCAAAATGGTCAACAATGCGATTAGTACAGTAAAAACTAATTTAATGGAAGGTGCATTAATTGTAATTTTCGTACTTGTATTTTTTCTAGGAAATTTAAGGGCTGGTTTAATTGTTTCTTCGGTAATTCCATTGTCAATGCTATTTGCTATTATATTGATGAATATGTTTGGTGTTGGTGGGAACTTAATGTCATTAGGTGCCATTGATTTTGGATTAATTGTTGATGGTTCTGTCATTGTTGTAGAAGCAATTTTATACCGATTTGCACATTCAAAACATTTTAGGACACTTGTAAGAATTGATCAAGGTCAAATGGATGAAGAAGTTGGCAAGTCAACAGGGTCCATGATTAAGTCGGCTGTGTTTAGTCAAATCATCATCTTAATTGTATATATCCCAATTTTATCACTGGAAGGAATTGAGGGAAAGATGTTTAAGCCAATGGCATTCACTATTGCCTTTGCTATTTTCGGCGCATTTATATTATCAATTACTTATGTGCCTATGATGGCCGCTTTATTTTTAAATAAAAAACTAAATCACAAAAAAAATATTACGGATAGGCTAATGATCTGGTTAGAACGAGCGTATCAGCCATTTTTAAAAACGGTCTTAAAATTTCCAAAGACAGTTATTGGCATAACCGTCCTATTATTTTTCGTTTCTGTTAGTTTGTTGATGAATATGGGAGGTGAATTTATACCACAGTTAGAGGAAGGCGATTTTGCAGTTGAAACTAGGGTGTTAACAGGAAGTAATTTGAACAATACCGTTGCGTCGACGCAAAAGGCAACTAAATTATTGCTTCAAAATTTTCCAGAAGTAGAAAAAATAGTCACGAAAATTGGTAGTGCCGAAATTCCAGCCGATCCAATGCCTTTTGAAGCAGGTGATATGATGATCATCTTGAAAGATAAAAATGAGTGGACTTCTGCTAAAACCTTTAGTGAATTAAGTATCAAAATGACAAAAGTTTTGGAGCAGGTTCCGGGTATTACTGTTGGGTTTCAATACCCTGTTCAAATGCGGTTTAATGAATTAATGACTGGGGCAAGACAGGATGTGGTCTGTAAAATATTTGGCGAAAACTTAGATACACTCACCCATTATGCAGCGCGATTAAATGGTATTATTCAAACGGTGGATGGTGCGGTTAATATTTATGAAGAAAAAGTGACAGGTATGCCACAGGTGGTGATTAAATATAATCGAGATGGAATGGCGAAGTATGGTTTAAATATAGAAGAGGTGAATTGGGTGGTGAATAGTGCATTTGCCGGACAAATTGCAGGTCAGGTATATGAAGAAGAAAAAAGATTTGATATGGTGGTTCGCCTTGGTGGTGAAACAAGAAAAAGCGTATCAGATATACAGAACTTAAATATCTCTACAGCCAATGGTATGCAAATTCCATTATCCTATGTAGCAGACATTGAAGAAATTGAAGGGGTGAATCAAATCCAAAGAGAAAATACAAAGCGTCGTATCATTGTTGGGTTTAATATTAATGGGCGTGATGTACAAACCATTGTCAAAGAACTTCAAACGAAAATTGGCCAACAACTTAACTTGCAAAAAGGCTACACCATTGTGTATGGTGGTTCTTTTGAGAATATGACTGCTGCAAAAGACAGATTAAGTATTGTGGTTCCTATTGCCTTATTCTTGATTTTTTTGTTGCTATATTTCGCCTTTGGTTCAGTCAAGCAGGGATTACTTATTTATACAGCAATACCTTTGTCGGCAATGGGAGGAATATTTGCGTTATGGGCAAGAAGTATGCCGTTTAGTATTTCCGCAGGGGTTGGTTTTATTGCATTATTTGGCGTTGCGGTATTGAATGGGATATTACTAGTGACAGAGTTTAATAGGCTCAAATCCGAAGGCTGGCATGATATAACACGTATTGTAATTCATGCGACTACATCCAAATTAAGAGCTGTATTAATGACTGCGCTTGTACCCGCGCTTGGTTTTATTCCAATGGCCATTAGTACTGGTGCTGGAGGTGAGGTTCAAAAGCCTTTGGCAACAGTCGTTATAGGTGGTTTAATTATTTCAACCATGTTAACTTTATTTGTGCTACCGATAATGTATTTACTTTTTGAAAAAGGAACAAAATATTTGACAATGAATAAAAATACAGCTATCCCTATTTTAATTTTGTTATTATTTGGACAAGCAAGTTTTGCGCAAAATAAAATAAGTCTTAGTGCTGCAATAGATACTGCACTAAAGAATAACACTTCCTTACGCGCATCTAATATGAATGTGGATTATTATAAAGCATTAAGGAAGAGTAATGTAGATATTGATAAAACCTTATTCGATTTTGGTTATGGAAAAATCAATAGCTTTCAAAATGATAATCGAGTTTTGATATCTCAAAATATCCAATTCCCTAGTGTATACAAAAGTCAGGGGGATATCAATAAATCAAACCTGTTGATGAGTGAATTAAGTAAATTGACGAATGAAATTGAATTAAAATCATTAGTCAAGAATAAATTCTACCAGCTATTGGTATTGCAAAATAAGAAGCAACTACTTATGCAGGCAGATAGTATTTATAGCACTTTTGTAACTAAAGCGAATCAGCGTTATAATGCTGGAGGTGCTGATGTTTTAGAAAAAGTAACTGCCGAAAGTCAGTTGACACAAATTTCAAATCAACTACAAACACTTTCGCTATCTTTTGAAAGCAATCTGAATGAGTTTAACTATTTATTAAATGGGACCAATAGCTATACGCCTGCTTCAGATAAATTAGAAATTTCGTTGACGCAGCTACCCGATGTATATGCTATAGGGCAAACGCCCTTAGTTCAATTGGGTGAACAAAAAGTGGTATTAGCTGAAAATCAACAAAAGCTGGAAAAAGGTAAGTTGCAACCTTCTTTCAATGTGGGTTATAACTCATCCACCATTATTGGCTGGCAGCCTACAACTCAAGGAAGTGAATCTTATTTTGGAAGCAATCATCGATTTGGCGCAATCAATCTAGGACTATCGCTTCCTATATTTTCAACTGCCCAAAAATCAAAAATTGCTGCGAGTAAAGTTCAAATTGAGCAAAATAAATTAGAAAGCTTGGCCCTACAGCAGCAATTAAGCTCAAATTTTAAAAATTTACTAAATGCGTATCTACAAAATAAGAAATTAGTCATTGCCTATCAAAAAAACATGTTGCCCAATGCTACACTCCTTATTGAAACTGCAGGTCGAAAAATAAATGCGGGGGAGATTACTTATTTAGAATGGGTGATGATTATAAATCAGGCAATTCAAATAAAAAGTGAATATTTAATTTATATTCAACAATTAAATGAAAATGCGATTGAATTAGAAAAATTAACTGCTACAAAATAATGAAAAATATATTTATGAAATCAAATCAAATTTTCGCCATTGCAGGGATTAGTTTAATGTTGGCATGTACTGCAAATAAAAAAGAGGAGCAAAAAGCAGTAGCAAGTTCAGTGAAGCCGGACAGTGCTATTTTGAATGTGGTACGTTTAACTGCGGAGCAATTAAAAACAGCCAATTTATCTATTGGGCAGGTCCAAAATAAGGAAATGCACCAAGTTTTAAAAGTGAATGGCTTAATAGACGTACCACCAAGTAATATAGTTTCCATCAGTATCCCATTGGGAGGGTACTTGAAAAAAACGAACTTAATTCCAGGTATGTTTGTTAAAAAAGGGGCTTTACTTGCTGTGATTGAAGACCCCATTTACATTCAAATCCAACAGGATTATTTAACAGCCAAAAGTAGGTTAGCCTACTTAGATGCTGATTTTGTTAGACAGCGAGATTTAAATGTGACCAAATCCACCAGTGATAAAATATATCAATTGGCTAAAAGCGACTTCGAGAGTCAAAAATATTTAGTCAAATCATTAGAGGAAAAATTAAAACTAATCGGAATTGATCCCACCCAATTAAATGAAACAACTATTTCAAGGTCAATCAATTTTAATGCACCTATTAGTGGCTATGTGACTAAGGTGAATGTTAATATTGGAAAGTATGTTACGCCCACGGATGTGTTATTCGAAATTGTAGATCCAAGTGATTTACATGTAAGATTAATTATTTACGAAAATGATGTGCCCAACTTAAAAATAGGAAATGAAGTGGTATTTACAACCAATAACGATATATCAAAAGAATATGTGGCACATGTGGCAGTCATTACCCCTAATATCAATGAAGAAAGAACCACTGATGTGCATTGTCATTTAGTCAATGAGAATGTTCGTTTATATCCTGGCACTTATGTCAATGCTGAAATTGCTTTAAATAATGCAAAAGTGGATGCATTAACAGAAGAATCAATCGTGAAATGGGAAAATAAACCATTTGTATTTGTGAAACAACCGGATCAAACTTATAAATTAGTTGCAGTCGAATTAGGCGTTTCTACGAATGGGTTTACTGAAATTAAAACGAATTTAAAAGGTCAGGACATCGTTCTGAAAAACGCCTATACCTTATTAATGAAACTAAAGAATAGTGCGGAGGAATAGCTAATTGATATTGTATTTAAAATTTATTTTTCGAAATAGGCCAAACTGCCACCTACCCAGGTGGCAGTTTGGTTATAATTAACACCAATCATTTTACCTTTACTTAATCTGCATAAATTTAAGGTGGCTATGTATTTTTGTGTGGGCTTATCCCAAAAGTAAAATAGTCTTATTTCTGCTTTTGCAAAACCATCTGGTGTTGCAACGCATGGCGCATAATTTACTTTTTCTTGCATTATCCAGTTTGCAGGATCTAAAATTGTATCAAAATCGGAGGATTGAACATCAATAATAACTCCTTGGCCTGCAAAAGAAAATAAGGGCTTGAGTATATATTTTTCTAAATTAGTTGGAATACTTTTTATTTGGTCGACAAATTGTGTTTTAGGTACACCATCATGATGTAAATAAGGGAGTAGGTATTTGCTTATTCTAAAAAAATGGTTGGGGTGGGTAACCCAGCTGACATCAAGTTCCGCGTATAAAAATTCTGCTTTTTCCTTTATTTCCTCCGATTTATTTTTTAGTTCATCAGTTACTACGCGGTTATATATTCGATTTATTTTAATCGCAACCCCATCCCTTTCATAAAATAGTTCCTTCCCTTTTTTAATAATTTCAGTAATACAAACAGTTGGGATATCTAAATATTGATTGGTACAATAAAAATCAATTCTTGTTTTTTGTTCTTTTGGAAATAGCTCCAATAACACAGTATGTTCGCCCATTTCCCCTTTTATAATTCTAGATAAATGGCTTAGATATTGATCCTTTGTGTAGCCGTTTAAATAGGGAGACAAATTTTCGGGTATACTATAACTATTTCTTAATGCCTCGTCTTGAAGTACTTCAAATGCAAATATGGACGGGAATCCTTGAAGTTCAATTAAAGCAGGTGCAATTTCGTTTTGCGCATTATGGGCAATCGCAAAATCTATCACGATACATTCGGGAAGGCCTTGTTCATTGGGGGTACATCTTGTATTTTCTAAGGATTTTTCTGTCTTTGCTATAAAATCAGCAGCTAAAATTTGAGAACATACATATTCGCCCACTTCAAGTAATTGATTTTTAAATGCTGCTGTGAGGAATAGTGGGGTTTCTGCAATTCTGAAATCAACTGAATTTGGAAATAATTCATTGAAATAATTGAGGTATGCTTGATATTTAGTTTCGTTAAATTCCGCATTAAATTGCTTTCTATATAATGGGATCATGCTTTGAGTTTTATTAATTTCCAACAGCGAGGTTCAGAAAGTTTGGAATAAAATGAGCATGTGTTTTTGGTAATTTTTTAATATCGTTCAAATTGTTAATGATTACCTCCCATTTTTGTTCTCCAAATTTATCAATAATATTTCTTTT
Organism: Sediminibacterium sp.; assembly: GCA_030726065.1. Classification (GTDB taxonomy): domain Bacteria; phylum Bacteroidota; class Bacteroidia; order Chitinophagales; family Chitinophagaceae; genus Sediminibacterium. Next base: position 8,160 of record JANREK010000038.1, on the reverse strand, counting down.
CATTTTTTCTTCATTAAAAAAACCAAGCAAAACATTTTGTTCTCCTTCCGGATGAAATTGCACACCATACATTTTATCACTAAATTTTATTGCCATAATTGCCCTTTCCAAAGGGACATATGGACGGTGTTTTTCAAGCGCAATAATTTTTGCGCCTAAGGCATTTATATTTTCATCATTGGGTTCAATGATTTGATAAAGTCTACTTTCTAAAGTATAGAGTGGGTCATTCAAATTTGCAAAAATAGGATCGTCCACTAATGGATGTACAGGCAACACGCCAATTTGTGTTGATTTTCGTAAACAGACATTTCCAAAATTAAAATGACGACAAGCAATTTGAAAACTATGACAAATAAGTAGTACCGGCTTTTTAATTAAAAGCATGTGTTGTAACCAATTTACATATAAATTGTCCCAGGTGCTTCCAGCGGAATCGATTGGGGAGCCAGGCCCACCTGAGGATAGGTAAATATCAAAACTGTGATCGGGAATTTCACCTTTATCTCGGAGTGAAAATATTTGGTATTCCATTTGAATACTCCTATGTTTACTCCAATTGTTTAAAATATCTATAATACAAGTCATCCCCAAATTACTGGTATCATCATACATATCGATGATAGCAATTTTAATGGAGGTGCTGGCCATTATAGGTAACTTAGGTTTGTCTTCGGGGTCAATGTTAATAATGTTTCATACATCAATTGAATTGTATCCACGATATCTTTCTTATGAATCATTTCAACAGTCGTATGCATATATCTTAATGGTAAGGATATTAATACAGAAGGACAACCATCATTTGCATATGCAAAGCTATCCGTATCAGTTCCGGTGCTTCTACTTAATGTTCTAAACTGCACGGGTATTTTTTTCGCAATGGCTATATTTTCAACAATCGCTAATAATTTGTTGTGAATGGCAGGGGCGTAAGCAAGTGATGGTCCTTTGCCACATTGAATATCACCTTCAATGGCTTTATTAATCATAGGTGTATGCGTATCGTGTGTCACATCGGTAATAATGGCAATATTCGGTTTGATACGACGTGCTATCATTTCAGCGCCACGTAAACCAATTTCTTCTTGCACAGCATTTACTATGTATAAACCAAATGGAAGTTTCTTTTTATTCTCTTTTAAAATACGTGCAACTTCAGCAATCATAAAACCACCAACGCGATTATCAAATGCACGTCCAATGATAAAGTTGTTTGCTAACTCATCAAAGCCTTCTTCATAGGTCACCACCGATCCAATATGTATGCCTAGCGCTTCAACTTCTTTTTTAGATCTTGCACCACAATCCAGTGTTAAATTATCCACTTTTGGTTGTGGTTCCTTTTGTTCAGGATTACTTAATCTGGTATGTATAGCTGGCCATCCAAATACAGCTTTTACGGGACCTTTTTTTCCATGAATCCAAACACGCATGGAAGGAGCAATTTGGTGATCCACGCCGCCGTTTCTTTTTAAATGGATCAAACCTTGATCGTTGATATAGTTGACAAACCAGCTTATTTCATCCGCATGGGCTTCTATCACCACTTTAAAAGGGGCTTCCGGATTAATGACACCCACTGCTGTGCCATAAGCATCTGTAAATGTTGTGTCAACATACTGTTTAATATAATCCAACCATAACTTTTGTCCACTTGTTTCAAAACCAACAGGGGAGGCATTATTGATATAGGTCTTTAAGAAGGCATAGGAGGTTGCATTGATTAATTCCTTTTTAGCTGGGGTATTACCTTTTTTTGATGTTGCTTTTGCCATAAAAAATGTTTAAAATTTACCCTTGCAATATACTACTAATTACGATATCCTTTCACAGGCAGTCAAGCGCAATTTTATGGCTTTATTATTCTATTTTTGTCTCGACCAAATTAATCATTTTGATTCAGCCACCTATTGATATTGAAAGCTTATGGAGCTTATCCAATGAAGAGTTTTTACCCACCTGTAAAAAAGTATTTCAATGGCAGGTGCAGCACAATCCGGTGTATCAAAAGTGGGTTCAATTAATGAAACATCAGGAACATTTAACGAATGAGGTTAACCAGATTCCTTTTTTACCCATTTCCTTTTTTAAGACCTATGACGTTTTTGTAGGAGATCAACCCACCACCTTATTTGAAAGTAGTGGCACCACACAGGATGTGGTCAGTAAACATTGGGTAAATAATACGGCTATTTATGAAGCAAGTTTTTTGAAATGTTTTCAATTATTTTACGGAGCACCCGCAGACTATTGTGTAATAGGTTTGCTGCCTTCCTACTTAGAACGTAACCATTCCTCCTTGGTATACATGGTGAATGAGCTAATTAAAAAATCGAATCATCCGGATAGTGATTTTTATTTGGACGATTTTACTTCCTTAGACAAAGTTTTAAAAAAATTAGAAAATCAAAAACAAAAAGTTTGGTTGATAGGTGTCAGTTTTGCATTGATTGATTTTAGCGCTGTTTTCCCGCAGCAATTAAATAATACGATCGTTGTTGAAACTGGCGGTATGAAAGGGCGAAAACAAGAGCTGACAAAAATGGAACTACACACTTTATTAGCGACTCAATTAGGCACGCAAAAAATACATTCAGAATACGGAATGACTGAATTATTAAGTCAAGCCTATTCTAAAGGAGATGGGATTTTTATTTGTCCTCCTTGGATGAAAGTATTGGTGAGTGATGAAGATGATCCAACATTGTTAAAAAGTATTGGAAGGGGAGTATTACATATTATTGACTTAGCCAATTTATACAGTTGCTCATTTATAGCTACGCAGGATTTGGGTGAGATCAATGAGGACGGTAGCTTTCAAGTATTAGGAAGAGTGGATGCCAGTGACCGCCGAGGTTGCAGTTTATTGGTGGTATAGCTATAGTTCAATACGACAAGATATTTAAAGCAATACTTATTTCTTTTTCAAAAAAGTCAATTCGCTAATATAAGCCTCCTGTAAACCATAATTAAATTGCCGTTTGTCTAAGCCATCCCTTGTTTTGATGATTAAAGACAATTCTTTATGGGTGGCAAATTTGAATTTTTGATTTATTTTTAAGAAGTAGTCACTTCTATTTTTATTTTGGGTCATCACATCCTTGTTTTGAACCCCAATAATTTTATTTATTAGTTTGGTTGAAACAAATCCTCCTTTCAATTGATATTCGTATAATGCTTCAATTAATTCTTTCTCAATTACCGTTAAAGATTCGAAAAAATGGTTGTTTAAAATATGAGATACTTCTTTATTCAATTCTTTTTTTGTACTTCTTCTTTTTAACCAAAATATAACAATGGTAATGCTTATTGATCCTAAAATAATATATAAGGTGATGTCAATAATATGATGTGAAATTAATTGTACAAATTTATTTGTAGGAATATAGATGGGCTGCTGATTACTTAAATTAAAAGACTCCTTTGAAATTATAAAGGAGGAATAGGTTAATTTATTTTCTTCATTAATTTTTATAAGATAAAATGTGTTACCTAAAAAGAACTGTAAGCTATTGTATTTGGTATTGTTTAAATAAATACTAAGCCAGTTTTCTTTAAATTCACTATTAGCCCGTTCCTTGAATTTCCCAAAAGTATTATTTTCAAAGTTAGCCCAAATCAATTCCAATTTATTTTGAATAATACTATATTCGTTCATTTGATAATGAAGTGCACCTTTAGTTTCAATGATTTCTTTTAATAGCGGGTTAGTTTTACCAAGCGTTGTCCATATACGACTTTGTGTATTATATTGGTAAACACTATCAATGCTCTCCACATTTAAAGAGGCGGGAAAATCAACTTGCGAAAAGGAATTTGAGAGATAAAGGTTCCTTTTATTTTGATTTATATTGTAGACAAGGTTATTGTTTACATCTTCAAAAGCAATGACTAACCTGTTGGCATTATATAACTCCCATTCGTGTGTTTTATAACTAAAATAAGTAAGATAGCCTCTAATATGCCAATAGCCGTCACCGCCAAATTGGAATAAGGTATCGTTCATAAAAAAATTGATCGCGTTAAAGTTGGCGCCATTAAAATAGGTAGAATCGATTCTTTCCAAGTGATATTTCCCTTTTTCTTCCTTTTTAACCTGATATAACTTGCCTGTGCCAAGGGGTTGGATATAAATTTCCTTTTTGTTTTTTAATAATGAAATGGTAGAATTTGTGAAAGGGTTGATACCAAATTTGAAAACCTCCCCATCTAATTTAATTTGAAGGGGGTTAACGGTATCCTTAGAAAGGATGTCTAACAACGCGCTTTCAGTTTCATTTATACTGCTTTTAGTTGTCAGCTTTTGACCAAAGGCTAGATTCCCACTAAAGACGAGTAAGAAAAGGTGGAGTAACATCGCAAATTTCATCTGATGAAAATAATAAAAAATGCTTATATAAGTTAATTTCTAATCAAAATTAATAAATTATATATTTTATTAATTTGTATAATGTTGATGAATAATTATATAGTAATATAATAAAAATTTCATCATTAAGTTATATAAATAGTAGCAATTTTTTAATTATATCATTCATATTTGAATTATAATTAATCAGCTTAATTTATATATTAATAAAATATTGTATATTTAAGTTTTTTATCCTTTGGGGGAAGTATAATCGGGGTGGTCGGGATTCGTTCTGGTCGCCCCCAATTTTTTTTAAAAAACCGCCTCCCCTAAACTGCTACATTAAAATCACGCAGTGCGTCATTCAAGCTTGTTTTTAAATCCGTACTTGGCTTTCTTTGACCAATGATTAAGGCACAGCTTACTTGGTAATCACCTGCTGGGAATGTTTTGCGATAGGATCCTGGAATGACCACGCTCCTTGCTGGAACACGACCCTTATATTCAATGGGGTTTGCCCCACTAACATCAATAATTTTAGTGCTTTGGGTTAATACTACATTCGCACCCAACACTACTTCTTTTTCTAAATGAACGCCTTCAACTACGATACATCTACTACCTATAAAACAGCCATCTTCAATAATAACAGGACTTGCTTGCAAAGGCTCTAATACCCCTCCAATACCTACACCACCACTTAAATGCACGCCTTTACCAATTTGCGCACAACTTCCAACAGTTGCCCAAGTATCTACCATGGTTCCTTCATCTACAAAGGCGCCAATATTCACATAGCTAGGCATTAAAACAACATTTTTAGCCAAATAGGCACCATATCTTGCTACTGCATGTGGCACAGCTCTAACACCTAATGCTGCATAATTTGATTTAAGTAACATTTTATCATGAAACTCGAATGGGGCAATTTCCCAAGTTTGCATGGGTTGTATCGCGAAATAAATGAGAATTGCTTGTTTTACCCATTCATTCACCACCCATGTATCACCTTGCGGCTCTGCTACTCTTAAGCGGCCCTTATCCACTTCTTCAATCACTAATTTTATTGCATTACTATATGCTTCTTGTTTTAATAAACTACGATCATTCCAAACTTCATTAATGGTGTCTTTGATTTCCATGATTTTCAAATTTTAACAAAAATACATGCTAGTCATCTATTTTAATAAGTTTGTTTTACACATTAAAGAATAACTATTTATTATTGAGATTGTCTAAATTGCAGCATGTTTCAAAACCATGCTGATATTAAAGCTTGCTTGTCCATCCTTGAAAATGGGGGCATACTATTATATCCAACGGATACGGTTTGGGGGATTGGTTGCGATGCCACAAATGAAGCAGCAATTAGTAAAATTTTTACCTTAAAAAATCGGATTGAAAGTAAAGCAATGATTGTTTTATTGGAAGATGAAGCGGAACTTTTGAATTATGTGGAAGATCATTCATTTCAAATTTTTGATTATATAAAAGGCATTCACAAACCAACGACCGTGATTTATCCTAGGGCGAAAAATTTAGCACCCAATTTAATAGGGGAGGATGGTTCTGTGGCGATTCGTATTTGCAAGGATCCTTTTTGTAAAACTTTAATTAAACAATTTGGAAAACCCATTGTAAGTACTTCCGCTAATATATCCGGTTATCCAACACCCATGTGTTTTAATGACATTTCATTAGAAATTATTGAAGGGGTTGATTATGTAGTGAAATACAAGCAGGATGACAATGAAATTAAACAACCCTCTGCGATTGTAAAATGGGATATCGAAGGTAATCTTGTTATTATTCGTGCATAGTGGTATGCTAGAATATGATTATTTAATTAAATTCACTTCATGAAAAAAATATTGGTGATTCAAACTGCTTTTATTGGTGATGTTGTATTAGCAACATCGTTGATAGAAAACTTGCATCTACAATTACCGGAAGTAAGGATTGACATTTTGGTTAGAAAAGGCAATGAATCCTTGTTTGAATCCCACCCCTTTTTAAATCAAGTGCTTGTTTGGGATAAGAAAAATAACAAATACCAAAATTGGGTGGGGCTTCTTTTTACAATTAGATCCAGTCAATACGATGTGGTGTTGAATGCGCAAAGATTCGCAGCCACTGGGGCATGGACAGCATTTTCAAAAGCAAAAATTAAAATAGGCTTTGATAAAAATCCATTTTCTTTTTTATTTACACATGCGGTGGTGCATCAGTTTTCGGAAAAGGGGCAACATGAAATTGATCGGAATCATCAGTTATTAATTTCCTTGTTCGTGACGAAAGTGGCGATGCCTAAATTATATCCTACCGCTTCGGATGAATTAGCGGTGATAAATTACCAACAAGCTCCTTATTTATGTATCGCGCCAGCATCGGTTTGGTTTACAAAACAATTTTCAATAGAAAAATGGGTGGACTTGATTAATGAACTCCCGTTTAAGGGCCCAATTTATTTAATCGGTGGGCCAGGTGATAAATTGTTGTGTGACCAAATTTTACAAAAAATAAATCGCAAGTCGGTAGTGAATTTAGCAGGACGATTAAGTTTTTTAGCTTCAGCAGCTTTGCAAAAAAAAGCGGTACTCAATTATGTGAACGATTCAGCACCCATGCATTTTGCATCTGCGGTGAACGCACCTGCAGTAGCAGTTTATTGTTCTACTTTACCCAATTTTGGGTTTGGACCTTTGTCGCACAATTCATTCATTGTGCAAACCAATGAGGCACTTGCTTGCCGTCCTTGTGGTATTCATGGTAAAAAGCAATGTCCCTTAAAACACTTTGATTGCGCCAAAACAATAAAAATGGACCAATTAATAGCTCCTTTGTTACAAATGGAACAACATTAGTACTTTTGCATCGATGGCCATCCATTTTACTGATAAAGAAATAGCCCTTTTTAAGGTGGTTGCAAAAGCTGCAGCAACCCTAAATACGCAAGCATTTGCGGTGGGTGGATTTGTGCGTGATAAAATTTTAGATCGCCCCACCAAGGATATTGATATTGTTTGTTTGGGTGATGGCATGCAATTGGCGAATGAAGTTGCCAAACAATTTAATCCAAAGCCTCCAGTGGCACTTTTTAAAACATTTGGTACCGCACAAATTAAATTTCCGGAGGTGGAAGTTGAATTTGTAGGTGCACGTAAGGAAAGTTATTCCAGGGATAGTCGCAAGCCAAGTGTGACTGTGGGCACTATTGAAGATGATCAAAATAGAAGAGATTTTACAATCAATGCTTTGGCTATTGATATCAGTGATGCGAATTTTGGCAACTTAGTGGATCCATTTGAGGGTATGTTACATATCGCACAAAAAATTATTAAAACGCCTTTAGCACCAGAACAAACTTTTGATGATGATCCGCTTCGTATGATGCGTGCGATTCGATTTGCTACGCAATTAAATTTTACGATCACGGAGGAAACATTTGCAGCAATTAAAAAAATGGCAGATCGTATCACGATAGTTTCGCAAGAAAGAATTACGGATGAGCTACAAAAAATTATGAACACACCAGTGCCATCCAAGGGTTGGTACTTATTAAAAGAAGCAGGATTATTGCAATTTATTTTTCCGCAATTTTTGCAATTGGAAGGCGCCGAAACATTGGATGGGATTGGGCATAAAGATAATTTTTCTCATACCCTACAAGTGTTAGATAATGTAGCGGCCAATTCAAATGACATCTGGTTAAGATGGGCAGCTGTATTGCATGATATCGCAAAACCAAGAACAAAAAAATTTGAGAAAGGCTTTGGGTGGACTTTTCATGGTCATGAAGTGGTGGG
>JANREK010000037.1 GCA_030726065.1 Sediminibacterium sp. | reverse complement strand
AATGAAATCACAAGCGTTAAAATAAAACCTTGTAGTACTTTTTTTGACATAAATATTTAAATTAACTATAAAGTAAGATGGGGGTATTTTTAATACCCTCTGTAATATAATTATTTTATGTGAGTTCCTTGGGCAATTTTTACTTGATGCACTTTTAAAATATGCGTAGTTTGTTGCCCATATACTTCAGCAACGGTATTAATGATTGCTTGCACTTCAGATTTTTTTATAATATTAATTGTACAGCCACCAAATCCACCACCCATCATCCTTGCCCCTAATACATGGGGGTTATCCTTGACCGCGTTGACTAAAATGTCTAATTCCGGGCAACTCACTTCATATAATTTAGATAACCCTTCATGTGTTTCAAACATTTTTTGGCCAAAGGCTTTTATATCTCCTGCTAATAAATCCTTTACCGCTAATTGCACGCGTTCAATTTCATCTACCACATATTTACATCTTTGATAAACCTTATTGCTGATAGCATTTTTTGCATCATTATTATTCGGTGCAAGACATTGCTCCACTTGTTGCTTACTAGCATCACGTAAAGTTTTAATCGACGGATATTTTTGTTGCAATACCCCAACACCCTGTTCGCACTCCAATCGGCGCGTATTGTATTCAGAAGAAGCTAATGCATGTTTGATTTGGGTATCGAATAAAACAATTTGATACTCTTTTAAATCTAAAGGATAATAAGTATGATGTAAGTTGGCGCAATCCAATAGCATGACTTGATTACTTTTCCCATGTAAACTAGCAAACATATCCATGATGCCACATTTAACCCCTGCAAATTCATGTTCCGATTGCTGCGTCATTAACGCCATTTGCATAGTCGTTAAACCCAGCTGATACATTTCATTCAATGCAAAAATTACCGCACACTCCACCGCCGCCGAACTTGATAAGCCAGCACCAATAGGGATATCGCCTTGTATACAAATATCAAAACCTTTGTCAAGATCAAGCGCTGCTGAATTATTAGATGCGCCTGCAGTATATTTTTGTACCTGTGCGACCACGCCAATAATATAATTCACCCAACTGGTTGCATGTGGTTGAATAGCAACAGCAGGTAAAATCACGCTTTCCTGTAAATCAATGGCGTGCAGATGTATTGCGCCATCAGATCGTTTTGCGATGGCTACTTGCACGCATTTATCAATAGCTGCGGGTAATACAAAACCATTGTTATAGTCCGTATGTTCACCAATTAAATTAATGCGTCCGGGTGATTGCACGACTGAGGAAGCAGAAGTATTAAATAACTGTTGAAAGGACACACGAATATCTTGCATTCCTAATTAAATATTAATTATTGGATTTAAAGTTAATGAACCTTTTGCAAACAAGCTGCAGCAGTATCCAATGTTTCCTTGACTTTAGCGAAACACAAACGAATCACTTTATGATCGGTGGACTTTTGATAAAAAGCAGACATTGGAACAACAGCAATACCATAGTCCTTGACCAATCTTTCTGCAAATACGGTATCCGGTTCATCTGAAATTGTATCATAACGATAACTTTCAAAATAAGAGCCTGAGGAAGGTAAGCGCACAAATTTAGTATTGTCCAATAAGCCCCTTAAGTAATCTCTTTTTTCTTGGTACATGGCACCAATAGATAAATAGGCTTCCTTATTGGTCATATACTCCGCTATCGCTATTTGTTTGGGTGTATCACATCCAAAGGCATTAAACTGATGTACTTTGCGATATTCCTTCATGATATTTTCAGGCGCTATACAATAACCTAATTTCCAACCGGTACAATGGTAGGTTTTGCCAAAAGAAAAACATACAAAAGTGCGCGCAAACAAATCAGGATATTTCATCACTGTTTCATGTTGCTTATTATCATAAATCAAATGCTCGTATACTTCATCGCTGATTAGGTACAAATTATTTGAAAGCACAATTTCTTGTAATATTAAAATATCATCTTTGGTAAATACACGCCCCGTAGGATTATGCGGAGTGTTGACTAGTATCGCTTTTGTTTTGGGCGTAATCGCTGCCTTCACTTTATCCCATGGAATAGTATAATCAGGAAATTCTAATTCTATAGGAACCACAATACCGCCGTTAAAAACAATATTAGGAATATAACTATCATAGGCAGGTTCAAAAATAATCACCTCATCGCCTGGTTGTATAATCGTTGAAAAAGCGCAAAAAATAGAATAGGTGCCGCCCGGCGTAATGGTAATATTAGTTTCGGGATTAATATTTACATCGTATAAATATTTTATTTTCTCCGCCAATCTTTCACGTAATAATGGAACACCATTGGTATGTGCATATTGGTTACCGCCCGATTGCATAGCTTTATTTACACACTCAATCAATTCCGCACTCATCGGGAAATCAGGGAAACCCTGTCCTAAATTAATTGCATTATGCTTTGCTGCCAATTGACTCATTACCGTAAAAATACTAGTGCCGATATTTGGAAGCTTTGATTGCATACAATAAGTTAAATTAAAAATTCAGTTGATTAGATAATCGCTTTAATTCGATTTCAGCAATTTTTGCATTGAAACGCAAACTCACTAATCTAAACCCAGCTGTTTCAAAGCTTTGCTGGGCTTGCTTTACATCCACCATCGTGGCTTGGCCTAGTTTATATTTTTGCATCACTAAATCCAATAAGGATTGTGACATTTCAAAATTTTGTATTTCAATCGGCGTTTGCTTTAAACTATTTTTATAACTCTGATATGTTTTAAATAATTCAGTGGTCAAATCCTGTTCTGTATTTTGTAATTGTATTTTTGCAGAATTAGTATTGATTTCCGCATTTTTAATTGCACGCTTATTTGCGCCACCCGTATAAATTGGGATGCTTAAATTTAGCCCCAAAAATGGACCATAACTTTCATTCAATAATATAAAACCTGCTGCTGAATTATTGCTATTATAATTGTATCCAGTAGTCGCTCTTAGTGTTGGATAGGTTAAAGTTTTAGTTTCTTTTTCCAAAAACTGATTCACATTAACCAACTGTTGTGCGGATTGCAATAAAGGATGCTCCTTTATTTTTGCTTCCACTACCGACAATACTAATTGATCATCTACTTTAATGCTATCATTGATGATAACGCTATTGGTATTAGGCATTACAATCGTATTTAATAAATCGGCCTTAGCTTGATCAATAATTAATAATTGATTTTGTTCTGCTTGTATTAAAGCATTTAAATCCAAATTAGATTGTAAAAAATCAGC
>JANREK010000036.1 GCA_030726065.1 Sediminibacterium sp. | reverse complement strand
ATCGCTGCAAATAAAAGTAAGGAGACTGGGAAATGGACTGCAATGGGGTGAAGCCTACCTAAAAATCGCCAAAGCCAAAAAAAATCGTTACTAACAGTGCCAGTCGGGGACTCGGCATAACTATTCAATGAAATTTGTAAAAAGCATAGGATGACTAATGTGCTAATTACAATAGCCAGTTTTTTTCTTGGGTAGGATTTATTTTTTACATCTTTCATAAGCAGTTCGTTTTTAAAGATAATTAAAAATGAATTAAAAACTTACTTGATGTATATAATAAATGACCCATCTATTTCGCTCGTTTCCATCTGTTAGCGGTCTGATTCAGCCGAATTTAGGCCTTGCGCTTTTTGCTGGGTTTGCTTACCAAGGCATGCGATGTTTTTATCAGGCTTTGCACCAGTGTTGCAGGTAGTTGTCGGTTAATGATCATGGTATTCCAATGTGTTTTATTCATGTGGTAACCAGGAATGATATATTCCGAATAATCCTCTCTTTGTGTGATAATATCTTCTGGATCGGCTTTGTAGTTAAAGGAAATAGGTTCTTTACTTAAATTAAGTATTAGAAATAGTTTCCCATGATGTTTTATGACCACAGTGTCTGGCCCAAATGGGGTTGCTTCCTCGGTATCAGGTAAGGATAATGCGTAATCTAGAATTTCATCAATTTCCATGATGGGCAAATTATTAAAACAAGCGTGACAGATTTAAAAATATATTAAAGCAAAGTGCCACTTAAAAAGAAATAAGCCAAACTAAAATAAATAAGTATCGCAGTTACATCGACTAAGGTGGCAACAAATGGGGCTGATGAAACCGCAGGGTCAGCGCCTAATCTTTTTAAAACAATCGGTAACATGGATCCGGTAATTGTTCCCCAGATAACTACGCCTATAATGGTAAATCCAATGGTAATGCCAATTAAAAACCAGTGCACTCCATAAAATCCTGGAGCGATCAAATGCCAAACGGCAACTCTAAAAAATCCAAGTATGCCTAATAAAATGCCTAATAAAAAACCACCAATAATTTCTCTTCGTAATATTTTCCACCAATCCGCAATCGTAATTTCGCCAACAGCCATTGCTTGAATGATTAACGTGGATGATTGTGATCCCGAATTTCCGCCGGTAGATAAAATCAATGGAATAAAACTTGCGAGTACTAATACTTTTGCCAATTCGTCTTCAAAGTAACCCATGGCAGTGGCGGTGAATAATTCACCTATAAATAATACGACTAACCAAGTAATTCTTTTTTTGAAGAGTTTAAATATTGAAATATCTAAATAAGGTTCATTCAACGCTTCCATACCTCCCATCTTTTGCATATCCTCACTGAACTCCTCATTCGTAACCCATAAAATATCATCAATGGTTACAATACCTAATAAAACATCGTTGTCATCTACTACAGGTATTGCAGTTCTGTTATTCATTTTAAAAACCTGACTCGCATGCTCTTGGTCATCGTATACATTCAATGCGACAAATCGGCCATCTATAATTTCAGAAATAATATCATCAGGCTTAGCTAATAATAAATCTCTAATTCTGATATCATCTATTAATCCACCTTTTTCGTCAATGATATATATAACATCAATGGTTTCTGAATTTTTACCATATTTACGGATATTGTCTAATACCTGCGCAACGGTATAATGCGGATATACATATACATAGTCGGGGGTCATTAAACGCCCCACACTATCTTCTGGATAACCTAATAAGGAGAGTGTAATTTTTCTTTCTTCAGGATCTAACAATTTTATTAAATCTCTGATAGCCGCCTTTGGTAATTCTTCTAAAAAGTCGGTACGATCATCCGGTGGAAGTTCATTTAAAATTTTAGCAGTTTTACGCGCTGGTAATTCCTTAATGATATCCTTTTGTTGGTTGATATCCAGAATTTTAAAAACACTTACCGCACGGTGTACGGTCATATTATCGATAATAGTCGCCTCCTGTTGGGGAAATTCATTCACCAATTCAACAACATCGCTGATGTTTTGCTCATCTAAAAATTCTTTTAATAGATGTGTGTCCTCCTTGGCGATAATTTCCAAGAAAAGTTCCGATAAATTTATTTCTTCTTTTAATTCATCCAACATGCGTGCAAGTTACGAAAAATTATAAAGGATATATTATATTTATGTTATGATTCTACCTATTCTCACCATTGCCTCTTCACCTAATCGTGGTCGTGGCGTATTCGCTACAGAGGCTATTCAAATGAATACGACTATTGAAATAGCACCTGTTATTGTATTAACAAAGGAGCATCGTATCATTGTCGAGCAAACCCTTTTATATGACTATATTTTTGAATGGGGGGAGGATCACAAATCTGCCGCAGTGGCCCTAGGTTATGTATCTATTTATAATCATACGATTCATCCAAATTGTGTGTATGAAATGGATTATGAAAATGAAACAATTTCAATCATTACCATAAAAGACATTAAAGTAGGGGAAGAACTTTTCATAAATTACAATGCAGAAGTTGACCAGGAATCTCCTGTTTGGTTTGAACAACATTAGCATCATTTAAAATATCAATAGGTTGGATGGATACACCCAATCATACAAGTCTATTTTGTTGATCATTGGTCGTTGAAGGGGTCATTGAAGCCCAACAATTTCTAAAATTCCCCTAAAATCCCCATTTTGCACTAGTTTTTGTTGGCTTATAATAAAATCGGTTGTATTTTTGCATCATGAACAGCAACAACCATACACATCATCATTTTCTAACCAATAGGTAAGCTAAGGGTGTAGGTATGTTTTCAATATTTATACAAAGGGCTTACTCACGGGTAGGCCCTTTTTTAATGACTATAACTTATAAAAAATGACGCGTTTAAAATTAGCGATTCAAAAATCGGGACGATTACATGAGGATTCCATTAAACTTTTAAAGGAGTGTGGCATCGATATCGAAAATGGGGTAAATAAATTAAAAGCAGTAGCGACCAATTTTCCATTGGAGTTGTTTTTTTTAAGAGACGATGATATTCCACAATATGTAGAAGACGGGGTAGCTGATATTGGTTTTGTAGGGGAGAATGTGGTGTATGAAAAATCTAAAAAAGTGGAAGTGGCTTATGCGTTAGGATTTGGCAAATGCAGATTAAGTTTTGCAGTGAACAAAAACGAAACATTTACCGGCGCAACTTATTTATCCGGTAAAAAAATTGCCACTAGTTATCCAATATTGGTTCAGAAATATTTGAATGAAAATAAGATA
>JANREK010000035.1:127341-160371 GCA_030726065.1 Sediminibacterium sp. | reverse complement strand
TTAAACAACGAAACCCTCTACAACTAAACTGTCAACTTTCTTTGACGACATACATTGGCTTAACCAAATATAAAGGACATACAGAAGGCCCCAATTTTATCATTGATAGTTATAGTATAACAAATGTCAGAAATTTCAAATTGACCATTAGCTACCAATTCAATAAAACTTATAGGCAAAAATTAGCGCCTGAAAAATAGTTGCACTACAACCTAGTGTAGTTTCCGTAAATATCAACATCAAAAATATTGAATACATTGTATTGGTCTAAGATAGCCGCTAATTCGTAGCGCAATATGGGTCTTTGCAAATCATAATTTTCTAGCCCGATTGATTTCCATTTTAGCTCAAAAATGCTTTTTATTTTTTCTACGGAGGTATTTGATAATTTAGCTGCAACAAATAATGCATCAGTAATAGTTAAGTCATTGCCGCTTTTCAAAGAATGAGCTATAAATTTTTTGTTCCATGCAATTGAAAATTCATCCAATTTAACTTTATCGTTGGGATTGAAATAAGTGGCATTAGCCCATCCAGTAGGCACACCCACACCACGTAATAAGCCGGTAGCCCCAATTTTCTGAATTGCTTTAAAATAGCGATCCTTTTGGGTTACATCCTTATAGGGCATGATATACCCGTTCGCATCCAATAAAGTTAGTTGTACTTGACGTACAGAAATATTTTTAGGATCTACCCTATTTTTAATACTTAAGGCAGCCAATAAACCTGACGCTTGCCCTATTTGCATGACACAGGGTTGAAGCCTTGTAGTACCATTGACAATATTTGAAACACTTATTGATTTTTCTGCAACAATAAAATTACTTAGCGCTTTTGGAATTAAAGCACCCAATGGAATATTAAAGGAGGGCACTGGAAAAAATTCTAAATGCTGTGGTACTGCACTATTTTTTTTATGATGATGGTCAACAGGATAATCCCCCACAGCTATGCCCGTCGTAAACAAAGGCTGTGGTGTATCAAATGGTTTAGATACATGTTGCACCAACATGCGCACCATGCCATGCATCCGTCGAGATTCTCGATGATAAGGATATAATGCTAATTTATCCTTGGTTGGAAATTCATCATCTGCTAATGCCAAATGATTAAAACCTAAATCCTTTTGAATAAAATAAACAAATCTTAGTGTTTGTTGCTTTGCCTGTTCAAGTAATGCCTCCCTTTGCTTGGGCGTTTTCTCCACCACATTCAAATAAATATCATTGCCATAAATGGGCCAGTTTAACATGTATTTATTATTAGGTAGCTTCCCGTATTCTAACATTTTTTTTGCATCTACCGAAGGACGTTTCCGGTTGGTATCTTTATAAAAAGAGGTGTTACTCCCATCAAATTCAGTGGAATCATAATTAATGGGCCTGGCGATCAATGGTTGCGGAGAACCGTAATCTTTTAAAATACCCACATAGGTAATGTCCTGTATAATATCATTGGCACCCGCCAAATTTACCTGTTCACCTGTAACTGCATTGGATTCCATACCAAGGTCATAAGGAACTTTGGCGGAAGCCAAGGCATCTCCTAACTCAGTGGCATCAATGACCCTTTTGGCTTTAACGATTAATTGAGCACCAGAATTTATTTCATAGAATTCTGCACCAATGATTGAATTACCATTTTTAATTATATTTTTAAATTGGTAATGATATTTTACTGTTAAATACTTTTCATTACGCGCCATAGATTTGAAAATACTATCTCCAATATGTGGTTCAAATAAAGTATTACTTACCCAACCCGTTGAAACTGCATTCGCTCCTCCATAATAATCATATAAATGTTGGCGAAATTCACCAAACAAACCAGCAGGCATTGCATTATTTCCATCAAATGCAGGCACCCCTGCCGACGTTAACATACCCCCCAGCCAAGGCGTTTCTTCTACCACTAAAGTATTTACGCCTAATCTTGCGGATTGAATTCCCGCGCTAATACCACTCGCCGTTCCGCCAATGACTAACACATCCGTTTGCAGATTTACAACTGGAGTTTGACTTTGTGTCAACAGGAATGACAAAAGACAAGTAAATAATAGCAGGTGCTTTTTCATAACTACTAATTTAAAACAAAATAAATTAAAATCTAGACTTACCCAAACCTTTTCAGCAGCCCCGATGCTCGGTACTGTTGGGATTTTTTTCTTTCGCCAAGACTGCCAGCACTCACTTCGTTCGGCTGTCTAGTTCCCGTACTGGACTTACTCAAACCTTTTCAACAGCCCCGATACTCGGTACTGTTGGGATTTTTATTTCTTCGTAAATTCAAGCAAGCTTGATTTACTCTTTAATAAAAAATCCTTTCAACGAAGTTGAAAGGATTTGTGGCCTCGCCAAGGATCGAACTTGGATTTGGAGTTTCGGAAACTCATGTACTATCCGTTATACTACAAGGCCATAGCGCAAAATTAGTAAAATATAAACGAAAAAGGTATAACCCTATCCCCGCCGCCACAATACAGCAATCGCTGCAGGTAAAAATATACGGGTGGGTAGGGAGCGCATTATTTGAATATCCTCCCATAAGGTAGACGTATTGGAGAGGAACTTAAAAACAGTAGCCGCATTGTTTTTAGCAAATATTCGTTTAAATATTTCCGCCCCTTCCATTTTATGATAAAATAAAACATGTAATAAAGCAGCATCATAAAAACGATGTCTCGTATTATGAACATTCGTATTTATTGCTGCACCTTGTTCTAATTGCGCAACAATACTTTTACACTGTTGCTGAATAAACTTAAAAGCATAACCAGTACTTGCTTTAATAGCTAAGCCTAAAGCACCAATAGGATATATAGGCGCTTTAAAATTTGAAAATGTTTGTTGGGTCATCGGAATAGCACCTATCTCCTCATGCTGAATTGTATAAGTAAAATCAGGATAATGCTTCGATAAATATTCATTTAATACTTTATCATACTCGGAGATTTCTAAAATTTGATCAGAGAACAAGGTATATTCTACTAAGGCCTGCATTTCGTTGATAGGCAATAAATACATAAATGCGGTGGCCCCATGTTGCGGTACATTAAAATCCATCAACCTCGCCACTTTTTGATCAAAGACAGGTTTATCAAAAGCGATAGTTCTTCCTTTGAAATGTTGCCATAAAAAAGGTAAATGAGTAGATGACTGATTTCTTGAATCATATTTACTGGCACTTGCTAAATTATTCATTTGAAAAGGAAGTATGCTTGTAAATGCCAACTTCGCTTTGGCAGATCCACCGTCCCACTCCAGTAACACTTCCTTTTGTGGTTGGTCAGCATTAGCTTCCGTAATGTTTGTAATTGCTGCTTCCACCCAATGAACATTTGGCTTTAATTTGGCAGCAGTCATTACATAATTATAAAAATCAATCCCTTGTATCATTTTGTATGAAAAAGGGGATGTGGGCAATTCTTTTGAAAAGGATTCCGCATGGATCGAAATGGCATCCCAACGATGCTGCACCAAGGACTCAAATTCATGATCACCAATTTCCCAAAAACACCAGGTACGATCATTGGTTTTATTCAATGATTGATCAATTACTAAAATTTGCTTATTTGACAGAATAGGAGAATCTAGTAGGTAATGCAATAAAGATAAACCAGCACCTCCGGCACCTGCTATAATATAATCATAGAGTGGCGCTACATGAGGGGTTGCATTTGCATGACTCATAAATAATTACCCATTATTTTGTATTGCTTCGTCGCGTTTAACCTTATCCCAATATTTTTTTGAAACGAACAACATACCAAAGCTTTCACTTTCGTGTTTACCTAAATGCTTATGATGCATTTTATGTGCCCAACGTAAAACTTTGATATAACGAATATTGGAACGCGTAAACCATTTGATACGTTGGTGAATGATTACCTCATGTACTATAAAATAAGCAAACCCATACATCGCTACCCCAGTTCCTAAACCCGCTAACCATGGCATATTCTTCAATGTGCCGAAAAATATACAAAGCATGCTTGGAATAGCAAAAATTAAAAAAAATGCGTCATTTTTTTCAAAGATATGGCCTGTAGGTTGGTGATGATCCTCATGTAATACCCATAAAAATCCATGCATAACATACTTATGCGTCAACCATGTAATTCCTTCCATTACTAAAAATGTCAATAACGTTACAAATAAAAAAGTCATAAAAAAATATTTTAACTTAATGAAGAATTAGACTGATACCATGCGACCACTTTTGGAAAAGCAATTTTGAACCATACGGTGTACTTTTCGGGGTGTGATTGTAAATTAGCTTCAATCTCTTCTATACTTTGATATACAAAATTAGCAACTTCTAGATGATTAGGACGCACTTCGGCATCATAATTTCCTATAAAAACATGATCAAATTCGTGTTCGTTTAAATTATCAGGCAATTCCGTCTGATATATAAAATCGAATGCCTTATAAACCTTTGCAGTAATGCCCATTTCCTCCGTCAACCTTCTTGTAACCGCATTTTCCAGTGTCTCCCCTGGTCGTGGATGGCTGCAACAAGTGTTGGTCCATAAGCCAGCACTGTGGTATTTGGTTAAAGCCCTTTGTTGTAATAACATTCTACCATTTGGATTAAATAGAAAAACACTAAACGCTCTATGTAAAACGGCTAGCTTATGTGCTTCCATTTTTTCCATGACACCAATTTCACAATCATTCACATCTACTAATATAACTTGCTCCACTTATTGAATTTTAAAATAAATTTAATTGACTACGAATACTTGCCTTAGCTAGAATGAAAATTTTTCCATAATCAGGAATCCTAATTCTTGTTTTTAAAATTGAATGCGGGTGTACTTTTTTTATTTTTTTAAATAAAGAGTAATAATATTTAAAGGCGACATATACCCCAAAACGCGCCTTTAATGGTAAGTGCTTAATACCTGCTAGTGCCTTTGAAAAATCATTTTGAATATCCTCCTCAATTTTATCTTTATCGGCTTGCGAAAAATTAGAAAAATCACAATTAGGGAAATACATTCTATCCAAACCTTCAAAATCTGCCTTGATATCCCTTAAAAAATTAACTTTTTGAAATGCAGCTCCCAAACTTTGTGCAGACGGCTTTAATTCTTCAAATTGCGCTTGATTACCCTCGCAAAATATATACAAACACATCAAACCAACCACTTCAGCACTACCATAGATATAGGTATTGTAGGTTTGATCATCATACTGCTGTTTAGATAAATCCATTTCCATACTAAATAAAAATGCATCTAATAACGCAGGATCAATTTTATATTTATTAAAAGTTAATTGAAACCTATGCAAAATGGGATTCATACTGATCCCTTGTGCTAATGCCTGATAAGTATCCAATTTAAATTGTTGCAATAGCGCAACTTTATCATAATCATGAAAAGTATCAACAATTTCATCTGCAAAACGTACAAAGCCATATATGTCGAATATAGGTTGTCTCAAATCCTTATGCAATAACTTTATCGCAGAAGAGAAGCTTGAACTATACATTAAGGTTGTAAACTTACTACTGTAGGCAGTAGCCTCATCATACAATTTTAAAGTTGACATAATTGTTATAGTTTATTGTATTGTTTGCATATTAAGTTCGCCACTACTTCCCCACTAATTAAACTTGGCGGCACGCCAGGCCCTGGGACCGTAAGTTGACCAGTGTAATATAAATTATTTATTTTTTTACTTTTACAACTTGGCTTTAAAAATGCGGTTTGAAGTAATGTATTTGCTAATCCATATGCATTTCCTTTAAATGAGTGGTAGTCATTCTTAAAATCAGCTACAGCGTAAGATCGCTTGTAAACAATGGCATCGGTGATTGTTTGCCCCCATTTTTTTTCCAATCGCTCAATAATCAAATTGAAATATTTTTCGCGAACATCTGCTGTATCCCCTTCCAACCCTGCTGCTATTGGAATGAGTAAAAATAAATTTTCACATCCAGCTGGAGCCACGGAAGGGTCAGTTACAGAAGGAACACTGGCATAAAATAGCGGATTGGATGGCCACATTGGATTACTATAAATTTCACTGCCATGCACTGAAAAATCAGAATCAAAAAATAATGAATGATGGGTAACATCCTTCAATTTCTTATTTAACCCTATATAATACAATAAAGAACTTGGCGCTAAAACCCGACTGTCCCAATATTTTGCGGAATAACTTTGGTATTTTTTTTCTAATAACTTGGTCTCAATGTGATGATAATCACCAGCACCTATTAATACATCAAAGGAATAATTTTCCTGAATTCCTGTTTCATTTACTTTTGAAATAACCTGTTTTGCAATACCGTTTTCTACCACAATTTGCATTACTTCCTCTCCTAGTTTAAATTGGACTCCCAATGATTTTGCAACTTTAACCATCGCTTCTACAATACTATACATGCCATGTTTAGGATACCAAGTACCACCCTTGATATCTGCATAGTTCATTAAGCTATATAATGCTGGCGTATTTTCAGGTAAGGCCCCTAAAAACAAGACAGGAAATTCCATTAAAAATTGAATATAAGGATGCTTAAAGTAACGAGCAATATGCGTTTTCATAGACTGAAAAACATCCAACTTAAAAACCCCTTTGATTAATTCATAATCAATAAACTCAGTAATGGATAAACTTGGCTGATAAACTAATTTACCTACACCCACTTCATATTTGTATTTTGCTTCTGCTAAAAATAAATCTAAGGCATTACCCGAACCCGGCTCTATGGATTCAAATAAGTTTTTTAATGCCTCATAGTTCGCAGGCAAATCCCAAGTTGCTTTTTCAAAATAAACACGATAGGAAGGATCTAATCTTTGTAATTCATAAAAATCGGAAACTTTTTTTCCAAAAGAACCAAAATATTTTTCAAATACATCTGGCATCCAATACCAACTGGGGCCCATATCAAATGTAAATCCTTCCGCTTCAAATTTTCGTGCACGCCCACCAGCCATTTCATTTTTTTCAACGATAGTTACGTCCCAACCTTTTTTTGCTAAAAAACAAGCAGCAGATAAGCCTGCAAAACCGGCACCGATCACTAATGCTTTGTTGGATTTCGTTGTCATTGATTAATATCGCTCTATTTTTTGTTTCAATATCTTACGCGCAAAGTGAATACGACTTTTAATTGTACCTAGCGGTTCATTTAACGCATCTGATATTTCATTGTATTTATAGCCTTCAAAATACAAAATAAATGGGGTTCTAAACAAATCTGGTAGATCATAAATCATTTTATTTACCTCTTTTAGATTTAAATTAGTAACTCCGTCATTTAATACCTTCACCCTGGTTTGATCAATCAAAAAATCATTCGGACTATTATCCAAAACTGTGGCTTGCTTTGCCTTACGACGATAATCATTGATGAAAATATTACGCATGATTGTATACAACCATGCCTTAATATTCGTACCTACATTATACTTGTCCTTATTGGACAAAGCCCTAAACAAAGTATCTTGAAATAAATCCTTTGCAGATTCATGGTCCTTCGTCAAATTAATTGCAAAAGGCTTTAAAAAATCAGCATTTTCAGTTAGTAAGAGTGTAAATTCTGCGGTTGACATATTATTATGTTTAACATTTAATGTATAAAGTTAAACAAAAATATGACTTTAGTAACTATTTTGTTTAATTTTTTTAAATAATATTAAACAAAATGAAAAAAGAGATTAATATATATAGTATATTTTTTTACATAATATATATATAAATGATATACATAACTATATAAAATTAATTGGGAAAATGAGTCCTAAAAGAATAGAATTAAATGGTTTGAATTAGTTGAATCACTTCAGCTAGGCTTTTCTTGACTGCTATATTCCCAGACAATTTTCCTTTATAATCCTTCATGAACAATCCTGATAGCATAACCGGGGTTGTATTGCTAACTTGACCAATCTGTGTTATAAAACGATCTAATTTAAACACTTTTGACGGGGATGTTAAATGGCAAAATACATAGTTAGGCTTCTTGACGGCTGTTAAATAAACAAGGTCTTTCATTGGAACATTCGCTCCTAGATAATTAACATAGATACCTTCTTGTTTTAATAAGAAGTATACAAACAACAAGCCAATTTCATGATATTCTCCTTCAGGCATAAATAAAATAACGCTCTTATTATGCTCTGAAACTGCAGGCAGTCTTTCAATTCCTAAAATTATTTTTTGCCTTAATAGATTGGTTGCCAAATGCTCCTGTGCTGGATTTATATGATTGGTAATCCATAAAATACCAACTCTCTCTAAAAATGGAAATATAATTTCTGTAATCGTCTTGTCAACACCTTTCTGTCCAGAATATAAATCTAATTGTTTTTCAAAAGCATGCATGTTCAAGGAAACCATTTCCTTAATTAATACATTCACTACCCTTTCCGTAATCGCATCAATTTGGTTCAAGGAAAGAATTTTTTCCTCTATTTGATCGGGCGACATCTTATCAATATGGGAAATTTTAAACCCATATTTATTTAATAAGGAAACGTTCAAGATGGTCTTCAATTCTTCGGAACTATAGGAACGTATATTGGTTTCGGTACGAGATGGTTGTAAAAAATTATACCGCTGCTCCCAAATACGAATCGTATGGGCTTTAATACCCGTAACCTGTTCTAAATCCTTGATGGAATAACTTGACATACTACATAAACAATGATTTTTAAAAATTGTTCATTGTTTGATGAAAAATGTAATTTATACTGACACAAGAAGGCTGATTCTGGTGCTTAGGAAGAATATGAAAAGCTGACCAAACCCTACTTCTTTAAATTTCTCAAATATTCCCCATAGCCACTTTTAGCGTATTTATCTGCCAAAACCAATAATCGCGCTTTGTCAATAAAGCCCATTCTAAAGGCAACTTCTTCAATACAGCCTATCTTTTGGCTTTGACGTTTTTCAATAACACGTACAAACTCGCAAGCATCTGCCAAGGACTCAAAAGTACCGGTATCCAACCAGGCCGTACCGCGATTCATGATACCTACTTGTAATTGCTTACGTTCTAAATATACTTTATTGACATCAGTAATTTCATACTCTCCTCTTGGAGATGCGGGAATATTCTTAGCAATTTCAACCACTTGATTATCATAAAAATACAAACCAGGAACAGCAAAATTTGACTTTGGCGCTTTTGGCTTTTCTTCTAATGACAAAGCATTATTATTTTCATCAAATTCAACCACACCATAACGTTCAGGATCATTTACTTCATAAGCAAAAACAGCTGCACCATCCACATCATTAAAGGATTGTACCAACTTACTAAAGCCCGCACCATAAAATATATTATCCCCTAATACCAACGCCACTTTATCATTTCCAACAAAATCAGCCCCAATAACAAACGCCTGCGCCAACCCATTCGGAACCGCTTGCACTGCATAACTGAATTTGCAACCTATCTCAGAACCATCTCCCAATAATCTTTTAAATTGATCATTGTCCTCAGGCGTAGTGATGATTAAAACTTCCTTAATGCCAGCCAACATTAATACAGACAAAGGGTAATAGATCATTGGCTTATCATAAATAGGCATTAATTGCTTACTAATCCCCTTGGTGATTGGATACAATCTTGTACCTGATCCTCCTGCTAATATAATTCCCTTCATAGTTATTTTTTTGTGTTTAGGTTTTCGCACTTTGTGCTCAAATCATCATTCTTAATGGTTATAAACTCGCTGCGTATTCAGCAAAGCTTCCCAATGTTTTATCTTTTTCAGAAAATATTAATTCCGACGTTAGCAACTTCCAATCAATGTTTAAATCCTTGTCATTATACATAATCCCCACTTCATTGCCAGGTTCGTAAAATTTATCTACCTTATAAAAAAGGGTAGCTGCTTCACTTAACACCACAAATCCATGTGCAAATCCTGCAGGCACAAAAAATTGTTTGTGATTGTCCGCAGTTAATTCAATCGCATAATGTTGTCCAAAACTAGGTGAGCCTTTTCTTAAATCTACTGCAATATCTAACACCGAACCTTCTAATACCCTTACCAATTTAGCTTGCGCAGCTGGCCCTTTTTGCATATGCAATCCGCGCAATACCCCTTTAGATGATCTTGATTGATTATCCTGCACAAAAACAATAGCTAAACCTGTGGCCGCTGCAAAATCTCTTTGATTAAAAGTTTCAATAAAATAACCTCTTGCATCACCATGAACAGTATCGTGAATAATAAAACAATCTTTTAAAGGTGTATTTTCAATTTTCATGCTTAGGAATTGGCTTTATTATTTATTATTCTGATTGTTTATTTTTAATGCGATGAACGAGTACCTGATTAGCGATTAGTATACATTTCGCTATAATAGGTTTGATACGCACCACTAGTTACGTTTTCCAACCAAGGTCCATTGCTTAAATACCATTCGATGGTTTCCGCTAAACCTTGTTCAAAAGTAACCGACGGGGACCAACCTAATTCCTTATTCAATTTAGTGGCGTCAATGGCATAACGGCGGTCATGCCCTGGACGGTCTTTCACATAGGTAATAAGGCCTTCACTTTCCCCTGCAGCACGTCCCAATTTAACATCCATTTGTGCACACATTAATTTTACCAAATCAATATTGGTCCATTCATTAAATCCACCAATATTATAAGTGTCTGCTTTTTTACCTTGATGAAAAATAATATCAATGGCGCGCGCATGATCTTTCACATACAACCAATCACGCGTATACAAACCATCGCCGTATACAGGTAATGATTTTTTATTTATAATATTATGTATAAATAATGGAATTAATTTTTCAGGAAAATGATTTGGCCCATAATTATTAGAGCAATTTGAAATTACGATTGGCAAATGATAAGTTTCCCCATAGGCTCTTACAAAATGATCACTAGCTGCCTTACTTGCAGAATAAGGTGAATTAGGATCGTAAGCAGTGGTTTCAGTAAATAAACCCTCCTTTCCTAAGCTGCCGTATACCTCATCCGTTGAGACATGATAAAATAAATGATCTCTTTTTTTCTCCCAACTACCATCATGTGCATTCTCATAACTTAAATCCGCTTTCCAAAATTCCTTCGCCGTATTTAATAAGTTAACTGTTCCAATTACATTGGTATAAACAAAATCCAACGGAGAAACGATGGACCTGTCCACATGCGACTCGGCAGCCAAATGAATTACATCTGTAATAGCATGTTTTTCAAATATCTCCTTTAATGCAGTGGCTTCTAAAATATTGGCTTTTACAAAATGATAATTAGGCGCATTTTCAATGTCCTTTAAATTTTCTAAATTGCCCGCATAGGTCAATGCATCCAAATTAAAGATTTGATAATCAGGGTATTTGTTCACCATCAAACGCACTACATGTGACCCAATAAACCCTGCGCCACCTGTGATTAATATGTTTTTTTGCATCTTAATTTTGTATCTTACAAAGATATTAAAACGATGATATATATTACTAAGTAATTTATAAAACTTTAAGCCATGACCAAGGAAAGATATTATTCATTAGATGTTTTCAGGGGTGCCACTGTTGCACTAATGATTTTAGTAAACAATCCTGGCTCCTGGGCCAATACTTTTAGCCCTTTAGCCCACGCCAGCTGGCATGGTTGTACGCCTACTGATTTGGTTTTTCCTTTTTTCTTATTTGCAGTGGGTAATGCCATGTCCTTTGTGATGCCCAAGTTGCAACAAGGAAATAGCAGCGAATTTTGGAAAAAAGTTATCAAACGAACTGTACTTATATTTTTAATTGGACTGTTTTTAAATTGGAGTCCATTTGTAAAATGGAGTGACGCTAGTCTCGTATTTAAACCTTGGGAAAATGTGCGCATATTAGGGGTGTTACAAAGAATTGCTTTATGTTACTTTTTTGCATCGGTCATTATTTATTACGGAAAATCGCGCATGGCACTATTTATTGGCATGATGATTTTAGTTATTTATTGGGTGCTCACTTTTACTTTAGGAGTGCCAGGGCATCCCTATAGTTTATCTGGCTATTTCGGAAATGCAATTGATTTAAATGTGTTAGGAATTTCACATGTTTATAAAGGCGAAGGCGTTCCATTTGATCCAGAAGGATTGACTAGTACACTTCCTGCAATCGTGCAAGTCATATTTGGATATTTAGTGGGGGAATACATTCAACTAAAAGGAAAGAATTTTGAAATGCTCGCAAAGCTAATACTGACAGGGGTTATACTCGTATTCGTTGGTTACATTTGGGATTTTAGTTTTCCTATAAATAAAAAAATATGGACCAGTAGTTATGTTTTTTATACTTCCGGGTTAGCGATCATCACGCTAAGTATGTTTATTTATTTACTAGAATTTAATAACGCCAAAGGAAAATGGAGTCAGTTTTTTGATGTGTTTGGAAAAAATCCTTTATTCATTTTTGTTTTGAGTGGATTTTTACCGCGCGTATTGGCTTTATTAAGATGGGTCGATCATTTAGACGAAAAAGGAGAACCGCTTTATACCAATGCATTGCCTTGGTTTTACCAAAATGTATGTAAGAATGTCGCCACTGATTTACGCATTGGCTCGCTATTATACGCTTTATGCATCATTGCCTTTATGGGTGGGATTGCCTATTTGCTTGATAAAAAGAAAATTTATATCCGTGTATAGTTTATGGAAACAAGGTTGCTGCCTTTTCAAGATTTTCGGGCTTGCCTACATCCATTAAAATTGAATCACTATGGTCGTAATAACCAATAGGGTTAGTAGCAGCAATTTGTAAATAAGCATCGATCAGTGAAAACTTCCCACGCAATTGTAAAGCAGTATAAAAAGGGGCGTGAATTATTTGAATGCCACTAAAAGCTTTAGGAATAATTTTGCTTGAATGATTGATGCCATTGGTTTGTGCAGCCACCCACTTTTCCTCCAACGTCGTATTATTTTTCCAACCTGTCAACAAATCATTCTGATTAAATAATAAATTACGACTTGAACTTCTATTTGTCACCGCTAATGTAGCGACATAATGATTATGGCTATTTTTTAATGTAGCATCAGCAGCCATCATTTTATCTAAAGGCATGTTGGTTAGAATATCTGCATTCATCACTAGCCAAGATGCTTCGTTTTTAAAATAATCAGCAGCAAATAAAACACCACCACCCGTTTCTAATACTTCATTAGACTCATCAGAAATTGTGATGGCAGAGCCCCAGCCATTATTCTCTTGAACGGCACTAATAATTTGATCACTAAAATGATGCACATTCACCACCACTTCGCGTATACCAAATGCATGCAAGTATTCAATATTGCGTTGTAATAAAGTTTTCCCATTCACTAAGGCCAATGCCTTGGGATGATGATTGGTAAAGGGTTTTAATCTGGTGCCTAATCCAGCCGCTAAAATCATTGCTCGCATAACCGAATAATTTATTGGGGAAACTATTTAACCCAGTTTTGTTGATTGGTATGAAGTAAAATAGTTTTTACCTTATACTTATTTTTTAAATGCCTTGCAGTTTGTTCAGCTGCATACACACTGCGATGCTGTCCACCTGTGCAGCCAAAATTAATATGCAAGGAAGCAAATCCTCTTTCTAAATAATTCTCTGTAGTAATATCAATTAAATCCCATACGCTATTTAAAAACACATTCATCTTAGTTCTTTGTTCTAAAAAATCCTGAACCGGTTTGTCAAGGCCTGATAATTTTTTATAATCATCAAATCTGCCTGGATTTAATATACCACGCATATCAAAAACAAATCCACCACCATTTTCAGAATCATCTCCTGGAATTCCTTTTTTATAACTGAAGCTGTTGATCGTAATGACTAATGGCGTTTCATCGGTCGCTTTGGGTGGCGTAAATCTTTGGATAACTTCATCACCTACCATCAAATGTAGTATGGAAGCAAAAACAGGCGTATCACTTGCAATGGTATTGTGTTGTAAAAAGTTTTTTATGTTTAAAAGGCCTAAAGGTATACTCGTTAAAAAATGTGCTTTTCTTTCAAACAACCCTCTAAATCCGTAGGCACCCATCACTTGCAATAATCTTAATAGTACAAATCCATTGTATTGTTTTTTAAAAATGGTTACATCAATTTTTTCAGACAACAAACCTTGCACTTCATGAATATAATGATCCAATAATTTATCTTTCCATTCCTGTGATAGTTCGGCTTTGGCCTGCCACAATAAAGAAGCTACATCATAAGGCAATCCGCCTTGCATACCTCCCTGAAAGTCGATAAAAAATACTTCATCATTGTTCACAATAATATTGCGACTTTGAAAATCCCTGAACATGAAATTTTTATAATTACCTGCAGATAATTGATCACTTAATAATTCAAACTCATCAATTAATACTTGTTTATCATAGGAGTATTGTAAAGTATCTAAAAAGTAATACTTATAATATAACAAGTCAGTTAAAATAGAATGCTTGCCAAATTCCTTGGAGGTTAAACATTTATCATAATTTAAATTAGCTCCGCCCAATACTTGTAATCGAGCCAATGCTGTTAAACTTTTTTTAAATAAGGAAAAAACGTAGTCTGTTTTCCCTTCCTTTTCTAACACATCTAATAAGGAAACTCTTCCTAAATCCTGTTGCAGATATATTGTTTTATCTGCACTCATTGCTAATACCTTAGGAACAGGTAAACCCTTTTCATAAAAATGATCCGCAAAATAAATAAAGGTTTCGCTTTCCCTGATGTTTAAGCTATATGTTGCAATCCAACTTTGTTCCCCTTGAATGATCCTAAAATAAACTCGATCTCCACCACTTTGGGGAATTTTTTGAATAGCATCCCATGGGGCTGCATTAATCGTATTAAAAAGATTGCCTATATGTTTTATGACCAATTCCATAAGATTAAAATTAGTGCTAATGCGTGAAATAAATTCAATTAATTACAGGATAACTTTCGTCGGCTATAAAAAAGTACTAAATTTATTTAAAACACAACCCCTATGATGAAAAAAACAAGTATTTTATTCTCTTTTATTTTCACTTTATTCTGCTTATCTGCAGTGGCACAAAAACAAACTATTAAAGGATGGGTGAATGATCATAAAGGAAACGCTTTAGAAGGTGTTACTGTGAAAAACAGCAACACAAAGGCCGTAGCCAGCACCAATAAAAATGGTTCATTTACCATCATTGCAAGTAGTAATGATTTAATTACATTTAGTTATGTTGGTTTTGAAACAACAACAGTAAAATATACCAGTGGTGAATTAAAAATTTCATTAGCACCTAGCACCAATGAATTACAAGATGTCATTTTAGTAGGAAGCAGAGGTCTTGGTCGTGTTAAAACTGAATCGCCAGTGCCAGTTGACTTAATAAAAATATCAGAAGTAGGTTTGAATACTGCAAGAATGGATTTAACCTCCACATTAAATTTTGTGGCACCTTCATTTAACTATAATAAACAATCAGGTGCGGATGGTGCTGATCACGTTGACATTGGAACATTAAGAGGTTTAGGACCTGATCAAACCTTGGTATTAATCAATGGCAAACGCCGTCATAGCACAGCTTTGGTTGGCTTGTTTGGAACCAGAGGTCGTGGCGGTTCAGGGGTGGACTTAAATGGTTTCCCTATGTCATCTGTTGATCGAATTGAAATTTTAAGAGATGGCGCATCCGCACAATATGGCTCTGATGCAATTGCTGGCGTAATGAATATTGTCTTAAGAAAAAATACAGGCGAGTGGAACATCTCAACTGGACTTGCTGGATATTATGACAAAAAATTCAACACGTACCAATTCAAAGACAATAAAGATTATTTAACACAAGCACCTATTGATGGTGTTACAAAATCAATATCTGCCAACAGAGGATTTAATTTAGGAAAAAAAGGAGGCTTCATTAATGTTTCATTTGATTTATTAGATCAAGGAAAAACTTTTCGTCAAGCAGCCGCTTCCGATATTGCAGATAAAGATGGTCTACCTACCACTACTTGGAGACAAGGTTTTGGAGATGCCTCCATGAAGTCCTATGGTACGATGTTTAATTTAGAATTACCCCTAGGTGATGATATTAAGTTTTATGCTTTTGGTAGCATGAATAATAAAAGTTCTGACGCCTATGCTTACACAAGAAATTGGTCCGATAAGTGGTATGCGAAAAAAAATCGTTTCCCTCTTGACAATAAAGGACAATTAATTTTTGTACCTAGCATTATGTTTACATCAGGATCGGGAGACACCAGCTATAATCCACATATTCAAGCAGATATTCAAGATTTATCCATGGTTACTGGTTTTTCTAAAACAAGTAAAAATGGTTGGGATTGGGATTTCAGTAATTCGTTTGGAAATAATAATTTCCATTATTTTGGCCATGGCACTTTTAACGCATCCAATATTGGCAATATCACACAAACACATTTTGATGATGGTGGATTTAACTTTTTACAAAACACCACGAACTTGGATTTATCAAAGCAATTTGGTAAAGTAAATCAAGGTGGTATAAAAGTTTCCTATGGTGCAGAACTTAGATTTGAAGAGTACAGCATTTTTAAGGGTGAATTAAATTCGTACAAAGCATTTAGTAATAATTTAGGTTTAGAACAAGCCCCAGGCGCACAAGGCTTCCCGGGTTTTAGCCCTGATGATGAAATAAAAGCCAATAGGATGGTAACAGGATTGTACACCGATTTGGAATATACGCCAACGGAGGCGTTATTAATTACAGGTGCAGTAAGGGCCGAAAATTATTCTGACTTTGGATCAGTGGCTACTTTTAAATCTTCTGCAAGATTAAAAGTGACTGGTAATTTTAATTTAAGAGGCTCATTTAGTACAGGATACCGAGCACCGTCCTTACAACAAAAATATTTTAGTAATACCCTTACTTCATTTTCTAATGGCGGATTGGTGCAATCAAGAATTGCACGTAATGATGATGCGATTAGCAAATTAGCAGGTATTCCTTCATTGAAACAAGAAACATCTACAAACATGAGTGTAGGTTTTTCATGGAAACCTGCCAAAGGCTTAACCGTAACAGTAGATGGCTATACGATTAAAATGAAAGATCGCGTGGTATTATCTGGTTTGTTTAGCGCCGAAGATGCTTCACTTCCTGTTGCATTAACGAGTAAGTTAAAAACCATGGGTGTAGCCACTGCACAATTTTTTGCAAATGCGGTGAATACAACTAATAGTGGTGTGGATTTTGTGATTGACTATCAAAAGAAAATTTCTAGTACAGAACGTATTAAAATATTATTGGTAGGTAATTTACAAAATATCAATATTGATAAAATTAATGTGCCTACAGCATTATCAAGCGAGAAATTCAATACAGACCCATATTATACTAGCAGAGCAAGTTATTTTAGTAGCGAACTACCAAGTACATTTTTTAATACAAGGGAAATATACTTCCTTAAAGCATCCGCACCTAAATCTAAATTCTCAGCAAGTTTCGATTATACAAAAAATAAAATTAGCCTTGGGGTAAGATTTACCTACTTTGGAAATGTTGTATTGACCGGATTTGGTGATCCTGATTACGATGGAATTTATCCCATGGTGCCAGTTGACGATCAAACGACTGCTACTAATACTTCCAACTTTAATAACGGGAAATATGTACCTGAGCTATTCAATTACAAGGGGAAATTTTCTACTGATTTGTATATGAATGTTCAGGTTTCAAAGAAGGCTTCCTTAATTCTTGGTGCTGACAATATCTTTAATGTACATCCTGACTTCGCTGTAAACCCACAAGCTAAATGGTATGCCGGTGACAATGAAACCGGCGGTCCATGGGATGCTGTTCAAATGGGCTATAACGGGCTAAGGATTTTCAGTAAACTAGTTTTTAAATTTTAATACTATAAATTAAATAACGCTAAAGCCTTCTCGTTAACGCGGGAAGGCTTTTTAATGAACAAATACACAAAAACGTATAAATACTTAAAAAAAGGGTACAAATTAATGCACTAAATACTAAATTATTTAGTTAATATTGCTAATAAATTTAGTTTTATGTCATTTATAGATACAGATCCCAATGAAGGGATGGCCACCCAGCAGATTAATAAAAAATTCCAATCTGCTCAAATTATACAAGCCAATGCCACCGGATTTGGGGCAGCTTCCGACGATTTTATGGAAAGAGGCATTGACCTCAACGAGCAACTCATTCGCAACAAACCCGCTACTTTTTTCTTTCGCGTAAATAGTGATGCCATGTTAGGGGCGGGTATTCATGTAGGAGATATTTTAATTGTAGATCGTAGCCTTACGCCAAGTTCGGGCAAAGTAGTCGTGGCTGTTTTAAATGGGGAGTTTTTAGTACGCCGTTTACATATTCAAGAACATAGTATCAGTTTGATTCCTGAAAATAAAAGATACGGCACTATTCAAGTAGCACAATTAGAACAATACAGCACCTGGGGTGTCGTGAGTTTTGTAATACATAGTTTATAATGAAGCACCCAAGTAAGGGGATAAAAAAATAATTCCGTGCAAGCCATTGTAGATTGTAATAGTTTTTATTGCGCTTGTGAGCGACTGTTTCAACCACAACTGCAACATGCACCCGTTGTTGTATTAAGCAACAATGATGGATGTATTGTATCCAGGTCCGATGAAGCAAAACAATTGGGCATCAACATGGCCATCCCCTATTTTCAAGCAAAGGAATTGATTGAAAAAAATAAAGTACATGCGTTCTCCTCCAACTATCACTTATACGGAGATCTTAGCTGGCGGGTGATGGAAACCATGCGACAGCTAGTGCCACCAGGTTGTGTGGAAGTGTACTCGGTTGATGAAGCCTTTATTAATTTAGATCACATCGCTTCCGATCAACTACAAGATTATTGTGTTTCATTAAAAAAGAAAATAGAAACATGGACAGGCATATCCGTATCCATTGGCGTAGGCCCTAATAAAGTATTAAGTAAAGTAGCGAATCGATTGGCTAAAAAAAGTAAATTACTCACTGGCTGTGTGGTCATATTAAATGATACAAAAAAAATACAAGCCGCTTTACAAAGTACACCCATCGATGATGTTTGGGGGATTGGATATAGTTATAGTGAGAAATTAAAAACCTATGGCATCAATACCGCCTACGCACTTAGCATTAAGGACCTTAGTTGGGGTAAACGATTTTTAGGCGGCGTACCAGGGGTGAAATTAATTAGAGAATTAAAAGGAATGCATAGCCATGATATGCAAACACCCAGAACCAGCAAAAAAATGATTGCCACTACGCGTATGTTTGGACGCACTGTTTCCGAGTGGCAGGAAATTGAAGAAGCCTTAGCGACCTATGCAACGCGCACCGCGGAAAAATTACGCCGACAACACAGTGCCGCATATGGCGTATCCGTTTTTTTATTAAAAAAAACACCGCCTCCAACGGACATCTCCCATTACCATCACGGACGGCAAGTCAGCGGGTACGTTAAACTAGATAATCCCAGTAACCTAACCCCCGATATCATTAAAGCAGTGGTCGCCCTAGGAAAAAGCTTGTATGAACAGGGGGAATGGTATAAAAAAACAGGCGTTATTTTAAGTGACTTTGTCCCCGATAATGCATTACAGACCAACTTGTTTGTAGCACCTAGGGACCAAAATCGTAAAAAACTAATGAATGTAATAGATAATATGAATGCGGCATTTAGGGACGACATCCTCAAATTTGCGACCAGCGGCACTCAAAAAAACTGGAAAATGCGCAGCGAAAGGCGCAGCAAACGCTATACCACCCGATGGGACGAACTATGTTTGGTAAGATAAATGGGAATGGTGGAAAACCATTGCTTAAAAATTCGTAAAAATGACAATGCTTCTGTATTTTTGCCCAATTTCATACATATGAGTAACACCCTGCAATCCAACGAGTCAATCCGCTCTTCCAGAAAAAAAATTATTGTATTAGGCAGTGGCCCCAATCGTATTGGTCAAGGTATTGAATTTGATTATTGCTGTGTTCATGGATTATTGGCGGTAAAAGAAGCTGGCTATGAAGCCATCATGGTGAATTGCAATCCTGAAACTGTTTCTACCGATTTTGACATGGCAGATAAATTATATTTTGAGCCTGTGTTTTGGGAACATCTTTGGGAGATTATTGAATTAGAACAACCAGAAGGCGTAATCGTACAATTAGGGGGGCAAACTGCATTGAAATTAGCAAAACGATTAACAGAAAGAGGAATTAAAATTATAGGAACTTCATTCGACAGTTTAGATATTGCAGAAGATCGCGGTCGCTTTAGTGATTTATTAAAAGAATTAAAAATTCCTTATCCTGATTACGGAACTGCATACACTGCAGAGGAAGCCGTTGAAGTTGCCAACCAAGTAGGTTACCCTGTTTTAGTGAGACCAAGCTATGTGATTGGTGGACAAAGAATGCGTATCGTAATTAATGATGCCGAAGTAGAAACAGCGGTGGTAAGTATCTTAAAACATATTCCAGATAATAAAATATTGATTGATCATTTTTTAGATCGTTGTCAGGAAGCAGAAGTAGATGCCATTTTTGATGGAGAAACTTTTCACGTGATGGGTGTAATGGAACACATTGAACCAGCGGGTATACATAGTGGCGATAGTAATGCGGTATTACCTGCATTTAACTTAACGCCATTGATCGTGGCGACCATGGAGTTTTATAGTGAAAAAATTGCGCGTGCTTTAAATATCAAAGGCTTAATAAATATTCAATTCGCCATTAAGGACGATAAAGTATATGTCATTGAAGCCAATCCAAGAGCATCAAGAACCACACCGTTTATTGCGAAAGCATATCAAATTCCTTATTTAAATATTGCAACCAAAGTAATGTTGGGTGCTGCTAAATTAACCGACTTCGTCATGGAGAAAAAGCTAGACGGATTTGCGATTAAAGAACCCGTATTTAGTTTTGATAAATTCCCTGGTGTGAACAAAGAATTAGGCCCTGAAATGAAAAGCACTGGTGAAGCCATTCGATTTATAAAAGATTTACGCGATCCTTACTTCCGAAATTTATACAAGGAGCGTTCGATGAACCTTAGTAGATAGCTGCAACGCACTATCCGATAAAAAAAGCCTCTTGGACAATTTAACCTCGAGGCTTTTTTTATTATAGCAGTAGAAATAAATACTAATCCGAGCGAACATTTGAGCGAAGCGATTGAGAGCCGAGGATTAGGTATTTTTTCTACAGCCTATGTTTTTCTTCAATTTTATTTGTTAAAAAGAATAAATGCTATTACGAGCGAATATCTGCGAAGCAGCGATGAGACGAGTGATAGGTGTTTATTCTATTAACAAAAAATCGTCATTTATTTAGGTACCCCATACTGGTCTACCAAATAAATAATTGCCGCCATATTCACTGCGCCTAATAACAATTCTCTTTTGTTTACATTTTCAAACACATCTGTTTTAGCGTGGTGTAAATCAAAATAGCGTTGACTATCTGGCACTAAACCCGCAAGTACAATTGACGCATTTACATTTTTTAGCGGTCCAATGTCCGCACCGCCTCCGCCTGCTGTGATTTCAGTACCATAAGGCTTCAATAAACTAGCCCATTGTTGCATTTTTTTAAACTGCTCAGGGCTTGTTGCACTAATACCAATGGCCCTAGGCGTAAATCCACCCGCATCACTTTCAAGCGCAAAAACATGTTGTTCATTATTTTGTTTTGCAAGTTCAGCATATTTGTTGCCGCCGCGCATGCCATTTTCTTCATTCGCAAATAAAACAAAACGAATGGTTCTTTTTGGTTGATAGTTCAATGCTTTCATGGTTCGTAAAATTTCCATCGTTTGCACAATACCTGCACCATCATCATGTGCCCCTTCATTTACATCCCAACTATCTAAATGACCGCCAATTGTAATTATTTCATTCGGGAAAGTGGAACCTTTAATTTCTGCTACCACATTATTCTCATCTGCATCTGGTAAAAAATAACCATAGGTTTGCATCTGCACACGGATGGTTCCTTTTTTTGCATTTGCATATAGTTCCTTTGCATCATTAGGGCCCAAAGCTACCGCCGGAATTTTTGGATAATCTTCAACATACTTCATACCACCTGTGTGTGGCGCATTATCAGGAGCGGTACTTAATGAATGCAGCATCACGCCAACAGCGCCATATTTTGCAGCACGACTAGCGCCAGTGGTACGATACACCCCCATTTTTCCATAAGCACCAAAAGTTTGTATGAGGTTAGGATCAAATATGCTATGATAATAAACAATCTTTCCTTTTACTTCGGCTTTACGTTTTTCTAATTCATCAAAATCGGCAACCGCCAAAAGCTCCGCTTCAATTAAACCATTACTTCCTAATGAATTGCCTAAAGCCAATGCAGCTAAAGGACGATTCATTGCTTTTCCATTCACACGCACTACACTTGCAAAATCCTTACCCCCACGTTGCCAATTGGGTGTTTTGCAAGGTTGCATAAACACTTTATCTGGCGCGAATACAGCCATATTGCGTTGACCCCAAATTGCTGCATTTTGTTGTTGCGGCGAACCTGCCAAACGACCCCCTATTTGCTTAGTTAACTGTCTTAACAAATCATAAGCCTTACCATTGGTCATGATTTCGTCAGACATTTTTTTTATTGTAATACTGTCTTGATTGATATGTGCTTGGGTCAAAAATGGCCAACAAAACACCAAAAAAAATAATTTACGCATTGCCGCAGTTTTTCATTTAAATAATTCTTAAATATAAATAAACTTTATTGCATTTTAAGTTGTTATTTGCAGATACAATAGCACATAAATGAAGATTGGAATTGTTTGTTATCCTACTTTTGGCGGTAGTGGTGTTTTAGCTACCGAACTTGGCAAAGCCCTTGCGGAAAAAGGCCATGAAATCCATTTTATTACCTACCAACAACCGGTTCGCCTAAATGGTTTTCATACCAATATATTTTACCATGAAGTTAGGGTACCTACTTATCCATTATTCGATTACCCGCCTTATGAATTAGCTTTGGCAAGTACCATGGTAGATGTAATTTTAAACCATGATTTGGATTTAATTCATGCACACTATGCAATCCCGCACGCATCTGCTGCTTATACCGCCAAACAAATCGTAAAACAAAAAACAGGAAGGTCAGTTCCAGTCATTACTACTTTACATGGCACCGATATTACTTTAGTAGGTAGAGATAAAACATACGAGCCAGTCGTTACTTTTTCAATTAACGAAAGTGATGCCATTACTGCAGTATCTGAAAATTTAAGAGTAGAAACCTTCAAGCATTTCGATATTATAAAAGAAATTGAAGTCATCCACAACTTTGTGGATGTACACCGATTTAATAAAGAAGCGGTAGCGGCATTTAGACAAGTGATTGCGCCGAACAATGAAAAAATAATCATACACGCATCTAATTTTAGAAAGATAAAAAGAATAGATCACGTGATGGAAATTTTTAAAAATATTCATGATGCCCTTCCTGCAAAGTTATTAATGGTTGGAGATGGCCCCGAGCGTCCACTAGCCGAAGATCTTACCAGGCAATATGGGCTAGAGAGCGATGTGCGTTTTTTAGGGAAACAAGAACAAATGGAAGAACTATTAGCAGTCAGTGATGTTTTTTTATTGCCTTCTGAATATGAAAGTTTTGGATTAGCTGCGCTTGAAGCCATGGCAGCTAGCACTGTAGTGATTAGCACCGATGCAGGTGGATTAGGAGAAATTAATATTCACGGCGTTACTGGCTATACTTCCCCTGTTGGTGATGTAGCAAAAATGAGTAAAAATGCGATTGAACTATTGCAGGATGAAACAAAACTGAAAGCCTTTAAGCAAAATGCTTTAAAAGAAGCAAAACTTTTTGACATACATCATATCATACCCAAATATGAGAAATTGTATAGGCGCTTTTGCAGAACAGGTGATTGCTAAAAATTAATTAGAAGCGACCGCTTCGTCAATACTTAATTTTATTTTATTAACTGCTTCATTTAATTCCTCCATCGTAATACTTAATGGCGATGCAATTCTAATTTTATCTTCTGCAAATAAAAACCAATCAGTTATTATTCCATTGGCAACACAACAAGCTGCCACTTTTTTCGCTAGTGCTGAAGATGAAAATTGCAAGGACATCCACAATCCTTTATGCGTGCGATTTAAAATACTACGGTGCACTAATTGCTCCAATAAAAATTGCTCTTTTTCTGCAACCTCATTGATCCAATTGGATTGTTGCAAAACTTGCAAAGCAGCATGACCTGCAGCGCAACAAACAGGATTTCCGCCAAAGGTGGTGATATGTCCTAACACAGGACTATGCGTTAAAGCACCCATCATTTTAGTATTCGCAACAAACGCACCTAATGGCAAACCACCTCCCAACGCTTTCCCCAATAATAAAATATCTGGCGTAATGCCATATTGTTCAAATGCAAACAAACTGCCTGTTCGACCAAACCCTGATTGAATCTCGTCCACGATTAATACCACACAAAGTGATTCACATTTTTCTTTTAATGCAATAATCCAATCCTTATCTGCAGGGGTGATGCCTGTTTCCGCTTGAACTAATTCAACCAAAACACAAGCCACTGTATTATCAATAAAATTTAAGTCGTCAAAATTATTGTACGACAATTGCATGACTTCTGGCAGTAAGGGTCTAAAAGCATTTTTAAAATATTCATCCCCCATCATACTTAAGGCTCCTTGTGTGCTTCCATGATAAGCGCCGTTAAATGAAATCATTTTGGTGCGTTTGGTAACACGCTTCGCTAATTTCATTGCACCTTCGGCAGCTTCCGCGCCACTATTGGTAAAATACACGGATTGCAATTGATCCGGTAACACAGTCGCTAATGCTTTTGCATATTGCACCTGTGGGGACTGAATAAATTCACCATATACAATCACATGCATATACTGTGCTGCTTGATCCTGTATTGCTTTAATCACTGATGGATGACTATGGCCAATATTACAAACACTAAATCCACTAATCATATCCATAAAAGCTTTTCCGGCGGTGTCATATATATATATCCCCTTAGCCGATGCAACTTCAATACCAATGGGTTTATCAGATGTTTGCGCTAAATGCGAAAAAAAAAGTTGTCTATTGTTAATGCTGGACATAATAACTATTAAATTGCAGTACAAAAGTCGCATTTTTATGGCAACCATACTCACAGTTCAAGGGAAACATCCACAATTTGGTGAAAATTGTTTTATTGCACCTAACGCAACCATTGTTGGAGATGTTATTATGGGGGACGAATGCTCCATTTGGTTCAATGCCGTTTTAAGAGGGGACGTCCATTATATTAAAATGGGCAATAAGGTAAATGTACAGGATGGCGCAGTCATTCATTGTACCTATTTAAAGCACCCCACCAATATTGGAAATAATGTTTCCATTGGTCACAATGCCTTAGTGCATGGTTGCACCATACATGATAATGTTTTGATTGGCATGGGAAGTATCGTAATGGATGCATGTGTAGTGCATTCAAATGCAATTATTGCTGCAGGTGCAGTAGTTTTAGAAGGCACTATAGTGGAAGAAGGAAGTATTTATGTTGGCGTACCCGCAAAAAAAGTGAAGATGGTTTCAGAAGCATTAATTAGTGGAGAGATAAATAGAATCGCGGACAACTATGTAAAATATGCTAGTTGGTTTTCAGAACATAATGAAGCGCCAAAAAATAAGGATTAATACTTCGGGCCTTCAATGCCATGCCATAAATCAACATAACTAAAAAATCGAGCTTCAGAAATAATTCCTTTTTCTACTGCAGCTTTTACCGCACATCCTGGCTCGTTGATATGTTGGCAATTATTAAATTGACAGCCCTCCATTTTTTCACGCATTTCTGGAAAGTATTGCGCTAACTCTTCTTTTTCTAAATTCACTAACCCCAATTCCCGCATACCCGGCGTATCAATTACTGAACCTGATGCTGGTAAGTCATACATCTGCGCAAAAGTAGTGGTATGCATCCCCTTCCCACTCCAATCACTTACTTCCTGTGTATTTAAATCCAAATCAGGAAATAAATAATTAATAAAAGAAGATTTTCCAACACCACTATGCCCACTCACCAATGTTGTTTTACCAGTTAATAATTCTTGGATTTTATTTAATCCTTGGTCCTTTTCAATACTTATTAAAAAAACTTTATATCCAACGGCTTCATACATTTTTTTAAATTGGTCATACACCTCTATCTCTGCAGGGCCATAAATGTCTGATTTATTAAAAACAATCATTGCTGGGATATGAAAAGCCTCACAGGAAACCAAAAATCGATCTATAAACCCTTGTGAAGTTTTAGGTGATTTTAAGGTGGCTAATAAAATGGATTGGTCTAAGTTGGAGGCGATAATATGTTGCTGTCTTTTATTATGGGGGGATTGCCTGGCCACATAATTATCTCGGTCAATAATATGGGTAATCATGACCGAATTTTGATCTACATTTTCCATTTCATAATTCACCCAATCCCCAACAGCAATAGGGTTCGTAGAGGAAATGGCATCTAATTTTATGACGCCCTTAATACGCGCCTGATAAAATAGACCCTCCTCCGATTTTACGGAGTACCAGCTACCAGTTGATTTATAAATCCTTGCCTTCATTAGATACGAAGATAAAAGTAATTGTTAAGAACTAGTGCGCCATGGATAAAGCTTATACAAATTTGGTATCTTTGCCCCATGAGCCAATATGCCCACGACAATATTGTTCCAGATAGTAATAGCCAAGCTAGTAAAAAGGAGCAAGTAGCCTCGATGTTTGATTCTATTGCAAAAAAATATGATTTTTTGAA
Organism: Sediminibacterium sp.; assembly: GCA_030726065.1. GTDB lineage: Bacteria > Bacteroidota > Bacteroidia > Chitinophagales > Chitinophagaceae > Sediminibacterium. The sequence continues at coordinate 133,572 of JANREK010000035.1, read as the reverse complement.
TCGATTTTTGAGTTTAGGTATTGATCAAATTTGGCGAAAAAAAGCCATCGCTAATTTTAAAGGCGCCCTCATGCATCATTTATTGGATGTTGCCACGGGTACCGCCGATATGGCATTAATGGCCCATAAGCAAATTAAACCTAAGCAAATTACAGGGATGGATATTTCCGAAGGAATGATGCAATATGGAAGGATAAAAATTGCCCAAAAAGGATTGAACGATATCATACAATTAAAGCAAGGAGACAGTACCGAAATACCCTTTGCAGCAAATACTTTTGATGGTGCCATGGTTGCATTTGGGGTTCGTAATTTTGCAGATCTGGAAAAAGGTTTGAATGAAATTAATCGAGTGCTAACATCAGGAAGCAAAATAGTCATTCTAGAATTTTCACAACCTAGTCAGTTTTGGTTTAAGCCTATTTATCAGCTCTATATGAATTGGATTACATCAAATATTGGTAAAATATTCTCCGGCAATAAAGCTGCTTATTCTTATTTAAACGAAAGTGTAGCAGCATTCCCCGAAGGAACGGCTTTTTTAAGTATCTTAGAAAAAGCGGGATTTAAAAATATTCATCAACAAAAATTAAGCTTAGGCATATGCAGCATCTATTGCGGAAACAAATAATCAGCATTGCACTACTGATATTGACTTCATTATCGGTTAATGCACAAAAAAATGAAGTGTTTCAACCTGACCATGACGACATGCCTTACTATTTAGGGATTAGTTTAGGTTATGGATTAAATAGTTTAAACTTTGAGCGAAGCGCGTATTTTAACAATCAAACCACAAATATTGCGAACAGAATTACAACAAGCAAGAGTGGCAATTTAAATTTAGGTTTGTCTGGCACTTTAAAGATAAGCAACCACTTATTATTGAGGGCTAACCCCATGTTATTGATTGGTGGTTCAAAATCAGTTGGTTTTTCTGCGCCAAATAACTTGTATGTTAACGTGGTAGATTCTATAGCTATTCCATCCACCATCATCACACTTCCACTTGCTTTAAAATTGCAGTCAGACAGATATACCGCCTTAGGATATAAATCAATCATGCGCCATTATGTATTTGGAGGCGTTAAGGCTGATTTTGATTTATCAAGTTCAAAAGTGAGTAGCAGCATTAATGGAACACCCTATAAAGCTTTATTAAACGGTACGGATCTAGGATATGAATTTGGCTTAGGATTGAGTTTTTATTTAAAATATGTAACCATTTCCCCCGAGCTTAAATTTTCTTATGGGTTAACAAATTTAAAAAACAATTCAGGAACAGGTCCTGAATCCTTACTCAATAATGTAGATAAAATAAACGCGAACTTTATTTATTTCACTATACATCTTGAAAACTAAATTCGATGCGCAACTATATCATTAAAAATGCCACTATCGTTAATGAAGGGAAAAAATTTAATGGAGATGTACTCATTAAAAATGGTCGAATTGAAAAAATAGCAACAACCATAGAAACACCTAATGGCATTACTGAAATTAACGCCGAGGGTATGTACCTAATTCCAGGTGCCATTGATGATCAGGTGCATTTTAGAGAACCAGGATTAACCCATAAGGCTGATATATATACAGAATCTAAAGCTGCGGTTGCGGGTGGTGTCACTAGCTTTATGGAAATGCCCAATACAGTCCCACCTGTTTTTACCCAAACATTATTGGAAGACAAATATAAAATTGGTGCACAAAATGCACTTGCTAACTACTCGTTTTTTATGGGCACTTCTCAGGATAATTGGGAAGAAGTGCTTCGCACCAATGAAAAGAAAAATGAAGTTTGTGGTGTAAAAATATTTATGGGATCTAGCACAGGAAATTTATTGGTAGATAACCCGCTTGTATTAGAAAAAATATTCGAAGGTTCTGAATTATTAATTGCCACCCATTGTGAGGAAGAAAGTATTATTAAAAAAAATAAGGCGGCGTTGGAAGCTATTAAACCAGTCCTCGAACCCTCCGACCATCCAATTATTCGTAACGAAGAAGCTTGTTTTGAATCCTCATTCAAAGCAATACAATTAGCAAAAAAATTTAATAGTCGTTTACATATTTTACATATTAGTACAGCAAAGGAATTGCAGTTATTTTCAAATATGCTTCCTTTGGCCGACAAACGCATTACTTCAGAGGTTTGTGTTCACCACTTACATTTTACTGCCGACGATTACGCAACTAAAGGCAATTTAATTAAATGTAACCCAGCAATTAAGGCCCCTGAAAATAAAGCTGCATTGTGGGAAGGTTTGCTCAATGACCAATTAGATGTAATTGCAACCGACCATGCGCCACATACCTGGGATGAAAAGCAAGGTGATTACGCGCATGCGCATGCGGGACTTCCATTGGTACAACACCCGGTTATGTTGATGATGAAATATGTGAAAGAAGGAAAACTAACTATTGAAAAAATGGTCGAAAAGATGAGCCATGCCGTTGCTACCTGCTTTCAAATAAAAGATCGCGGATATATTAGAGAAGGCTATTATGCCGACTTGGTATTAGTTAAAGAAGCACCCTATATTATTACCAAAGAAAATATATTATACAAATGCGGATGGAGTCCGCTTTTAGGAACGCAATTTCCTTATCAAATTCATGCCACATTTGTGAATGGACACTTGGCTTGTCAGGATGGTAAATTTGATGAAAGTCAAAAAGGCCAACGCATTCAATTTACCAGAAGCTAAATATAATTTGTATGCTGGTAGATAAGATTACATTAAAAGATATCGGCTTATTTGATACGGATGAATCGGAAGGCCTTATTTCACATCTTAATTTTTGCAAAACCAATGGCGGTAAGGAGCAGTTAGATCAATATCTTGCGCATCCATTAAATACTATTGAAGCCATTGAGAAACGACAAAATGCCATTGCTGTTTTTATCAGTGAAATTGATTTTATTAATGAAATGAAAATCACCAATGGTACTACCCTAGTAATTGAAAAGTTTTTTGGAACTGCGTTTAAAGCAATCCCAATACAAATTAGTTACCCAGGCGCTTATTGGTACCAATATATCAATGCTTCAGACTATGCTTTAATAAAATATTCACTAGAGCATTTAATGCTATTCTATGAAAATTTAAATAAGTGGCTACTTATTTTCGAGAATAAAAATCAGAACCCAATTATTGCTACTTTAGTTCAAAACATAAAAAAAGGGTTGCAGCATCCGGCATTAGCCAACTTAAACACACCAACCACATTAGCCAACCCGCAAAAATTATTGTCGCTGGCTTATTTTTTTCGGAACCATTATAAAAACAATACGCTTCAGCTTTTACAATATTTCTATGAGCTAGATACTTATTATAGCATGGCAACGGCAGCGAAAAAATTTAACTTTGTTTTTCCTACTTGGGTCAATAGCGAAACTCCGCAACTTGAAGTAGTAGCAGCAATACACCCACTGGTTCCAAATCCCATTGATAATACCATTACACTGTCTAGTCAAACGAATTTATTTTTTTTAACTGGCGCCAATATGGCTGGTAAAAGTACATTCATTAAAACCATTGGCATTGTGATCTATTTGGCGCATATTGGCATTGGAGCGCCTGCAGCAAAAGTAACCCTATCTTTATTTGACGGACTTATTACCAACCTAACTATTGCTGACAATGTGGTCAAAGGGGAAAGTTACTTTTTTAATGAAGTACAAAGAATAAAAAATACCATTGAGAAAATCATAGATGGTAAAAAATACTTTGTGCTAATTGATGAGCTTTTCAAGGGAACCAATATCCAAGACGCCATGAAGTGCAGCACTGTGGTCATTGAAGGTTTACAAAATTTAAGAAATAGCTTATTCATTATTAGCACACACTTGTATGAGATAAGTGATGGACTAAAAAAATTCAATAATATTCAATTTGGTTATTTAGAAACCGAAGTGCGTCAAAAGGAACTCTTGTTTCATTACCAACTAAAGGAAGGGATCAGTCAAGACCGGTTGGGCTACTTAATTTTAGAAAGAGAAGGCGTGGTTGACCTGCTAAACAACATGACTAAAAACAAGTATTAATACTTAATCACCGTTCCCTTACAAAATGTAGATTCAAGCAAAAAATATGCTTGTAAAAACAAAAGGCAATGCCTTAATTGGGATTGACGCTGTTGCGATTACCATTGAAGTAAATGTAAGCATGGGTCAAGGCTATTGTATAGTTGGCCTACCTGACAGCTCGGTAAAGGAAAGTTTGGACCGAACCGAAAGTGCCATTAAAGCAAATGGCTTTAGAATGCCAAGAACAAAATTGGTCATCAATTTATCACCCGCTGAATTAAAAAAACCGGTGCCGCATTTGATTTACCCATCGCCATTGGTACATTAGCCGCTTCTGAACAAATCAGCCCTATTCATTTAATTGATAAGTATATTATGATGGGGGAATTGGACTTAGATGGTAAATTATACCCGATCAAAGGCGTCCTTGCCATGGCGATGCAAGCAAAGGCAGATGGCTTTTTAGGTATTTTACTTCCTAATGAGAATGCAGCCGAGGCTGCATTGGTTGATGATATGAATATTTATTGTTTTGAATATTTAACCGAAGTCGTTGATTTTATTGGAAACCCTAAAGCAAGATCCCCCATCAAAAGAACTAGACTGTTAATAGATCATGAAATAAAATCGGTGACAGATTTTTCGGATGTGAAGGGGCAGGAAAATGTGAAAAGAACCTTAGAAATTGCGAGTGCAGGTAGTCATAATATTATTATGATCGGGCCGCCAGGCGCCGGTAAAACAATGATGGCCAAAAGTATTGTTTCCATTCTACCGCCGTTAAATCAAATGGAAGCTTTAGAAACCAGTAAAATATATAGTATCTCTGGAAAATTGGATGCCGTAAATAAATTATTAAGAAGTAGGCCATTCAGACACCCCCACCATAGTTTATCCGCTATCGCACTTATTGGTGGCGGAAGCCATCCCCAACCCGGCGAAATTTCATTAGCACATAATGGTATTTTATTTTTAGATGAACTACCCGAATTTAATAGATCAGTTATTGAAGTACTTCGGCAACCCATGGAGGAAGGAATTGTGTGTATCGCCCGGGCCAAAATGAGTGTTACCTTCCCCGCTAGATTTATGCTGATGGCGGCTATGAACCCATGCCCTTGCGGGTATTACAACCATCCGAAAAAGGAATGTCACTGTAGTCCAGGTGTAATTCAAAAATATATGCATAAGATTTCCGGGCCCTTATTGGATCGCATAGATATGCATATTGAGGTGGTACCCGTACTTTATAGTGAATTAAGGGCTTCGAAACAGGAACAAACTTCCGCAATTATCGCTAATAGAGTCAAAAATGCAAGAGAAATTCAAAGTCATCGATTTAAAAACGAAGAGGGGTCCTATACCAATGCGCAAATGAATAGCAGTCAGCTAAAAAAATATTGTCCCCTTACTAGCGATAGCGAAGCCATTTTAAAAATGGCAATGGAAAAATTTCAGCTAAGTGCACCGGCTTTTGACCGAATTATAAAAGTGAGTCGAAGTATTGCCGACTTAGATAACAGCAATACTATTCAAATAAACCATATTAGCGAGGCCCTTCAATACCGAAGTTTGGATAAATCCAGTTGGGGGCAGTATAAAAATTAATATTGTCCTGTTTTTAATAAAACAAGTGTGCAAGCTTCTAATGTTTCAACGCCATTTTTAGCTGTAAGTGCTGCTAATACTGGGTTTTCAGTACCTGGATTAAAAATAATACGACGGGGTTTTAAGGCTAAGATTGGATCAATATATTCAGTTTGGGCTGCGGAACCAAGGTATAAAGTGACCGTATCTATAGGAATTTGGCTTGGCCATTCATTCAAAATTGGGATATCATTGATCATTCCCTTTTTAATACCATAAGGATATACCGATATTCCATGTTCATTTAATAAACAAGTCGCTAAAAAACTATAGCGTTCTGAATTGGGCGACGCCCCTACAACTAAGGTGACTGGTGATTTCATGTTACAAATCTATTATTAAATAGATGAATAGAATTTATTTTGTTTAAATAAAAGAATGTATTTTTATCAAAATCAACTTTACAAACTAAATTAAATAATCATTATGGCAAAGTCAAGCAAGAAGAAAGTAGCAAAAAAAGCAGCTCCTAAGAAAAAAGTAGCTCCTAAAAAAGCAACTAAGAAAGCGGCTCCTAAAAAGGCAGTAAAAAAAGCAGCACCTAAGAAAAAAGT
>JANREK010000035.1:0-127241 GCA_030726065.1 Sediminibacterium sp. | reverse complement strand
CTAAGAAAGCGGCTCCTAAAAAGGCAGTAAAAAAAGCAGCACCTAAGAAAAAAGTTGCTCCTAAAAAAGCAACTAAGAAAGTGGCTCCTAAGAAGGCAGTAAAAAAAGCAGCACCTAAGAAAAAAGTAGCACCTAAAAAAGCAACTAAGAAAGTGGCTCCTAAGAAAGCAGCAAAAAAAGTAGCGCCTAAGAAAAAAGTAGCACCTAAAAAAGCAACTAAGAAAGTGGCTCCTAAGAAAGCAGCAAAAAAAGTAGCGCCTAAGAAAAAAGTAGCACCTAAAAAAGCAGCGCCTGCACCAGCTCCGGTTGTTGTTGAAGCGACTGTAGTTGCGCCAACGCTTTTTACAGAACCTACCACTGATACACCTACTGCTTAAATTTAGCTGTAAAATTCATATCTTAATCCTCCCATTCCGAACATTCGTGAATGGGAGGATTTTTTTATTGTCAAAACAAAATGTATGAAAAACTTATTACTACTATTATTTTTTCCTTTTCTATTGCATGCGCAAAGTAATCCCATTAATGAAAAAACAAAAACCATGGAATTGCGTAAAGGTTATTTTAATTACTACTGGGATGCTACGCAAGGAAAAATTTACTTAGTCATCGACAAATGGAATAACCCATGTTTATATGTAAACTCGCTGCCAGCGGGACTTGGGTCAAATGATATTGGATTAGACCGAGGCCAAATTGGCGATTCAAGAATTGTGTATTTTAATCGCGTAGGTAAAAAAGTATTACTTACACAACCTAATTTGGACTATCGTGCAGTGACCAATGACCCAAGAGAACAAAAAGCCGTCAATGAATCATTCGCGCAATCTGTGTTGTTTAATTTTACAGTGGAAGCAGAAGATGGCAATGCTGTATTAGTAGACGCTACCGCTTTCTTTTTAAGAGACGCGCATAACGCTGCCGATAAAATTAGAAAAATGAGATAAGGAACTTACACCTTAAACGAGGGTCGTTCCGCCATCTATATAACTAACACAAAAAATTTTCCAAATAATTCCGAGTTTGAAGCAACACTTACTTTTATAGGCGGTTCTGATGCCGGAAGATTTGTGCAAGCGGTTGCGCCATCTACCGAAGCAATCACCTTAAGAATGCACCATAGCTTTATTGCATTGCCCGATAATAAATATAAGCCAAGAGCGTATGATGTTAGAAGTGGCTATTTTGGAATTACTTATTTTGATTATGGAAGTGATATCAGCGAGCCCATTCAAAAAATGTTTATCAGTAGGCATCGATTAAATAAAGTAAATCCAAATGCAGCGATCAGTGAAGCAGTGAAACCAATCATATACTATTTAGATAATGGTACACCAGAACCTATCCGTTCTGCTTTATTAGAGGGTGCAAGATGGTGGAACCAAGCCTACGAGGCATCAGGCTATAAAAATGCATTCCAAGTTCAAGTTCTTCCTGACAGTGCTGACCCCATGGATATTCGTTACAATATAATTAACTGGGTACACCGATCTACCCGCGGTTGGGGTTATGGCGCAACTATTAGCGATCCAAGAACAGGTGAAATTATAAAAGGCCAGGTTACTTTAGGTTCGCTTAGGGTAAGGCAGGATTATTTAATATTTACAGCACTTTTATCCCCTTATATGAATGGACAGCCAGTCACCGATAAAATGCGCACTGCAGCTGTTCACAGATTGAGACAATTAGCGGCATACGAAGTGGGTCACACCTTAGGACTGCAACATAATTATGCATCAAGTTTTAATAATCGTGCTTCCGTGATGGACTACCCGCACCCCAATGTTTTTGTAAATGATAAAGGAGCCATTGATTTTTCAGATATCTATACCAACGAAATTGGAGAATGGGATAAGCGCGCCATTACCTATGGTTATCAAGATTTTGATAAAACCGTAGATGAAAGTAAAGGATTGCAAAATTTACTCATTGAGAATTCAAAAAATGGATTACAGTTCATCGCAGATGCAGATGCAAGATCAGCAAGTGGCTTTCATCCAAATGCGCATTTATGGGATAACCAAGCGGATGCAGTTGCTGGATTGAATCAAGTAATTGAGGTAAGAAAAAAAGCAATCAGTCAATTTGGTGAGCAAGCCGTTCCAAATGGCACCCCATTATCAAAGTTGGAAGATGTATTAGTTCCATTGTATAATTACCACCGTTACCAATATGAAGCAGTGACCAAAGTGATAGGTGGTATAAACTATACCTATAGCGTTCGTGGAGATACAAATCAAATAAAACCAACGATTTTATCAAATGAAATGCAACAAAAAGCTTTAAAAGCAGCACTAAAATGCTTGAGCGCAGAAACTTTAACCTTACCTGAAAATATTTTACAATTAATTCCCCCGCGCCCTCCTTTATTGTATGGCGTTGGTGAACTTTTTGAAAAAAGAACTGGCATGAGCTTTGATGCATTAAGTGCAGCTGAAGCATTGGCTGATTTTCAATTAGGATTTTTATTTAATGTGGAGCGCGCTAATCGTTTGGTACAAAATAAAGCAAGGGCAGGTGTGATAGGTTGGGATGATGTACTTGACCAAATACTTGAAAATACATGGTATATAAAAATATCTAATGGTTTGGCTGGAAGTATTCAACAACAAACACAACAACAAACCCTACATTGGCTGATTGGCGTAAGTCAAAGTACAGATGCAAATTATGAAGTACGTAGTATCACACAACAAAGAATAAAGCAATTAAAAGCTAAGCTAGAAGCTTTATCTAAATCCGATCCAATGCATAGTGCACATTATCAGTATGCTATAGAAAGAATAAAAAGCCCAGAAAAAGTGATTCTGTCTAAACCAGTAGCTATGGCTCCTGGCGCTCCTATTGGATGCGATTTGGACTAAGATTTAATTAGCAAAGTCGCAAACTAAAAATCCCCGCTCGATGCATCGAGCGGGGATTTTTTATTCATCTTATTGTAAAATATCTTTTATTATTTTTTCGTGATGATAGGTGTGTACATATAAAAATTTAATAGCTGTTGGCAATTGAAGGTCGCCAAATATTGGGTGTGTAAAATATTTATTATTTTCCGCAGTCGAAAGTAATTCAACGCTTTTTCTAGCTTCTATTATTTGCTGCAGTACCATCTCCATCGAAACTTCGTTAGCAGGCTGAGTAAAAGAAGGTGCTTTTGCTTTTCCTCTAGGAATTTTATTCAAAAGCAATACCAAAAAAGCTTTCCAACTAAACTTCTTTTTATAGAGTGCAGGGTCCGATGCTGTGATTGCTTTTGTAATTGAAGTAATCACCAAGCAGCTATGCATGATATGCCATCCAACATTCGCTTCAGATACTAATTTGTTATTATTTGAATAAAGCGGCGCCTGTTTTTCAAAGTCATTTAAAACTTGTATTAATTTTTTCATTCCTTTATTTTAATTTAAACAAGAAGGCTCCGTTAATTTTATTATAACGGAGCCTTTTGATAATTTTCAAGCGTTTACTACTTGATATATTTTAAATAAACATTTTAATTGGTGCTTCTAAATAACTTTTTAATGTTTGTAAAAATGCAGCCCCTGTTGCACCATCCACTACGCGGTGATCACAGCTTAAACTTACATTCATAACATTACCTGGTACAATTTGACCATTTTTAACAATCGGTTCTTGTGCAATACCACCTACTGCTAATATACAAGCGTCTGGTGTATTAATGATTGCCGTGAACTGATCTATACCAAACATACCTAAATTAGAAATAGTGAAAGTACTTCCCTCCCAATCGGCTGGTTGTAATTTTTTATCTTTCGCTTTTTTCGCGAACTCCTTAACGGAAACACTGATTTGTGATAAGCTTAAACCATCTGCAAAACGAAGTACAGGCACCAACAAGCCTTCCTCCACTGCTACCGCAATACCAATATTTACATGATGATTGGTGCGTATTACATCACCCAACCAACTGCTATTTACTTTTGGATGTTGTTTTAATGAAAGCGCAACAGCTTTAACGATAAAATCATTAAAACTTATTTTAACTGGAGAAGTTTCATTGACCATTGCACGTGCTTCCACTACCGCATCCATATTTATTTTCATCGTCAAATAAAAATGAGGCGCTGTAAATAAGCTTTCGCTTAGACGCTTCGCAATTACTTTACGCATTTGTGAAACTGGTGTATCCTCAAAACTAACTTGCCCGATAGGCGCTGCTACAGTATAAGTGTTTGCACTTGCTGGTGTATAGTTGTCTAAATCAGTTTTTGTAATTCTTCCATGTTCCCCTGATCCTTTTACAAATTTTAAATCCACCCCTTTTTCTTTTGCTATTTTTTTAGCAAGTGGGGATGCGAAAATTCTTCCTTCATTTACAACAGTTGCTGCAACTACTGGAGTAGCTGTGGGAGCAGGTGTTGCTGCTATGGCTTTTGATTCTTGCACAACTGGCGCTGAAGCTGCAGGACTATCAGATGCATTTTTTACCGACTTTACAATTGCATCAATATCTAAACCTGGTTGGCCTATGATACATAATAATTGATTCACTAAAATTTTCTCTCCTGCTTGCGCACCTTGGTATAATAAAATCCCATCTTTATAGGATTCTAATTCCATGGTTGCTTTATCCGTTTCAATGTCTGCTAAAATTTCTCCTTTCTTTACGGCATCTCCCACTTTTTTCTGCCATCCCGCAATCACCCCCTCCGTCATTGTATCACTTAAGCGTGGCATTAAAACCACTTCATCCATCTTACTGAAATCAATATTATCAGCACTTGCTACTACAGGAGCAGCAGGTGTTTCCACTTTTGTATTTTCAGGCGCTGGTTTTGTTTCAGAACCTGTGTTGGTATTTTGTGCAACTAATGCAGAAACATCTTCTCCTGCAGCACCAATAATCGCCAATAAATCATTGACTTGCAATTTACCGCCACGTGGCGTGCCAACATGTAATAAAACACCTTGTTGATAGCTCTCCAATTCCATGGTTGCTTTATCCGTTTCAATTTCGGCTAATAAATCTCCTTTTTTAACAGTATCCCCTACTTTTTTATGCCATGCAGCAATAACTCCTTCAGTCATTGTATCACTTAAACGGGGCATTAAGATTACTTCAGCCATAGGTAAAAGACTATTTTGTAAATGAATGGTGAAATTACGCTAAAAATGGTTTTTTTCAAGCCGTGAAAGGGAAATTTATAATAAAAAGAAGCAATTTAAAGCCGAAAGCTTTAAATCTTATGCATCTACTGGCCTTGGGCCAAACTATACGCTTTTTTATCAGCCCACATATTAAGCACTTCTAGGGAACAAATTTTGAAATCCTTAGCCAAAGATCGGTACAAATCAATAACCTGATCCTGTGACAGTGGCGCTTCATTCACCGTTTCAAAACGGCAATAAAATTGATTCACCAAATTGGTAAAAACTGAACCCAATGGCCATACCTGGGTACCTCGATTGGTAATAGTAACCAAGGTCAAAGTTTCACTCGCATGTGTTAAACATTTGTCAGCAATTACTTTTGGTTGGTCTGCACTTTCAATAAAAAAATCAACGCCAACAATTTTATGTTGATCCCTTAAATCACTTTGCAACATTGGGTTATGCTCCAATTTGAAATTGGTAGGTGTTACATAAAAATTAGGCAAGAAGGGTTTGGGATTGTGCTTGGGTTGCTTGCCAAAATTATCAATAATCGCTTGCGCAAATACAGTGGTGTTTACGGAAGGAATATTTTTATCTCCAAAGTCTCCGGTATGCACGCCTGACTCCAAGGTATATAATAATGCATTTTCAATAACCACTGCTTGCTCCATTAATCCTAAATGACGAAGCATGCTTAATCCACTTAATAATAAGGAAGTGGGATTCGCAATATTTTTTCCAGCGATATCTGGCGCAGTGCCATGTACAGCTTCAAAAATTGAAATATGATCCCCGATATTTGCAGAGGGCGCAAAACCAAGCCCCCCAACCAATCCAGCACATAAATCACTCACAATATCTCCTTGTAAATTAGTTAAAACAATTACGTCAAACAAGTCAGGGCGACTTACTAATTTCATACATAAGTCATCCACAATTACATCATCCGATTTTAATTCAGGATATTCTTTGGCAACTTCTTTAAAAACTTCAAGAAATAAACCATCTGTTAATTTCATAATATTGGCCTTGTGCCCACAAGTAATACGACGTGCCCCTTTTTTCTTGGCCATTTCAAAAGCATAACGAATTACTTGCTCACTACCGGGACGCGTTATAAATCTGCGGCCCAACGCAACATCTTGCGTTAGCATATGCTCAATACCACCATAGGTGTCCTCAATATTTTCTCTTACAATCGTTAGATCAATGGGGATGCCTGCTTTACTAAAAACAGTATCTACCCCACTTAATGTTTGAAATTTTCGGTCGTTCGCGTAAGTATTCCAAGTTTTGCGCGCTGTAACATTTACACTTTTTACACCCTTTCCTTTGGGCGTTTCCATGGGACCTTTAAATAATATGCCTAAGTCCTCAATGGTTTGCTTCGCTTCGGGGGTCATACCATTACTAAATCCTTTGTCAAAAACCCACTTTCCCATATCCACCACCTCATATTCCATGGGCACTTTAGCGGCGTCAAAAATAGCAATAACCGCCTCCATGATTTCTGGTCCAATTCCATCCCCTTTTGCAACAGCTATTTTCATTTTATTCTGATTTTTTTACGAAATTTTAGGAAAAAACCCTACCTAATTAATTCGATGGCGCAAAGTTAAGCGACTTAACTGTTGTTTAAAAAAAAATTGCTTCTTATTTTGTAAAATCCGACCCTTTTTACGCTATTTTTACTACGCAGTATTCTCTGCAGGGTATTTGAGGAAACGACATAATATGGTCTCTAAAATTTCAGAAGGTATAGAGGTAAGTATCGAAACTTTTTACCAAAAAGATTATAGTAATCCTTTGCAAAATGAGTACATGTTTGCCTACCGTATTACTATCGAAAACCATAATTCATTTCCTGTAAAATTATTAAAGCGCTATTGGGAAGTTTATGATAGCAATAGTGAATTTCGTGTGGTTGAAGGGGAAGGCGTAGTTGGTGTACAACCTTTAATCATGCCAGGTCAAAATTATCAATACGTTAGTGGCTGTCATTTAAAAAGCGAATTAGGAAAAATGCAAGGGCATTATACGATGGAAAACATCGATTCAAAGGACCTTATTCATGTAAATATCCCTTCATTTAAGATGGCGGCCCCTGTCAAACTAAACTAGTTAGTTAACTATTACTACTTAAGGTTTGTATTTACTTTCAGCAAATATTTTTTCTGCAGGCATTTGTAACAACGCTTTTAAATTGGCCTGATCTTGTTCAGATTGTTGCTCCATCCATGATTTTACTATTTGATAGCCTAAATATAGTCCTACATTTCCAGGGATTTCATTGCCAAAATAAATACTAAAAGGTCCTTCACCTAATAGCTGCTTTGCTACTTTAGGATCCTTGGAATAAACCAAATTCATTTTTAATAAAAAGCTCCAAATATCTTGTTCTGCATTGGTCGTAGCGGCATATTGCGCAGCACTATAACCAAATAAATCAGCATCATTAGTTTTAGGTAATATTTTTTTTAAGATGTATTGTCTTTTTCCCAAATCAATCATTTCAATAATTAAGCTACGCGTTAAATTACTATTCGGTGCTATATCCTGGAGTAAATTTCTTGCTGCTGTAATGGGAATAAAGCGCGGTGTAAAATTGCGACTAATATAAGGCGGAAAATATTTTTGAAACTGTTCTGATTGATACCAGGAAGAAGTATCACCCAAAAACATTTGCAATCCAACAGCCATATAATCCAAGCCAATTGAGTTTCCAAAACCTTCTAAAGGTCCAATAAAATAAATGATTTTTTTAGGCAATGGGTAATCAGGAAAATAATAGTGTAGGTAATTTAAAAGTGATTGTAATTGTGGGTGTGCGGTTGCAGGCGCATTTAATTTTTGCACGGCAGTATAAACGGGTCGATATGCATGTAAAAATGAAAGCAACCCCGTTTCACTATTTACTGAATCAATCGCCAACATTTGTTTCAACAGAACTTCACTTATAAATGGATACCGGGTATTCCTATCCAATAGCGTGTCTTTAATATGGCTGGTGTCCAAGTTAAATAATACCTGATCCAGCCTTTCCATAGGCAAAATTATTTCCGGGGCATTTTGCGCAGGGTTATTTTGCATTCGTCCACAGGAACTGGTGCCAATAATTAGGATAAATAAGATAAAAATCAGGAAACGCATCCTCGAAAGTACAAAAAAAGCGAGGTTATTTCTGTTAAAAACCGACCTTTGCCCCATGAAGATTTGCATTGCACAACAGAACTATCATATTGGCAATTTTGAACAAAACACCGAAAAGATATTAGGCGCCATTGAAGCCGCAAAAAATCAAGGTGCTGATTTTATATTGTTTAGTGAGATGAGTGTTTGCGGATACCCTGCAAGGGACTTTGTTGAATTTGAAGATTTTATTAATAAATGCTACCAAAGCATTGATGCAATCAAACAAGCGGCCGATACCATTGGCGTTTTAATTGGAAGTCCAGCACGCAACCCAAATAAAAAAGGAAAGGATTTATACAACGCGGCCTTTTTCTTGTATGAACAAAAAGTGGTCGCTGAAATTCACAAAACATTATTACCTACCTACGACGTTTTTGATGAAAACAGATATTTCGAACCAGCAGACGAATGGAAGGTGATTGAATTTAAAGGACAGAGATTAGCGATTACTATTTGTGAGGATATTTGGAATTTGGGCGATAATCCATTGTACCGAATTTGTCCCATGGATAAAATGATGGACCAAGACCCTACCATTTTACTCAACCTAAGTGCCTCTCCTTTTGATTATACGCATGACGAAGATCGTAAAGCGACGATCAAATCAAATGTATTAAAATATAAAATCCCTTTATTTTATTGTAATGCAGTAGGAAGCCAAACAGAAATTGTTTTTGATGGTAGTTCATTGGTGTTTGATAAAGATGCAAATTTATGTGGGGCCCTTCCTATGTTTGAATCTGCATTAGCCACTTTTGAATGTAATGATGACGGTACTATTAACGCACCTATCTTAGAGCCTGCAAACCGTATGCCAAACAAAGAATTAAATCCAATCACATTAATTCCCACATTAAATATTGAACAAGTGTATCAAGCTTTAGTGTTAGGCGTAAAGGATTATTTTAATAAAATGGGATTCACCAAAGCTATTATTGGATCCTCTGGAGGTATTGATTCGGCAGTGACTTTAGCTATAGCCTGCGAAGCCTTGGGCAAAGAAAATGTGCACGCGGTTTTAATGCCATCCCCTTACTCAACGGATCATTCCGTAAATGATGCAGTGGCGTTAAGTCAAAATTTGGATAACAAATATGATATTATTCCTATTCAGGAAGTATATGAGGAATTCCTTACCACCTTAAAGCCATTATTTAAGGACCTGCCATTTTCATTGGCTGAGGAAAATATACAAAGCAGGTCAAGGGGTAATATATTAATGGCCATTGCTAATAAGTTTGGCTACATTTTATTAAACACTTCTAATAAAAGTGAACTAGCCACGGGTTATGGTACATTGTATGGAGATATGGCGGGTGGCTTAGGGGTATTAGGGGATTGCTATAAATTACAAGTGTATGAACTTGCCAAATACATTAACCGCCACCAAGAAATCATACCAAAAAATATCATTACCAAAGCACCTAGTGCCGAACTAAGACCAAATCAAAAGGACAGCGATAGCATACCTGATTATGCAGTTTTGGATCAAATACTTTACCAATATATTGAAAGGCGTGCCAACCCGAATGATATAAAAGCATTAGGTTTTGACAATGCGCTGGTGGATAGAACACTTAAGATGGTCAATAATAATGAGTACAAAAGAAATCAGTTCTGCCCCATCATTCGCATTTCACCAAAGGCCTTTGGTGTAGGTCGTCGTATGCCGATTGTTGGCAAATACCTGAGTTAATCAAAAAACACATCGCTGCTTTTATTTTTATACTAAATTGTGTTTTCAATGATACCATTTAATATGAAAAAAATCAGCTGTCTATTTGTTAGCATCCTACTGCTTGCCAGTTCATTGGTCGTGACTGCACAAAAAACTAAGCCTATTTTACCAGGTGCTTACCAAACGGAAAAATACTTTCCTTTATTAAAAGGAAAAAGGGTTAGTTTATTTACCAATCAAAGTGCGACTATTAATGGCAAACACTTAATTGATACTTTAAAAGCAGCGGGTATTCAAATACAAAAAATATTCACCCCCGAGCATGGATTAAGAGGGACTGCTGATGCTGGCGAAAAAGTATCCGATGAAATTGATCCAAAAACCGGCATTAAAATAGTTTCCTTGTACGGTAAAAAAAGTGCACCGGATGCCAATGATTTATCGGATGTAGATATCATGTTATTTGATGTGCAGGATGTAGGTACTCGTTTTTATACGTATATCAACTCCTTACAATATTATATGGAAGCGGCGATGGCCAATAATAAGCCGGTCATTATTTTAGATTGTCCCAACCCCAATGGACATTTTGTGGATGGTCCTGTTTTGGAAGCGCCTTATTCAAGTGGTGTAGGTAAAAACGCTATCCCCACTGTGTATGGTTTAACCATGGGCGAATATGCACAATTATTAAAAGGGGAGAATTGGTTGAAAGTAGTAGATGGAAAAGCTAACTTATCCCTTACAATTATTCAAAATAAAAACTACACACATACATCCATGTATACCTTGGATGTAGCGCCATCACCTAACTTGGCAAGTATGAATTCCATTTATTGGTATCCCACTACCTGCTTAATCGAAGGCACTGTGTTAAGTGAAGGCCGAGGTACCCCAAATGCATTTGCAAATATTGGACATCCAAGTATAACGAGTGAGCAATATAGCTTTACCCCAGCGCCACGTGTAGGTGCAATGAGTTCGAAATTATATGGACAAAAATGTTATGGCTGGGATTTATCAAAAGTGACACCACCTAAAAATCAAATTGACATCGCACTCATCATTGAAATTTATAAAAGCTTCCCACAAAAGGATTCCTTTTTTATTCGTCCTAAATCGGGCGAACCCACGGCTTACTTTTTTAATAAGCTTGCAGGTAACGCAACCTTAATGCAGCAATTAATTGCAGGTACTTCAGAAGCGGAGATTCGTAAAAGTTGGGAACCCCGCTTAACAGCATATAAAATAATGCGTAAAAAATATTTACTATATACTGATTTTGAATAACCTTATTTTTTGAGCCCATAGGCAACTATATACATTTGTGCAATCAGGTATAAAAAAGGACCAATATACTACCAACAAAAAAAGCGTCCCGATTTCTCGGGACGCTTTTTTTGTATCATAGTTTTAAATTACTAATTACCAATCACTGGAATTCCTAATTTATGTACGGCTTCGTTTAACGCCTTAATATCTTCATTTTTCAAATCATTATATAGCTTTAATTGCACATCCACTTTCGCTTTTAAATCCACAAAGGTTTCTTGTACCTGCTTGGTTGGAGCGGTGTAACCTGATGATGCAGATCCAAATACCCCTGCAATTTTATCATCCAAACGAATAGGATAATTTAAAACATCCTGTCCGCTCTTCGCTTTTGTTTGATGTAAGGCTTCCTCAATCGTCTTTAGGCTAGCCAAAATCGTATTGGATTGCTTTTGGAAGCTCGTATCCTTTGTTTTCTTTTGTACTGTTTGTATTTGTGTTCTTATTTCTTTAATCCCTTTTAATGTTTTCATAATGGAACTAAAATTATCTGCTACAGACAATAAAAATTGTTCCTGTGCTTTTAAATCAGCATTACTTACTTTGTAATTTGGATCCGCTACAATTTCAAAAGGCAATTCAGTCGAATCTTTATCAATAATCACTTTTGCAAAATAATTTCCTGGCGCGGCTAATACCGGACTCGTTGCACCATTCCAAAGAATCAAACCTTCCTCAGGCTTTTCAATTTCTTTATGGTACATATTCCAAACAAAATTTTGGAATCCAGCTTCCGAACTTGGTCCGCCAACATCATTTTGATTAAACGTTCTGATGACCTTTTTTTGATCATCCAATATGCTGATCATAACTCTTGTAGAATCAGAAGTATTTGCATTCCAATAATTAATCACGACGCCCTTACGCGGGTTCGTGCCCACATTATTCGGTGCACTCGTAATCATGCCACGACCTCGTCTTCCACCCATTTGTGGTGGTACCCGATATGTTTTTGCAATTGGAAACACTTTGTTTGCAGTGGTATTTGAAGCTTCGTGATTTTCGATGAATCTTAAGTCATCTAAAATATAAATGCTACGACCTTGTGTTGCAACAATTAAATTATGATCACGGATTAATAAATCTGTTATAGGTGTTTTGGGTAAATTTAATTGGAAGGGCTCCCAATTTTTTCCATCATTTACAGATATATACAGTCCATACTCTGTTCCAGCAAATAACACACCTGCTTTACGAGGACTAGCAACAATAGCTCTTGTGAAATGCATTGGATCAATACCATTGGTTATTTTTTCCCAAGTTTCACCATAATCATACGTCACATACAAATAAGGAGTAAAGTCATCTAATTTATAACGTGTCCCCGCAAAATAAGCAGTTCCTTTTCTGATAGGATCTATTTCAACACGGTTCCACATCATCCATTGTGGAATATCCTTTGGTGTTACATTTTTCCAATTTTTTCCGCCATCCTTACTTACATTAATGATACCATCATCACTTCCTGTCCATAACAAATCCTTTTCTAATGGTGATTCAGCAGCAGTAAAAATGGTACAATAATATTCTACACTGGTATTGTCCTGTGTGATGGGACCCCCTGAACTTTTTTGACGACTCTTGTCATTGGTCGTTAAGTCAGGTGATAACATATTCCAACTTGCGCCTTCATTTTCAGTGACAAATAAATGATTACCTGCCGTGTACAATTTTTTTGGATTGTGCGGAGAAAAGAAAATTGGATGATTCCATTGGAAACGATACTTCATCGCTTCTGCACCTGCGCCCATTGGATTGTCAGGCCATACATTAATCACTCTGTTCTCGCCAGTTTTGTGATCATATCTTGTAATTAAACCACCATAAGATCCACCATAAACAATATCACTATTCGTAGGATCAGCAACAATATAGCCACTTTCACCACCTGCTGTAACATCAAAATCATTTTCACCAATATATGCACCATAAGTGCTTGATAAAATTCTGAATGCAGAATTATCTTGTTGCGCACCTAATACGCGATAAGGGAAATGATTATCTGTACTTAAGCGATATAGTTGTACAGTGGGTTGATTCATCATTGTGCTCCAGTTTTTTGCACCATCTAAACTTACTTGCGCGCCACCATCATCTGCAACAATCATGCGCTTTCCGTTTTTAGGATCAATCCATAAGTCATGATGATCGCCATGCGGTGTTCTTCCTGCTACAAAACTTCGTCCACCATCGCTTGACATCATAAAGTTTACATTGGGGC
The DNA here is from genome assembly GCA_030726065.1 of Sediminibacterium sp. Classification (GTDB taxonomy): domain Bacteria; phylum Bacteroidota; class Bacteroidia; order Chitinophagales; family Chitinophagaceae; genus Sediminibacterium. Next base: position 113,703 of record JANREK010000035.1, on the reverse strand, counting down.
AATACACTTTATTTTCATCGGCTGGATCCACAAATACTTTAGTATAATACCAAGCTCTTTGACGAATATTATTATCACTATTAATTAATGCCCAAGTTTTACCTGCATTCTCCGACGTATATAATCCTCCTTTTGCATTTTCAATGATTGCATACAACTTATCAGGATTTGATTTTGCTACTGCAATACCCGTGATACCCCACACCCCTTTAGGAAATCCTTTATTGGATTTAATGGAGTTCCAAGTTTCACCACCATCTGTACTTTTGTATAAGCCAGATCCTTCGCCGCCACTTTCTAAACTATAGGGTGTACGAATTAATTGCCAAGTACCTGCATATAAAGTTTCAGGATTAGTAGGGTCGATAATTAAATCACTTGCACCAGTTTGTGGATTTACATACAATACTTTTTTCCATGTTTGTCCACCATCGATACTTTTAAACACGCCTCTTGTTTCATTGGGTCCAAATAAATGACCCATCACTGCCGCCCAAACAATATCTGGATTTTTAGGATGCACAATAAGTCGAACAATATGTCTTGCTTCTTTTAATCCAATATTTTTCCATGTTCTACCATCGTCAGTTGACTTCCACATCCCATCTAAACCTTCACTCACATTACCACGCATTGAGTTTTCCCCTTCGCCAACATATATCACAGATTCATTGGATGGCGCTATCGCAATGGCCCCAATAGATCCGCCAAAATAACCGTCAGAAATATTTTTCCAATTATTTCCTGCATCTATTGTTTTCCATACACCACCCCCAGTGGCACCCATATAAAATGTATTTACATCAGAATAGGAACCAACACCAGCCGCTGCTCTTCCGCCTCTGAAGGGTCCTAATAAACGAAAGGATTGCTCCTTAATAATAGGATCCTTTGCTAAACTCACTTGCGGCGCAGGAGTTGCTGCAACTGCTTTTTTCTTTTGCGCCATCACCGCAATACTGCTAAACAAACCTGTAATCAGTGTGGCAAATAAAAATATTTTTTTCATGTGTATTAATTATTAATATAAATAGAGATTAAAAAAACGACCCCTCCTGTTTGGGAAGGGGTCGTTGATAAAATTATTTAATGACTTCGTAATCCTTGAATTTTTTAATAGGGGTTGCTTCTACTAATTTTCTGAAAGAAGCCCATTCATTTGCAAAGAACTCATTTGCTTTTGCCACCACAGTTTGGATTGCCGCCTCCGCATCTTTTAATTTTTGTTCTTCTTGCTCACCAGGGATGGTATTTTTACCAATAATTAATATGGTCGCAGCTCTAATAGTTGACATTGGTGTAATGACATCCACTGTTCCATATCCTTGCTTGACTTGAGGTTTACCTGAGATAAATTCACGTAATTTTTTAGCACTTGCGGCTACTTTTTTATGCGTTTTATTCAGTGTGTCTAACCCTTTGTCTTTTTTATCTTTCCACTCAGCTGTCAATTGTAATAATAAAGCATCTACTTCATCCAACTGATCCATCACCATGTTTAACTTATCCGCGCTTGGCTGAAACTTTGCCATCATTTCGTCTTGTTTTTTTACAATCTCCGTTTTATTGGTCACTCTAACATCGTCCTTCACTTCCAACCAGATAGAATCTTTCTTATTTTTAGCAGTAACAATTAATTTATATTTTCCAGCTAAAACAGCTCTTCCTCTGTATTCTCTATCTTTCTCTAATCCTGCACTTGGATAAAACATCATTCTTCGTCCACCTCCACCAGCGGCTCCTAATTTTGGCATACCAGCACCGCGCGTTCCTTTTTGCTCATATCTCCAATAATTTTTTGTTAAGCCTGAATCCACTTTAAAAGTCAAGTTTCTAATATCTTTATCGTTTGCGTCTTTGATTTGAACTTTTACACTTTTAATTGAATCCATTAAAAATATAGATACGGGATATCCACCTGGTCTATTTTCACCATCATACATTCCCCATGTGCTCCACTCATAAGATGAATTCTTAAATGTTGCATTAATGCTTGATGGAGGTGCAGATATAAAGAAGTCAGTAACTTCTCCTTTGTTTTTTGCTAATTTTCGTAAAGGGCGAATATCATCTAATACCCACATCGCACGTCCAAATGTTGCAATTGCTAAATCTGCTTCTCTTTCTTGTATAGCAAAATCATAAGTGGATACCGAAGGATATCCATTTTTCCATTGTTGGAAAGTTTCTGCATTATCTAAACTCACAAACATACCTTGCTCTGTTCCTACAAAAAATAGATTAGGCTCAGCAATGTCCTGTATCACTGTTAAAGCATATCCCGTCACTTTTGCAGCACTTAAAATATTAGTCCAAGTTTTTCCTTGATCCGTTGTTCTGAAAACATAAGGAGCAAAATCACCTTGTCTATAATTATTTGCAACTACAAATACTTCATTCGCATTATAAGTTGAAGTACGCACTTGTGCAATCCATGCGCCTTTAGGAAGTCCTGTAATATTTGCAGTTACATTATTCCAAGTAGTTCCTCCATTGGATGTAAATTGAATATTGCCATCATCAGTACCTATCCATATTAAATCCTTTTGAACACTGGATGGCGCAATCGTTAAGATGGTACAATGATTTTCAGCACCTGTAATATCGACACTCAATCCACCATTATTTGTTTGGTCAATTTTAGCACTATCATTGGTCGTTAAATCAGATGAAATTATTTTCCAAGATGCACCCTTGTTTGTACTCTTGTGTAAAAATTGAGAACCGAAATAAATTGTTTTTTTATCAAATGGATCCTGCGCAATAGCAGCATTCCAGTTAAAACGCATCAGTGTTGTTGCATCTGGTGCTGGCGGTTTAATATAAGTTTGTTCGCCCGTGGCAGTATTATATCTTCCAACGGAACCACCTTGACTCATTGCATATACCCAATTTGCATCTTCAGGATCAGGCATTACGTCAAAGCCATCTCCACCCCACAAATTATCCCAATAGAAGTTTTTAATTCCTCCATCAATAAATGTATACGCCGGACCTCTCCATGAACCATTGTCCTGCATGCCCCCCATAATATGATACGGTATTTCATTATCTACATTTACATGATAAAATTGTCCTACTGGAATTTTTTCATCAAACATCCATGTTTTTCCTCCGTCTCTTGTAATACCAATACCCCCATCATTTCCATCGACCATGAATTTATTATCTGTTGGATGAATCCAAAATGCATGGTGATCTGGATGTATGCCGCTGTATGGAATAACTGTTTCAAAATTTTTACCAGCATCTATACTTTTCACCACTGTTTGGCTTATGTACCAAAGTGTATTTTCGTTTAAAGGATCACAAATAATATCTTGGAAATAAAATGGACGATTGTCCACGATAGATTTTTGTGCATTAACTAAAGTAAAATTATAACCACCATCATCACTCTTGTACAAACCACTTTTAGTTGATTCAACTAAAGCATAAACTCTGTTAGGATTTGATTTACTAATAGTAATACCCACACGACCTAAATTACCATCAGGTATTCCATTTTCTTTACCCAACTTTGTGAAATTTTTTCCACCATCAATGGTCATATATATACCACTACCCTTACCACCACTTTCTAAATGATAGGGGTTACGATAGTGATGCCACATGGCCACTAATAATTTATATGGATTTTTTGGATCCATAATCATATCTCCCACTCCTGAGGTATCATTGGTATATAAAATTTGATTCCAAGTTTCGCCACCATCTGTTGTTTTATATACACCTCTGTTTTTGCTTTGTCCATAAGGGTTTCCGATAGCACCGGCATAAACTACATTTGGATTGGTTGGATCAATAATCACACGGTGAATGTTTCTAGTTTGTTCTAGTCCCATTCTTTTCCATGTTTTACCAGCATCCAAAGTTTTATAAATACCTTCTCCAATGCTGATTGAGTTTCTTGGATTTCCCTCACCTGTTCCTACCCATACCACACTTGGATTACTTTGTTGCATGGCTACAGCACCAATATTTAAAATAGGCTGTTCGTCAAAAACCGGCGTCCAGCTAACACCACTATTACTCGTTTTCCAAACACCCCCGGATGCAGCACCTATCCAAATATTATTTGGATTTGCTACTTCTACATCAATGGAGGTAACACGACCGCTCATAGAAGCAGGGCCTACGTTACGTGGCTTCCAGTTTTTAAATACTTTATTGATGTCCACTTTTGGAGTAGACGCAGCCACCATGGGTGCTACTTTTTTTGATTTTTGTGCAGATACGTTTGTCGTTAACATAACACTCGCTAACACAATGCTTCCTAAGATAGATATACGCATAATTATAAATTTGCTTATTTGACAATGAATGAATACCTAAACTATAAATTTTTAGGCAAAAAACCGCAAAAAAAAAACAAATGGAAAATGGGCCTCAAAACTATAATCTTTCAATAATACCCGCGATACCCTGACCGCCGCCCACACAGGCGGTCACAACGCCATATTTTTGATTAAGTCGCTCTAAGTCATTGATTATTTGTACAGTAAGTTTACTGCCGGTACATCCCAAGGGGTGCCCTAAGGCAATGGCGCCTCCATTAATATTCACTTTATTGGTATCTAAACCCAGTTCACGAATCACTGCTAAAGATTGAGAAGCAAAGGCTTCATTTAATTCAAAAAGATCAATTTGATCCAAATTCATGCCTGCTTGTTTCAATACTTTAGGCACAGCTGCAATGGGTCCAATACCCATAATTCTCGGGTGCACCCCAGCCGAAGCACAATTCACCAAACGTCCAATGGGTTTTAGTCCCAAGGAATTCATCATCTTTTCACCCATGACCATAACAAAGCTGGAACCATCACTTGTTTGTGAGGAATTGCCTGCAGTAACAGAACCTTTTAAAGCAAATGCGGGTTTTAATTTTCCCAACGCTTCAATTGTTGTATCAGCTCGAACGCCTTCATCCGTATCAACGATATAATTTCTTGTGGCACGTTTATTTTTTTCATTGATATACGTTTCATTGATTTCAATAGGTAAAATTCCTTTTTTGAAATAACCATTTTCAATGGCTTTCTTTGCTTTTTGATGAGATGCTAATGCAAATGCATCTTGATCTTCTCTTGAAACTTTATATTCATTGGCAACCGCTTCCGCAGTTAACCCCATAGATAAATAATAATCAGGTTCATCCACGGTGATTGAATACGCTGGAACTGTTTTCCAGCCTGCAGTTGGAACCATGGACATAGATTCTGTTCCACCTGCAATAATACAATCAGCCATGCCCGTTCTAATTTTTGCAGTAGCCATTGCAATACTTTCTAAACCACTTGCACAATATCTATTAATAGTGATACCTGGTACTTCAATGCCTAATGCTTTTGCTGCAATGATGCGACCAAATTGTAATCCTTGCTCTGCTTCCGGTACTGCATTACCAACAATAACATCATCCACTAATTTTGGATCGACCGATGGTAATGTTTTCATTAAACCCTTAATCACTTCAATGGCTAATTCATCGGAGCGCATAAAACGAAAGCCCCCTTTTTTACTTTTAGTTACTGCAGTCCTAAAACCTGCTACGATATACGCCTCTTGCATAAAAAATGTTTAAAATCTTGACTAATTCCACCATAAATGTAGTGATTTTTATAAACAGTTGTTTATGCAACTAAATATTTCATTGTAAATTTGCAATATGATTTATCCTTTGCTTCGAAACCTACTGTTTTTACTGCCTCCTGAAACCGCGCATACCGTTTCCATGAAGGCTTTAGATATTTGTGCAGCAGGGCCTTCGTTTTTGAACGACTTTATTGCTAGGCAATTTCAATATAAAAACGAGGATCTAAACAGTACGCATTTTGGTTTAACCTTTCCAAACCCAGTGGGACTGGGTGCAGGATTTGACAAAAATGCGGAGCATTTAGATATTTTAGAACTACTTGGATTTGGATTTGTTGAAATTGGCACGGTGACGCCCAAAGGACAATTGGGTAATCCAAAACCTAGAATGTTACGACTACCTAGCCAACAAGCATTAATCAATCGCATGGGATTTAATAATGAAGGCGTAGAAGCCATTGCTACAAGATTAAAAAATCGAAAACTAAAAACTAACAGTCCCTTAATTATTGGTGGCAATATTGGAAAAAATAAAGTGACCGAAAATGAAGATGCTTGGAAAGATTATTGCATCAATTTTAATGGACTCGCCGATGTGGTAGATTATTTTGTAGTCAATGTAAGTTCCCCTAATACACCAGGATTAAGGGCATTGCAAGAAAAAGAATCATTAAGAAAGATTTTTTCAGAATTGCAAAATTTGAATAAAAATAACAAACCCATTTTACTAAAAATTGCACCTGATTTAGAAACCAGTGCATTGAATGATATTATATCATTGGTACAGGAAGTGAAAATTGATGGATTAGTTTCAAGTAATACGACCATTGATCGCAGCATTTTAAATGCAGCCAATCTTAGCACTGCGGAAACATTTGGTGCAGGCGGACTCAGCGGAAAGCCTTTACTAGCAAAGTCAAACGACGTGCTCACCTACTTGCATAAAGGATTGCATGATCGAATTCCAATCATTGCCAGTGGCGGTATTTTCACAGGGGCAGATGCAAAACAAAAAATAGATGCGGGCGCATCATTGGTCCAAATTTGGACTGGCTTTATTTACGAAGGCCCTAATATTGTAAAAAATATTTGTGGTCATTTAAGTGCTAATAAATAATTTACATGTTAACGATTCAAGAATTTTGTTTTAATGCTTTTCAAGAGAATACTTATATCATTTATAACGAGCATAAAGAAGCCATTATTATTGACCCTGGTTGTTACACTCGCATGGAACAAAAAATGCTAACTGACTTTATTAGCACCCAACAATTAACACCCAAATTATTATTAAATTCACATTGTCACTTAGATCATGTTTTCGGAAATAATTTAATTAGTACCACCTACCAATTGGCAGCGCATTTTCATCCCAATGAACAAATTGTTTTAGATCGTTTGCCTGAAGCAGCCGCTAAATGGGGTGTCGCCACTGAACCTTATACTGGCGCAGTAAAGTATATTCAACAAGATGAAATTATTCCATTCGGGAAGGACATCTTCAAAGTGTTACTTACCCCGGGTCACTCCCCTGGTAGCGTTTGTTTTTATAATGAAAGTCAGGATTTTATTATTGGCGGGGATTTAATTTTCATGGATGGGGTTGGCCGCACCGATTTACCTGGAAGCAACCCATCCGACCTCGTTATAAGTATCCAAGCACAAATATTTCCCTTGCCCGATAGCCTTACTATTTATTCGGGTCACGGTCCAGCCACTACCTGGGGTAGAGAAAAATTACACAACCCTTTTATTAAGTACCTACTTAAGGACTAAGGGCTTAAGTTGTTTAGTTAACAATTTGATAATAATCAGCAAAAGGAAGGTTGTGCTATTTAATTACTTTTGTAACACCTATGGCAGACGCTCCTATAAAAATATTGATTGCTGATGACGAACCCGACATCATCGAAATTATAAGTTTTCATTTAATGAAAGCCGGGTTTGATATTGCAACGGCAAGAGATGGGAGTGAGGCCATTGAAAAAGCAAAACTGTTTGAACCAGATTGTATTATTTTAGATGTGATGATGCCTAAGCGAACTGGATTTGAAGTTTGCGAATACTTAAGAAGCAATTCACAGTTTGATAAAACTTTAATCGTATTATTAACTGCACTCAATGATGAGGCTTCACATATTAAAGGACTTGAATTAGGCGGTGATGACTTTGTATCGAAACCAATTAGTCCAAAAGTTTTAATCAGTCGAATTACTGCACTTTTCAGAAGAATTCAATCTGCAGCAGGTGATTCAAAAATTGTTACCACCAATGGCTTAACCATTAATCCTGCACAATACAGAACTTCGCTTAATGGCGTTCAATACATCTTAGCTAAAAAAGAATTTGAACTACTCTATTTATTGGCCGCACAAAAAGGCCGTGTATTTTTAAGAAACGAAATACTATCCCAAATTTGGGGCAATGATGTTATTGTAGGTGATCGTACCATTGATGTACATATTCGTAAGATAAGAGCGAAACTAGGTATTAATTGTATTACCACAGTGAAAGGGGTGGGTTACAAATTCGATTATTAGTTACAAATTAGATACCTTCGTATTCGCCTATAAAAAGGCACAGGTGCATGTTTAAACAAAAAAATTTATCGCCCAAACAACTAGCTACGCTTACTGCACTAATACTATCTGTCATTATTGCGACCAGCGTTTTTTTATTAATAAATGATTGGCGTTATTGGGTGGTCTACTTTTTAACCAGCTTTATTTTTGCTTACTTATTAATTCATCAAATTTTAGATTTTTTTGTTTATCGAAAAATAAAATTGATTTACAAATTAATTGCACAAACAAAAGCAACCAAACGCGAAGAGGCCTATCAAAAATATATTCTTCCTAAAAAGGGAATGGATGAGGTAAGAGAAGACGTGGAAGCATGGGCCGCCCAAAAAGCAAATGAAATTGCAACCCTTCAATCTAACGAAGAATTTAGAAAAGAATTTTTACAAAATTTATCACACGAAATTAAAACACCGATTTTTGCCATTCAAGGTTATCTTGAACTATTAAGTGATGGTGAAATAGACAATCCAGCACAAAGAGATAAATTTATTGATCAAGCACAAGCCAATGTTTTACGGTTAGTGCAGTTGTTGAACGATGTTGATACCATAACTAATTTAGAAATAAGCAAAGACCCCATCTTAAAACATTCCTTTATCATTCAGGATTTAATTAATGAAGTAGCGCAAAATTTAAGTGTGAAGGGCCTTAAAAAAAATATTCAATTCCATTTTAAAAAAGGAAGTGAAACGCCCACTACTGTGTTTGCTGATAAAAATAAAATATACCAGGTTTTAGTAAATATATTTTCCAATGCGGCAAAGTATGGAAAAATAGATGGTCAAATTATTGCTAGTGTTTACAAGTTAGAAGATGGGAAAGTGCTGATTGAAATAAGTGATGATGGCATTGGCATAGCAGAAGAACATATTCCAAGATTATCTGAGCGTTTTTATAGAACCGACGACGCAAGAAGCAGAGATATTGGTGGCACTGGCTTAGGACTTGCCATCTGCAAACACATATTAGAAGCACATCAGGAAATCATGCACATCAGAAGCACTGTAAATGTGGGCACAACGGTAGGTTTTACCTTGCCGAACTCTATGTCTTAAGGATATTTTTCCGTTACTTTGTATAATAAATTTTCAATATGCAAACAATTTTGGTGACAGGTGGTTGTGGTTATATTGGCGCTCATACCATTGTAGATTTAATTGAAAATGGCTTTAATGTAATTTCAGTTGATAATTTATCAAGGTCATCCGAAAATTCATTGGCGGGTATTGAAAAAATTACAGGTAAAAAAGTAAAAAACTATAAAATTGACTTGACTAATGCACAAGCAGCTGAACCCATCTTTACAGAAAATCCTGACATCACAGGCGTCATTCATTTCGCTGCTTACAAAGCCGTGGGTGAATCCGTAGAAATGCCTTTGGCCTATTACGAGAATAATATTTTCTCCTTAGTAAACTTATTAAAATTGGCCGTAAAGTACAATGCAATGCATTTTATTTTTTCTTCCTCTTGTACAGTATACGGTAATCCTGATTCCATACCAGTAACTGAGCAAACCCCACTACAACCAGCAGCATCTCCTTATGGTGCTACTAAACAAATGGGCGAAAGCATTATTAAGGACACTGCATTTGTTACACCCCTATCCACTATTTTATTACGCTATTTTAATCCAGTAGGTGCACATCCTTCCACTGCAATTGGAGAATTACCCATTGGTCGTCCTCAAAATTTAGTTCCTGCCATTACACAAACAGCGATCGGAAAATTAGATACGATGCAAGTGTATGGCGACGACTATGATACACGTGACGGTAGTTGTATTCGTGACTATATTCATGTTTGTGATATTGCACGCGCACATACACTCGCATTACAATATTCAATAAAAAACAACCAACCTAAAAGTTGCGAAATTTTTAATTTGGGTACAGGTAATGGAATCACTGTTCTTGAAGCCATCAAAGCATTTGAAAAAGTATCAGGTCTTGCACTTAATTATCAAATAGGACCAAGACGTGCTGGAGATATTGTTGCCATTTATGCCAACAACGATTATGCTGTTAAAAAATTAGGTTGGGAAATTAAATACTCATTAGAGGATATGATGCGCACTGCTTGGGATTGGGAAAAAAGTATTGTTGGGAAAAATTAATTTTGTACTAACATTTTTTCTGCATTCTCAGCTACCTGCAATGCTTCAATAAATTCTTCAATCTCTCCATCAATCACTGCATCTAAATTATAAGATGTGACCCCTACGCGATGGTCTGTCACTCTTCCTTGTGGCCAATTATACGTTCTAATTTTTGCACTACGATCACCGGTACTTACCAATGTTTTACGATGACGAGAAATTTCATCTTCTTGCTTGCGCACTTGCTCTTCAAATAATTTTGTACGCATCATACCCATGGCTTTTTCTCTATTGCCTAACTGCGATCTTTCTGTTTGACAAATGATCACCGTACCTGTTGGAATATGTGTTAACATTACTTTGGTCTCCACTTTATTTACGTTTTGTCCACCTGCACCACCACTTCGAGAAGTTTCCATTTTTACATCTGCAGGATTCAATACAAAATCAACCTCCTCCGCTTCTGGCATTACAGCAACAGTTGCAGCTGAAGTATGCACCCTTCCTTGTGTTTCTGTACTTGGTATACGTTGCACGCGGTGAACACCACTTTCAAATTTCATGGTGCCATACACATCTTCACCGGCTACTTCTAATATTACTTCCTTATAACCACCCACAGTTCCTTCATTCTCACTTACAATGGCAACTTTCCATCCTTTCTTTTGACAATATCTGGTATACATGGTTAATAAATCACCTACGAATAAACTTGCTTCGTCTCCGCCAGTACCTGCTCTTAATTCTATAATTGCATTTTTATCATCCTGCGGATCCTTAGGTATTAATAATTTAGTCAAGTCCTTTTCTAATTGTATTTTTTCGTCCTCTAATGCTGGCAATTCAAGCTTACCTAGTTCACGCATCTCAGGATCATCTCCATTTAAGCTCTCTTTGGCAAATTGATGATCCGCTAAAACTCTTTTATAACGCTCAAAAGGTTGCATGATTCTTTCCAAAGCGCGGTATTCCTTACTCATCTTACCAAACTCCGATTGGTTATTAATGATTTCAGGGTTGGTCAAAGCCACGCCCACTTGTTCAAACCTAGCTTGTATGACTTCTAATTTATCTAACATAGTCGTTTTTCTGTGGGCAAAAATAGTTATTTTAGTTGTCAATTAAAACAATCCTATTGTATGAAATATTTAGTCGCCCTTTTACTCCTCGTTTCAGCTAGTGCAAGCGCGCAGGCGATTCATTTCAAATCAGTACTTGTTGATGCTCATAATGACTGTGTTACTGCTTGTATCGAGAAAAAAGTAAGCCTAGACCAAGATTTGACGGGAATAAATCATTCCGATTTGGCCCGTTTTAAGCAAGGCGGGGTTGATTATCAATTATTTTCCGTTTGGTGTGATGGTGAAAAAGTAAATCCCTATGCTTGGGCCATGCGTGAAATGGATACCATAGATGCAGTTGCAGCGCGTAATCGGGATAAAATGGTGGTGGCGAAAACTTGGAAAGAAATTCAAAAAGCGTTGAAGGCAAATAAATTTATTGCACAGTATGGCGTTGAAGGTGGACATATGATTGAAGATGATATTAATAGATTAGATACTTTTTATGCGCGTGGTGTTAGATACATGACATTGACTTGGAATAATTCACCGAGCTGGGCAAGCTCGCATGCTGATGAAAAAAATCCAAATTTCACCAGAAAAAAAGGGCTGAATGCATTTGGTAAAGAAATTATCCATCGCATGAATCAACTAGGCATCATTGTAGATGTATCACATGTGGGCGAAGCTACTTTTTGGGACGCCATTAATACAACTAATAAACCCGTCATTGCCTCACATAGTAATGCATATATTATTTGTCCTGTTTCAAGAAATTTAAAAGATGATCAAATCATTGCAATTGGAAAAAATGGCGGTGTAATTCATTTAAATTTTTTCTCTGGTTTTGTGGATAGTAATTTTTCAAAAAAAGATGCGGCATTCCGAAAAAATCATGCGAATGAGATTGACTCTTTATTAGCGACAGGGATACAACGAGAATATGCATTCACAATGCTATCAGACAAATACCCGATCGAGAGTGGAAATATCAAACCTGACCTAGAACAACTCATGCAACACTTTGATCATATTGTAAAACTTGTTGGTGTTGATCATGTTGGATTAGGCTCCGATTTTGATGGCATTAATTCAGCACCCAAGGAATTAAAAACGGTGGTGGACTATCCTGTGTTTACAAAAGCATTAATTGCAAGAGGTTACTCCAATAAAGATATTAGCAAGGTATTGAGTGGGAATTTTCTACGCGTATATCGTATTAATAACCCGAATTAGTATTCTAACAATTTCTGCATGGTGGCTTCCAATCTACTATTGGCTAAGTATTGTTTTTCTAATTCCAAATTAAAAGGAATCGGTGTGTCTAGTGAGGCACAACGCATAATGGGGGCATCTAAATATGGAAAACAATGTTCCGAAATCCAAGCACTTATTTCACCGCCGATACCCCCTGTTAAATTATCTTCATGTAGGATACAAACCTTGCCTGTTGCTCTTACAACTTCACTAATGGCATCATCATCCAAAGGTGCTAAACTGCGTAAATCTAAAATGCTGATAGCCAGTTCTGGATGATTTTGTTGGTATTGCTGCGCCCAAATCACCCCCATCCCATAAGTTATGATACAAGCGTCCTCACCTTCATGGACTAGCTTTGCTTTGCCCATTGGAATTTGATAATATTCATCTGGCACATCCGCGCTAATGCTTCGATACAAAGCTTTGTGTTCAAAAAATAAAATAGGATTCGGATCTGCGATAGCCGCCATCAATAATCCTTTTGCATCCACTGGATTAGAAGGATATACTACTTTCAATCCTGGCACATGGGTAAACCATGCTTCATTGGATTGCGAATGAAATGGACCTGCGCCAACACCTGCACCTGTGGGCATTCGAATCACCACATCTGCATTTTGTCCCCACCTATAATTTATTTTAGCCAAATTATTTACGATTTGATTAAATCCAACAGAAACAAAATCTGCAAACTGCATTTCAACCACCGACTTTATTCCTTCTAAACTTAAACCAAGCGCCGCTCCTACAATTGCACTTTCGCATATTGGGGTATTTCGAACGCGTTGTTTTCCAAACTGCGTAACAAACCCTTCGGTTACTTTAAAAGCGCCGCCGTATTCTGCAATATCCTGTCCCATTAAAATTAATTCAGGATATAAAACCATCGCTTGTTTTAACGCTTCCGATATTGCCTCAATAAATCGCTTTGAATTTAAAATAGGGTTATTGAGTTTTTCATACGGCGTGATTGCGACTCCTTCATCAGAATAAAACACATCAGCCAATTCCTGATCAATAGAAATTTGAAATGCTTGCGGTTGCATTGCCTCGTTTAATACTGCATCAATATGATCTTTTATTTCATTGCGTATGGTTGCCACCTGCATTTCGGTGAGCACTTTTTCCTGCACCAAGAATTGTTCGTAATTTTTAATGGGGTCTTTGCGAGACCATTGTTCCATCAAATTTTTTGGAACATATTTTACGCCACTCGCTTCCTCGTGTCCGCGCATTCTGAAAGTAGTACACTCAATCAAATAAGGCCTTTGCATATTGATACAATACTCCCTAGCACGCTGTATCGTTTGATAAACTTCTAAAATATTATTTCCATCAATACGCTCACCTTCCATGCCATAACCTTTAGCGCGATCTACTAAATACTCACAATGGTATTGTTCATTGGTGGGTGTGCTTAATCCATAACCATTATTTTCAATTAAAAAAATAACAGGAAGTCCCCAAACAGCTGCCATATTTAATGCTTCGTGAAAATCACCTTCACTTGTTCCTCCTTCACCCGTAAATGCGAGTGTTGCTTTTAATTGACCTCTTTGTTGATAGGCCAACGCGATACCATCTGCAATAGCTAATTGCGGACCCAAATGTGAAATCATGCCACAGATATAATGTGCTTTACTACCAAAATGAAAACTGCGTTCCCTTGCCTTAGAATAACCTGACGCATTTCCCTGCCATTGGTGAAATAAATTGGCCAATGGCATATTTCTTGTCGTGAAAACCCCCAAGTTCCGATGCAAAGGCAGGATCCATTCATTTTTTTCCATGGCCAAAGTGGCACCCACTGAAATTGCTTCCTGCCCAATACCACTAAACCATTTGCCAATTTTTCCTTGCCTTAACAACACAAGCATTTTATCTTCTATCATTCTTGGCAAAAGCAAGGAGCGATAAAAATGAATCAGCTGGTCATTATCTAATTTTCCGCGCTTGAAATTCATGGAATACTGGGTTGTGATTCAAATTTACCAATTTTAATAACAGCTAAAAAATGAATTCATTGAACAAGTAAAGGCGTCGATGCTAATGTCATAGCAATAAAATAGGCCGCTGTAAAATAAAACAGTCCCGAGTGTTCTACCCGGGACTGTAAATATTATAAAAGCAGGTTGCGATTAATCTTTCGAATTTAACTTGCTCAATAATCTCAAGATTTCAAGGTATAACCATACTAAAGTAACTAACAAACCAAAAGCACTATACCACTCCATATACTTTGGCGCCCCCATTTCAGCTGCTTTTTCAATAGAATCAAAATCTAACAGCAAGTTGAGTGCAGCTATTCCCACAATAAACAAACTGATACCAATACTTAATGGAGAGCTATCAAACGCGAAGCCCATATCTACGCCAAACATACCCAATATCCAAACAATTAAATAAAACAAGCCAATACCCAAGGTCGCTGACATAATAATGGAACGCAAACGATTGGTCACACTAATCACTCTAAAGTTATATAATAAAAACATCGCTAATGCAACACCCAAGGTTAAGCCCACCGCATGCAATACAATATTTGGATACGACTTTTGAAACATCGCATTAAAAAAAGCACTAATGCCCCCAATAAACAAACCTTCTAAAATACCATAGGCAGGTGCAATATAACCAGCCCAAGTAGGTTTAAATATCATCACTATCGCTAAAACAAAACCGCCAATAGCACCCCCTATCATTAAAGTGGTTGCTGTTGACACATTGCCTTCCGCATAAACATTCCAAACATACATCGCCGAAGCCATTACCATCAATAATAAAAATCCAAACTTATTCATCGTGCCGCGAATACTCATCACACCAAATGCACTCGCATTTTCATGCAAACTTTTATCAAAAATTTTTGCAGTTAGCGTTGGATTGCTAGATTTAAACATTGCCATAATTAATTGATTTTATTAATAATACAAAATTACATAATTGTTTTAACTAAATATCTAAAAAAAAGTTAAGGGTCCATCATCAAAACTCAAGTAAATGGTTTTTATCCCCACTTATTTATTTCTGTTTTGGGGTGGGTTCCGGTTAATTTCACATCAAAAAAAGGGCTAATATTTCCTAAAAAAGCGATGAAGTAATAAAAAAGCAGGGCAAAGGGCATAAATGGGGGTGATTGAAGGCGCAAACTTAGTTCAGAAAAGCAGAATAAAATGTCAAAAAATAGCCATTTTAAGCCGACGATTTGTACCTTCGTGCTCAAATTTAAGATTATATGCAAAATGAAGTGGTTTTACAGGATGTGGTAATAAAGTTTGCTGGTGATAGTGGTGACGGTATGCAATTAACAGGTCAGCAATTCACTAACAATACTGCACTATTAGGTATTGATTTAGCAACTTTTCCTGACTTCCCTGCAGAAATTAGAGCACCATTAGGAACCGTTCCTGGAGTAAGTGGTTTTCAAATTCACTTTAGTTCAAATCGTGTTTATACACCTGGTGATGTTTGTGATGTATTAGTTGCAATGAATGCCGCTGCTTTAAAAGTAAATTTAAAGGGATTAAAAAAAGGCGGAAAAATTATTGCAAACTTAGAAGGCTTTGATACCAAAAACTTAAGATTAGCCGCTTATACTGATGGCGTAAATCCATTGGAAGATGGCAGTTTGGATGGTTATGAATTAGTGAAAGTAGATGTAACTAAATTAACACGTGAAGCTTTAAAAGAATATACTGAATTAGGAAATAAAGAAAGAGACCGTGCGAAGAATATGTTTGTACTAGGCTTAATCTATTGGATTTACAATAGAAACTTGGAAACAACGATTGAATTTTTAAAAGATAAGTTTGGTAAAAAACCTACCATTTTTAATAGCAACGTTGATGTATTAAAAGCGGGTTATTTTTATGGCGAAACCGCAGAATTATTTACCACTAGATACAAGGTGGAGAAATCTAAAATGGAGCCTGGTCATTACCGTAGTATTATGGGTAACCAAGCTTTATCAATGGGATTAATTGCTGGTGCTCAAAAAAGTGGCCTACCCTTATTTTTGGGATCTTACCCAATTACACCGGCTACCGATATTTTACATGAATTAAGTAAGTATAAAAACTTTGGTATTCGTACTTTCCAAGCAGAAGATGAAATTGCGGGTATTTCTGCGGCTATTGGTGCTAGCTATGGTGGATCGATTGGTTTAACAACCACTTCGGGACCAGGTATGGCTTTAAAAACTGAAGCATTAGGTTTAGCCATGATGTTAGAGATTCCTTTAGTTATTGTAAATATTCAAAGAGGTGGACCTTCAACAGGTTTACCAACCAAAACAGAACAAAGTGATTTGATGCAGGCTTATTATGGAAGAAATGGGGAAGCACCTATTCCTGTAATTGCAGCTTCAACACCAAGTCATTGTTTTGAAATGGCATTTGAAGCAGTGCGTATTGCAATTGAGCACATGACACCAGTTATATTATTAAGTGATGGTTATATTGCCAATGGTGCTGAACCATGGAAATATCCTACTGCAAGTGAGCTACCTAAAATTGAAGTGCATTTTAAAACAGGTTTAGACGAAGGGGAAGAAAAATTCCTTCCATATAAAAGAAATGAAAAATTAGCAAGACCATGGGCGATACCTGGTACACCAGGATTAGAACACCGTATTGGTGGTTTGGAAAAACAAGCGGAAACTGGTAATATAAGCTATGATTCAGATAACCATGAGTTCATGGTAAAAACAAGAGAAGCGAAAGTAGAAAAAATTGCTGATTACATTCCTTTGCAAACCATTGATAGCGGAAAAGAGAAAGGTAAAATATTGGTATTAGGCTGGGGATCCACTTACGGTACCATTAAAAGTGCGGTACAAGAATTACAAGAAAAAGGGAAAGATGTGAGTCATGCACATATAAAATATGTACGCCCCTTCCCTAGAAACTTAGGCGATATTTTGAAAAATTTTGAAACCGTATTAATTCCTGAAATTAATAATGGCCAATTGATTAAAATTATTAGAGATAAATATTTTGTTGACGCAAAAGGATTTAATAGAATCATGGGTAGCCCAATTGCAAAACATGAATTAGTAGCGGAAATAGAAAAGTTATTCTAAGAATACTTCATTGAAATTTAAAAAGCTTTCTTCGATTATTCGGAGGAGGCTTTTTTGTTTTTAGTACCTTCTTTACAAAATGGAAGAATACCGCATAATGCACACTTTGGACTTCTTGCCAAACAAGTGTACCTCCCATGTAATATTAGCCAATGGTGTGCGGTATGTACTTGTTGGGTTGGAATATGTTTGATTAATTCTTTTTCTACAGCCAAGGGCGTTGTTGCTGTCGTGGGAACCAAGCCGATTCTTCTACTCACCCTATATACATGCGTATCCACAGCCATATTGGGTTGTTGATCAATGACACTCGTAATTACATTAGCCGTTTTACGACCCACCCCAGGAAGGGTAACTAATACATCAATAGTCATGGGCACTTCGCCATTAAAGTTTTTGAGTAACAATTGACTCATCCCAATTAAATGCTTTGTCTTATTGTTTGGATAGGAAATACTTTTAACCAAAGGAAATAAGTCATCAAATTGCGCAAGCGCCATGGTCTCCGGTGAAGGGAATTTTTTAAAAATAGAGGGCGTAGTTTCATTAACGCGCTTATCCGTGCATTGTGCTGATAAAATAACAGCCACCAATAATTGAAATGGACTTTCGTACGTTAATTCGGTTTCAGCAATCGGCATTTGTTGCTGAAAATAATTGAGCACTTCTAAATACCTTTCCTTCTTTGTCATTTTTTGGGTTGTGCAGGCATGGTATCTTCAAACAAATAAACTTCTTCCCCCTCACGTCTTAATAAATATCTTTCACGTGCATATTTTTCAACGGAGGCAGGATTGTTTTGCAAATTATTTAATTGCTTCTTTGTTTTTTCAATTTCGTCTTGGTAATATTTTTTAGCAGCTTCCACTTTTTTTAATTCCCCGGTTCTTTGGCTTTGCTGAAAAAAATCTCTTTGATCAAAAAACAGCATCCACACAAAAAAACCAACGGCCACGACAAAATATCGATTGGCAATAAAAGGGGTTATTTTTTTCAAAAATTGCATAAAAAAGGTTGTAGTAAAATTAGTGTAGTTCTAATAATACGCCAACCTTTTATGATAAAGACTTTAAAAATTAAAAGCCTTTTAACTATTTGTTGCCAAACTTTACTTTTCCTTTAGGGTAAATTGCCGTTTCGCCTAATGCTTCTTCAATTCTAATTAATTGGTTGTATTTAGCCATACGATCGCTTCTGGAAGCTGATCCGGTTTTAATTTGACCGCAATTTAAAGCCACAGCTAAATCAGCAATCGTGGTATCTTCAGTTTCACCACTACGATGTGACATAATCGTGTTATAACCATTATGTTGCGCCAAAGTAACCGCATTGATGGTTTCTGTCAAAGTGCCTATTTGATTCACTTTCACCAACAAACCATTTCCGATTTTTTTATCAATACCCATTTGTAAACGATCCACATTGGTCACAAATAAATCATCCCCTACTAATTGACACTTATCGCCAACAGCTTGAGTTAATGCTTTCCAACCATTCCAATCGTCCTCTGCCATACCATCTTCAATAGAAATAATAGGATATTGTTTCACCCATTTTTCCCAATACTTCACCAATTGGTCGCTGCTCAATTCCTTCCCAGAACTTTTATGGAAAACATACTTTTTCTTTTTCGCATCCCATAATTCACTATTTGCCGCATCCATGGCAATAGCGATTTGAGATCCAGTTTTATACCCTGCTGCATGAATAGCTTCAAGTACAGTTTCAATGGCTTCCTCATTGCTTTGGATGTTTGGGGCAAATCCACCCTCATCTCCCACATTCGTACTGAATCCTTTTTTCTTTAATACCGATTTTAAATGATGGAAAATTTCAACTCCCCAACGCAAGCCTTCACTAAAACTAGGTGCCCCAATAGGCATCACCATAAATTCCTGAAAATCAATTTTATTATCTGCATGCGCGCCACCGTTAACAATATTCATCATTGGGATTGGTAATGTTTTTGCATTCGTTCCACCAATGTATCTGTATAATGGCAAATTAGCTTCTTCTGCAGCCGCTTTTGCTACCGCCATACTTACCGCTAAAATTGCATTTGCGCCTAATTTACCTTTGTTAGGTGTTCCGTCTAATTCAATCATCATTTGATCAATCGCCGCCTGTGCACTCACATCAAATCCTTCCACTGCTTTTGCAATATGATCATTGACATTTTTAACCGCTTTCATAACACCTTTGCCTACATACTTTTTTTTATCGTTATCTCTTAACTCTACTGCTTCATGGATACCAGTGCTTGCGCCACTAGGCACTGCCGCACGACCCATTGCGCCTTCATCTGTTAACACATCCACTTCAACGGTTGGATTACCGCGACTGTCTAAAATTTGTCTTGCATGAACTTCAATAATGTAACTCATAAAATATTGCTTATTAATTTCTAAAATAGTTATATACCCATTGGAGACCGCAATTTACACCCTTTTTTTTAATGGGTAAGCATTTTGAAAATTTCTTCCAAACCTGCTTCGTGTTTTTGCGCTAAAGCGGCAATGCCATCATTGGCAACCAATTTCCCCTTATTCAATACTAACACTCGATCACATATTGCGGTGACTTCTTGTAAAATATGCGTTGAAAATAAAATCATTGCGTTTGCGCTTAAAGATTTTATAAGCGCTCTTATTTCCGTTAATTGATTGGGATCCAAACCTGCAGTGGGCTCATCCAATATTAAAAGTATCGGGGAATGAATAATTGCGGCAGCCATCCCAACTCTTTGCTTATACCCTTTTGAAAGCTGATTAATTTTTTTTGTTTGCATCAAACCTAATCCCGTTTGTTCGATCACTTCCTGAATGCGATTTGTTGGATTTTTAATTTCATGCCCTGCTGCAATAAAACTTAAATATTCCTTCACATACATATCCTCATATAAAGCATTTGATTCAGGCAGGTAGCCAATCATTTTTTTATACTTCACCGCATCCTGCTCGTAACTAATTCCATTCAAGGCAATGGTTCCTTTATCTGCTTGTAAAAAGCCGACAATCATTTTCATTGTTGTTGATTTTCCGGCACCATTGGGTCCTAAAAAACCAACTACTTCCCCTGTCTGAATCGTGAAGGAGATATTGTCGACTGCGATTGAAGCGCCAAAAGTTTTACTTATTTGACTTACTGTTAAAGACATGATCAAAAATAAGTAACTATCCTTAAATGACTATAAAATACTTATTCTATCTCGGTAGATGATTCAGGCAAATGTGCATACTCATTCGAAATTGCATATTTTCCAAAAATGAAAAAACCAACACAAATAGGTGTAAAGACAAGTAATATAATTACCCATTGTAAAGCAACATTCGATCTTTGTATTTCAGACGCTGCTGAAATTTTTTCCACTGCTTGGTAAACTAAAAAACAAATTAAGGCAGGTGCCATTAGCATCCACACATAACCTAATGATTTTTTAACTGCATTCATAAAGATTCTATTTTTTTAGTAAATGAATTACTTATTTGATTAAGCTAGTCCATTACATTTTTATCAATTTTGTTACTTAAATAAAACACGCCAATAATTAAACAAACACTGGCCACCCCTATTGGATACCATAATCCAGCCAAGGCATCTCCCATAGGCGATTCCGGTGATTTGGTAAACTCAACAATCAATGTTCCTAAAAAAGGTACTAATCCGCCAAATACCCCATTACCAATATGATAAGGCAATGACATGGAAGTATACCTGATTTTGGTAGGGAACATTTCCACCAAGAAAGCAGCAATTGGACCATACACCATGGTTACATAAACAATTTGTATAAATACCAACCAAATTAAATTCCAATAAGTAGCATCATCCATTGTTTTTTCAATCACCACATTTGGTTTCACCGATTTTGAAACAACTAAACTAGGATTCAATGCATCCATTTTCAAGTTGGCATCATATGCTGCGGTTAAAAGTAAGGTGTCCGTTTTGATATATTTGAAATGTGCACCATCCGTATAGGCAGTATCAAATATTTGTGTAACATATATTTTAGTGGTCTCCTTTGCATCTGTCACCACTTTTGGTTCACTAGCCGTTATTTTGGCCAAATCAATTTTTTCAATTCTATTTTTCGCACTCGTCAAACTTAAAAATTGTTTATAAATAGGTCGGTAAGTTAGCACAGCTGCCAACATTCCAATGAGCATAATCCATTTTCTTCCCACTTTATCACTCAACCATCCAAATAAAACAAAGCATGGTGTCGCCATTAATATGGCCCACAACATTAAATTTCGTGATTGTATAAATTCAACCTTACAAACTGTTTCAATAAAACTTTGCGCATAAAACTGCCCTGTATACCAAACTACGCCTTGTCCCATCACAGCGCCAAACAAGGCCAACAAAACCATTTTAAAATTTCCCTTTTGCCCAAAACTTTCCTTTAATGGATTCACCGAAGTTTTCCCTTCGGTTTTTAATTTTGAAAACATGGGCGACTCGCTCATGCGCATTCTAATTAAAATAGATACGCCCACCAACAATAAGGAAATCCAAAAAGGATATCTCCATCCACCCCACTCTGCACTAAATTTTTCAACTCCTTGACTTGATCTAATCAATATGATTACCCCTAAGGCTAAAAACAAACCTAAGGTGGCGGTGGTTTGAATCCAACTGGTCCAAAAACCTCTTTGTCCTTTAGGCGCGTGTTCAGCTACATAGGTAGCTGCGCCACCATATTCGCCTCCCAAAGCCAATCCTTGTAACAAACGTAGAATTAATACTAAAATAGGTGCAGCCCATCCAATAGTTGCATAACCTGGAACAAGTCCAATCGCAAAAGTGGATCCACCCATAATGACTAATGTCAATAAAAAAGTGTGTTTGCGGCCAATCAAATCGCCTAATCTTCCAAAAACCAACGCCCCAAAAGGCCGAACGATAAAGCCTGCAGCAAATATGGCCAAAGTACTTAATAGCGCTGCGGTTCCTGCATCTGCAGGAAAAAATTGTTTTGAAATAATAGTTGCCAACATCCCAAATATGTAAAAATCATACCATTCAATTAAGGTACCCACCGAAGACGCGCCAATAACAAAAGCAATGCTACTTTGTTTTTTTTCTTGAATCATAATTTAATTAGTTGCAAGTGAATATTCAAGTTAATAATTTAAACTGAAAAATGTAAATTTGGGTATCATTATTTATACAACGATTCGCTATGAGCTACCCTTACCAAATTAAAAATTTAGACAACTACCACGAAGCCTATAAGAAAAGTATTGCCGAACCAGAAAAATTTTGGGGTGAAATTGCCGAACATTTTACATGGCGAAAAAAATGGGATACTGTTTCTGAATGGAATTTTAAGGAACCTAAAATTGAATGGTTCAAAGGCGGAAAATTAAATATTACCGAAAATTGTATTGATCGACATCTTGAAAAAAAAGGCGATACGCCCGCATTAATTTGGGAACCGAATGACCCCGAGGAACACCATCGCATTATTACCTACAAACAGCTACATTTAAAAGTTTGTCAATTTGCACAAGTACTTTATAATAATGGCGTAAAAAAAGGAGACCGTGTTTGTATTTATATGGGTATGATTCCTGAACTAGCCATTGCCGTATTGGCTTGTGCGCGTATTGGTGCCATTCATAGTGTTATTTTTGGCGGTTTCTCGGCACAAAGTATTGCGGACAGATTAGAGGATGCACAAGCTGAATTTATTATTACCTGCGATGGCGCTTATCGCGGAGCGAAAGATATTCCATTAAAGTCCGTCATTGATGATGCTTTGATCGGAAATAAAACAATGAAACGCGTTATTGTTTGCACACGTACCCGAACAGCAGTATCCATGTTAAAAGGCCGTGATGTTTGGTGGGAGGATGAAATTAAAAAAGTAGAATCTCAAGACATCACACATGTTGACGCTGCTGAGATGGATGCAGAAGACCCTTTATTTATTTTATATACTTCTGGTTCCACTGGAAAACCAAAAGGGGTGGTGCATAGTGTTGCTGGATATATGGTTTACACCAATTATACTTTTGTAAATGTTTTTCAATACCAACCCAATGATATCTTTTTTTGTACCGCAGATATCGGATGGATTACGGGACATAGCTATATTGTATATGCGCCTTTAAGTGCAGGGGGTACTTCCTTAATGTTTGAGGGGATTCCTACATTCCCAGATGCTGGAAGGTTTTGGGACATCATCGATAAGTTCAAAGTAAACATTTTATATACCGCGCCTACTGCAATTCGTTCCTTAATGGGATTTGGATTAGGGCCGGTGCAAGGACATGATTTAAGTAGTTTGAAAGTGTTAGGTACTGTTGGCGAACCGATCAACGAGGAAGCATGGCATTGGTATGATGAGCATATTGGAAAGAAAAAATGTCCTATTGTTGACACCTGGTGGCAAACAGAAACAGGTGGTATCATGATTTCCAATATGGCAGGCATCACCCCTGGGAAACCAGGCTGGGCAACCTATCCACTACCAGGTGTAAAAACAATTTTAGTGGATGATAAAGGAGCGGAAGTTACTACGATGGAAGATGGTTTATACCGTGGTAATTTATGTATTACACAACCATGGCCTTCCACATTGCGAACCACTTATGGCGATCATGAAATATGCAGAACCAATTATTTTGCCACCTATGAAAATTTATATTTCACAGGAGATGGTGCATTAAAAAACGAACAAGGTCAAATTAGAATCACAGGTCGCGTGGATGATGTATTAAATGTAAGTGGGCACCGAATAGGAACTGCCGAAGTGGAGAATGCCATTAATATGCAGGCAGGTGTTGTAGAAAGTGCGGTAGTGGGTTACCCACATGATATTAAAGGACAAGGAATTTACGCATACGTCATTTATACTGGATCACATGGGCAGAACACCCATGGCACTGCCGATATGATTCGTAAGGATATTTTGCAAACAGTGACAAGAATTATTGGACCCATTGCAAAGCCAGATAAAATTCAATTTGTATCAGGACTTCCTAAAACACGTTCCGGAAAAATTATGCGTCGCATTCTTCGCAAGGTTGCCGAAGGTGAATTGAAAAGTTTAGGAGACACTTCCACACTTTTAGATCCAGCAGTGGTAGATGAAATTGTAAAAGGGGTGCTATAATCTGCTAATGCCATTCTCAACAATAGTTTTTGCAAGCCCTATTTATAAGCTGCAATTCAATTAATTTATTTGGCAATAAGAATCATATTATCTGAACATTGAGCCATAGCGTTATAAAAATTGTAAAATCGAACGTGCAAAACTTAGCTGTTTGAGCACGTAGTGCGAGTTCTAAGTTTTAGTTTGATTTTATGATTTTTTAGCGTCATGGCGTGCTGAGAAGAAATATGATTTATGTTGCCAATGAAACAGCGGAGAGCGATAGATTGATGCTCATCAAAATGGGTTACACAAAAAAGCCGTCCCGACGAATCGAAACGGCTTTTAAAAGTAGCTATAGGAAGAAGCTATTGTTCCATTAAGTTTTTTAATTTTTTTGACAGGAAGAATAAGATGATGGAGGCAACGCCGGCCATCCCAACAAAAAACATAAAAAATTCGTGCAAGTTGGTGATTTGATACCCGATAAAAGAAGTTGTTTTTCCATTTTCTGGATATAATGCACTAAATACCCCTGCCAATTTATTAGCGAAGGCATTGGCTGTAAACCATACTGCCATTAATAAAGATCCAAACTTTAATGGTGCTAATTTATTTACCAAGGACAAGCCAATAGGCGATAAGCAAAGCTCTCCAAAAGTATGTAGCATATACATGCCTATCAACCATATCATGCTTACTTTAATGCCTGTTCCCACCCCACTCACACCTGTGGCAATCCAAAAATAACCCAATGCCAATAACATTAAACCAGCTGCCATTTTATAAGGAGAAGAAGGTTCATACTTGCCCAATTTCACCCATAACCAAGCAAATACGGGTGCAAAACTTACAACGAAAATTGAGTTCAATGATTGAAAGAAACTAGAAGGAACAGTAAAGAAACCTAAATCACGATTGGTTTGCTCTTCTGCAAAAAAAGTTAAACTTGCACCTGCTTGTTCAAAAGCACTCCAAAAGAAAATAACGAAAAAGGAAACCACAAAAATTACCAATACTTTTTGTTTTTCAATACCGCTTAAAGTTTTATCTGAAAAGACAATAAATGCAATTAAAGTAATACAACCCAATAATAAATAAAATAAGTAACTCACTACTTTAACATCAATGTATACTAATGTGATAGTTACTAATGATAACAAAAATAAAAAGCCCACCATCACTGGAATTTTTTGAAAC
Source organism: Sediminibacterium sp. (assembly GCA_030726065.1). GTDB lineage: Bacteria > Bacteroidota > Bacteroidia > Chitinophagales > Chitinophagaceae > Sediminibacterium. The sequence continues at coordinate 87,722 of JANREK010000035.1, read as the reverse complement.
CATTTTGGTGCACCAGCTGGCGCTTCTCCTAGGGCATTGCCATCTGGATCTTTTAAATATTTTTTCTGAAATAATAATTGTGTAACAACGCTAATTAACATAGCTACTCCGCCTGCGAAAAAAGCCCACTTGAAATCAGCTGGATTGCCTGTATCTCCAAAAAAACCACAAACAAAGGGCCCCAATGCACCACCAGTGTTAATCCCCATATAAAATATCGTATAGGCGGAATCTATTCTTTTATCTCCTTTTGGATACAACTGACCTACCAAACTTGAAATATTAGGTTTAAAAAAACCATTCCCTGCAATCATACAACCCAAGCCTGAATAAAATAAAATCGCAGATAAATCCGCATTTTGATAAAAAGTGCCGCAACCAAAAAGTATAAATTCCCCAATCGCCATAACAAGTCCCCCCGCGATAATGGAACGGTTATTTCCCCAATATCTATCGGCGATATAACCCCCTAACAAAGGCGTCAAATAAACCAAGCCCGTATAACTACCATATACTTGGGAAGCAAATACTTTGTCAAAGAGCAATGCCTTGGTTAAAAACAATACCAAAATAGCTCGCATTCCGTAATAGTTAAATCGTTCCCACATTTCAGTAGCAAATAAGACATACAAGCCTTTTGGATGTTTTAGCGAAGCTGTTGACATAATCAATTTGTTATTTAATTGCCTCAAATTAATAAAATCCCTTCAATAAATTTTACTTTCGTGGTGCAATCAAACGAATTATGAATATTTTATTAATTGGCGCAGGTGGTAGAGAACATGCTTTGGCATGGAAAGTAGCAAATAGTCACCAATGTGACCAACTTTTCATCGCCCCCGGAAACCCTGGCACTGCTTTGTTTGGTACCAATTTGCCTATTAAAGTGGGTGATTTTGATGCTTTAAAAACAGCAGCACTCACCAATAATATAGAAATGATCATTGTGGGTCCAGAAGACCCCTTGGTGAAAGGTATTTATGATTTTTTTGCTCAAGATGCTGCTACCCAACATATTAATGTGATTGGGCCAAGTGCAGAAGCTGCCCAATTGGAGGGAAGTAAGGCTTTTAGCAAACACTTTATGCAAAGGCACCAAATTCCAACAGCAGGCTATGCTGAATTTACGCTTGAAAACTATGAGCAAGGCAAGGAATACATCGCCAAACATACATTACCAGTGGTACTAAAAGCCGATGGGTTGGCAGCTGGAAAGGGCGTCATTATTGCGTTTACGCACCAAGAAGCCATGGATAGCTTTGAAGAAATGATCCTTAATAAACAATTTGGGGATGCCAGCGCTAAAGTAGTCATTGAAGAATTTTTAACTGGAATTGAAGTCAGTGTTTTTGCATTAACAGATGGGAAAAATTACAAAATTATAGGGCATGCAAAGGACTACAAACGAATAGGTGAAGGCGATACAGGGCTTAATACGGGTGGCATGGGTTGTGTAAGCCCAGTCCCATTTATGGATGATGCGTTTATGCAAAAAGTGGAGGAGCGGATTGTAAAACCCACCATTCATGGGATTCACCAAGAAGGCATGACCTATAAGGGGTTCGTATTCTTTGGCCTGATGAATCAAGGAGGTGATCCCTATGTTATAGAATATAATTGCCGATTAGGGGACCCAGAAACGGAAGTAATTCTACCCCGTTTACAAACCGATTTAGTGAGCTTATTAGCAGCAGCGGACAATGGTACTTTAGAAGATGTCAATATTGAATACCATAATGCGAGTTTTGCAACCGTTATGGCAGTGAGCGGCGGTTATCCTGGCGCTTATAAAAATAATTTTATCATTACGGGTATTGAACAAGCAAAGGCATTACCCGATATCCATGTATTTCAAGCTGGCACTAGCTTTCATGAGGATGCAGTAGTAACAAGTGGTGGGCGCGTTCTAACTGTTACTGCAAAAGGAACTAACTTACAAGAGGCTGTTTCAAAAGCAAAAGATGGATTGTCAAAAATCCATTTTGAAGGCATGTATTTCAGAAAAGATATTGGGTTTGAATTTCCATAAATTTTTACTAGGAAATTCTTTTATGATTCATTTGTAAAAAGCTTTGTATTTCGATAATTTTAGTTGAATTTTGCTATATTCAACTAGTATTATTCAAATAACGACTTACAATGGGCATATTTAACTTTTTTACACAGGAAATAGCAATGGACTTAGGTACTGCTAATACCCTTATCATTCACAATGATGAAGTTGTCGTGAATGAACCTTCTATTATTGCTTTGAACAGAAATAATATGAAGGAGGTTTTAGGCGTAGGTAAAAAAGCATTACTCATGCATGAAAAAACGCATGAAAGTATAAAAACAGTTCGTCCATTAAAAGATGGCGTAATTGCCGACTTCAACGCTGCTGAATTAATGATTCGCGAGTTGATGAAAATGATTTACCCAAAGAAACCTTTATTCCCTCCAAGTTGGAGAATGGTTATATGTATTCCATCTTCCATTACCGAGGTTGAAAAAAGAGCGGTACGTGATAGTGCGGAACAAGCAGGTGCAAAGGAAGTATATATGATTCACGAACCGATGGCTGCCGCTTTAGGTATTGGTATTGATGTTGAAGAGCCTGTTGGAAATATGATTATTGATATTGGAGGTGGTACAACAGGAATTACAGTGATTGCATTAGCAGGAATTGTTTGTGATCAAAGTATTCGTATTGCAGGTGATGAATTTACTGCAGATATTATGGAATCATTAAGAAGATATCATAGTTTATTAATTGGTGAGCGTACTGCAGAACAAATTAAAATTCATGTAGGTGCTGCATTAAAGGATTTAGATAGTCCCCCAGATGACATGCCAGTAAATGGACGTGATTTAGTAACAGGTATCCCAAAACAAATTATGGTAAGCTACCAGGAAGTTGCCGAAGCACTAGATAAAAGTATTTTCAAAATAGAAGAAGCAATTTTAAAGGCATTGGAAACAACACCTCCTGAATTAGCTGCAGATATTTATCGTCGCGGTTTGTATTTAACTGGCGGTGGTGGATTATTGCGTGGTTTGGATAAGCGTTTGAGTTCAAAAATTAAATTACCTGTACACATTGCGGAAGATCCACTTAAAAGTGTGGTGCGTGGAACAGGTATTGCATTGAAGAACTACCAACGATTCCCATTCATCATGAGATAAAAGATTTATTTAATCAACTTTTATAAAGGCGATCACCATTGAAGAAAATCATTGGGTTCATAAGACAGAATTTTACTTTTTTTACTTTTTTGACACTACAAATTTTGTCATTAGTGATGTTATCTTCCTATAGCAAATCACACCAAACATTTTTTGGCGGAATGACCAATCAGGTAATTGGCGATATCAATACCAGATATAACAATTGGTCTTACTTTTTTAGCTTAAAAAAAACGAACGCTTTGCTGGCTGCTGAAAATGTTGCGCTTCGTAATCAACTCGCACAAAATTTTGTTCCATTTGATACTACAAAAAAATCGGGCACATTAATCTTACGCAAGGACAGTCTTGAAAAAACTAGAAAGTTTTATTACTACCCAGCTAAAGTGGTAGGCAATACATTTACGCTACAAAAAAATTACATTACTATTGAGCGTGGCGCATTACAGGGCGTTAAAAAAGATATGGCTGCCATTAGTCCTGACGGAAGTATTGTGGGTATCGTGGTTGAAGTGAATGACAATTACAGTAAAATAATGAGCTTGCTTCATCGCAATAGCAAATTGAGTGCCATGTTAAAACGCGATAAGGTAGCGGGTACTGTTGAATGGGATGGAAGTGACCCTGATATTTTAACTTTAAAAAATATTTCAAAAAGTGCTGCGCCTAAAATAGGTGATTCTGTTTTAACAAGTCCTTATTCGGCAAGTTTCCCTGCACAATTGATGCTTGGTCGTGTTACAAAAGTAGTGGTTGATCCAGCAAGTAACTTCTTGACCTTGGAATTAAAATCTGCTACAAACTTTTATAATTTAGAATTTATCTACTTAGTTGAAAATAAAAGAATGAATGAGCAATTAGAGGTAGAAAAAAAATAAAACACCCAATGAATAGTTTTATTAAAAATAGTATCCGTTTTATATTATTTCTACTCGTTCAAGTAGTCGTCCTAAAAGAAGTGCCCCTGATTCATCAATTCATTACACCCTATTTATATTTTATATTTATTTTGTGGCTACCCTTCGGTACAAGTAGATTATCCATTACCTTTTTAGGTTTTTTGATTGGGTTTATTTTGGACTTATTTTCAAGCACACCTGGTTTACATGCTGCAGCTTGCGGACTAATGGCATATGTACGTCCAAGTATCTTAAATTTATTATTAGCACAGGAAGCCTCCGAGGAAGTGAATAAAGAACCGAGTATCGGCACTATGGGCTGGGGACCTTATTTATTTTATGTATTTGTATTACCTTTTATTCATCATTTTTATTTAGTACTGCTAGAATGGTTGCAATTTGGCAGTTTCGGATACTTTTTAGGAAAAGTAATTACCACAAGCATCATGAGCGTGGTTTTGATTTTTTTAGTTGAGCTTTTAATGAATCGACGAAAACTAAAAAGATAGTACATGTCCGTATATAATCAAAACAGGGGTGGTATTATTCAAATTATTATTGGGATTATATTTACTATTCTTATTGTGCAACTTATCAGCTTGCAAATTTTTTCGTCAAAATATAAATTAGCTGCAGATAATAATGCGATATATATAAAAATCATTTACCCGGATCGTGGTATCATTTATGATCGTCGAAAAAAGACCATGCTAGAAAACACAATTAGTTATGACTTAGTGGTCATTCCTAATGAAGCAAAGGGCGTTGACACCAACATGCTATGCCAAATTTTAAAAATTGACAAAGCAACCTATTCAAAAAGAATTATTGAGGCCATTATAAAAAATACGCGTGTAAAAGCAAGCGCCTTTGAACCTTTTTTATCTGCAGAAACCTATGCACAATTAAATGAAAACCTATATCGCTTTCCTGGTTTTACTTTATCTGAACGTAGTATTCGATCCTACCCCTACAATACGGCAGCGCATGTGTTAGGTTATGTTGCCGAAGTGGATGTGAACTTTTTACAAAAACATGCCGCTGAAGGATATGAAATGGGTGATTACGCAGGGATGACCGGGCTAGAGCGATTTTATGAACCTATTTTAATGGGACAAAGAGGGGTAACCAGATTCTTAAGAGATAATAAAGGAAAAATTCAAGGCGCCTATGAAAAAGGTATTTATGATACCCTAGCTATTGCAGGTCGCAATATATTCACGAGCATGGATGTGGAAGTGCAACAATTAGCTGAAAAATTATTACAACATAAAATTGGAAGTGCTGTTGCCATCAATCCAAAAACAGGCGGCATAATTGCCATGGCCTCCAGCCCGGGCTATAATCCAAATTTATTAACAGGGAATCAAAGAAGAAAAACAATTGGAAGATTATTACTAGATACCGCGCGCGCCATATATAACCGTGCGATTAAAGGGCAATATCCGCCAGGCTCCACCTTTAAACCATTGGGTGCTTTGATTGCATTAGACGAGGGTTTAATCACACCCGCTTATGGATATAATTGCCGCGGGTCTTATGGCGCTTGCGGTGATCCGCGTAAATGTGAACACCACAATCCTGGTCACGCAGCTAATTTACAATTGGCATTAGCCTACTCTTGTAATTCTTACTTTTTACAAGTTTTTAGAATGGCAATTGATAACCCGAAATACCACAACCCAAAAAAAGGATATTTAAAATGGAAAGAATATATGAATGCATTTGGCTTTGGAAAAAAGTTAGGGGTGGATTTGCCAAGTGAAAACAGAGCCAATATCCCGGATACTGCACAATACAATCGAGATTTTGGTGGTGCTAAATATTGGAACAGTTGTTATATGCTCACCTTGGGTATTGGCCAGGACCGAATGACAGCTACCCCGCTTCAATTAGCCAATGCAATGGCCTACCTTGCTAATTCCGGATTTTACTACACACCCCATTTTGTAGATAGTATCGAAAACGAAAATGAAGAAGATAAGGTGATGCTTGAAAAATACAGAACTAAAATTGAAGTAACTAAAATTGCAAAACAATACTTTGATGTTATCAAAGAAGGCATGCATGATGTAACCGTAATAGGTACTGGTGCATTCATCAAGGTACCTGGACATGATTTTTGCGCTAAAACTGGAACTGCCCAAAACCCACACGGAAAAAATCACTCTTTATTTGTATGTTTTGCCCCAAAAGAAAATCCAACAATTGCTGTAGCAGTGGTGGTAGAAAATGCGGGTTATGGTTCCACTTGGGCTGGTCCTATTGCGGGGCTCATGATGGAAAAGTATTTAAATGATACCTTGACCACTGAAAGTAAATTGAAAGCTGAAAATTTATCTAATGTGGACTTAATGCCGGCTGCTATTAAAAGCTGGTATGTACGCAACAACAAAACAGAAATGCTAACCCCGATTGAATATAACAACGATGAACTAGCGGATGTATGGGATATGGAAATGTTATCTGAAATTTCCCCTGCAAAAGCAGTAATGGATACCCTGAAAAAAATAGATACCCTCCCAGCAACACCCCCATCTGAACCCTTACCTACAAAAAAGGTGAACAAGGAAACTGCAATAGACCCATTACAAAAAAAGAAAAAAGTAACAGCGAAAAAAGATGGTAAACTATAACAATAATAATTTTTCTAAAAGAACCGACTTCGCGTTGATATTATTATATGTCATGATGGTGGCTGTTGGAATTTTATGCATTTTCATGGTAGAGTATAACCCTAATTTAAATTGGAGTAACTCTTTTTTAATCGCAAAGACAAATTATAGTAAGCAGATTTATTTTGCAATATTTTGCGCTTTCATTGCCATTTTTATCTTGCTCATAGATAGCAAGGTATTTACTGCACTCTCTAATGTTTTATATATTTTAGGACTATTATTAATGCTGGCTACTTTTGTTTTAGGAAAGGATATCAATGGATCTAAGAGCTGGATACCCATTGCAGGCGGATTTAATTTACAACCTGCAGAATTATGTAAAATATTTACTGCATTAATATTAGCTAAGTTTATTTCAAAACCCGAAACCGACTTTTCTAAATTAAAATCGCACCTGATTGCAGGTGCCATGATTACTATTCCTGCAATTTTATCTGTGATGCAGCATGAGCTAGGCTTGGCATTAGTATATAGTGCTTTTATATTTGCCATGTATAGAGAAGGGCTTCCTACTATTATTTTAGTGGTATTGCTATCATTTGCCATTTTAGTCATTGCCACTTTAGTGTTAGACACCGCCGTATTATCTATTATAATTACTGTTATAGCCGGCTTGTTTATTATCAATCTGATCAAAAAATTTAAAAGAAATAAAAATTCAATATTAGTTATTATTTCTATTTGGGCGATTTGTTTCGGAACGATTAAATACATTGTTCCTTACATGTTCAATAATATTTTTGAATGTTACCAAAGCACGCGTATATACAGCATGATGGGTAAGGAATATGATTGTAGCCAAAATGTAAAATCTTTTAACAAAACCACGATAAATAAAAAAGCAGCGCGAAAACCAGATGACTATAATGTGAAACAAAGTAAAATTGCCATTGGTTCCGGGGGATTTTGGGGAAGAGGTTTTTTAAAGGGGACGCAAACCAGAGGGAAATATGTACCCGCACAACATACTGATTTTATATTTACTTCCTTAGGAGAAGCTTTTGGATTTGTGGGAACTTTTACATTCCTAGGTTTGTATTTGTTTTTTCTGTTTAGGTTGATACGTATCGCAGAAAGGCAAAGAAGTACTTTTTCAAGAGTATACGCTTATAGTGTGGTGGGCATCTTCTTTTTCCATATTGCTGTTAATATAAGCATGTGTATTGGATTATTTCCAGTGGTAGGTATTCCTTTGCCTTTAATCAGTTATGGCGGATCCTCCTTGCTCACCTTTACTGTACTTGTTTTTATATTATTAAGATTAGACGCCGACAGGCAAATGGTACTGCGTTAATCCTTATTTTTATCCCATGCGTATTTATCCTTTATCTGAAGGCAGTTTTTCAATTGATAGTACAAAAGTGTTTATTCCCTTTGAAGGGGATATTCAAAATAGACCTACAGGAAGTATTTTGGTGCAAGTACAGCCCTTTGTTGTCGTAACTGAAAACGACATCATTTTATTAGACACGGGTCTCGGCTATTTTAACAACCAAGGAATTCTTCAAATACATGCTAATTTAATGGCCATTGGGATTGACCCTTCCAGTGTGACCAAAGTTTTTCTGAGTCATTTACACAAAGATCATTCAGGCGGAATAAGCTTCTTACACCCCCAACATCAGGAACGTTTTATTAGCTTCCCCTATGCAACCTATTATATACAAAAAAGTGAATATGATTTGGCAATGCAATCCAAAACTGCTTCTTATATATCGGATCAGATACAAATATTAGAAGAATTTAGCAAGGTGCATTGGCTTACACAAGAAGAAGGGGTGATTGAAGATTTGATTCATTACAAAATTACAGGTGGACATAGCTTATATCATCAAGCATGTTGGATTAAAGAAAAGGAAGAGATCCTATTTTTTGGTGCTGATGTAGCACCGCAACTGCAACAAATGAAATCAAAGTTTGTGGCAAAATATGACCTGGATGGTAAATTAGCCATGGAATGGCGACAACAATGGTGGGAAAAGGGACAAAAAGAAAATTGGACCTTTGCTTTTTATCATGATATCAAAGTACCAACTTACAAAGCATTGTAACTGATTAAAACGAACATTCATTAGGAATCAATACAGACATGGGTTTCAGAGAATTTAACTTTATTTGTACTACCTTTATAGTACAATAGTATGCCAACAAGCGCTCATAATTACGCAATTCAATTCAGAAAAAATGTTTCTGACAAATACATTATTTATAATAGTTTATTTGCAGCACTCCCATACTCAGGTGTAGCTAACGTAGGTGCATTATTACCCATTTTATTGCAAACCTGTGAAGAAGGATTTAGTAAAGACAAATCACCTATCGAAATTGTTGACTATTTTTTCAAACAACATACCTATGTTGCATCTGAAAAAGAAAAATTAGATCACCTTTTTAAGTATGTGCAATACATGGAAAGGCAAGTGGTATTATTTGATGCCATTGAAGATGCTGCATTTAGTAGTGTCAATGAAGTAGATGGTATTGGAAGTTTAAAGGCGCTCATTAGAGATGCTGAATTTTTAGACCATACGGATGCCCTAAAAAAGAAGCTAGAAAAATTCAAAGTACGTCTTGTATTAACAGCACACCCCACACAATTTTATCCGGCAAATGTATTAGGCATCATTCACGATATGGGGGAAGCCATTGGCAAAAATGACTTTAACACCATTAATCAATATATCCAGCAATTAGGACTTACTCCCTTCTTTAATAAAAAACAACCTAGCCCTACCGATGAAGCGTTGACTTTAATGTGGTACCTGGAAAATATTTTTTATCATTCGGTTGGTAATATATATAGCTCTATTGTTCGTGATGTTTTTGATAATCAATATGAAGGCGAAAATCCATTCATTGAATTAGGCTTTTGGCCTGGGGGTGATCGAGATGGCAATCCTTTTGTAAATGGGGAAACCACATTGAATGTGGCCAAAGCTTTGCGAAGTAGTATTATTGTATGTTATTATAGAGATGTAAGAAAACTAAAACGAAAATTAACTTTTTCTGGCGTAGCTATTTTAGTCAATGAATTAGAAGCGAAATTATATGAAAATGTTTTCAGACCCGATGAAGCAAAACCTATTACAACGAATGAAATTATCGATTGTCTTAACAAGATTAAAAACATCATCATCGAAGGCAATTATTCCTTGTACCTGTCAAGATTAGAAAGCTTGTTGCATAAAGTAAAATTATTTGGCACCCATTTTGCATCATTAGATATTAGGCAGGACAGCAGAATACATCATGCAGTTTTATTGGATGTGCATCAAACCCTATTACATCAGGATGGGAAAGGAATTTTACCAAGTGATTACAATACCCTGGATAGCGAAGCCCAAATGAGTGTGTTAGCTAAAATAGTTGGGCATTTAAACCCTGCTGATTTTAAGGAAACGATCACCAAGGATACCCTTGGAAGTATTTACGCCATTACTGCCGTTCAAAAAATGAATGGCATTGCCGGATGTCACCGCTATATCATTAGCAATTGTCAATCGGCTATTAATGTAATGGAATTATATGCATTATGCAGGCTTTGTGGAATGGATCCTCATTTATCTAACTTAGATATTGTACCCTTATTTGAAACGATTGAGGATTTAACCAACGCAGAGGAAATCATGTCTATTTTATATAATAACCCATTATACAAAATACATTTACAAAATAGACAGGCGCAACAACCCATCATGTTGGGATTTAGTGATGGCACCAAAGATGGTGGTTACTTACAAGCCAATTGGAGTATTTACAAAGCCAAAGAAACGCTCACTAAAATTTCAAGAGCTAATAATATAGTTGTGAAATTTTTTGATGGTCGTGGTGGACCCCCTTCAAGAGGTGGTGGTAAAACACACCAATTTTACGCATCCATGGGCGACCAAATTGAAAATGAAGAAATTCAATTAACGCTACAGGGTCAAACGATTACTTCAAATTTTGGAACCATCCAGTCAGCACAATTTAACATTGAGCAATTATTGAGTGCTGGGATTAGTAATGAAATATTTACCAATGCTAAGCTTCAGCTATCTGAAAAAAACAGGGAGCTACTGGAAGAACTTGGGCACATAAGTTATGTTAGCTACCAGCAATTAAAAGAAAACCCACTTTTTCTTCCTTATTTACAAAAGTTTAGTCCACTTAATTATTATGGTAAAAGTAATATTGCGAGTAGGCCTACAAAAAGAGGATTGAAAAATGAACTTAGTTTTTCGGACTTAAGGGCCATACCATTTGTAGGAAGCTGGAGTCAACTAAAACAAAATGTACCCGGTTATTATGGAGTGGGCACTGCCCTTCAAGTGTTAAAAGAAAAAGGACTTTGGAATGAGGTCGCCTCCTTGTTTAATAACAGTGCTTTTTTTAGAACCTTGGTTGACAATAGTATGATGAGTATGGTAAAGTCGAACTTTGCCGTCACTAAGTATGTTGAAAACGACGAAAAGTTTACTGCATTTCGTCAAATCATTAAGGACGAATTTATATTAACTACCCAATTATATTTAGAATTAAATAAGTGTAATAGTTTAATGGAAAAAGATACTTTGGCAAAACATTCCATTTTACTCAGAGACCGTATTGTACTACCCTTACTAACTATACAACAATTTGCACTTTGCAAAGTACAAGAGTCCAACATTGACCCCAACTTAAAAGAAGCCTACGAAAAATTAGTAACCCGAACTATGTTTGGGGTAATTAATGCGGCTCGAAATTCAGCATAATAGCATCACTAAACCGGACCCACACTGTCTTTCCATTGCCATAAATGCAAACAAGCATAAGTTCTATAAGGGGCCCAGGAAAGCGATTTTTTTAACATTTTTATTTTCAATTCTTTTTTAGAATCAAACTTAATTTTATATAATTTGATCATGGCTTGCTGTATACCTAAATCATCAACAGCAAAAACATCTTCCTGCCCCAAGCTAAACATGAGTAACACTTCAACCGTCCACCTCCCTACCCCTTTTATTTGTGTAAGTAATTCAATCACCTGCTCCGGTGGCATGGTATATAACTGCTTATCGGTTACCTTATTTTCAATAAAAAAAGCAGCAACATTTTGCACATAACTCACTTTTGAATTACTTAAACCAATATTCCTTAACACTTTTGGATCGGTGGCTAACACTTGCGCACAAGTAGGTTCCTTGCCAGCATACAAATCCAAAAAACGTAAATAAATAATTTTCGCTACTTTGGTACTTAACTGTTGGCTAATAATACTAGCAATTAATCGAATGGGGGTATTTTTCCTTTTTTTTAAAGCATGCGTATCAGCAGCTAATAGCGATGCTAATTTTATGTCTTTTTTTAAGTGTCCCTTATACGTCATACCCACAAATTAGGGAGATTTATTTATTTATCTTAACTTTTCACTGAATTCAAAACACCTACATGAAAAATTATATCATTTTAATCGGCATTTTATTTACGCAAAATATAATTGCCCAAAATACCACAGCTTTAAAGCAAGAGCCCCTTATAGATGTTTCTATCACCTATGAAAATGAGCAAGACAATATAAAAGCCATTCAAGCAATTTTACAAAATCAAACAGCTGCTTGGAATAAGGGTGACCTTGACGCATTTATGGTGGGTTATTGGAAAAGTGACAGCTTAGTATTTATGGGAAAATCGGGCCCTACCTATGGTTATAAAAATACTTTAGCTAACTATAAAAAGAACTATCCCGACACCAGCCATATGGGCAAATTACATTTTGACATTGTAAGTATTAAATCCCTTGGTAAGAGCTACTTTTTTGTCATTGGAAAATGGTTTCTACAACGCAGTGTTGGCAATGTAAACGGGGTATATACTTTGGTATTTAGAAAAACCAAAACTGGTTGGAAAATTATTTCAGACCATAGTAGTTAATGCCAATTAAAGCATAGCACCCCTCACTAATATTCATCAAATTTAACAGGGGTCTTCCATAGCCGATATAAGCCATACATAAAGGCAGCAAAACTTCCGATGAGGTAAATATAAAACAAGATATTACTTATGCGCCAATGATCTTGTATAAACGCATAGCCCAGCATAATACCCAAAGTAGAATTGGAAAACATCCATAACAAAGTAAAGCCGATGCTATTGGTTATTCTATTTAAAAATGCCATGACTTGTGGATCCATCTAATGTAATTTGAATGTGAAATACATTGAAATAATATTCAAAAAAATTAATCTAAACTTTGTTTGTTTGCTGCCGCAGCTTTCAATATTCTGTCAAATTGCGCAGGAGTTAAATCATTATAAAAATAATAAACCGGATCCACTTTAACGCCTCTTTTAATTACTTCATAATGACAATGCGGGCCTGTACTTTTTCCTGTGCTACCAATATAACCAATCACTTCGCCCCTTTTAACTGATTGTCCCACTTTAGCTTTTACGCGCACCATATGCCCATATAAAGTTTGATAGCCATAGCCATGATTGATGACTACCTTATTTCCATAACCATCACTATTAAATCCTGCCGCCTGCACTACCCCATCTGCAGTTGCATAAATGGGCGTTCCTGAGGGGGCTGTAAAATCAAGTCCTGCGTGTAAACGATAGTCCTTATATAAAGGATCAATTCTATAACCATAACCAGAAGCAATTCGATTTAAATTTTTATTGCTCACAGGTTGTATTGCAGGAATTGCCCTTAATAATTTTTCTTTATTTTTTACCATAGTTCCTACTTCCACATAGGACTTATCCTGGAAGGCAGATCGCACACTTAGATTATTTAATTGTGCAATCATATTAGATAACAGGGCCGTGCTTGATAAATTTTGTATCATTCTAACTTCCTTCAATGCTTCCATGTCCTTTAAACGAGCACTATCAGGAATTGGACTCGACTCAAATATGGAACGGTAAACCTCATTGTCCCTACTTTCTAATTCAGTCATTTGCAACTCCAATTGCCTAACCCTGTCCTGAATAACACTATAACTTGCTCTATAGCTTTCGTTTTGTTGGCGGAGTAATTTTTCCTTGGGAGAATCAATATATTGAAATAGTATCGCAACAATAACCACCCCTGTAACAATGGACGCAGCAATAAATCCGAAAAGTTGAAGCAGCCTTACTTTAAGGGGTACTTCCACTTTATCAAACCTGAGCGTGTGGGTATTAAAGTGATATTTAATTTTCTTCATTTGAATTCACCGATTATTTGGCAAGTATGGCCATAGAAAAGCCCCAATTCCTTACCTTTGAGGTCATTAAAAAAAGCATTACAAATATAGCTTTTTAAGATGAACACTGCTTAAAATTCACCGACATGATGACCAGTTCAGAAATAAGACAACAGTTTTTAGATTTTTTTGCTTCTAAAGGCCATGCAATCGTACCCTCGGCTCCTATTGTGGTTAAGAACGACCCTACTTTATTGTTTACCAATGCGGGAATGAACCAATTCAAAGATTATTTTTTAGGCAACCAAGTGCCTAGTCATCCGCGTATTGCGGATTCACAGAAATGTTTACGCGTAAGTGGTAAGCACAACGATTTGGAGGAAGTGGGTGTGGATACCTACCATCACACCATGTTTGAAATGTTGGGCAACTGGAGCTTTGGCGATTATTTTAAAGGCGAAGCAATTGAATGGAGTTGGGAATTATTAACCAAAGTGTATGGCATTGATCCAGTAAAATTATATGTTAGTGTTTTTGAAGGGGATGCTTCCGAAAATTTGCCAGCGTCGAGCGAGGCTTTAATGCATTGGAAAAAATGGGTAACCGAGGATAAAATAATTTACGGTAATAAAAAAGATAATTTTTGGGAAATGGGTGACACTGGACCTTGTGGCCCATGCAGTGAAATACATGTGGATATGCGTTCCGATGAAGAAATTGCAAAAATACCTGGTCGCGATTTAGTCAACAAAGATCACCCACAAGTAATTGAAATTTGGAATAATGTATTCATACAGTACAATCGAAAAAAAGATGGCAGCCTGGAAGCCCTTCCCAATAAGCATGTGGATACTGGTATGGGATTTGAAAGATTAGTAAGGGTTATTCAAAATAAAAAAAGCAATTACGATTCCGATGTTTTTACAGGAACCATTGATGCAGTTGCAAAAATCACAGGCAAACAATATGATTTTAGTGCAAGTAAACAAGCCATTGCATTTCGTGTATTAGCCGACCACATTAGAGCCATTGCATTTACGATTGCCGACGGACAATTACCAGCAAACACAGGTGCAGGTTATGTGATCAGAAGAATTTTAAGAAGAGCAGTACGTTATTATTATTCCTACTTAGATTATAAGCAACCCTTATTACACCAATTGATGCCTTTATTAGCAAAACAATTTGAAAATGTTTTTCCTGAATTAACTGGACAATTAGATTTTGTAACGAAAGTTGTGAAAGAAGAAGAGGAAGGATTTTTAAGGACATTGGAAAAAGGATTAAAGCGCATTGATGATATTGTAAAAACGCATTCAAAAGGAGCAACCATTGAAGGAAAATTAGTGTTTGAATTATTTGACACTTTTGGCTTTCCGGTAGATTTAACTAGGTTAATTGCAAGTGAAAATGATTTGCTAGTTGATGAAGCAGGGTTTGAAAAAGAAATGTTGCAACAAAAAAATAGAAGCCGTGCAGCTACCGCCATTGACACAGGTGATTGGATACAAATAAGTGAAGACGTTGAAACCAAGTTTGTTGGTTATACACAAATGGAAACAAATAGTACCATTGTCAAATACCGACATGTAAAAGCAAAAGGGAAGGAAGCGTACCAATGGGTATTGAGTGAGACGCCTTTTTATGCAGAAAGCGGTGGACAGGTGGGTGATAGCGGAACTTTGACCTTTGAAGATGGTAGCACATTGCAGGTAACAGATACAAAAAAAGAAAATAATCTTTTTATTCATTTTACTGATACGATTCCAAATGTAATTGGAGAAAAAGTAAAAGCACAAGTGGCTATTGCACATCGAAAAAATACGACACTTCATCACTCGGCAACACATTTACTACATGCAGCCTTAAGAAATGTATTAGGAAAGCATGTTGCACAAAAAGGAAGTTTGGTCAATGCAGAACAACTTCGTTTTGACTTTTCTCATTTTGCTAAAATGACCCCAGAAGAAATAAATGCAGTTACTATTTTAGTGAATGAAAAAATAAAAGTAAATATTCCAGTGGTGATTAATGAAATGGACAAAGCTGATGCCATCCAATTGGGCGCCATGGCTTTATTTGGAGAAAAATACGGAGATAAAGTTCGGGTAGTTGTGATGGACCCTAATTATTCAATTGAGTTATGCGGTGGAACACATGTGGGTCACACAGGCGAGATTGGTCACTTTATTTTAAAGGCGGAAGCCTCTGTTGCAGCAGGTGTAAGAAGGATTGAAGGCGTGGTTGGGGAAGCTGCGGAATTATTTTTAAGGGAAGTAAAAGAAAAACTACACAAACAAATTATACAATTGTCTGAGGCATGTGAAAGTATAGCTTCAAAAATAAAAACCCAATTTAAAGCGCCTGATTGGAATGAAAATACAAGTACGGATGTTTTAAATGATACCATTGTTTCCTTACAAACGAGTCAAAAGGAATTATCCAAAAAATTGGAAAGTCAGGAAGCATTATTAGTCAATGAATTGTTTGAAAAATATAGCAATGAATTTACTACAGTGAATGATATTCAATTTTTAGGGGTACAATTACAATTGGGCAGTGCAGATCATTTGAAAAAATTAGCACAACAACTTGGGGCATTACACGCTAACTCCGTAGTTGTATTGACCAGTAAAGTGGATGAAAAAGCAAATGTAGTGTTAGCAATAAGCGAATCCCTGGTCAACCAAAAAAACTGGCAGGCACCACAAATTATCAAAGAAAAAATTGCCCCATTAATTAAAGGCGGAGGCGGCGGTCAAAAAACCATTGCAAGTGCAGGCGGACAGGATAACACACAACTACACAAAGTGATTGATATAATAAAAGCAATGCTCTAATTGAACTATCTAGTTAATAATCAAAGCCTTATCAATTATT
This sequence comes from Sediminibacterium sp., assembly GCA_030726065.1. Taxonomy (GTDB): domain Bacteria; phylum Bacteroidota; class Bacteroidia; order Chitinophagales; family Chitinophagaceae; genus Sediminibacterium. The sequence goes on along the minus strand of JANREK010000035.1, from coordinate 70,950 downwards.
GATAAGGCTTTATTTTTTGGGGCAACTTTCCTAAATCTTCAAATTGACTAAAATTTAACATTTGCGAATTATTTCGTAGTTAATTAAATTCCCTACATTTGTTGGACAAATACCTCTTTATTTAAATATAAAAATATGATCAAGCAAGTAAGCAGTTTTTTAATCGCGTGTGTAATTGCACAAATTAGTTTTGCGCAAACAAGTGAAAAACAAAACTTAAAATTAGATCTTAGAAAGCCAACTGTTGTTGTTGTAAAAAATATTCCGAAAGACACTAGCATTGCGGTAAAAGGTGAAACTCCTTTATACATTGTGGATGGTAAAGAAATCAAAAACATCAATGAAGTTTCTCCCAAGGATATTGAAAAAATTGATGTTTTAAAAGGAGCCTCTGCTACTGCTTTATATGGTAAAAAAGGAGAAAAAGGCGTTGTTGTTATTACGACCAAAAAGAAAAATAATGCTTCCGCCAACAAAGATGAAAAGGAGCTAAAGGAAGTCACAGTAAAAGTACTTACCAAAGAAGGTAAAGGCTTAAAAAACAACAAAGAAGATAAAAAAGAAAACGGCGAGTTGACTGAAGAAAGAGTGAATGTATTAATTGATGGAGATAAAATTATCATCAATGGAGAGGAAGTGTCCGAAAATGATCCTAGAATCAATGGCCAAGGCAAAAATGGCGTGATTTTAAAAAGAATGATGACACCTCGTGATAATAGTAAAGAAAAGAAAATAGTGGAGGGTAAGCCATTGGATATGAATGGTTTAACTTTTGTATCACCTGCTCAAAGCAACGCCGCTTTTTTGGGAGTACTATCTGAAGACAATGAATTAGGTGCTAAAATTAATGAAGTTAGCGAAGGAAGTCCGGCAGAAAAAGCAGGCCTTAAGAAGGATGATATTATTACTAATGTTAACGACGAAAAAATTACAGGCCCAAAAGATTTGTATGAAGCTATTGGTAAATATAAGCCTGCTGATAAAGTACAAATTAGTATTTTAAAAAATGGTACTAAAACAAAATTGACTGCCGAACTAGAAAAAAATAAAGCACAATCATTTAGTTATAGCATGCCTAATCAAGGAATAACTATTGAACCTAACTTCGTCCCCAACACACCAAGAGGTAGGGGTAATAATGGAATGCAAAGATTTGGATTTGAACTTCCGCAAATGCCAGAGTTAAATAATTTATTCGGTAATATCGAAAAACCAAAATTAGGCATCAGTGTGGAAGATATTGAAGAAAACGAAGGCGTGAAAATTTCATCAGTGAGTGAAAATTCACCAGCTGCGAAAGCAGGACTAAAAGAAGATGATATTATCACCGAAGTGAATGATAAAAAAGTGAAAGATGTGGATGGGATTAAGCCAATCATCAAAGGGGCCACCGAAGGCACCATATTCAAATTTAATATCACTAGAAATGGTAAAAAAACTATGATTGAAGTGAAAATTCCTAAGAAGCTTAAAACAGCCGATTTGTAAGATTAAAACCTAGTAAACTCATCATCTTCGCCCCGTCTATTTCTGAACATTCAGATTAAGACGGGGCGTTTTTTTAGGGTATTTAAACTAAAATTAAGCCCCAAATAATTGTACTTTTGCTGCATGGGAATTGCAGAAAAATATGAAGCGGTCATTGGTTTAGAAATTCATGCACAATTAGCAACACAGAGTAAGTTGTTTTGTGGTGATGCTGCTTCCTTTGGCGCTGAACCTAATACCCATATTAGCCCAATCACCATGGGCCATCCTGGAACCCTCCCTAAAACAAACGTAAAAGCAGTTGAATACGCCATTAAATTAGGAATTGCTTGTGGCTCAAAGATTGAAAATAACAATTACTTCGCGCGTAAAAATTATTTTTATCCCGACTTACCTAAGGGCTATCAAATCACGCAACATACTACACCCATTTGTGTTGGAGGTGCTATAACTATTAAAGGAGAGGCTGGCGATAAAATAGTACAGCTTAACCGAATTCATTTGGAAGAAGATGCTGGCAAAAGTATTCATGATGCTTCAGCACTAGACACTTATATTGATTTAAATAGAGCAGGCACTCCCCTAGTGGAGATGGTTACAGAACCCTGTATCCACTCAGCGCAAGAAGCTTTTTTGTTTGTAACTGAAGTTCGTCGCTTAGTAAGATGGATTGGAGTTTGTGATGGCAATATGGAAGAAGGTAGTTTGCGATGTGATGCAAATATTTCCATCAGGTTGAAAGGGGATAAGAAATTAGGCACCAGAGTAGAAGTCAAAAATTTAAATTCAATTCGAAATATAAAAAAAGCGATTGAGTTTGAAATTGACAGATTGATTAACATTACAGAAACAGGCGGTACAATATTACAGCAAACAAGAAGCTTTGATGCAAATAATGATACTACTTTTTCAATAAGAGATAAGGAAGACGCCAATGATTACAGATATTTCCCAGACCCGGATTTAGCACCATTTCAATTAACACAACAATATATTCAAGATATTGAAATTGCGATGCCTGTATTGCCAGGGGCATTAAAAAATACATGGAAATGCGATTATGCCTTATCGGATTATGATGTAGAGCAGCTATGTGAAAATAAAGAAGAAGCTAATTTTTATGCAGCATGGACAAAGCAAACTAATCAATACAAATCAGCAGCGAACTGGGTATTGGGGCCTATCAGAGAATACTTAAATGAAACCAATAGCAACTATAATGCGCTACTACCCATTATCCCCTATTTAGTGGAACTTTTAGATTTAGTTGCAAGTAAGGAGTTAAGTTTTTCAATGGCTAGTGGTAAAGTATTTAAAGCAGTAGTGCAACAAATGCAGTCTCCTAGAGAATATGCCAAAAGTAATAATTTATTACAATCTAATTCAAGCGATGAGATTGAAGTATGGGTAGACCAAGTGTTATTAATGCATCCTGAAAAAATCATTGAATACAAAAAAGGCAAAAAGGGACTGATTGGCCTATTTACTGGCGAAGTAAAAAAGTTGAGTCAAGGAAAAGCAGACCCTAAAATTACCATGCAGCTTTTAGAACAAAAATTGAAATAATAAAATCATTTATAAAAATAACGATATGCTTTCAAAATTAATTATCTCAGGTATCCTCGGTTGCACCCTTTTATTGGCAGGTTGTAAAACAAATGAAAGTGGCGGTAATTTTACCGTATCTGGAAACATAAAAAATGCAGAAAATCAAAAATTGCTTTTGCAAGAGGTTCCTTATGGTGGCAAAGCAATTATAACCTTAGATTCAATTACGATTGATAAGGAAGGAAATTATGAATTTAAGTTTATTGCGAAACAAGAAGGGATTTACCGCTTGGCTACAGACAAGGAATTTGAAATCATTTTCATCAACGATAATGAAAATATTAAAATTAGTGCAGATGCCGCTAATTATTCCAGCTATAGCGTGAAGGGTTCTAATAGCACATCCAATTTGTTTGAATTTTTAAAACAATACAGGCAAAAAGATTCGTCTTTGTTTGCAACACTTTACAATTTAGATGCACTTCAAAAGCAAAACGGCAAAGACAGCACTATATTTTGGTTGCAAAAACAAAAAGTAGAAAAAATAAAAAACTTAAATGATTTTGTAGAGACCAGTATTACGAGTGCAACTAGCCCAGCATTCATTTACTACACTTTGGGATTGGGCTTAAGATCGATGGAGGCTGCAAAAATATTGGCTTTAGCAAAAATGGCAGCTGAAAAAACAAAAGCTACCCCACTAATTGAATTTGCAAATTTAATTAACGCACAAGTGCAAGCCAATACAAAGGCTAGTCCATTGAATGCTGGCGAAATGGCACCTGAGATTGCCATGCAGGATGCGAATGGTAAAATTATTACCCTAAGTAGCTTGAAAGGGAAATATGTACTGGTTGACTTTTGGGCGAGCTGGTGTGGTCCTTGCCGGGCTGAAAACCCCAATGTAGTATTGGCTTATGAAAGGTTTAAAAATAAAAATTTCACCGTTCTAGGCATATCATTGGATGATAACAAAGCAGATTGGTTAGAAGCAGTTACTAATGACAAATTGAATTGGCTACATTTAAGTGATTTGAAAAAATGGGAAAGCAGCGTTGTGAATACCTATCAAATCGAAGGGATTCCATTTAATGTATTAGTAGATCCTGCCGGAAAAATTATTGCGACCGAATTAAGAGGACAATCATTACAAGAAACATTAGCCAATTTATTTCAGTAAGAAATAATTCAACACTAATAAATTAAGAGAATTGAATTACAAATACGGCTAACCAATTAGCCGTATTTGTAATTCAATTCTCTTTTTATTTCTGCTTAATAAATGTTTTTATCAAGGCAGGCAATAAGATTAAATTAGTTAGCGTACTCACCACTAATGTTAATGAAGTAAGCCATCCTAATGCCTTTGTGCCTCCAAATTCACTAAAACAAAATATCACAAAGCCAGCAACCAATACCATGGACGTATATATAATGCTAATCCCAGTATTTTTAATCGTTTGTATTAATGTACTATTGACCTGATAATTTAATCTTGGTAATTCTTGTTTGTAATTCACCAAAAAGCGAATGGTAACATCAATAGCAATACCCAATGCGACACTAAATACTAAAACGGTCGATGGCTTCAATGACACGCCTATCCAACCCATACATCCTGCTGTTATAAGTAATGGCACTATATTAGGAACGAGCGAGCACATGAGAATTGGAAAGGACCTGAATAAAAATAGCATACAAAGGGCAATCAATAAAAAAGCCCAAAAAATGGATTCTCCCAACCCTTTAATGATAAAATTACTTCCTTCTAAAAAGGTAACACTACTTCCAGTAATTTGCACATGGTAGTTAGTTGTGTCAAAAATAGCTTGGGTAGCACTATCCATGCGTTTTAAAAATATAGGCAATTGTGCACTACCAATATCTTTCATATTCACACTGATTCTAGTCGCTCTTTTATCTGTATCAATAAATTTACTTAATAAAGCAGTGGGTGATTTTGCTGCGTTAGCTTGAGGCTTCGCATTGTCATCTACTGGCTTTAAATAAGGTGCAATGAAAGCCATCTCCGTAGCTGACGGTACCGAATAAGAATTGGAATCACCATCATAAAATGCTTGTTTTGCAAATTTGATGCCTTCTGTTAAACCTAAAGGCTTACCTACTTCAGGCTGTGTCAGTAAAAATTGCTGAAAAGTTTCAATATGATCCAATGGCTTTGTACTTCGAATTAACCCATTCTTCTTTTTAGTATCAACAACAATTTCCAATGGCATTACGCCACCTGCATTTTGCTCAAACCATTTTAAATCGGTATATAATTTGTCCTTCTTGGGTAGATCATCAACAATAAATGCTTCTTTTTTTATTTTTAAAACACCCACAATTGAAAACACCACTAAAATTAAAGTGATCCCAAAAACCCATTTCGTATGGTTAAAGGTCCAGCGTTCAATTTTAACCAACACATGTGTTAAATATTTATTTCCCAAGTATTTAACATGTTTCGCGGCAGGTGGTTTCAAATAGCTCAGTACCGGTGGTATAAAAAATAAACTGATAAAAAACAAAGCCATGATATTGATGCCCGATACCCAACCAAATTCTTTTAATAATGGACTTTTGGTTAAAGCGAATACAAAAAATCCAATGGCTGCTGTGATATTACAAAACAAAGTAACAATTCCCATTTTACTGACCATTTGAATAATGGCGGAGGAACGATCATTGGTCTCCTTATATGCAGTATGATATTTGTTTAAAAAATAGATGCAATTAGGTATGCCAATAACCACCACCAATGGCGGTATTAAGGCGGTCAATAAGGTAATTTTTTGCCCCATCAAAACCATGGTGCCAAAGCTCCATATAACGCCCATTGCCACCACTGCTAAGCTCATTAAGGTGGCGGGTATTGATCTGAAAAAAAGTAATAATGTAATTGCAGATAGCAAAAGTGAACCTACTAAAAACCATAACATTTCTTTTTTAATGCGATCCGCAATAATGGTTCTAATATAGGGCAAGCCACTTAGGTGGATTTTTAAATTAGTGTTTTTAGAAAACATATTCAGTTTCTCCTCCAACAAGTGTATAATCTTAGTTCGAGCACCTGTATTTATGGAATCAGGGACAAAGCTCACTGCCATGATATACGAATTGCTATCTTTATTGTATATTAAATTTTTATAAAAAGGCAAGGTTTCAAATTTTTGCGCATCCGCTAATAGTAAACTGTCGCTTTGATAAGGCGCCGAAAATACAGGATGAACATTAAATTTAGTCTCCATACTGTCCTTTTGTATTTCATAGGCAAATGGTACACTTAATACTTCGGTAACTGCAGGGATTTGTTTTATTTGTTGATGCAACTCATGCACCTGATTAAATACTTCCTTGGTGTACATTTTTTCGGTCGTAAAGCCCACCACAATTGTAGCGCCATCAATCCCGAATTTTTTTACGAAATCCTTATAGATAACAAACTTAGGGTTGTCATCAGGTATGGCTTTTGTAAACTCATAACTCAATTTTACTTGTGCAGCAAAATAGCCCATAACAATGGTGATGACCAATAAAGAGGTTAAGCAATAGACTTTAAACTTTAAAATGAATTCTGCTAGTTTATGCCACATAGATTTAATTTAATGTTACCCAACCCAAAAATAAGCGAGTGTTTGTGTAATAATTCCAATACCTAAACCAATCGTTAGCTCCTTATTTGAATGATCACTCACCATCATTCTTGCACTAATCACAATACCAGCAATGAATAGTATGACTATATCCCATATGATATTATTGATTGGATATTTTACCCCAACGAATATTACCGCTGTAAGCAGGCCTCCAATGCCCATGCCATGCAAGCTTACTTTTATAAAATTATTAACAATGAGCCCCAAGGCGCTTGCGATGAAAACACCAAAATAAAAATATTTTAATACAATCGGCTGGTCTGAGAAATTGCGACTTAAATAATACATCCACCAATAAAAAAACATCACAATGACATAAGGTATAATTCGATCCTTTTGTGTTCTTAAAAAAATAGACTCGCTAAATTTTAATCTCCAAAGTAAAAAAACCGCAAATGCAGGAAAAAAAGCGGTTAGCCAAAATACACTGAAAACACGCAACTGCAATTGCCAATCGGTAATTCCAACAAATTCAAATGGCACTACTTTAATTAAATATAAAATAAAATAAGTAGGGACAAATAAGGGATGAAAAATAAAGGAAATGACATACCCAAAAAATTTAGTTAAAGTACTGGGGGAATTGTTTTGCATAAATTAAATTTGATTAAAGTTCCTTTCGCAATCTGGCAACAGGAATATTTAATTGTTCTCTGTATTTAGCAACGGTACGTCTCGCAATATTGTACCCCCTTTGCTGCAACTGATGCGTTAGCTCATCGTCGCTAAATGGTTTGTGCTTGTCTTCTTGTTGAATAAATTCAAGTAATATAGCTTTCACTTCCTTCGTACTCACTTCCTCTCCAGAATCAGTGGTGAGTGATTCACTAAAAAAATATTTTAACAAATAAGTGCCGAATTCAGTAAGTACATACTTGCTGTTCGCTACCCTACTTACGGTTGACACGTCCAGCCCAGTGGCAGCCGCTATATCTTTTAAAATCATAGGACGCAGCTGCGTGGTATCCCCTGTGGTGAAAAAACTTTGCTGATGGGCTAAAATCGCTTTCATCGTTTTCAATAAGGTTTGCTGCCTTTGCTGAATCATTTCAATAAACCATTTTGCAGCATCAATTTTTTGTTTGATGAAAAATACGGCTTCCTTTTGAGATTTATCTTGCTTTTTACCGCGCTCATACTCCTTTAACATCATTTTATAATCATCACTGATGATTAGGGGAGGCGCATTGCGACTATTTAAGGTCAATTCTACAATACCATTATTGATGACTACTGTAAAATCGGGTATAATATACATTTCAGAGGTATGCGATTCATTAGTATCCGCACCTGGCCTTGGATTTAAATTTAAAATTTGCTGCAGCACCCCCTTAATTTCAATTTCATTTAAATACAAACTTTTTTGAATTTTATCATAGTGTTTACGCGTAAATTCTTCGAAATACTTTTCGATGACAACAATCGCCAATTTAATAGGATCCAATCTTGCAGGATTTGCATCAACACTATTCGCCATTCGGGCATCCGCTTGCTTTCGTTTTAATTGTATTAATAAACACTCCTGCAAATCTCTTGCAGCAATGCCTGCTGGATCAAATTGTTGTACTTGAATTAAGATTTTTTCAATGTCTTTTTCCTCCACCCACATACTTTGCTTAAACGCCAAGTCATCAGCAATAGATGTTAATGCACGTCGCAAATAACCATCATCTTCTAAACTCCCTATAATTTGTTCTGCTATTTTAAAAGAAGTTTCATCTAATGCTAACATATTCAACTGATTGATCAATAGCTCGTTCAAACTCACTTCCGCTTTAATGGGAATGACCACATCATTATCTAATTCTGGGTAATAATCATCTTTGGTTTTGTAATCAGCTACATCCTCGTCATAATTATATTCATTTAAATCCTCATTGCTCATTTCAAACTCATCTACTGGTACCGCCTCTTCTTCCTCATTAGCCCCTTGTAAAAACTCATCATTTAAATCATCTGCTGCCGCTGATGTATCCGTATCTAATAAATCTGCATTCATTTCCAATGCAGGATTCTCCTCCATCTCTTCTTTAATTCTTTGTTCGATTTGCGCAGACGGAATTTGCAACAATTTCATTAATTGAATTTGCTGTGGCGATAAACGCTGTAGCTGCCTTTGTTGCAATGACTGTCCTAATGACATGGGTGATAACTTTTAGGAAAGTGTTTGTTGTAACACCTGTAAAAATTTAGCACCCTTTTCATGTACTTGTTCTTCCGTCCACAACAAACTAATTGCAGTAGAAATACATTTACTCATAATCGCATCACTTTTTGAAAAATCAGCATGTTGTAATGCAATCAATGCATTTTGTTGCGCTTCAGACAATGGGTATAAACTAGTCGCATTTTTTAAATGATCCCATTTCCTGATATAGTGCCAATTATTTGCAAACCAATAAAAATTACCTGCAAATATGCCGGCTTCCTTAAAAGCAGCAATGGCTTTTTCAGTATGGGCTTGGCTTGGCAAGAACCAAGTTAAGAAGCTTCCGCTATCCCCTTCCCGATCGGGCACTACCCTAAATTGAATGCCTGGTACCTGTTCTAAATAAGAGCGTAAAATTTGATTATTCTTTCTTTGAATTGCTAAAAAAGTAGCTAATTTTTTTATTTGCGCCAAACCCACCGCTGCATGTAATTCACTAATACGGAAATTATATCCCAATGCTGGATGTAAATCTGCACCTCTGTCTACCCCTAAGTGATCGTGTCCATGATCGGTAAATGCATCCGATTTGGTATATACATCCTCATCATTGGTCATCACTACGCCCCCTTCCCCACAAGTGATTGTTTTAACAAAATCAAAAGAGAAAGTACCTGCATGACCAATGGTACCCAAATGTTTTCCTTTATATGTTCCTCCGATACTTTGACAAGCATCTTCTAGTAAAATCAAATTGTGTTCTTTACAAATCGCCACCAATGCATCCATATCTGCCATACTGCCACACATATGTACTGGCATCACACACTTTGTTTTCGGCGTAATCGCTGCTTTTACAGCAGCTGGCGACAAAGTCAAGCTTTCATCAATATCAACCAATACCGGAATGGCACCCATACTTAATATTGCTTCGAAACTTGCTACAAAGGTAAAAGCAGGCATAATTACCTCGTCTCCAACACCCACGCCTAAGGCAGCCATCGCTGTTGTCAAGGCAGCGGTTCCACTAGAGGTAAGTTGTGCATATTGTGCGCCAAAAGTGCTGCATACTGCAGCTTCTAGCTCTTTGGATTTCCACATTCCATTTCTTGGCCCGTCAAAGCCATAACGCATCAGAATTCCGGTTTCCAAGACCTCATTTACTTGTTTTTTTTCTTCTTCCCCAAATAATTCAAACCCAGGCATATGCTTGATTTTTTATGATAAACAAAGGTAGTTTAAAAAATGAAAATTGGGTGTTTTTCAGTAATTTGCGCCCGTAAAAAAAACGCACCGTTTATATGGAATACAACAAATTGATCTTGGTCTCAGGTATGTCAGGTTTATTCGAATTATTGACTAGTAAAAGTGACGGCGCCATCGCAAGATCACTCGAAAACAATACCACTCAATTCATTAGCTCAAGAGCACACCAATTCTCTCATTTGGAAAGTATTGAAGTGTTCACGACCCACGATAATGTGTTCCTAGCGGAAATATTTATTGAAATGGGTAAATCAAAGGATAAATTACCCGACGAAAAGGACCCAAAAGCGACACTAGCTTACTTTAAAAAAGTGTATGCAAAGATGGATTTTGAACGCGTTTACCCTAGCGATATGAAGAAGATGGTGAAATGGTTTGCCCAACTTCAAAAAGCAGGTGTTGAACCAGTGTTACCTGCAGACGAAGATGTGGAAGAAGAAGAAAAGGCATAAGCCAATTTAGTCCTGAGGAAATCGCAATGTATACCCCTATGAAATAAAAGTTTAGGTTTCAAAACATTGGGGTCCCTTCTTCACGGATAAAAAATATTCGACCGAACGTTGTACACACCGGTCACCTAATAAAAAAGCTTACTCAAACAAGGGTAAGCTTTTTTTTATCCTTAAATTGCAATACTTATCATCCGACTATCATACAACGAGCCCCGGATTGATTTTAACAAAAAAATGTTTTATGCTTAAAAAGTTTATTCAAATTGTATTCATTTCCTTCGTGACGATACAAGTAGCTAACGCACAAAGTAATGATGAAAAAAAATGGCTAAGAAAAAAATATAATTCCCTTTCCTTTAATCAAAAAATTGCGCAGCTCATGATCATCAGAGCGCATAGTAATTGGGATAACAATAAAGTAGATTCACTCGGGTCTTTAATTAAAAAATACAATGTAGGTGGCCTCTGTTTTTTTCAAGGCGGTCCCGTTAGAGAGGCTTTACATACCAACTACTATCAATCCATTGCCAAAACACCTTTATTAATTACAATGGATGCAGAATGGGGCGTAGGTATGCGATTAGACAGTGTTGAAATGTTTCCAAGACAACTCTCCTTAGGCGCTATGCCCGCTAGTAATTTGGTCTATGAAATGGGTGCAGCTATCGCCGCACAATGTAAAAGATTAGGCATACAAGTGAACTATGCACCCGATGCTGATATTAATAATAACCCAGCGAATCCTGTAATTAATGATCGAAGCTTTGGTCAAAATAAAAAAATTGTCACTGATTACAGTATTGCCTATATGAAAGGAATGCAGGATAACGGCGTAATGGCAACGGCAAAACATTTTCCTGGGCATGGCGATGTATCGGTGGATTCTCATTTAGACATCCCTATTATTAATAAAACAAAAGAACAATTAGACAGCATGGAATTAGTGCCATTCAGGGCATTGATAAACGCAGGTATTGAATCTATTATGGTGGCGCACTTGTCAGTACCCTTCATTGATGCAACAAAAAATTTAGCAACATCCTTATCGCCGAAAGCAGTGAATGGATTACTTAAAAATGAACTGGGGTTCAAAGGTATAAGTGTTACAGATGCATTGGAAATGAAAGCCATTAGTAATTATTTTCCGCAAGGAGAAGCGAATGTTCAAGCCATTATTGCTGGCAATGATATGCTTTGCTTACCTGGTGATATAGATCAAACCATTAAAAAAATCAGATCCGCAATTAGAGAAAAAAGAATCAGTAGAAAAGATATCAAAGATCGTGTTCGAAAAGTTTTAGCAGCCAAATATAAACATGGATTAAGTAAGGACCTTTTTATTGATACTACAAATATTATTGCGGACTTAAATAAATCAGTTTCTGCAATTAAGGAAAAAATGGCTTCGCAATCATTGACCTTTTTGAAGGGAAATATGCAACACCCTATTTTAAATAAAAATAAAAAAATGGTGTATGTCGCATTAAATCAATCACAAGAAAATAGCTTAACAAAGCAATTGGCTGAGCAATACAAAGTGAAAATAATTTATGTAGGCGTGAGTGATACTAATAAAATGAGTAGCCTTAGTCAAACATTAGCCGAATTTGATCAGGTAATGATTGGCCTAGATAGTTACAATCGCCGTCCTGCAAAGCATTTTGAGATTCCGACTGCCTATATTAACTTCTTAAATGAAAATCATCCAGCAAACTGGGTGCACCTTATTTTTGGCAATCCCTATGCAGTTGCCGATTTCGATAAAATAAAAAATATACTATTTACCTTCGAGGATAACGCCTATACCCAGCATGCAGCAATGGATTGGTTGGAAGGTAAAATTCAAGCAACCGGAACGCTGCCGGTAACCATTAGTGATAATTTACCCATGGGTGAAACTTACACTATTGAAACAAGTCCGATTTACACAAAAAAGGAATCACTAGAAGCACCATTAGGAATTAATATTGAAAAATTAAATGTGATTGATTCTATAGTTGCCGATGCGATACAAAAAAAAGCAATTCCTGGTTGTCAGGTTTTAGTAGCAAAAAATAACAAAATTGTTTTTAACAAAGCCTATGGTAAAATAGCAGGCGAAAATTCAGCCCCAGTAACTTTAGAAACAAGCTATGATTTGGCTTCTGTTACTAAAGTAAGTGCGACCACCGTTTCAATAATGAAATTAGTCGAGGAAGGAAAGGTGGATATTAATAAAACGATTGGTGATTACCTGCCTTGGGTGGTTGGAAATGAAAAAGCAAAAATTACATTAAAGGATTTGCTTTTACACCAAGCTGGCTTATTTCCATTCATTAAATTTTATGAATTCTTAGTTAACCCGGCTGGTGGATTTGTCAATAATTTAGTGGTGTCCGTTAGCGATCAAACGCACCATCAAATGATCACACCTACCAAATACTTACAGGACAACTGGATGGATACCATAAAAAATAAAATATTAAATAGCCCCATAACTACCCCAGGTAAATATGTATATAGCGATAATGATTTTATTTTTCTAGGTCAAATAGTTGAAGAAGTTTCGGGTATGGATTTGAATGAATACACTACGCAAAATTTTTACGCCCCACTAGGTATGAAATCAACAGGATTTTTACCATTACAAAAAACAAGTATCGATAAAATCGCTGCTACCGAGGTGGACGACTACTATCGACATGAATTGATTCAGGGAACAGTACATGACGAAGGCGCTTCCGTCATGGGTGGCATTGCGGGACATGCGGGTTTATTTAGCAACGCGACTGATTTAGCTAAATTATATGAAATGCTTTTGAATAAGGGTGAATGGGAAGGTAAAAAATACTTCAACCCTGGCACCATTGAAATTTTCACGGCTTACAATACCGAAAATAGCCGACGTGGTTTGGGCTTTGATAAACCTGAAAAAAACAATTCGAGTTTAAAGGATCCCTATCCAAGCGCAAGCGTATCTCTTTCCACATTTGGCCATACTGGTTTTACAGGCCCTTGTGTTTGGGCGGATCCAGATAATGGATTGTTGTATATATTTTTAGGAAATCGCGTATATCCAACACGTAATAATAAAGCATATAGTAAATTAAGCCTTCGCCCAAAAATTCAAGAAGCCATTTACAGTGCCCTTGAAAAAAAATAATTACCAAATAAAAATATAATGCTTCAGCGGTTATCATTTTTAATTTTATTTATAAGCTTCGCCATTATAAGTAGTGGGCAAAGTGTTCTGGGCGGCATTGGACAGTGGAGAGAACATTATAATAATCGTTCTGTTACACAATTAGGAATAGCCAATAGTTCAAATGGAAATAAAAAGATCATTGGCGCAACTACACAACAAGTTTTTTCAATTACAGCAACTAATAAAGTTGCACTATTGGGTAAATCTTCTGGACTTCATGATATCTCGATTGCTTGTTCTGCTTGGGATGATGCACAATCACAATTAATTATCGCATATAACAATAGCAATATAGACATTGTCAAAGGAGACCAAGTATATGCCATTACTGATTTACTACTTTCCAATTTATACCCTAGTAAAAAAATTAACCATATTTACTTATTAAATCAATGGGCTTTACTATCCACCGACTTTGGCATTATTGTATTAGATTTAATTAAACATGAAATAAAAGATACTTGGTTTTCCAATAACAATCGGCAAGTCACGAAAACTTTTCAAATAGTAAGCGCGCAGGATGTATTATATGCGGCCACCGAAAATGGCATTTGGACCTGCCCATTAAAAAACAATTGGATAACAGCGAATCAATGGCAAAATAATAGTGACTATAATAATTTAGGTATTAATAAAATATCCCAGTATAACAATATCGTTTATAGTGCGAGTGCAAATAGTATTTATCAGCTTCCAGTAAAAACACCTTACTTTAATTTGAATACTGGTCAAATTAAAAAAATAGTAATAAATAAGGATGGATTGTATGTCAGTTTTAGTAATGGGAATAAAGGAGGATTGCTTAAAGTGAATGCAGATAAAACAAGCACCCGTATCCTTGATTCAATGTATTTATCAAACCCCGTTGATTTTTTATTTGATGAAAATAATATTTGGTTAGCAGATAGTGCAAATGGGCTACTACTTAAAAACACAAGTACCCAATGGATACCCCTGGGCGGACCCGCTGGGAATATCAATGGCCAGATTTTTATCAACTCGAAATATTTGATTGCGCCATTTGGTGGCGCTGATGCAGGATTTAGTATTTATAATGAAGATGGATGGAAAAATATAAATTCAATCAGTAATAAAAATTTACCGATTTGTTATTCAAGTGCTGTGGACCCCATCGATGGTGCTATTTGGCTGACCAGTAGCGATGGCCTATTAAAATTCAACAACGACAAAGGGACCACGGAACAAGCTAGCCCAGCGGCCTTTAAAGGGATTTACAGTAATATTCAATTTAGTAGTGATGGTACCCTTTGGACATTATTAGAAGGTCAAGGAATTTTACAAAGACAAAATAATAATTGGAAATTAATAACGCCTCCCAATACCCTTTCCCTAAATGGTATCAATAAGATGTTCATTAACCAGCAAGGGCAGGCATGGATGATTGCACCAAAATACCAAGGTATTATGGTCTATAACCCAAATGCCACTGGCGAAAAATGGAGTATCATTAATACCTATAATAATAATTTACCCAGTAGTACAGTGACCAGTATGATGGATGATAAAAATGGTACTATGTGGGTTGGTACCAACAATGGTATTGGTCTTTTTGATTGCAATGAAATAAATACATGCAAGGCCTATTTGCCACAAATTAAAAACAACAATGGATTTGCAGGATTACTGTTTCAAAAAGAAAATGTGAATTGTATCATTGCAGATGGCGCTAACCGGAAATGGGTAGGCACTAACAATGGCACCTGGTTATTAAGCAGCGATGGCACAGAAATTATAGAAAGATTTACCAAAAACAATAGTCCGTTACCGAATGACACCATTCGTCAAATTATAATCTCGCCTACTACTGGTGAAGTTTTTTTTAATACTGCCCAACAAATGGCTAGTTATCGTAGTACGGCTACATCAGGCGCAACACCGATGCAACAAATCAATATTTTCCCCAATCCCATTTCGCCCAATTACAATGGTCCTATTGCGATGCGGGGATTGGTAGAAAACGCAATTGTAAAAATAACATCACTTAGTGGAAAATTAGTCTATCAAACTAGGGCTTTAGGAGGCCAAGCTATTTGGGATGGTAAAACTTATGATGGAAATAAAGTTGCCACAGGCATATATCTTGTATTTGCAAGGGATGAACTAGGCATTGAAAAAGCAGTAGGGAAAATAATGATTACCCATGGGCAATAGTAAAGTTGCGAATTTGTAATGTATATAAATAGGAAGAAGATGCTAGCCCTTTATTTGACTTCTGCATTCATATCAAAATCCTTGAAAGATTTAAACTTCCAACTACCCTGTTCTCCAGCGATTACACGATATAGAATTTGTCGCACTTTATTAGTGGGCGCTTTGATTGCAGTATCGGATTCAAAAACTGGAAATTTTCTAAACAACACGCCTTCCAGTAATCTAAATTCATCGGCTCCCCGATAGCCTTTACTTAATCTCATATCATCTTTAATATCAGGAAAATAAACAGGCTCCATACGCTCATTTTCCTTGGAACTTATGCAGAACAATGATTTATTTCCCTTAGGTTCTTCAATAAAAATAATTACTTCAGGGAATCCGTCATTGTTTAAATCATCAATTTCAGCAGACAATACCCTTGCTTTAATTTCCAATGACGCTTCTCTTGCTTCTGATTTAAAACCAATCGGGCGTATAGTTAAGGTATTACGATCTGGTGTTTTATTTAAACAAAATATTTTAAATCCGGCTTTGCCAATTTTTAAGGTACTATCGTATCTTTTATACCCTTGGGCCACTAAACTATTCACCAATATTAACAACCCGAAAACAAAACAATTTTTCATAATTAATTCCTTTACGACTCAAAGTTAGTAGAATAGTTTTAATTTTCCATTCAAAAAAAATACAATGCAGTTTCAGATCAAGCAGAATACAGTCAATCATGTTGCATTGATTCAATTACTAGACATTGAATTGGGGGTAACGATCGATATTTTGACAATAGGAGCCCTTATAAACAGTTGGCTTTTACGTCAAGGGGGCGAATCCCAGCAATTTATCATGGGTAACACATTAGATGCTGCTAAGGAATTTGAAAGCCAAGGATTTAGAAGTGCAAAAATGAGCCCCTACGTTTGTCGATTATACAAAGGCCAATACGCCCATTTAAATACAAACTATACCATGGATCGTTTTTATATGGGCGAACATGCAATACATGGGATCATGTATGATGCTGATTTTATAGTACAAGCCACTGAAGCAAATGAACATCAGGCGGCTGTTATTTTAGTGCATCATTATCATGCTAGTGATAAAGGTTATCCATTTCCTTTCACAATGCATGTAAAATGGATCTTAGAAAAAAATAATAAGGTTTCAGTGCAAACGACAATTATTAATGATGCAACCGTTTCTATTCCTATCGTTGACGGTTGGCATCCTTACTTTACATTAGGCGAAAGTATTGACCATTGTACATTACAATTTTCGAGCAAAGGAAAAATGGAATACGATGGCGACTTACTCCCTACTGGAAATATGATTGCAGATGATCGCTTTAGCAAGGGTTTAAAAATTGGGGATTTGCAACTAGATGATGGCTATGAACTAAGTGCAGAAAATAGTTCCTGCACTTTGCAAAACGAAAAATTTATTTTAAATATAAATCCATCTTCGCTTTATCCATATCTACAATTGTTTACGCCTCCAGATAGAAAAAGTATTGCGATTGAAAATTTAAGCGGCGCGCCTAATGCCTTTAATAATAAAATAGGGCTCCACATAGTGAAGCCCCAAGAAAATATTATTTTTGAAACCAATTATCAAATAGCCGTTAAATAAAACTACAAATCCACTACTGCAGTAATACTTATTTCAACATTTACGTTACGAGGTAAAGTTTTCACTGCAAGCGTTTCACGTGCAGGAAAATCAGCAGAAAAATAACTTGCATACACTTCGTTCACTTGTGCGAACAATTGCATATCACTTAAAAAGATACTCGTTTTAACCACATGGGCAAAGCTTAATTTAGCTTCGTCCAAAACGGCTTTAATATTTTCCATGACCTGTTTGGTCTCTGATAAAATATCAGTTAAAACAAGCTCCCCAGTTGCCGGGTTAAAAGCTACTTGACCACTCGCAAATAAAAATCCATTGGAGATGACAGCTTGACTATAAGGCCCAATAGGTGTAGGGACTTTGTTGCTTTGAATGATTTGTTTTGGCATATAATTAATTATTATGCGCAATTTCTTATTTTTCTATCAATTCACCGCCTATTTTTGCAAAACAATTACAAATAGTGAATACCATTCTTCATATTGATACTGCAGGTCCAGATGCCCTGATTGGAATCAGCCAAGGCCTCCAAGTCATTGCATCAAAACAAAACAACCTATCAAATACGCATGGGGAGTTTGTGCAAGCGAGTGTAGAAGAATTATGTAAGGCAACAGCATTGCAACTTAAAGACATTGATGCTATTGCAGTTACCATGGGCCCGGGTAGTTATACAGGATTAAGGGTTGGACTTGCCAGCGCCAAAGGTTTGGCATTTGCCTTAAATAAACCCTTAATTGGACTTTCTACCCTCAGCTTATTAGCCAAGGCCGCTATTGGTCATTTGATTGAAACTAGAAATGACCTGTTGGATGATAAACAACTGCAAGTGTTTTCAATGATTGACGCTCGAAGGATGGAAATTTTCGGTGCAATTTATAATAGCTCGCTTGACTACCTTGCCCCTGAAAAAGCCATTATTTTGGATGAACCCCTATTGCATTCATTACTCAGCAACGGACCAATAATCTGTATCGGATCGGGTGTGGCCAAAACTAAAATTTTGACACAACACACTGATTTTCATAATAAATTACCCCTATTTCTGGACTGCTCCTACTCCATTGATAATATGGCTGCCTTGGCAGTAGATAAATTTAAGGCAAATGATTTTGAGGACCTAGCATACAGTGGTCCGGCCTACCTAAAAGACTACTACCAAAAACCACTCATCAAATAAGCAATTATTTCTAGCATTATTGTTAAAACTTTGACTTGCAACATTGTCAGATAATTTTAAAAATAGGAGCGCAACACTCCCATTTTTAATAAAATATATATAATAAAAAAATGAACTAAATAGAATAAAATAAGTAAATTGTACCGCTTTTATAGTTTTAACCCCCAAAACATATCTCATGAACCAATCACTCCCAACACTTCAACTTAGCAATGGATCCAATTCATTGAAGGTTGATTTATTGCACGCAAAAAAAGCGGCAATGATTTTAAGAGCATTAAATCATAAGCTCAGACAACAAATCGTTAAACTTATCGATGAGCAAAAAAAAGTAACTGTTACTGAAATCTATGTAAAATTAAGATTAGAACAATCGGTTGCTTCTCAACACTTAGCGATATTAAGAAGAGCAGGTATTGTAAGTACTATTCGCGAAGGCAAATTTATTTTTTACACTGTGGATTATGCAAGATTGGAACAAGTGAACCAATTTGTAGAAAATTTAGTAGGATAAATATGTCTTTATCTGTCGCGCAATTTCAGCAATTCCTAACCCAAGAAAATGCATTCATTATTGATACTAGGGATGAAGCTTCCTTTTTAGAAGGCTTTATCCCTAGTTCAATTCATTTTAAACCTGAGATCATTCATCAAGCAGCGGCCTTAGGTTTATTATCTTTTGAACATCCATTATTATTTATTGGTGCAGATGACAATGAAAAAATTGCCATGGCTTATTTTGAAAAATTAGGATTCAGCAATATCAAAGGCTGGTTGGAAGGTGGCTTTGCTACTTGGCTGAATGCAGACAAGCGTTATGATTTAGTGATTGTAGTGGGAGCGGATGAATTAGCGATGGATATTCCATTTGATGAATTCTTGATGGTATTAGATATCAGGAGCGAGGAACAATATAATCTTGGCCATATTAAAAATTCTATACACCTCCCCTTATTGGAATTCACTGATCCTGGCAGTATGTCTGAGTTAGATGAACATTTTAATATTTATATTATCAGTGAAGATGGTGAAACTAACACGCTCGCGGCTAGTATATTAAAAAAAGAAGGTATTCATAATAATAGAGTTGTAAAAGGAGGCTGGCAAAGCATATTACAACTTAAGGATAAGTTCACGATCGAAGTGACTAAGGAAAAAAAAGCGAACGATCCCTTAGACGCGCTTTAATCAACCACTAAATTTCCATGTTTTTGAGGATCAAATTCATACTTCCATCTTTTATGGCTCCATAAATAATTTGCTGGATTTTGTTTGATTTTCTCCTCCAATATTTTCACATACAATGCAGTCAATTGCCCATCTTTGAAATAATTTGGCGACACAGTCATGACTTCATATTGCAAATGATAATAACCACGCTTAGTACTATGGAAATAGGCAAACACCTGTGCTGTATTATTTAATTTAGCTCCCTTTTCGGGTCCCTTAACAAATGGGGTTAGTTTTCCTAAAAAATTGACCCAAAATGCAGACATTGGACTACCCGGATTTTGATCGGCTGCTAAAGCCATTGCATAATTTCCTTGCGTAGCATATTTATGAAACTGCGTTTTAAATTGTGTTGCAGGAATCATTATACTTCCAAAGCGCTCTCGCATTTTTAATACTATATTATTAATATAGGGATTTGACAAAGGCATATACACCCCAATAAAGGGATATTTTCCGTATTTGGCTACGCCCCAATTCGCAAATTCCCAATTAAAAAAATGTCCTGCCATTATTTGAACAGGCTGCCCTGTTTCATATAATTTATTTAATACTTCTACATTGGATGTGAATCGTTTTTCAAATTCGGACGTAGAGATGGAAATCAATTTAATGGTCTCAATAAATGAATCTGTAAAATTTTGATAAAATTTTGTTGCAATTTTTTTTCTTTCGGGTGCCGATTTCTTTGGGAACGCTATCATTAAATTATTTTCAATAACCTGTTTTCTATATCTAACTACGTATTGTAAAAGAAATGCCATAAAATCACTAACGACATACGTAATACGCCATGGTAGTAAGGATAAAAGATAAAAAAAGGCATACACTAAATTATACATATTGCTTCCTGTTATAATCAATACTATTGGGGATCTACCCAAGCACTATGCTCTTTTAATAATTGAATTAGTTCGTCAACAGCAATAGCACTGTCAATATTTCTTTTCATGATTTCCTTTCCTTTGTACAAAGTAATTTTACCAACCCCACTACCAACGTAACCAAAATCAGCATCCGCCATTTCACCAGGGCCATTTACGATACATCCCATGATGGCAATTTTTAGCCCTTTTAAATGATTAGTCACTGCCCTAATCCTTGCGGTGGTTTCTTGTAATTCAAATAAAGTACGGCCACAACTTGGGCAGGAAATATATTCTGTTTTCGAAATTCTAGTTCGCGTCGCTTGTAATATTCCGAAACTGATCGTATTTAAAAATTGTACAAATGAAGTATTGTTAAAATAATTACGTCCCGATACATTACTTGATTCATTGTTTTGTTCTGCATTGGCAGCCACCTTAGCGCTTACACCCAAACAAATCCCATCTCCCATTCCATCTAAGAATAAAGCCCCAGTCTCTGTAGCAAAATGAATCAAATGCTCGTCTGCACTCGACCAAGCACTTTCAGTCATGAGTATCACTGGATTTTGAATTTTTAAATCCATCAATCGAACAATCATTCGGCGCACTGCAGGCATGGCATGAGCCAATTGACTACTCAAACAAAAAACGACCGATTTATCTTTGGCAATTTCTATGAGCTGCTCATCCCTGATGCCGTTTTTTGTGCAATAACAATCTACCATGACAAAATTAATAAAGGCACTTTTTCGCGGTGCAGCGATATAATTTCTAAAATCAAATAATGGTAAATATTTTGTTCTGTCATTCACGGTTTCCCACTGCTCTGGTTTGGTAATGACGCGCAAAGTGCCAGGCAAATCAAAATCAATAACGCCATTGGGCGTATAAATAAAATCAGCTGCTACATCGGAAATAGTCCACTTATCTGTGTCCACATGATAGGTATACCCAATGCTGATTAAATCATCGGGTGTAATCGTTGCTTTATGTGTAAAGTCCGCAATGACCACTGGCACCTGCTTACCGCCAATAGTGGAAACCGAATGCGTAACTCTTTTTTTAAATTCAAAAGGCAAATAAGGAAGTTGGTCTATCTCTGGAATATGATGCACCCCTTTCATTCGATTCGCTGGATATCTTTTAACCAAATCCTTACAAACAGGAATTTCTAATTCAGGATCCTCTGTTAAACTTACCCTTATTGTATCTCCAATACCATCCTCTAATAACATGCCAATACCAATCGCACTCTTAATGCGTCCATCTTCCCCATCTCCTGCTTCCGTCACACCCAAATGCAATGGATAACATTCATTAAACTCTTGTTGCATTTGTTGTACCAATAATCGATAAGCTTGCACCATCACCTGCGGATTACTTGACTTCATGCTTAAAATTATTTGGTGATAATCCAAGCTTCGCGCAATGCGCAAAAATTCCATCGCACTTTCTACCATACCAATGGCAGTATCGCCATACCTGCTCATAATACGATCACTCAATGAACCATGATTGGTTCCAATACGCATCGCGGTTCCATGTTCCTTGCAAATAAGAACGAGTGGTGTAAATCTTTCTCTAATACGTTCAATTTCTTCTAAATATTCCGCATCCGTATATTCAATTTGTTCAAACTTTTTCTTGTCAACATAGTTGCCTGGATTCACGCGCACTTTTGCAACAATAGTTGCTGCAATTTCGGCAGCATTGGGTGTAAAATGAATATCAGCGACCAAAGGAAGATCATAGCCTTGCGCGTTCAAAGCCGCCTTTATGTTTGCTAAATTTTCAGCCTCTTTTTTACTTGGAGCAGTGATACGTAATAATTCTGCGCCTGCCTTTATACATTTGATGACCTGAGCCACTGTTAAATCTGTATCCATGGTATCAGTGGTCGTCATCGTTTGAACCCGTATAGGTTGACCGTTACCAATAATGATATTACCCACTTTAACTTCGCGTGTAAGTAGGCGTTGATAGGAGGTTAATGAGTTACAATAGTATTGCATAAAAGAAAAAAGTAAAGTTAATTATTTTCGTACAAGGAGGCTACCTAGTTCCTTTTAAAAAGCCCTGTTGTAATAAAATCTTCTTAAGTAATTTAATATTATTATCAGTTAAATTAGTTGATGTGTTCGCCTTGGTATTTAATACAAAAAAGTAGGGGTGTTGATTTTCTTCCACATAGCCTAAAACCCATGCTGTATTTTTATTTGCTGTTGTATCTACCCCAGTAATGTAACTCAAACGATAATTTGAATTATCTTCCATCAAAATTATTTTTTTTAATTGTTCTTGTGATTTTTTTTGAAAGAATAATTCTTTAAAATAAATCCTTTTAATTAAACCCAATTGTTCATCCGGCGTAATTACGAGTGATCCATCTTCCCAAAAATGAGTGCTGTCTGCGCTTGCAATCCCTTTACCGTAATGTAGTGAGTCCAACACTTTTAAAATTTGTTGGCGACCAATCTTGGCAATGACGGCTTTATACAATTCTGCCGAATCATTTAAATTTAATAAAGTATCATGATGGTTTATAATGCCTTTGTCCAACCCAATTAATGCAGGTATGATAAAAAACGTATTTGATGGTGCGACTGCAGAATCCTTATACTTCGACAAATTATGAATCGTGAATTGTTCAGTTCCATTTTCAAGCAAGGCAAAACTACCTTGCATACCCGCACTATCCATTAATTGTGCAATAGCAGTATCATTTTTTACATTGTTTGGGTTACAGGCATACACCAAAACAATAAAAAAAGCTACTTTTAAAAAATTTTGAATCATTGTTTACTTTGATTTATAGAATAGGCAAATTTACCACTTAATATTTACAAAAACACCCCTAACAAGCGTACACTAGTTAGGGGTGTTAAAATATATTTAATTTAAGTGTGGCTTATTCAATTCCTAATAACTCCACCTCGAAAATTAAGGTCATCCCTGGACCGATAAATGGACCAGCGGAACGGTCGCCATAAGCCAATTCTGAAGGAATAAACAACTTCCATTTGCTACCCACAGTCATTAACTGAACAGCATCCTGCCAGCCTTTTATTACCCCATTTAACGGGAAGGTAATTGGCTCACCTCTTTGCACTGAACTGTCAAAAATTGATCCATCAATTAAAGTGCCATGATAATGACATTTCACTTTGTTTGATAAGGCGGGATTAACAGATTCTGTTCCAGCAACCATTACTTCATACTGCATGCCATTGGTCATGCTTACAACACCTGGTCTTTTTGCATTTCTTTCTAAAAATTCTTTTCCTACTGCTTTGTTGAATGTGATTTTTTCTTGACTCATATTATCTTGGTATTTTTTGATACAAACATCTAATAAGCTATCAGGTATAATTGACTTTGCAATTACACCTGCGCTAAATCCTTTGTCAAACAAGGCCATATTAATGTCTTGTAAGCCTTGTCCTTTCATACTTTGTGCAACACGAAAACCCAATGCGTAGGAAGCACTATCTTTTACTGATTTTAAAACTACAGTCGCCGCTGTTGCTATTTTTGAAACAGCCGCCTTATTGGTGATTACTGGTTTTGCAGCTACTGCTTTTAATGGAGTTGCTTTTACCACAGCAGATTTTGTTGTTTGGGCAAAGCCAACGCCAACAATGCTAAAAGAAATCAATATGAATATGGTTTTTTTCATACTTATCATTTGTTAATGAAACGATTAATTTATTTCGATAGGAGGCAAAAATACATCAGAAATGGATTCAAAACCCAACTATCTTGGCAATATTCAGAAACTATTTCAAAAGCTGGCTTAAACAAGCCTGTAACTTGTCTGCACCCATTTTACTTTGAATAGTTTTCATCTGATCTGCAATTTCGCTGGTACACAAATTCCCAATACTTCCCTCGTGCGAATGGTTCACTTCCGTGGTATACGCAAATTTTCCAGCTTCAATATCTAAACCTATTTTCTTATAAGCATCCCTAAATGGCATGCCTGCATTTACCAATTTGTTTACTTCCTCCACGCTAAATAAATATTGGTATTTAGTATCTGCTAATAAATCTTTTTTAACCTCCATATTTTCAATCATCAAAGAAGCCATCTCGATACAATTTTTAAGTTGGCTGAAGGCAGGGAATAGATGTTCTTTCAAAAGTTGCAAATCGCGATGATACCCTGATGTCAAATTGGTCGTCATCAACATGATTTCATTGGGCAATGCTTTAATCCGATTGCAATAGGAACGAATTAACTCAAATACATCCGGATTTTTTTTATGCGGCATAATACTCGAACCCGTAGTTAAGGTATCAGGAAACTGAATAAATCCAAAATTTTGATTCATAAACAAACAGGCATCCATGCTTAATTTAGCTAAAGTGTCTGCAATATTTGCCATGGCCATCGCAGTAATTCTTTCCGCTTTGCCCCTGCCCATTTGCGCATACACTACATTAAAGTTTAAGGATTCGAAACCTAATAATTCTGTAGTTCTTGTACGATTAATTGGGAAGGAAGATCCATAACCTGCAGCAGAACCTAGAGGATTTTTATTAACTACATTATAAGCTGCATGCAGCATGGTCATATCATCCACCAAACTTTCCGCGTAAGCACCTAGCCAAAGACCAAAGGAAGAAGGCATCGCTAATTGCAAATGCGTATAACCAGGGAGTAAGTCATTTTTATGTAACTCACTTTTTGTTTGTAATAACTTGAAAAAATCGTTCACCGAAGCGCTTAATTGAATTAATTCCGAACGAAGAAATAGTTTAATATCAACTAAAACTTGGTCATTTCTACTTCTAGCACTATGAATTTTTTTTCCAACATCTCCCAACTTAGAAGTCAATAATATTTCCACCTGAGAATGAATATCTTCAACACCTGGTGCTAATTTAAATTTTCCATCTTGAATGGTTTGGTATATTTCAACAAGTGCTTTTTTTAATTGTACCAATTCATCCGCTGTCAATAAACCAACTTCCGATAACATGGTAATATGTGCGATTGAACCGAGTACATCATAGGATGCCAAGTATTGATCCATCGCTTGATCATTACCAATAGTAAATTTTTCAACTGCAGATGCGACATCATTATTTTTTTGCCAAAGTTTACTCATGGTTGAAAATTATTGAAAGTAATTGAATATAAGTGGTTACCCCTTCTTTGATTTCATTCGTATATATAAATTCATCTGCGGTATGACTTCTTGCAGAATCGCCAGGGCCCATTTTTAAGGTTGGGAAAGGCATCAAGGCTTTATCCGAAGTAGTGACTGAGCCATAATAACCTTTACCTAGCGCCAACCCTGCTTTGATGATCACATGATTCAGGGCGATACCTGAGGATCTCATCCGTAAACTTCTTGGGGTAACTTCCGATTTTACATGCTGCCCAATCGTCGCTAATACTTCTTCAAAAGTATACAATTCATTTACACGCACATCCACCACCATCTTACAATTCGATGGCACTACATTATGCTGTTTATTATCTGTTTCAATAACGGTTACCGTCATTTTTACTTGTCCTAGTAGTTCTGAAACTTTGTCAAATTGGTAATTTCTAAACCATTCCAAATCAGTCAATATTTTATACAAAGCGTTTTCACCTTCCTCTCTTGCCGCATGCCCTGCTTTGCCGGTAGCAATCACATCTAATACCATCAGTCCGCGTTCAGCAATAGCAAGCTCCAATTTAGTAGGCTCTCCTACAATTCCAAATTCAATTTTCGGCAATTGGGGTAAAACCAATTCAATACCATCATGTCCCGAAATTTCTTCCTCTGCAGATGCTACAAAAATAATATTGTAGGGCAAATTTTCTTTTTCATAGAAATATAAAAAGGTAGCCAACAAGCTAACCAAACAACCGCCGGCATCATTACTTCCTAAACCAAATAGTTTTCCTTCCTTTTCAAAAGGGTCAAATGGATCAATGGTATATGCTTTATTTGGTTTAACCGTGTCATGATGTGAATTCAATAATAAAGAAGGCTTGTTACTATCAAAATATAAATTAGTCGCCCAAATATTATTGATTAATCTTTCCGTTTTAATTTTTCGCACCGCAAAAAAATCAATTAAAATAGCTGCAGTCTTATCCTCTTCCTTACTGAAAGATGGAATGGCTATTAATGATTTTAATAAATCAATAGCGTCCGTTTGAAGCCTATTGATTAATTCATTATCCAGCGATATGTTATTATTAAGTGGCATTAGTTCGTTATTGTAGTACCTGCAGTACCATTGATTAATTCATGTAGCTTTTCTGCTTTACCGATGATGACCGATTGCACGCCACCATTCAATGCTAAAAAAGCATTGTCAATTTTGGGGAGCATCCCATCAAAAATGATATTTTCTTTTTTAAGTTGGCTATAAGTTAGGTTATTAATAGATGAAATTACAGAATCTTCATTATTCACATCTGCTAATACGCCTTCTTTTTCAAATCCATAAACAAGGCGTACTTGATACAAGTCCGACATAGCAACAGCAATACTTTGCGCAATGGTATCCGCATTGGTATTAAGCAATTGGCCCGCACCATCATGTGTGATTGGCGCAACTACTAACCTTAATTGATTGGCAAGTTGTTGTTGTATGAATTCTTGATTCACCTCGTCAATATCGCCCACAAAACCATAGTCAATATTGGCATTCGCACGCTTATGCGCTTTTATCATATTACCATCAACACCAGAAAGTCCAATTGCATTTACATGCATCGCTTGTAATTGTGCGATTATATTTTTATTAATATAACCTGCATATACCATGGTTACAATTTTCAAAGTTTCCCCGTCTGTAATTCTTCTACCTTCCACCATGGTTTGCTCCACCCCTAATGTTGTGGCTAAGCTAGTAGCCAATTTACCTCCGCCATGCACTAAAATAGCCTGACCTTCTAGTTTAGAGAAAGCAGTAAGAAAATTTGTTAACAATGCTGTATTGTCAACAACATTGCCTCCTATTTTAATGACATATAATTTTTCCATAAAATACTTTCCAACTTTTATTTGTTTGTAGCCAATAATATTTCCGACAACACCGCTTGTGCTGCCCAAACTCTATTGGACGCTTCTTTGGTAACCAAACTATTTGCGCCATCTAATATTTCGTCACTTAACTCCATATTTCTTCTAACAGGCAAACAGTGCATCACTTTTGCATGATTAGACAATATTAATTTTGCATTGGTTAGCATCCAATTTGCATCTGTGCATAGTACTTTACCATAATCTTGATAGCTACTCCAGTTTTTTACATATACAAAGTCAGCATCTTTTAATGCTTCGTCTTGATCATGTGTTATAGTAGCACCGTTCGTATACCCTTCAGCCAATTCATACCCTTCAGGGTGCGTAATCACAAAATCAGCCTCCCCCCATGCATTCACCCACTCACTAAAACTATTAGCTAAGCATTGAGGTATCGACTTTATATGTGGCGCCCAAGTTAAAACAACCTTAGGTTTTTTATTAGTAAATGTACCGCTCAAATCCATCGACTCTTGCATAGTAATTATATCCGTTAAAGATTGAAGCGGGTGCAAGGTGGCACTCTCTAAACTTACAACAGGAATTCCTGCATATTTAATAAATTGATGAATAATATGCTCACTATAATCAGATGATCTATCCTGTAAACTAGGGAAAGTACGAATACAAAGAATGTCAAAATAGTTCCCCAATACGGGTGCTGCATCTTTAATGTGTTCTACAGTTGTTCCATTCATAACAGCACCTTCACTGAACTCTAAAGCCCAACCTTCCTTATCAACATTAAAAAGAATAGGCTCCATGCCTAAATTTTGCGCTGCTATTTGTGTACTTAATCTTGTTCTTAAACTTGGATTTAAAAAAAGTAAACCTATGCGTTTATGGGCACCTAAATTTTTATCCAACAAAGGTTGTTGTTTATAGGATAATGCCTTTTTTACCAAAGCATTAATATTAGTCACATCCTTTACTGAAATAAATTGTTTCATGCGCTTAATCTTTCTTTTGCTTCAATACTTGAATTGCATTATTCAAGCCGGTTAAAAATAAATTGATGTCCTCTATGCTTATTGCTAAGGAAGGCAATAGTCTGATTACATTTGGTTTTGCTTCCCCTGTAAATATTTTTAAATCATTCAATAATACCTTGCGCAGCTCTTCTAGTCCCGCTTCCATTTCAAAACCAATCATTAATCCGCGACCTCTAACTGATTTTACACCCTCCGTATTTTTTAATGCATTCATTAAATAAGTCCCTTTTTCTTCCGCAGCTTTAATTAAATGATCTTGTTGCATCACTTCAATGACCGCAAGTGCTGCGGCACATGCTAATGGATTTCCGCCAAACGTAGTTCCCAACATACCAAACTTGGCTTGAATATGCGGTGCAATTAATATGCCTCCAATGGGGAAACCATTACCCATGCCCTTTGCCATTGAATAAATATCTGCATTTACACCAGCATGATCATGCGCAAAAAACTGACCAGACCTGCCATAACCACATTGTACACTATCCGCAATATAAACTGCACCAAAATCGTCACAACATTTTCTGATGGCTTGCAAAAAAGCATCATCCGCTTCATATATCCCTGCAACACCTTGAATACCTTCAATAATTACCGCTGCAATACTTGTTCCTTGTTCTGCAAAACATTTTTGCAAAGCCGTAATATCATTAAAAGGTAAAAAAACAATATTATCTGTTTCGTTCACTGGCGCAACAATACTTGGATTATCAGTCGCAGCCACTGCTAATGAAGTACGACCATGAAACCCTTTTTTAAAGGACACTATTTTCTTTCTGCCTGTATGGAATGAAGCTAATTTTAATGCATTCTCATTTGCTTCAGCGCCACTATTACAAAGGAATAATTGAAAATCCTTTTTCCCACTAATATTATTCAATGCAGTAGCCAATTCTTCCTGAATGGGCATCACAACCGAATTTGAATAAAAAGCAATCGCATGCAATTGATCCTCAATACGCTTCACCCAATGAGGTTGCGTATGCCCAATGCTTATGACCGCATGTCCTCCATACATGTCTAAATATTCTTGTCCCTTGTTATCCCATACGCGGCTGCCTGCAGCTTTTGTTATAGCGATGGGGTTTAAAGGATAAACGTTGAATAATGACATACTATTAAATTTTATTGTAAAGAAAAACAGCTATTGCGTACTATGAAATATTGCTGTTATCATTTATCTATCTTGTTGTTAAAAATAATTTGCTTTTAATTGTAAGCCCGCAGCTTCATCGATTCCAAAAATCAAATTCATATTTTGCACCGCTTGACCTACTGCTCCTTTTAATAAATTGTCAACCACTGAATGAATGGCAATTTTATTTCCTTGTTTTTCAATATGAATGATGCACTTATTGGTATTGACTACTTGTTTTAAATCGATATTGTTTTTTGACACATGCGTAAATGCGTGACCTTCATAGTAAGCATTATACAAATCATAGAGTGCTTCCAAACTTAAATCAGCACTTACCACCGATGTTACAAAAATACCTCTTGTAAAATCGCCTCTCCAAGGAACAAAATTTACTTCCGCATTTTGATTGCCTTGCAATTGCGCCAAACTTTGAACAATTTCGTTCAAATGTTGGTGCTGTAATGTTTTGTAAGCTTGAATATTATTGGCCCTCCAACTAAAATGACTGGTATTAGATAAGCCTTGTCCTGCGCCTGTTGAACCAGTAATGCCTGTTGTATAAACCTCCTTTAATAATCCCTTCGCAGCCAATGGCAATAAACCTAATTGTATAGCAGTGGCAAAACAACCTGGATTTGCAATATTAGTGGCCGACTTAATTGCTTCTCTTTGTAATTCAGGTAAACCATATACAAAATTTCTATCCCCGATGGCTGCCGAACCAGCTAATCTAAAATCTTGTGAAAGATCAATAATTTTTATACTTGCTTTTATTTCATTGGCAGTTAAAAACTTATTGGCATCTCCATGTCCTACACATAAAAACAATACATCAATATTCTGATCCAATATGTTTGTAAATTTCAATTGGGTGTCGCCCAATAAATCAGCATGCACCTTACTCACTAATTCGCCAGCGCTGCTTGTGCTATGCACAAAAGAAATATGCGCATTTGGATGTCGCAACAATACACGTAGTAATTCACCACCTGTATAACCTCCGCTACCAACAATACCAATATTTACTTTTTGCATTTGATTCATTTTATAATTCTGTCGATAATAAATTACTTTTTATTTTCTTCTTTAACATGATGAAAAATGGCAGTTTGGTTACCAAATATTTTGGTGAACCCTCTCACATCTGCACCCGTCCAGCCTGTATTCATTTCGCCATACTTACCAAATTTCGCACTCATTAAATCGTTCTCCGATTCAATGCCAATGATTTGAAAACGATAGGGATGTAACTGAGTAAACACTTCCCCTGTTACCTGTGCTTGTGAATTATTTAAGTAGGCTTCAATATCACGCATCACTGGATCTAATATTTGACCTTCGTGCAACCAGTTGCCATAGAACTGTGCCAACTGATCCTTCCATGACAATTGCCATTTAGTTAATACATGTTTTTCTAAAGCATGGTGCGCTTTTAAAATGACCATGGGTGCAGCCGCTTCAAATCCAACCCTACCTTTAATTCCAATGATAGTATCCCCCACATGTATATCACGACCAATGCCATAAGCACCCGCAATAGATTGAATATATTGAATCGCCTCAGTAGGATGTGCGAAAGATTGACCATTAACTTTATTAATTTCTCCATGCGCAAACCCGATGACCATTTCCTCCGAAGCCCCTTCCTTGGTCATTTGCGTTGGCCATGCACTTTCTGGCAACATTCCTTTTGAGTTCAGGGTTTCCTTTCCACCAACACTGGTGCCCCATAGTCCTTTATTGATGGAATACGCTGCTTTCTCAAAATTCATTTCCACCCCCTTGGCTTTTAAGTATTCAATCTCTGCTTCTCTACTTAATTGTAAATCACGAATAGGTGTTAAAATTTCAACACCTGGAATCATAATATTAAAAATCATATCGAATCTAACCTGGTCATTACCCGCACCTGTACTTCCGTGTGCGACTAACTTAGCACCCACTTTTTTTACATGCTCCGCGATGTGCAAAGCCTGACTTAATCTTTCGGCACTTACACTTAAAGGATAGGTATTGTTTTTTAAGATGTTACCATAAATCAAGTATTTAATAATACTATCATAATAACCTTTTACTGCATTAACAGTGGTATGTGTTTTTACGCCCAATGCATAGGCATGTGCTTCTACTTTTTTTAATTCTTCCTCAGAAAAACCACCGGTGTTCACAATCACACTATGCACTTCCAAACCTTTCTCAAACGTTAAGTATTTAACACAATACGTAGTGTCTAAACCGCCACTAAATCCTACGACAACTTTTTCCATAATAATTATTTTTTTCTAAGCCAGCTTATGAATTTACTATTATTGATTTTCATAAATAAATTAGCTTCTTCATTTATATCCGAAATCTCCCCAACCACTTCTTGTTGGTTTGTATCCTGTTTAGGCTCATATAACATGGCGGTACACATACAATTTTTTCGATCCTTACTCATTAAAATATCATAATTCACGCAGCTTTTACAGCCTGCCCAAAATTCTTCATCATCTGTTAATTCACTATACGTCACTGGCTCATACCCCAATTCGCTATTTATTTTCATCACCGCTAAACCAGTCGTTAATCCAAAAAGTTTTGAATTTGGATACTTGTCTCTAGAAAGTTGAAAAATAGTATGTTTAATTTTTTTTGCAATTCCTGTTTTACGATACGCGGGCGCAACAATTAAACCACTATTCGCTACAAATTGTCCATGTTGCCAGGCTTCAATATAACAAAAGCCCACCCATTCTCCAGTGGCTGTAACAGCGATGACCGCTTTACCTTCTTTAATTTTTTGGGATACATATTCCGGGCTTCTTTTAGCAATACCTGTGCCACGTGCTTTAGCTGAAGATGCCATTTCGTCGGTGATGTTTGTAGCATACACAGTATCCCCACTATCGGCTATTCGAACTATAATGTTAGGTTCCAATGATGTAAATTAGTTTAAATGAATGAACAGATTTGGCTGTAGAAATGAATATATCGGGGATTTTTCCACTGATAGGGGCAACTGCCAATTGCTCGTCCTATCAGAATCCACGTCGGAAAAAAAACTTATCCAATCTTGGAAAGTTCATTGTCCTAATTCTGTTCAAAACAGGAACAGGTGCATTATTGGCACTTGTAAAAAGGGTATGTTGATTTGCCTGTTTCATTTAATAAGATCCTTGTTTAAGGAATGAGGTGTAAAAATATAAAATAATTAGATAAATAGGCCCCTTTTGACTTAAAAACTTGGCATTTGCCCCATTAATAGAACGATTAGCTGACAAAAGAATACCTGTTAGTTTCCAACTAAGGCTTTTGAGGTGTAATTTTGTAAAATTAGAAATCTAAATTCAACCATCATGAGAAAACCAACCATTACCTTGTTCATTAGCGTAACTATGTTTTTAATCGCTTGCGGCAACGAGACGAATAATCTAGCAAGTACTACAACCAATAGCGATGCCATGGCTACAATGACCACAGATACAGCAATTGAAAAAACCTATGATGTTAAAATATTGGATAACAAAAAAGATCCTACATGCGGAATGCCAGTTACTGCAGGCGTAAGCGATACGGCGCACTATAAAAATAAAGTGATCGGATTTTGCGCTACTGAATGCAAAGCCGAATTTTTAAAAAATCCAGAAGCAAATATTGCAGCAGCTGAATTAATAAAATAATTGGGATATGATTCACTAATGCATTGCTATAATTAGTCATGGGGTGCAGCAAAACAATATTCGTTAAATTTATAAATGCATCTTGGATAATTTACTTTAGCTACAAATTATTTTAAAATAGTTTGTAGCTTTTTTTTAATGGCATTCGCCATTCGATAAAATCCAAGGTCCGTTAAATGAACGCCATCTACGGTGCCTTCTCCATCCTCCCCAATAAGGCCTTTGGAAGGCAAGTAATAAATATTTTTATCCCCCTCATTTTTTAAAGTAATGTACGCTTTATTAAAATGCTGGTTGACTAATTTAATTTTTTCATCCATGCTAGATACAAAACGCGCAAATGGATAATCTATTTGTTCGACTAAAAGTATCGGAGTAGTAGGTTTGTTTTGTCGAAGTAATTTTAAAAATGGTAAAGTCCTTTCTCCTGCTTGTTCAGATGTTAAGTTAGGACCACAATCAATCACATAACAGGCTGCATCCACATTAGACATAATCACGGCCAACATGGAATCTAAAAGTCCATTACCGCTAAATCCTAAATTAATGGTTTCCCTTTGTAAGCCGCGTTCAATAATTGCTGGATAAGCCATACCACTGCGCATTGCCGAAGCACCTTGCACAATACTAGTGCCATAAAATACAATTGGTTTTTTATTGGCAAAAACGGAATTGGTCACATGTTGAATCATTGCATTTGAATCAATGCCTATTACTACAGAATCAGTGGTTTCATAGTCAGGGAGATACATTAAAAATTGTTTAACACCGCCATCCAAACCTTTAATGATGGACGCCTCTTGATATACCGGGTTGTTGGGTTTACCAATACCCACATAATACCATTGATTATTATCCATCGCATATAAATCAACCCCCTTAACAAGTGTTGCCGCTACATGCGGGTAGCTTGCCTTATCTCCAGTTTTCCATTTTGCGCTTATTTGTTTTGAATTGGATTCAAAATAAATAGCAATGCCTGTCGAATTCATACTGAATTGCCAAATCGGCTTACGCAATAGTGATTCCAAACTATCTGGAAAACGACGATAAGTAGTTTGATTCGGGAAAGGTCTTCCTAAAATAGTAAGTCCTTGAATGGTATGAAATTTTATTGGCGCCTGCGCCCCACTTATAAAAGCAAAAAATAGTGTAGCAAATAATAACTTAAATTTTTTCATAATTAAACTTTGCAGTCTAAATATAATGAAAAAACAAGCGAAATACAATCTAATAAGTGGTCGCTAGCAAATGCCTAACTAAACAGATAGGCAATATCATCTTTGGTTAAAGATTTTACAAAACCATCTTCATCTGAAATCAAATCCTTTGCCAAGGAGCGTTTGCGATCCTGCAATTTTAATATCTTATCCTCTACCGTATCATTACAAATCATACGATACGCAAATATATTTTTTGTTTGCCCAATACGATGCGTACGATCAATAGCTTGTTGTTCTACTGCCGGATTCCACCAAGGATCAACAATATATACATAATCAGCTGCAGTTAAGTTTAATCCCACGCCACCTGCTTTCAATGAAATCAGGAATACCCTACAATTGTCATCATTTTGGAAACGTTCAATAGCGCGTTCTCTTTCCTGAATGGAACTACTTCCATCAAAATATTCATAATCAATACCCAATTTGGTAAGCTCTTCTTTAATTAAAGCAAGCATGCCTAGGAATTGCGAGAACACCAATGCCTTATGCCCACCAATATTCTCAGCAATTTCACGCGTAAGCTCATCTAACTTGACAGATGCATTTGGATAATTTTCCTCTTTTAAAATAGCAGGGCTATCACAAATTTGACGGAGTTTCATTAAACCTTGCAAAATGGATAATTGTGATTTTTGAATCCCTTTTTCTTCCACCATGCCAATCAACTTATCTCTATAATCGTTACGATAGGCCTCATAAATTTTTCTTTGTTCATCGCCCATCTCACAATACAATACCATTTCTTGCTTTTCTGGCAAATCCTTTGCCACCTGCTCCTTGGTTCGTCTTAAAATGAATGGGAAAACCGATTTTCTTAAATGTTCCTTTTGTTCTTTCTCATCAAATTTATCAATCGGCATTGAAAAATTATGTTTGAAGTATTCAATCGAACCCAGCATACCCGGATTTAAGAAATTCATTTGCGCATAAATATCAAAAGTGTTGTTTTGCAATGGCGTACCACTTAAACACAATTTATTTTTTGCCTTCAACAAACAAGCCGCTTTCGTTACTTTACTAGACGGATTTTTAATCGCTTGACTTTCATCTAAAATCACATAATCAAAATCAACCTCCACAAACATTTTAATATCACTTCTCAAGGTACCGTAGGTCGTAATGATCACTTCAATTTCTTCCTTCACTACTTGTTTACGACTACGCGTTCCACCATGGTGTATTTGATAGGTTAAAGTAGGCGTAAACTTTTTTAATTCATTTTGCCAGTTGTATAATAACGTGGTTGGACAAACCACTAAGGCCACAAGTTTGCCATTTTTTTCTTTCAAGTGCTGCAAGAAGGATAAGGTTTGAATAGTTTTTCCCAATCCCATATCATCTGCCAAAATACCGCCCCATTGCACATCATGCAAATAATTTAACCATTGAAATCCACTCACTTGATAAGGTCGTAAGATGGGTAACAAATGCGCTGGTGGCGTAATATCAGAAATCGTATAGCGCTCCCTGATTTTTTCGTACTTCCCCTCTAACTGAAATATTAATTCTTCCTCATCTCTTTGTTGGTATAATTCATCAAGTATTGAAAAATGATACTTGCTTAATTTAAGATTATCTGTTTTTCCTTCACCCACTTTAAATAGTAAGGAATATTTATTTAACCATTTCTCAGGCAACAAACCTAAACTACCATCTTTTAAAGGAACAAATTGTTGCTTATTCGCAAGCATATTTTTGATGTCCTGTACGCTTACTTTTTGATCACCAAAAGAAATTTCAACCTTAGCATCAAACCAATCGGTATTACTACTAATATATAATCTGGTGGAAGGCTTGGCCGTATTAAATTTAAATTGCTTTAAAGTTTCCGTACCAAATAGCGGTATTTGTTTTTCTCTTAAAGTATCTATGAAAAGGAAAAACCAATTATTTTTTAAAACTTCCGCGCCCTTTAAGGACAATACATTGCCTTGATTAAATCTTACAAATCCAGAATGCAATTGTTCGATATCATTCATCAAAGTCCGCTCTGCGGCTAGGTCTCTTTCAAGTATGACAATTTTATCCCCTACTTGTTGGATCACCGAAGGACCATCTTCTTTGTGAACAATAATATCATTATAAACAAACAAAGGTTCAAAATGTAAAAACTGCG
The DNA here is from genome assembly GCA_030726065.1 of Sediminibacterium sp. GTDB lineage: Bacteria > Bacteroidota > Bacteroidia > Chitinophagales > Chitinophagaceae > Sediminibacterium. The sequence continues at coordinate 33,956 of JANREK010000035.1, read as the reverse complement.
CATCCTCTCTAAGGAAAATTTGCAAGGAAGGTTTCACGCCCCTTAATTTAACTTGTGCCACATTGCCTAATTCCACCTTGTATTGTTTGGATAAAGGCAACAAAGTATTTTGTAAATAACTAGGCCATTGTTCGAGTGTTATTTCATGACAGCCTGAAGGTAAAAATTGTTCCACCCAATTCACATCGTCCTTTGATTTCCAACAAAAAAACTGGTGATGATATTGAAAGATGAAGTGCGATTTTGCATGATTTTCTTCCACAGGAATAATTCCATCCGGTAAATTCACATGCGCATACACCAAATAGCGATCCGCTTCCTTCTCCACTTTAAATCCTGGTTGAATATTCGCAAATACTAATTCCGCTTTTTGCAAGTTAGCGGTGGTGAATGGTTTATTATGCGGAATAAAAAAGCTAAAAGGATGTTCTGATAAATCCTTCCACAACTTTTCAATTTTAGGATGTAAATATTCTTGAATATGCCCCTTGGTATCTTCAGACAAACTAGATTCATCTGCATTAATGACGGTATCCCAAATGCCGCCAAATGGTGAATTTTTATTGATGTACTTTGTTAATTCAGCCGTTTGCAATTTACGCACCAACTGCAACAACAACTTATCTTCTTCTTTAATTTCATCTGGAATGACAAACTTTGCAATATCTAATTTTTCTACTTTACCCACATAGGAAGTGCCTTGTTCATTTACTTCTCCCTTAATGACATTGAAATGAATAAAAGGATATTCAGTAGGATAATGTTGCATCACAAGCCCTAATCGCTCAATGGTTTTTTGCGGCGCCTCTTTTGGATCTTCTAATTCTTCAATATCCCAATCGTTTCCTAGTGGTCGCTTAAAAGTTACGCGACTTGGCTCCTCATTAATTTTTTTAATATTGGGATCTAATACTTTTAAAAACGGCTTCCCATCATGATATATAAATTCAAATTTATCTCTGGTATCATCCTCCAAACTATAGCCATACAAAGCCAATAGTTTATTTTTTTCACGATCCCAATTACGAATCGTTTCAAAATAATCAGATCCCTTTAATTGAAATAACTGTAATAGCAGGACAGTTTTATGCACACATAATGGATACTCCGTCTCAGACAAACAATCACATGAGGTATCAAAAAAACGTTCTTCATTTTTTTGAATAATCATCATATGTGTTTTGCCAGCGATATCCATTTCAGCAACAACGCGTTCATTTTCACTCGAAATAATATGTGGCCGAATGGATTTTAAAGTGACTTCTGCCTTTTCAAATGTCGGCTTTGAACAAAGCATTCGAATGGTTTTAAGATCCAAGATCTTTGCACGAAGTTGGGTATGTGTTGTTTTATAGGCAGCAGGCTTATAATCCAACAAATTTTTATCCAACATATCTTGTATTTGGAATAAAGCAGCTGCTTTATGTCTACAAACCTCAGATAAATTATAAGGACATCCGCATCGTAAGGAAAGCGTGTTGGGATTTTTAAAATTCTCAATGGTTACCTTATAATAGGTACTATAGCCATCATCTTTTACCCTGCAATGGATACTTCCAATTAAAGGATCAAATTTGACCAATTCGATGTTCTTCAAAGCAAAAATCTTTTTGCCTCTACGAATCACCTCTTCGGTACCGTAACTATAAATGTGTTTAACTAAATAGGGTAATGCCATAATTATACAAATAACCCTTCAAAAAGGGCAATCTGCAAATGTACGGTTTTGCTAGCTAAATTCATCACCCAATTTCATAAAATAGCTGAATATGAGCTATTTAGAGCCCATTTACCAAGGCACCGTCTTTGTATATGGGCAAAGAAGGGGCGGTATCCTTGGAAATACAATACAACATGTCGGCCTCCAGCCCATAAGCAGCCAAACGGTGCCAATGTGTAGTGGTCTTAATATACTGCGTTAAATCATCCTTATGTTGATGATACAATTGATTCGCCATAAAACTGCTGTCACAATGTATCGTAAAATGATCCTTTATTTGTTCAATGATTGCCCCTGCAAAAAGGGTATCCTCAATATTAAACCTGTTTTTCCAACCCGAACAACCTAAAATCACGGGTGCACCTTGTTGTACTAAATAATCAGCCACAGCGGAAAAATTAGGAAAGGAGCCGGTGATAATATCTTTCGCCCCTTGTTTTAATGCCATATGCAAAAGCTTAGTGCCATTGGTTGTCGTTATGACTAAAACTTTATTTTCAATAAATGATCTTGGATATTCGGAAGGAGAATTCCCATAGGACAATCCTGGAATTATTTTACCATCCCGCTCCCCTGCAGTAACTCCACCAGTTTGCTTACCCATTTCAATGCATAATTCGGGGGAATCCACTGGAATGATTTTTCTTGCACCATTATATAAGGCGGTAGCCATTGTTGAAGTTGCCCTAAACACATCTATGATGACAACAATGCTATCTTTAATTTCATACAAATCAAGCAACTGAGGAGTTAATACAGTATGTAAATTGGGTTTTATTTTTTGGTTCGTCATAACACCACAAATATACAAAATGGGGGATGCTTATACAAGCTCTTTTTTCTTGGTCAAAATTAATATTTCAGAAAGATGAATGTCGGTACTGAATCGTTTCACTAAATTTTTGTCTGTATAGGACTTATTGATAAGTCGTCCTTCGATGGCAACTTCAATTCCTTTGATTAAATATTTTTCAGCGTACACTGCAAGCTTGGACCAGGCAACCAAGTTAAACCATTGGGTTTCATCCACCCACTCCCCTTTGGCATTTTTATAACGATCATTCACTGCTAACCTGATATGGGCTAACTTTTTGGTCTCCTCAAAAATTTTAATTTCAGGATCAGCACCCAAATAACCCATTAACTGAACTCGATTTTTAATTGCTTTCATAATACATGATGTTTTGTTAAGACGCAAAAATGCAATAACGAGCAACACGAAAACCATGTATTTACACCAAAAAAAATAGGTACAAATAAACTAATACCTTAATTAAACCAATGAGTTATTTAAAAGGGAACTTTACCACTTTCGCTTTTACCAAAGTATTGCGAATGTCAATATAAATTTCAGTATCCATTTTTGCAAAGGAAGATTGTACATAACCAAGCCCAATTCCTTTTCCCAAACTTGGCGCCTGTGTTCCAGAAGTAACGGAACCAATCTCATTCCCTGAGGCATCTTTAATAATATAGTAATGACGTGGTATGCCGCGATCGATCATTTCAAAACCCACTAATTTTTTATTGACCCCATCCGCTTTTTGTTCGGCCAATGCCACTGAATTTGTAAATGGCTTTGTAAACTTTGTAATCCAACCCAAGCCTGCTTCTAAAGGACTGGTCGTATCATCAATATCATTGCCATACAAACAAAATCCCATTTCTAAACGCAAAGTATCACGCGCGCCTAAGCCAATGGGTTTAATGCCAAATTCAGCACCTGCTTCAAATAAAGCATCCCAAATTTTATTGGCATGGTCATTCAAATCTTCAAAATAAATTTCAACACCGCCAGCCCCTGTATATCCTGTTGCGCTAATTAATACATTATCAATACCCAATAATTCCCCTTTAGCAAAACTATAATAAGGCATATTTAATACATCCATAGAAGTAAGCTTTTGAACAATTTGCGCTGCCTTAGGACCTTGCACTGCTAACAAAGCAGTTTTAGGACTAATATTATGCATTTCAACACCCTTCGTATTATGTTGCACTATCCAATTCCAATCTTTTTCAATGTTAGATGCGTTAACAACTAACATATATACTTTGTTTTTTTCAACACAGTATACTAATAAATCATCCACGATACCGCCTGTTGCATTTGGCAAGCAACTGTATTGTGCTTTACCATTTTCCAAAACAGATGCGTCGTTACTAGTTACTCTTTGAATTAAATCCAGTGCATCCGCACCCCTTAAGATAAACTCACCCATATGACTCACATCAAAAACACCAGCGCCGTTGCGCACAGCAGCATGCTCATCATTAATACCTGTGTAACTAATAGGCATATTGTATCCAGCAAATGGGGCCATTTTAGCGCCTAAAGCAATATGTTTTTGGGTAAATGGGGTGTTCAAAACTTCGCTCATTTGAATTTAATTTTGACAAATATAACAAAAAAACACCCCACTTTTAAGTGAGGTGTTTATATTCAATACAGGTATTCATTAACCATTAAATTTACTAGTACCGCTTACCTTGTTTTTGATTGGCTTAATAATGAAACCGGTCAAAAACTGTTTGCATTTCTGCAAGCTTGGACGCCACTTTATTGACTTTATTCAAATCAGGGAGCAGCGAGGTATTATTCGTTAACCCTTTATTTTCCTTCTTGTCAGCCGACTTTTTTTCTAAAGCGCGATCTATTTTTTCCAACTCTTTTATCTTTTGTTCTCTTGACTTTTTTAAATCCCCTTCAAGTCGCTCACGCTCTAATTTTAATTCGTTTAACTGATTTTCAATATCTGACATTTCAACTTTATCATCTTCTTTGTCTTCAATATCTGCGCGACCAATTTTTTCCAAACCTGTGCTTGTCATTAAATAAGTTACACCGAATGAATAATTAAAAGATTCATTGTCCCATTCGTTGTACCAATCATCATCTGAACTGATTCGGTCAATGGTTTCAGTACGCATGCCACGATGGTTGATATTAATATTGGTTTGAGACCAGCCCTTATTCGAAATTTTTATTCGCTTACCAATGGGCACCGCTATGGTCATAATTGCATGTTGGTTCCTGAATTTATCTTTTGCATTGATGCCGATTCCTTTATCTAGATAAATGATGCTGTCCTGTTGCGTAAGGTCAAAATTAATTTTATTCGCTAAGTCATTGGCTTCAGCTACTGTTTTACCATTGCTTAATTTCACCACCTTCACTTGAAAACTATCTGTGGTTGATTGCACAATTCTAATCCTAAGATTTCTTACAAAAATGGTATCCTCATCACCATAGTCAACGAATTCTGAAATTTTAAACCAATTATCTTCATAGTATTTCATTTTGGGGGTAGCCGTTACTTCTAAATAATTAATAGCTGGATTGGTTAAAGCGATAGCTTGTTCAACAGGTTTATTATGTTTTGTAAAGCTTTTCCCTACGCTACTTCCAAAATAAAATAGCATTATCCATCCAACAATCCATAAGGCCCAAAAGCTAGATCGTATCCAAATATTGGTCTTTTTAAATCCTGCAATTTTTCGAATAATCGCAGTTACAATACCTACGATAGGTACCCAGATAAATAATACAATTGTTCCAAAAGCTGACCAACTTTGCGCACCATCTTCCAATACAAACTTTTTTAAAGGATATAATGCTGTTACTGCAGCGCCAATCCCAAACAATGCTGCAAATAATAAAATACCTACAATCGCTAAAACAAAATAAACAAATACTTTAATCGAAATTGTGATGGCCCTACCTATAAAATGAAGGCATCCTTTGTTTTCTCTATAAGTCATATTGGAAGAATTTTCATGAGCTCCATTGCTTTGCTCATCGCGACCTTCATCGCGATTCTTGGCTTTCTGTTCTCCACTTTCTGTTCTTGATTTTTTAGAAAATTGACTTCCCCAATTTTGTGCGCGTTTGCTAAAACCTTCCATATCATTTTGAATGGTGTTTTTAATACTATTCAAATCCACTTTTTCGCCTACCATTTCTAATTTATCCGCACTAGATTTCGCTTCTGGCAATACCAACCATAAAACAATGTATATAAATACTGCACCAGGACTAAAAGTGATATCTAAGAAATTAGGGAAATCAGGAAAATCCCAAAATTGAAATAAATGGATATGTCTAAAATTGATAATGAAACGTATAAACGGAATTAAAAACAATACGCGGATAATACCTAGCCTTAATCCAAAATATTTAGATAGGCCAGCGCAAACGCCCCCTATAATTTTATTATCAATATCTCTAAATAATCTTTTACGAACGCCCCCCACTTCTTTCACGGAAGAACTAGGTACTGCAATCCATAAAATTATATAGACCAAAATATTTAAGCCAATTAAAAAGAACCAAAGAATTCGCACTAACCAAGGCTCTATGACAAAGTAATTCGCGATACCACTACAAACACCGCCCAATACTTTATTTTGCTCATCACGGTATAATCTTTTTGAAATATTACCATTTCTATAAAAATTTGAGTTCGTATTATTAGTGGTATTTTGATTACCATTTTGTTGGCGACCATCGTTTGCACTATTCGCACTAGAAGCAGTAGACTGTTCAAAACCATCCTGTGCTTCAAAGTCAGCAGGACGGCCAATACTGGTAATAATTAAATTCATATCCTCTTGTGTAATGCAAGGGGTTCCCTTTTTTAAACGCTCATCACATAATTCTGCAATTCTACATTCGATATCGTTGATGATTTCATCGCATCCTTCTTCGTTTACAAAATAAGTACGCAAACTATCGATGTATTGTTTTAATAAATCATAGGCCAACTCCTCAATAGGAAGTACACGACCTTGAAAATTGATATTGATTACTTTGTTCATTGTATTATAATTTAAGAAACTTGGTTAGGTTCTGATGAAGTAATGGTGTCGTTTTTTTGAATGAGTGCTTGTACAGAACCTGCCATTTCATTCCAGGTATTTAATAAAGTAGCAAATGCAGCTTTGCCTTCCTCAGTCATCACAAAATATTTCCTTGGTGGACCTGTGACACTTTCCACCCAACGATAATTTAGTAATCCTGCATTTTTTAAACGCGTCAATAATGGATACAAGGTTCCTTCAAGAATATGCAAATTGGCCTGTTTCATTTTCTCAACAATATCACTCGGATAAACCTCGCCTTGTTGAATGATGGACAATATGCAAAACTCCAAAACGCCCTTGCGCATTTGACTTTGTGTGTTTTGAATATCCATAACTTTCTGTTTGAACCACAAAACTATACAATTTTATAGTACTATGCAATACATAGTACTATAATAAATCAAATTAAAATATCAAATAATTGATAATCAAGTTATTACAAAATAATAAAATGGTTAAGCGTTCCTAGAAAATGATAAATGGTAGATTAATACACCACTAATTCGTAAAAATCCTCTGGTTTTAGGTATTGTTCCGCCAAGGTTTTTAGTTGTTCTGGCTGTATAGATTTGACAACATCAATGGTATTATAAAAATAGGCATCGGTTAAATCATTTAATATATAGGATTTCCATCTAGCGATAATTTGAAAGGGTCCATCCAAATCACCTAGCAATCCGCCCAACACATAATTTTTAACCAATTTTAATTCGTCTTCACTGACCAATTCTTCTCTCAATATTTTCATTTCCTTATATACTTCTTCAATCGTTGGCTTACAAACATCTTTACCTGCATCCGTGCTTATCATCCAAGCACATTGTTGCACATGATTCTGAATATAACTATGTATGCCATAAGTGTAGCCCTTATCTTCTCTAATATTACGCATTAAACGAGAGCCAAAAAATCCGCCAAAAATATTATTCAATACCTGTGTCGGTGCAAAATCGGGATGATGGCGATTAGGAAAATGTCGTGCAATACGAATAGATCCTTGTACCGATGATGCATCATTCACCACACTGTACTGCTTTTGTGCAGCGGAAACAATGGGATGTGTGACATCTGCGATTACCTTTTTATTTAATGGCAACTGACCAATATGCTTGTTTAATAGTTCCTGCATATCACTTGGAAATTTACCTGCCATAAAAATAATACACTTGCCATGCTTATAATAAGTGTCATAAAAAGCAGTCAAATCGGCTAAAGTAACATTTTTATAATCTTCCTGCATCGCGTATTTACCATAAGGATGATCAATGCCAAATAAATATTCATCAATAAAACGATTCGCGATAAAATCACTCTTCTTTAAATTAAGTGATAATCGTTGAATTAAATTTTGCTGATAAATTTGTAATTCTTTTTCAGGAAAATTAGCTTCAGATATTAATTCACTGACTACCGGAATCACTTCCTTAAAATATTTGGTCAAACAATGTAAAGCAATAGTTGCCGTTTCATTGTAACAGTTTCTGCTTAAATGCGCGCCATAAAATTCGAAGGCTTCATTAATCTCAAATGCATTTTTTTTCGTTGTCCCATTTTTTAATAAAAAATTAGTAGCAGCTGCTACCCAGTTTTTATCCTCATAGGAATTACCCGCAAAAAATACCATATCCATGAGCATCACTGGTTCTGCGCCCCCTTCATAAGTATATACTTCTACTTGGTTGTCTAAAACAAAGTGCTGGTAGGGTTTTAACTTAATGTCAAAATCAATAGCATCTTTGATTACGGGAGCCTTATGTCGATCTAATGCCATGATTCTATGATTTACTATAATAATATAATGTGTTGCGATTGGTGTCTTGAAAAATTTGCTGTGCTGTTTGCTGTATTAATTCAGGCGTTATTTTTTGGTATTTCTCCAATTCCTGATTCATCAAATCCGCATCTCCTAATAATTCATAATACGCCAAACTATGTGCCCTATTCATGATGCTCATATCTTCAAAACAAATTAAACTTTCAGTTTTATTAATTACTTTTTGAACTTCGTGGGTCGGCATCATCGTGTTTTTAATTAATTCAATTTCATCCAACACTGCTTTTTCAGCAACCGACATGGTAATTCCTTTGACCAACTTCCCTTCAATGACCACCAAACCTGGATCAATGGTACCAAAATGATAACAATCAATAGAAGAAAATATTTGTTTCACTTTTATTAATTGTTCATATAATCTTGAAGTGGCACCGCCACCAATTACATCAGTCATTAAATCTGTTGCGTGATAATTTTCATCCAATCTTCCGCCCATATGCCAGGTCATCATTAACATATCTAGGGGGACATCTGCACGTACATCTTGGAACCTGCTTTTTTGTTGCACTGGTTCCATTGGTAAGTTTCGTTCATAAGCATCGCCTGAAGCGATTGGGCCAAACCATTTTTCAGCCAATTGCTTTACTTGTTCCGTGGTCACATTTCCAGTGACAACTAATATAGCGTTGTTGGGACGATAAAATTTAAAGAAGAAATCTTTTACATCTTGCATTTTTGCTTGCTCCACATGTTCCAACGAAGCTCCAATGGTCATCCAGCGATAAGGATGATTAGTATAGGCAAGCGTGCGCATTTTGTGCCAAGCATCCCCATAAGGTTTATTGATATAATGTTCTTTGAATTCCTCACACACTACCTTACGTTGCACTTCCAAGCTTTTTTCGCTAAAAGCAAGCGACAACATACGATCACTTTCCAACCAAAAAGCAGTCTCAATATTTTCAGCCGGAATTTGACAATAATAATTGGTTAAATCGTTGGTCGTATAGGCATTGTTTTCACCGCCTGCTCTTTGCAAAGGTTCATCGTAGATAGGAATATTAATACTTCCGCCGAACATCAGATGCTCAAATAAATGGGCAAACCCTGTTTTATGCGGGTCCTCATCTTTTGCACCCACATTGTATAGCACATTTACCACTGCCATGGGCGTGCTGGTATCCTGATGAACAATAACTTTTAGGCCATTGTCTAGTTCGAATTTGTCAAATTGTATCATAAAGAGTACGAAATTACTTAATAAGTGCAATAGTTCCTTTTCTAATACCTATTCCAGAACTTTATTTTAAATCACCCATTTTGTTGAACGAGCAGGCAATAAATAGGGAAAAATTGAGGTTTTACTACAACCCATTTATTTTATACTGTAACTTTGTAGCTCATTAGTAGAATGGATATGAACTTAGAAACACTGTACCAACGCGCCTTGAACTTTGAACATTTGACTAAAGAAGAAGGCATGTTTTTATTTGAAAATGCGCCGTTAAATGAACTAAGTCATATTGCAAATGAATTAAGAAAAAAGCAGGTGCCTCATGGAAAAGTAACTTGGCAAATTGATCGTAATTTAAATACCACCAATGTTTGTATTGCGAATTGTAAGTTTTGTAATTTTTACAGAATCCCAGGACATGCCGAAGCATACATCACTGACATGGATACCTATCGTCTAAAAATTAAAGAAACACTTGCTTGGGGCGGAGACCAATTATTATTACAAGGAGGACATCATCCAGAATTAGGATTGGCTTTTTATACCGGAATATTCAGTCAAATAAAAGCTGAATTCCCAACCATTAAATTACACACTTTAGGACCCCCAGAAATTGCACATATTGCAAAACTGGAAAAAATGAGCCACACCGATGTTTTAAAAGCATTGGTCGCTGCAGGTATGGATTCACTCCCAGGTGCAGGCGCTGAAATTTTAGTGGATCGCGTTCGTAAATTAGTATCAAATGGCAAATGTGGTGCAGATGAATGGTTAGATGTGATGGCTGCCGCACATCAATTAAATATTACTTCGAGTGCTACGATGATGTTTGGCCATGTTGAAACCTTAGAAGAAAGATTTATTCATTTGGTTCGTATAAGAGAAGTGCAGGATAAAAAACCAGCCAATGCAAAAGGATTTTTAGCATTTATACCTTGGACCTTCCAGGATGTAGATACCTTACTTACCAAAATAAGAGGGGTACATAATTTAACCACGACGGAAGAGTATATCCGCATGATTGCCATAAGTAGAATTATGCTGCCTAATATCAAAAATATTCAAGCAAGTTGGTTAACTGTGGGTAAGGCCACTGCGCAGGTTTGTTTGGAAGCAGGCGCCAACGATTTTGGTAGCATCATGTTGGAGGAAAATGTAGTAAGTGCCGCAGGTGCACCACACCGCTTTACCTACAAATCCATACAGGAAGCGATTGCCGAGGCTGGTTTTGAGCCACAATTAAGAAACCAACAATACGAATGGCGTGAATTACCTGCTGGTATCATGGAACAGGTAATTGATTATTAAAGTTTGGATCTACATTAATGTAACTTTTTTACATGGAGTGAAAACAGAATTAAATAATACGGCAGTGATTGAAATGAATAATGGCACTGACATAAACGCCACGAAAAGTGTAACCGCTATCAACAAGATAAAAAAAGCAACATTACTGCCAATCGTAAATACAAATGCGTAAGCCCAAAATGATTACGGAAACAGCAACTTAAACTCATTAAATAATAAAAATATTGATGCACCTAGTAATGATATATCAATTACATTATTAGCTAAAGAAGATATGAATACGAAAACAATGAATGAAACAATTACGTTACCCAAGGAAATACTCTCAACAAGTGTTTCAAATGTAAAGGAGGAAGCAAAAAATAATTTTGAAGCGATTATTACACCAATCCAGGTGCAATACAGCAATATTGATACAGATGAGGAGGAGCGTAGCATTAATATTGCCAACCTAGAAATTGATGGTGCAAAATTCAGATAGATCAGTCGAAAAATTACTACCCTATTTAAAAGAACTAAACCCGAAAATGATAAATATAAATAAAATGAAAAAAGTAAAGTTACTCTTGGTATTAATGATGAGTTATGGTATCGTAAATGTGCAAGCGGATAGTAGTGTCAATAAAAACCCTTTAAAAGCTGATACTATTATCATATCATCGGATAGTGTAAACATTGTAAATACTACTTTTTCCGCAGATACCATTAACATCGGCAATATCATTATCGTTAAGGGATCCGGCAATAGGACTATCAAAATGGAGAACAACCGAAACCCAGTAATCACCGTTGACCAAGACAGTATACAAATAGGACGCTATAAAATAGTAATTGATGAAAATAGCCATACACGCATTAATAAAGGTTGGGTGAAAGGCGATATAGATGGTGTTAAAATATACAAATCACCCAAACCAGCAAAAAATGTAAGCACCAATTGGTTCTCCTTTGATTTGGGTTATGCAAATTTCCAGGACAAGTCGCCCATAATATATTATTTACTACCGCCTTCAGGCATCGGCGCCGATAATTTAAAATTAAATAACGGTAAGTCAAGTAATTTTAATTTATGGATTGTACAACAAAAAGTAAACTTATATAAAAACAAATTAAATTTAAAGTACGGTGTCGGATTCGAAATGTTTAATTTCAGATTGGAACAACCCGTTAGCTTCCGAAATGACCTTCCCAATAAAATGGTATTAGATAATATATCTTTTTCTAAAAATAAATTATTTGCCAAATACCTAACAGTTCCATTTCAACTCAATTTTAAATCAGATCCAAAAAGCAATAAAAGTTTTTATATGAGTGCTGGAATGAGTGCTGGATACCTTGTGGATGCAAGAAATAAACAAAAAAGTAGCGAAAGAGGTAAGCAAAAATACGATGGTAATTTTAATTTAAACAATTGGCGATTTGCCACTATCGGGGAATTAGGCGTTGGCGGAATCAGATTATACGGATCCTATGGTTTAACCAATTTATTTGAGGAAAGTATTAACAGAATTGAATTTCATCCTTACACCATCGGATTACGATTTAGTAATTTTTAAACCCTTAAAATATTGGTTCTTTATATTGAATGCATAATAATATTGAAAACAAAAAAAGCCCGCCCCGAATTTTCGGGGCGGGCTTTGATTTATAAAACCGTATCGTTTATTTAGGACGACACAAATAAATTTATACTAAATTTTCAGCGCCAAAATAAGGTTGCAACACTTTAGGTAATGCAATGCCTGATTCGGTTTGATAATTCTCAACAATAGCAGCAAATATTCTTGGCAAAGCCAATGAACTACCATTCAATGAATGTGTAAACTGTGTTTTACCTTCTGCATCTTTGTAACGACATTTCATGCGATAGGTTTGATAGGCTTGGAAGTTTGAAACGCTACTTACTTCCAACCACATTTGTTGCGCAGCACTATACACTTCAAAATCATAGGTAATAGCAGAAGCAAATCCCATATCACCACCGCAAAGTTTTAATATGCGATAAGGTAAACCCAAACTAATTAATAAATTTTCAACGTGGGTGACCATCTCATTTAAAACATCATCACTTTTTTCTGGTGGTACAATTTGAATGATTTCTACTTTCTCAAATTGATGCACCCGATTCAAACCCCTTACCTCTTTTCCAAAACTTCCAGCCTCTCTTCTAAAACAAGGAGAATAAGCGGTCATTTTTATAGGCAAATCTGATTCTTTTAAAATGGTATCTCTAAAAATATTAGTTACGGGAACTTCCGCAGTAGGAATTAAATAAAAATTATCTGCAGTAGCATGATACATCTGTCCTTCCTTATCTGGCAATTGACCTGTCGCAAAAGCCGAAGCCTCATTCACCATAAAAGGAGGTAAATATTCCGTATACCCAGCTGCAGTATTAAAATCTAAAAAATACTGTGCCAATACTCTTTGAAATTTCGCACCCTTACCAATATACAAGGGGAAACCACTTCCTGTAATTTTAGCACCGGTTTCAAAGTCAACCAAATTATATTTCTTGATTAAATCCCAATGCGGAACGGCTTCCTTGTGTAAATTAGGTTTTGCCCCCGCCTCTTTCACCAACACATTTTCTTCGGGTGTTTTACCCAACGGCACAATATCATGGGGTAAATTTGGAAATTGTACCATGGTATTATGTAAACTTGTTTCCACCTCGGCCATTTTCACCTTTAAAGGATCTAATTGCTTCTTCCATTCTGCAACCTCATTTTTAAGCGCCTCCGCTTTGTCCTTTTCCCCCTTCGCCATTAATCCGCCAATTTCCTTGGAAGCTGCATTCAACTTAGATTGTGTATCATCAAATGATGCCTGTAATTGCTTTCTTTCATCATCCAACGCAATCGCAGTATCCACCAATTCCGGTTGTCCGAAATGCTTAATTGCCAGTTTGGCCTTAGCTAGTTCGCGATTTTGGCGTAAAAAATTTACCTGTAACATGTCAACAATATTTTTTCAAAGATAATCAAAGCAACGTACTACGCCTAGATATCCCCTACCTTTGCTTAATAATTTGAAAAAAGGAAAATATGGCATCAATCAAAGACGATTTTCAGACCAGATGGTGGGCTTTAGAGCAAAAATTAATGGACAAATTTGGTAAAAAGCCAGATGTTGAAGCGGTTCTTTTTTTGATTGGATTACAGGAAACGGGCTTTATTCGTGAAAAGATAAGCAAGGAACAAAAGCAGGACCTGATGCATGTGGCCATTTGTACCATTCTATCCCCAAGTGGTTATTACATACATGAAGGTAAGGATGAGGAAGGTTGGCCCCACTTTAAGCAAATAAAAAATAAGCCAACGATGGACTTAATGGAGCAGGAGGCCTTTTTAAAAGACCATATTTTATTATATTTTAGTAACATTAATTTCTAGTAGATTGTTTTTTAGCGTTTTTTATGAATCTTTGCACCAATTAAAAATAAGTATATGCAATTTCCAGCCGATTTAAAATACACCAAGGACCACGAATGGATTAAAGTTGAAGGTAATTTAGCCACTATTGGTATTACCGATTTCGCACAAGGCGAGCTAGGTGATATTGTATATATCGATATTAATACCGTGGGTAAAATGTTATCTGCGAAGGCTGTTTTTGGAACGGTAGAAGCTGTAAAAACGGTGAGTGATTTATTTTTACCGGTTGCAGGAACTATCAACGAAATTAATCCAGCTTTAGCAGGACAACCTGAGTTAGTGAATACAGACCCTTATGGTGCAGGATGGATGGTGAAAGTAACGATGGTGAATCCAGATGATGTTGCGCAACTTTTGACTAGTGAAGCGTATAGCCAATTGGTGCACTAATCTGATTATGACAAATTCAACAAAAACTTTACTTTGGGTCATTGCCGAATGTGTACTTGTATTTGTATTATTAAGTTTACCTGGTAATGAATTCTCTGATCATACAAGTTGGATTTCGAAAATTATGGCACTACCCTATGCTGATAAAGTAGTGCATATGGGGCTTTTTGGGAGTTTGGCCTTATCTCTATTTATCCATTTCGAAATGTTGACCGATACAAGATATAAAACGACGCGGGCAAAAGCCATTGCCTTAATTATTTGTATTCTGTATGGTATTGGTATGGAATACTATCAAAAATATTATATTCCTAGTAGGGGCTTTGATGTTTTAGATATGTTGGCTGACGCTATTGGTGCATTATTTGCCTTACCTTTGTTTGAGTTACTTGGAAAGAAACTTTTAAAATAATTTATAATAAGTACCTGTAAGAATGGGGATTGAAAAAGACATACAACAATCTTGTTTCAGAAATGAATTTCAAAAAATGGGCATTAATCTCATTTATACGGCCAATTGGTTAAATGAAAAGATAGCGCATATTTTAGCGAATGAAGAAATCACCCAACAACAATATAATATTTTAAGAATTTTGCGCGGAAGTGAGTGTCCATTAAGCACCCTCAAAATAAGAGAACGCATGTTGGTTAAAATGAGTGATACCAGCCGAATTGTAGATCGTTTAATTGCTAAAGGTTTGGTTGAAAAAAATGCTTGCTTAAAAGACAATAGATTGGTGGATATCACCATTTCCAAAAAGGGATTGATACTCGTCGATAAATTGGATCAATTTAACAATCAAATTGATGCGGTGTTAAAAGGCGTTGATGAAAAAGAGGCGCAAACCATCAATCAACTATTAGATAAAATAAGAGCTACATCGGAAACTAAAACATAAAAAAATAATTTACATGCGAATTTTACTAAGTATCCTATTTATAGGATTTTTTCTTTTTACCAATGGACAGCCAAATATTTCAGATAAAAATGTTTTTGAATTCAGGGGCGTATGGGTAGCCACTGTTGAAAATATAGATTGGCCTAGTAAAAGAGGGCTTAGCAATGAAGATCAAAAAAGAGAATTTATTGCTTTATTAAATATGCATAAAAAAAATGGCATGAATGCAATTGTCATGCAAGTGCGACCATCGGGCGATGCCATGTACCCTTCCACTTTAGAGCCATGGAGTGAATACCTCATGGGAAAACAAGGATTACCCCCAAGTCCTTTTTATGATCCATTGGCATTTATGATTCAAGAAACGCATAATCGTGGGATGGAATTTCATGCATGGATCAATCCGTATCGTGCGGTATTTAATGTCAACAGATCAAGTGTAGCGCCGAGCCATATAACAAAAATTCATCCAGAATGGTTTTTAGAATATGGTGATAAAAAATATTTTAACCCAGGATTGCCTGAAGTTTGGAAACATACCAATCGGGTGGTACGTGACTTGGTTGAAAGATATGATATTGACGCAGTACACATGGATGACTATTTTTATCCATATCGTATTGCAGGAAAAGAATTCCCTGACCAAGCAACCTATATCACCAATAAACGAGGATTAAATAAGGAGGATTGGAGACGAAGTAATTGTGATACCATTATTAAACAATTAAATGCCACCATACGCAGCGCTAATCCATCCGTGCAATTTGGCATCAGCCCATTTGGTGTTTGGAGAAACAAGTCCGTAGATCCCAAAGGTAGCAATACCAAAGCAGGACAAACAAATTACGATGATTTGTATGCCGATATATTATTGTGGTTAGAAAAAGGATGGATTGATTATGTGACACCACAAATATATTGGGAACACGGACATCTCTTAGCCGATTATGATGAAATCATTAATTGGTGGGATAAAAATAGTTATGGTAAAAACTTATACATCGGTCACGGCATATACCGCGCAGGAAGTAACGCAGGATGGAAAGATAAAAATGAAATTCCTTATCAAATTAAGCGTGTACGTACACTTCCCAACACCAATGGCTCTATTTACTTTAGCAGTAAAAGCTTTAACTCAAATGCCAATGGATGGAATGATAGTTTACAACAACATTATTATCAAAAGCCAGCATTACTGCCTACCATGCCTTGGCTAGTGCAATATGAAATGGTTACACCTGTAGTTGAAAAAAAATCAACCAACGAATATAGCATTAGCAATTCGCAAAAAACGGGTGTGAAACAATATGCAATTTTGAAAAAGATAGAAGAAAGCTATACCGTGGAAACAATTATTAATGCCCCAGCACAAACCCTTAATTTAACCGAACTGGGTATTGTGAAAAATAACAAATACAAGTACTGGCTGGTTGCAATTGGTAAGCAAAATCAATTAAGTAAACTAGTAGCACTTCCTTAGGTTTACTACTAATCGTACACTCTTTTTAGAAGCGATTGTTCATTGGCTTTAATGATTAAAGGCACATGTTCAACCACAGTCATATCATTATCCAAACCAAATGCTTTTTGATCACTTTGTGCTAATTGTTTAATATTAAAATACACATCCATAATAAAATCCTCCTTAAAGCTTAACTCGTTTTCAATAGAGAAAAAGCTTTCGATAATTACATAAGTGATATCGGTATGAAAATCCTTACTCTTTAATGATTCATATTTACTATAGATCCCTAACTCTTGAGATTCATTTAATTCCTGCATTACTTTTTTGAAGCACAAATTAACACGCGGTTGAATCCGAAATCCTAATTTAAAATCAACACGCATCACTTTGTCGTCTACTAATTCACTTATACAATATTCCATACCATAGGGCGAATCGGTTCTATCAATGTGCAAAAACCAATAAATATCTGCACGTTTGGGCTTGCGGTTTAATATTGAATCAATAATTCGATGTTCAATTTCACGGTGATTATTTGCCTTGGTCAAATACACCAAATGCGTTGCGTATTTAGGCATATCCTTATCAGCACTCAACTCTACTAAAGGTTCTAAATAATCTTTCAACTTTACAAAATCCAAATAACGAATAGTGATTTTTCGTGCACGATGCCATATCAGCATTACAAAAATGATACTTATTGAAAATCCTAAAGTAATATAAGCATGTTTAATTTTAATAACATTTGCTAAAAAAAAGGAGATTTCTACAGTACTAAAAATTAAAATAATAATTGCAACAAGCAATTGACTCCATCTTTTTACATTCAACATATAAAAATTAATCAGAACCGTGGTCATCATCATGGTTAAAATAACTGAAAAGCCATAAGCTTTCAACATACTTTCACTATCTCTAAAAAAGAATAGCATCGACACACATCCAAACCACAACAATAAATTAAAACTTGGAATATAAATTTGTCCTTTTTGGTCGGTCGGAAATTTTACTGTCACCCTTGGCCAAAAATTCATGCTAATGGCCTCATTGATTAAAGCAAAGGATCCGCTAATTAAAGCTTGGCTCGCTATAATTGTTGCAAAAGTGGCAATACCAATACCTATTAATAAAAACCAATGCGGCATTAATTCATAAAAAGGATTCATTTCGCCGATGGTCTGACCCATATGCTGCATAAGCCATACACCCTGACCCATATAACTAAATACCAATGCAATTTTTACAAAAATCCAGCTGATTTGAATATTGATGCGCCCACAATGTCCCAAATCACTATATAATGCTTCAGCCCCTGTAGTACACAAAAATACAGCACCCAACAACCAAAAACCTTGCGGATAATTTGCAAGTAAATCATAAGCATAATAAGGATTCAGTGATTTTAAAATTGCCGGGTTTCCCAAAACAGGCATAAGGCCAAGAATCAAAATCATCGAAAACCAAACCAACATGATGGGCCCAAAAGCAAAGCCTACAATTTTGGTGCCGAATCTTTGAAAGAAAAATAAGAGTGAGATAATGGCAAAAACAATTCCAACCGTTAAATTATTACCAGGTACAAAAACAGTTTCAAGTCCTTTTACATCCTTTAAAGCTTCAATAGCAGATGAAACAGAAAGTGGCGGCGTTATCATACCCTCTGCTAATAATAATGCAGCGCCAAATATGGCAGGAATATAAATCCATTTTACATATCGGCGAATAAGTGCATACAATGAAAAAATACCGCCCTCTCCTCTGTTGTCCGCGCGAAGCGTCAACAATACATATTTGAAAGTAGTCTGTAAGGTTAAGGTCCAAAAAACACAGGAGATTGCACCATAAACCAACTGCTCAGTAATGATTTTGTTATGAACGATGGTTTTAAATACATACAATGGTGAAGTTCCGATATCGCCATATATGATTCCAAGAGTAACGATTAAACCAGCAACAGAAAGTTTGTGGGAATGCCCATTGGTTGTATGTGCCATGAATGAAAGTAAATTGAGGACAAAGTTTATTAAAATTAAACATACAAACCATCAAACAGGGTAAGTATTTTGGAAATACCCCCATTTATTTTTACTAAGGCTTGTAAGTACCCCATTTTTCTGTAACGGCCTGAAACCTAAAATCAAAAATGCCTTGCAACTGCTTTTTGACCAAAATCACTTGTGCAATATCTCCCAAAAAGCCCAATGGAATTTTATAGTGCACAATATCTTCCATTTTTACACCCCCAGGTACGGCGGTAAAGTGATGCTGATGATGCCACATGGTATAAGGACCAAAACGTTGCTCATCCACAAAATAAGCCCCTTCTTTTACATGGGTAATTTCGGTCATCCAATACAATGGAATACCTAAAATTGGCTTTACCGTGTATTCAATAATTTGACCTGGATACATTTTTGAACCATGGTGTTTGCTGATGATGTTGAACCCCATTTTCGCAGGGGTAATTTTGGCTAAATTAGCTGGACTGCTAAAAAAATCCCAAGCTTCTGGTAAAGAAATGGGAATAAACTGCTCGGTGTGAATGGAATATACTTTTGACATAAAAAGTATAACAAAGCAAAAAGGTTTTTGTTGCAATAATTCCCCTTAAAGCCATTAATTTTATCCTATGATTAGTAAAGCCGAACAACAAAAAGCATTTGAGGAAGTTTATGGCGCATTGAATGCCGAACAAAAGTTGGCGGTGGATACGATTGATGGCCCTGTGATGGTCATTGCAGGACCCGGCACGGGTAAAACGCAAATTTTAGGTGCCCGTATTGGGAAAATTTTAATTGAAACCGACACCGCACCTGAAAATATTTTGTGTTTGACTTATACCGATGCGGGCGCCATTGCCATGCGCAAAAGATTGGTGGGATTTATTGGGGCGAGCGCATACAAGGTTAACATCTCCACCTTCCATTCCTTTTGTAATGATATTATACAGGATAATCTTTCTTTATTTGACAAACCGAGTTTGGATCCGATTTCAGAATTAGAAAAAATTGAACTACTAAAAAAACTGATTGACAAATTTGATAAAAACAACCCGTTAAAAAGATACCGTGGCGATGTTTACTATGAGATGAGTAACCTAAGCAGGTTATTTAGTACCATCAAAAAAGAAGGTTGGACCAGCACCTATTTAATCCAGCAAATAGACCAATACATTAATGATATTCCTACAAGAGATGAATTTGTATACAAGAAAAAATACAAACAATTTGAAGCAGGTGCTTTAAAACAAGGATTGGTGGATGCCGCAATAGAGAAGATGGAAAAATTAAAAGCTGCCGTGAGCGCTTTTGATGTTTACCAACAACTGATGAAAGATCATAGCAGGTATGACTTTGACGATATGATCAATTGGGTGATTACTGCTTTTAAGGAAAATAAAAATTTCCTAGTGCAGTATCAGGAGAAATATTTATACATTTTAGTGGATGAATACCAGGATACCAGTGGCACACAAAATCAACTGATTGAATTGTTGGTTAATTTTTGGGAACAACCCAATTTATTTGTCGTAGGTGATGACGACCAGAGTATTTTCAGATTCCAAGGCGCCAATGTTGAAAATATGATGCATGCGCAAAAGCAATATGAGCAAGATATTGTAACCATTGTATTAGAAAACAACTACCGCAGCACCCAACCTATTTTAGATGCATCCACTTTGCTCATCAATAACAACCAAGAAAGATTAGTGAATAAAATGGAGGGGCTATCTAAAAATTTAAAAGCAGCACTTCCCGCTAATCAAGCAATAAAAAATCCACCACATATTTATTGTTACAATGATCCGCAGGAAGAAATGATTGCCATTGCAGAACAAATCAATCAATTAGTCGCGCAGGGCACCGAGCCAAAGGATATTGCAGTACTATATAAGGAAAATAAATATGGCGAAGAAATTACGCATTTCTTAAAGCAAAAAAATATTCCATTATATAGCAAGCGAAGCGCTAATTTATTTGATCAGGTATTGATTCAACAAATCATAAAAATATTAGACTATATCGCTTGCGAGTTGGACCAACCAAATGAAGGGGCGAATATATTATTTGAAATTTTACATTTTAAATGGTGGGGTATTTCTCCCATTACCATTGCCACATTAACCGTAGAAGCTAATCAATTAAAATATAACAATTCAAATAACAGTTTCAGAAAAGTATTGGTAGATAAAACCAAGGACGCCCAAGCGAGCTTATTTAACGAAGGGGGTATTACTGAAGTAGCGAAAGCAATGCAGGTGTTGGAAGATTTAATTAGCAAAGTAGCCAATGTAACTTTATTAAACTTAGTAGAACAAATTTTACAAAATACAGGTATTATACAAAATGTATTAACTGGGAAGGACAAGGGCTTCGAGTTAGATATGGTCAGTCATTTTATTGATTTTATAAAAGAGGAAACGCATCGACACCCCAGCCTTAACTTAACTGCACTTGTAGACATGTTAAAACTAATGCGCAGGGAAGATATTCGACTACCGCTCCCAATTACCACTGGTAATGAATCGGGCGTAAACTTATTAACGACTCATGGTAGTAAGGGATTGGAATTTAAACATGTTTTTTTAGCAGGCACTAATGCGCATTATTGGGAAAAAAAGCGGAGTACGGCTTCGGCAGGCTATTCCTTACCCGACACGGTGATTAATAGTTTGGAGCATACCGATGATAAAGAAGAATTAAGAAGATTATTTTATGTCGCCATCACAAGGGCAAAACAATTTTTAAATATTTCCTATAGCCAATACAAAGGGGACGGTAAGGAAGCAGAACCCAGTCAATTTATCATTGAATTATTGGAAGGCAAGGAGGCGGCGATTGAAAAGATGGAACTAGATCCAATCGTAAAAACAAACTACAAGTTACTGCGATTACAATCAGCCCCGATGCCTGAGATTGCCCAAATGGAAGAAGATTTCATCCAACCAAAATTGGAAAAGTTTTCGATGAATGTAACGGCATTAAATAATTATTTAAAATGCCCATTACACTTTTATTTCAATAGTTTAATTAGGTTGCCTTCCGGTAAATCCGAAGCCACCACTTTTGGCTCGGCGATTCATGATACGTTAAATAAGTTTTTTAAAAAAATGCAGGATTCCCCACAAAGTGAATTCCCCGATATACAAACGCTCGTGCAGGATTTTAATTACTATATGCATCGCCATCGAGAAGCGTTTACCGCACAGGAATTCAAAGATAAAATGGAACTGGGCGAAACTGTGTTAATCAAATATTACGAAAGATATATTAATGAATGGAATAAAGTAGTGACCACCGAATACCGCATTACCAGTGTATTTGTAAATGATATCCCATTAAAAGGCGCCATTGATAAAGTTGAATTTAATGGCAAACAAGTGGTCGTGGTGGACTACAAAACAGGCAATATTGAAAATGCACGCGAAAAATTAAAAGGGCCGAATGATAAAAATCCAAACGGGGGTGATTATTGGAGACAAGCTGTTTTTTATAAAATATTATTGAACCACCATCCGAAAAATTGGGAAGTGGTATCGGCTGAATTTGATTTTGTTGAACCCAATAAGAAAAAGGAATTCGAAAAAATAGCAGTCAACATTACCGATGCAGATATCACCACAGTAACGCAGCAAGTAAAACAAGTTTGGGAAAAAATTCAACAAAAGGATTTTTATACTGGCTGTGGAAAGGAAGATTGTCACTGGTGTAATTTTGTTAAAACAAATGAGTTGGCAGTGGCTTTACATGAAATGAAATCCGAGGAGGACGTAACCGAAGGGTAAATAAAATACCATCAAAACTGAACAGGATTGGTGTAACCTACCCGATTATCAATTAAGTTTGCAGTAAATGAGGAAATACGCAATAATAACAACTTGGCTCATTGGCTTTTTTGCTGTGGTGACCAGCGTGCAAATGCAAGGCTGTGCCAATATTGTTCCGCCGAGTGGCGGCCCAAAAGATAGCTTACCTCCTTATTTAGTGGTCGCAAAACCAAAGGATTCTAGTTTAAATATACAACCCAAGGAAATTGTCATTGCTTTCAATGAATATATCACTACCGAAGCTATACAGGAAAACTTAATTATTTCTCCGGGTATTAAAACCACCCCATTAATTGATGCTCGATTAAACATGTTGCGCATCCGAATCAATGACACCTTAGATAAAAATACGACCTATAGTGTGAAATTCGGGAACGCGATAAAAGATGTGAATGAAGGAAATATTTTAAAAAACTTTACGTACGTTTTTAGTACTGGAAATTATTTGGATTCCGGAAGATTATCCGGTACTGTTCGAACTGCCGAAACGGGCGTCATTGATAGCACGCTCATTGTAATATTACACCCTACTAATAAAGATTCTGCCATCTACAAGGACAAACCCTTGTACTATGCAAAAGTGGATGGTAAAGGAAAGTTTGAATTTACTTTTTTACCCACTACTGCCTTTTCGGTTTTTGTATTACCCAACGATTATAATAAAAGATACGATGATAGCACTAAGCTATTCGGATTTTTAAATACCCCCCTTCAAATAAGTGCGCAAACGGATTCACAACAATTATATGTTTTTCAAGCCCATCAAAAAGTAGAAAAGAAAAAAGCAAGCACTGCAGCGAATAATAAAAATGTCAAAAAAGTAGTGTCAGGATTAAAGTATATGAAAAGTATTGAAGGGAACGAGCAGGACTTATTAACCGATCTTACTTTAACTTTTGAAACACCCGTACAATTCAATGACAGCTTCCCAATTGTGTTGTGCGATACCTTAAATAAACCATTGCCCAATTACACCGTATCTATTGATACTGCAACAAAAAAAATGGTGACTATTCATTATGATTGGGTCGAGTCAACGCCCATGCGTTTAATCATTCCTAAAAGAAGTTTATTAGATAGCAACCAAAATTACATCGCCAAAGCAGACACCATTAAATTTATTACCAAAAGCGATGCCGCTTATGGCAGTGCCTTAGTAAGGGTTTCGGGCTACCAAAACATGGGTCATCCAATTTTACTTTTAACCAAGGAAAACAAACTTGCGTTTAGTTATCCAATAAAACAATCGCTGATTCAAATGCTAAAATTACCGCCAGGTGATTATGATTTAAAAGTATTAGATGATACCAACAATAATGGTATTTGGGATACCGGTAAATATAATAATTCCATTAAGCAACAGCCAGAGATTGTTAAAAAATTAACCGACATACTCAATATAAAAGCGAATTGGGAGAATGAGGTTAATGTAATAATTAATAAGTAATTTTACTTTGATTTAATAACTATGCAATTACCTTCCACTTTATTAGAAAATGCTGTTGCTGAATTCTCAAAATTACCAGGCATTGGTAAAAAAACAGCACTTCGACTGGTATTGCATTTATTAAAACAAGAAACAGAAGTCACCACTCATTTCAGTGAGATATTACAGAAAATGAGAAAGGAAATAAAATTTTGTCAACGTTGTTATAATATTAGTGACGGCAACATCTGTTCAATTTGTGCCAATTCTGGGAGACAAAAAAATACTATTTGTGTGGTTGAAAATATACGAGATGTAATTGCAATTGAGAACACACAACAATTTAATGGCAGTTATCATGTATTGGGGGGAATCATTTCACCCTTGGACGGGATTGGACCAGAACAACTGACCATTGACGCCTTAATTGAAAGGGTCAAAAAAGAAGAGGTCACTGAACTCGTCTTTGCACTCAATCCGAATATACAAGGAGACACGACCATTTATTATATCCAAAAAAAGCTAACTAAGGCCGATTGTATGATTACCACTATTGCCCGAGGTATTGCCTTCGGCGGGGAATTAGAATATGCTGATGAAATGACCTTAGGCAAGAGTATTTCCAACAGACAGCCCATCCATCAATACATAAAGTAGGGAGATGTCAAATAATTCTTTAACTTTGATGTTCAAACACTAAAAATATGACCATTCGTATATTCGCCTCCCTTTTATTGCTGGTTTGCACGCAAACCTTATTTGCACAAAAAAATTATAGTACCACAAGTGCACAAGTTCGTTTTATAGCGCAGGATGATAGCGATATTGACGCAGTGAACAAAGCAGCGGTATGTAGGCTACAAAGTAATGGGGACTTGAGTTTCATTATGCTTATAAAGGATTTTAAATTTGAAATGGCTGACATGCAAAAGCATTTCAATGAGGAATACATGGAAACGGATAAATTCCCAAGGGCATTCTTCAACGGAAAAATAACCAATTTCAGCACGGTGAATTTTTCAAAAGATGGCAAATACCCCATTAATGTAAGTGGCGTCATGCAAGTGCATGGGGTTAATAAAACCATGGAAACCACTGGCATCATTGAAATAAAAGGAGGTGTCCCTAAAGCTTCTGCCCAATTTGTAGTAAGGTTAAAGGATTTTAAAATCGGAGGCATTTTAATAAAATTCGTAGCCGATGAGATGAATATTGATATAGTCGCTGCTTTTTAAAGAGCGTAAAACAAAGGCACTTTACCTTCCCTGCTTCTCAATTCCTATTAAATAGGTCATAATTTGGCTACAATACGATAGTGTATTAACTTTGCCCCGCATTGCAGGCGGATTTGTTTATTGTTCACCCTGCTTTCCGTAAGGAAAAAAAAAGAACTAATAAACGATACTATTACACCTCCCCCCTCTTTATAGTATTATTAGTCTCTTTCTTTTTCTTTTGGATACATGCATAAAAATTTATTTATGTCAATTCAAGAGACACTCAAAAAAAGGATATTAGTTATTGATGGCGCCATGGGCACCATGATTCAACGTCATAAATTAACGGAAGCAGATTACCGTGGAGCAAGGTTCGCCAATTGGCCATCCGATGTGAAAGGGAATAATGACTTATTGTGTATTACCCAACCAGCCATTGTCACTGGCATTCATCTGCAATATTTAGAAGCAGGTGCCGATATTATTGAAACCAATACATTCAGCAGCACCAATATCGCTATGGCTGATTATGACATGCAGGATTTAGCTTATGAATTAAATGTCGCTGCAGCTAAATGTGCGAGAGAAGCCATCACCCAATACAAATCAAAGCATCCTAATGCAACTAAAAAATACATTGCCGGTGCCATTGGGCCATTGAATAAAACTTTAAGTTTATCTCCGGATGTAAATAACCCCGGATTCCGCGCAGTCACTTTTGACGAAGTGGTTGTCGCATACACTGAACAAGTACGTGGACTTGTAGATGGCGGTGTGGATATTATATTAATCGAAACCATCTTTGATACCTTGAATGCAAAGGCAGCCATATTTGCTGTAAAAGAATTTTTCAGAAAACTAGGCAAGCCGGAATTACCGATCATGATTAGTGGTACCATCACAGATGCTTCCGGTCGTACTTTAAGCGGACAAACATTAGCCGCATTTTATACCTCAGTTGCACATGCTAAACCATTAAGCGTTGGACTTAATTGCGCTTTAGGTGCACAGGAAATGCGCAGTCATATTGAAGAACTTGCACAAATTGCCACCTGTTACACTTCGGCTTATCCCAATGCTGGATTGCCCAATGCCATGGGTGAATATGACGAAGCACCGCATCAAACTTCACATTTCATTGAAGAGTGGGCAAAAAACAAATTTGTAAATATTGTGGGCGGCTGTTGTGGCACCACACCGGATCATATTAAACATATTGCGGATAATGTAAAAAATATTACGCCAAGATTACTTCCAATTTTAGACCCAACCATTTA
The DNA here is from genome assembly GCA_030726065.1 of Sediminibacterium sp. Lineage (GTDB taxonomy): Bacteria > Bacteroidota > Bacteroidia > Chitinophagales > Chitinophagaceae > Sediminibacterium. Next base: position 7,119 of record JANREK010000035.1, on the reverse strand, counting down.
AATTATGAGCGATGAAATAATACATATTAAACCTTATTTACGATTAGCAGGATTAGAACCTTTAGTGATTCGTCCCGAAACTAATTTTGTGAATGTTGGGGAGCGAACCAATGTAACTGGCTCTAAAAAATTTGCACGCCTTATTAAGGAAAATAAATATGAAGAGGCATTATCTGTGGCAAGAAGCCAGGTAGAAAATGGCGCGCAAATCATTGATATCAATATGGATGACGCCTTATTAGAAGGTGTATTAGCAATGACTACTTTTTTGAACTTAGTGCAAAGTGAGCCGGATATTGCTAAAATCCCTATCATGATTGATAGTTCAAAGTTTGAAATTATTGAAGCAGGATTAAAATGTGTGCAAGGAAAATGTATTGTGAACTCTATTTCCATGAAGGAAGGAGAAGCTAAATTTATTGAACAGGCCTATATCTGTAAAGTCTATGGTGCCGTAGTTATTGTAATGGCATTTGATGAAAAAGGACAAGCAGATACCAAGGACCGAAAGATTGAAATTTGTTCGCGCGCTTATAAAATTTTAGTAGAACAAGTAGGTTTTGATCCGCAGGACATCATTTTCGATCCCAATATTTTCGCGGTAGCCACTGGTATTGAAGAACATAATAATTATGCAGTTGACTTTATTGAAGCGACGCGTGTTATTAAACAACAAATGCCATTAGCGAAAGTAAGTGGTGGTGTATCCAATGTATCATTTTCATTTAGAGGAAATGATGCAGTACGTGAAGCAATACACGCTGTATTTTTATTCCACGCCGTTAAAGCGGGTATGGATATGGGTATTGTAAATGCAGGTCAGTTGGAAGTGTATGATGAAATTGAACCCACATTAAGAAACTTATGCGAGGATGTTATTTTAAATAGGAACAATGATAATAATGAAGCAACCGAAGCATTAATTCAATATGCAGATACTGTTAAAGCGAAAGGAAAGGTGGAAGTTAAAAGTGCCGCATGGCGCGAAGGCACTGTTGAGGAAAGATTGGCGCATTCATTAATTAATGGTATTACCGATTTTATTGATGCGGATACCGAGGAAGCAAGATTACAATATAGCGAACCCTTAGAAGTAATCGAAGGACCTTTAATGGCGGGCATGAATCAAGTGGGTGACTTATTTGGATCTGGAAAAATGTTTTTGCCACAGGTGGTAAAAAGTGCAAGGGTAATGAAAAAAAGTGTGGCCGTATTAACCCCATTTATTGAAGCAGAAAAAGAAAGAAAAAAATTAGCGTCCATTAATCCAAATGGCATCAGCAAAGGTCCTGCTAAAATATTATTAGCCACTGTTAAAGGAGATGTACATGATATTGGCAAAAATATTGTGGGTGTGGTACTTGGATGTAATGGCTATGAAATTATTGATTTAGGTGTCATGGTTGCTGCAGACAAAATTTTAAAGGAAGCGCAAAAGCAAGAAGTAGACATTATTGGATTGAGCGGATTAATTACGCCTTCCTTAGATGAGATGGTGTATATCGCCAAAGAAATGAAAAGAAGAGGAATGAATATTCCTTTGATGATTGGTGGTGCGACTACATCGCGAATGCATACGGCAGTAAAAATTGCACCCGAATATCAGGATGGTGTGGTACATGTACTCGATGCATCCAGAAGTGTAACCGTAGCAGGTTCTTTATTAAATAAAGATCAAAAAGCACCCTTCTTACAAGAATTAGAATCCGCCTATACTGCTTTAAAATTTGATTTTGATAATAAAAAAACGACAAAGCAATCTCTTGCATACACAGATGCATTAAAAAACAAAGCATCCATAGATTGGAGTGTATTCCAAGTAACTGCACCAAGCTTTACTGGAAACAAAGCCATTGTAATTGATGACTTGTCTGTACTTGTTGAATACATTGATTGGAAACCATTTTTTATTGCCTGGGAATTACATGGTAATTTTCCTGCCATCTTAACAGATGAAAAAGTGGGTGAAGTAGCAAGTAAATTATATGAAGATGCTAGGGCCTTATTAAATAAAATTGTGAGCGAAAAATGGTTGACAGCCAAAGGTGCTGTCGGATTTTGGCCAGCAAAGGCAATAGAAGATGATGTCATCCTTGAAAACGCCGGGGAATCAGTTGCCTTACATTTTTTAAGACAGCAGGCTAAAAAAGCGGAAGGACAAACCAATTTTTCTTTGGCCGACTTTATTTGTCCAGCCAATGAAAATAAAAAAGATTATATCGGCGCTTTTGCTGTCACCATTCATGGTATTGAAAAACATATCAAAACATTTGAAGAAAATTTAGACGACTATAATAAAATTATTTTACAAGCATTGGCCGATCGTTTGGCAGAAGCATTTGCGGAATACTTGCACGTTAAAACAAGAAAAGAATATTGGGGATATGCTGCAGATGAAACACTGACGAATGAATCATTGATTAGTGAACAATACCAAGGCATTCGTCCAGCACCAGGTTACCCTGCTTGTCCAGATCATACTGAAAAATATACCCTATTTAATTTATTAGATGCCGAGCAACATACAGGCATAACCTTAACAGAGAGTTTGGCGATGTATCCAGCTTCTAGTGTGTGCGGTTGGTATTTCGCACATCCACAAAGTCAATATTTTGGACTGGGTAAAATTCAACAAGACCAAGTAGTTGATTATGCAAAAAGAAAAGATAAGCCATTAGAATATATCACAAGATGGTTACAGCCTGTGATTGATTAATTTTTTATACTTTCTCAAACAACCACCACAAGCGTTTACGGGGCTTAACAATATAATGTTTGTTAACGTAGGTGCTAATATGGTGTATCGCTTCCTCGCAACTATCCGTAAATAGCACAAACTTTTTATCTTCAGGCGAGATAGTTCCTTCTTGAATCATGTGTTCCATCCAATGCTGAAATGGTTGATAAAATTGACGCCCCATGACTACAATAGGAAAATCATTAATCACTTTTGTTTGCGCTAAAGTTAATATTTCAAAAAATTCATCTTGCGTGCCAAAGCCACCAGGCATAATTACAAATGCATAAGAATATTTAACCAACAAAACTTTACGAATAAAAAAGTAAGTGAAGGTGATTGATTTTTGTACATAAGGATTAGGTTCTTGTTCAAAGGGTAGCTTTATATTACAACCAATGGATTTGCCACCATTTTCGAAAGCCCCCCTATTTGCCGCTTCCATAATTCCAGGACCACCACCCGTCATGGTTACAAACCCTAATGCTGCAATTTTTTTTCCCATCTCCCTAGCTTGAATATAATAAGAATGGTCTTCCTTGAAACGCGCCGAACCGAAAACAGTTACACAGGGCCCAACAAAATGCAATGCCCTAAACCCTTTGATAAACTCTTTAAATATTTGAAAGGCAAATAAAAACTCATTAATCCTTGGTTTTGGCCCTTCTAACTCGAATGATTTCGTAGCTGGAATGATACGTTGTTGTGAAAAATTAGCCATAACTAAATTTTATTTAATTCCTATTAAAGTTAACGCAAATAAAGAACTCGGGTTATTTAAAAATAACTAAATTTGAAAACCTAGTTTATTAAATCACATGAAGACTGTTTTAAAATACACTGCCTCACTTATATTACCATTAATTGTACTTACAACACATGCCCAATCAAAGGTGGTGGTGGAGCAAATACAGTCGTATTCCATGGTTTCCCCCACGGCAAATTACTGGCAGCTTCTCAATGACATTAACCCACTTTTAGCCGCACTAGATTCCGGATTGTTCAAGGAAATTAATTTAATTAGAGACAGAAATTACAAAACCAACGCATTATCCTTAACGAAACAAAACCAAGTTGGTAAAATAACCATTGATTGGTCGCGTTCCGCGAATACTAATTTTCATGCGTATGTAGAAATTTATGAAATGAGTCCCGAATTTGTAATTCAAAATAAGTTAGCGCAAATTCCACCATCTAAATTTGATAGCATTAGTTCCGTTTGGTATATCTCCTGTAACATTTATAACCAACGTAGAGAAACTATTTTCAAGAAAACTATTTTATTGAGTATGATGCCAACTAAAAGTATTGGCATGGGTTACGCCATTGATATACCTGCAAGCACGCCTACTTTTATTTTCAAAGCAATACAAAAAGGGATCAGTCTTGTTTCGCCAAATATTGATGACATGGAATATATTGAAGCAAAAGTGCCTGCCGCCTATGCCACCGATAATTTTTGGATGCCATTTTTACACAATGAAAGTAGAATACAATTTGACACGAGTAAACCTTTTATAAGTTATGACAACGGCAACGGTACTCAATTATTAAGAACGCCTCCTGCGCAGATGAATAAAATTAACCAACGCGATAAATCAATCAATAACCCATATTTCGACATGCTCCCCGTTATCAAAAAAAGATTAGGTAGAAGTATAAACGAATATTACCATGTTTTGCAGCCTTTAAGGGATGTGAATCGTAATTTGGATTACAATATTGTCGCCTATCTTGAATTAAATTTAAGTCCAAATGATTCTGAAGGAAGCAGGTCTCCAATCATTTTTTTACCGGGTAATATGCACACCATTTTTTTAGACCAGGATAGCATCGGTTCATTTAGTGTAGAAGAAACCGTTGTTGAAAAAGATAAGTTTTTCAATTTGAATGAACTATTTAATGGTCTCGATAGCACGAAGAAATATAATATTGGTACGTTTTATGAAAAAAGAAAAATTATTTCAGCCAAATCAATCGAAGGAAATTTTAAATCTTATAAGTTTAAAATATTAATTAATTACGCAAATAATTTGAAAACTATTTTCGTTAATGATACAATGGTCATAGTTGCAGAAGGCCGAAATAAACCTTTTCAAATGGTTGCAACTGATGCAGCAGTAGATGCAGAGATAAAAAACTTTTTATTACAGATGTCTTTTAGTGAAATCTTTCAAATGCCCTATTAGGCTTTATATACAATGATGAAAATAGTAAGTTATAATGTGAATGGTATTCGAGCAGCAATTAAAAAGGGGCTCATTGATTGGTTGACTGAATACCCGGTGGATATTTTTTGTGTACAGGAAACAAAAGCGAATCAAGAAGATGTTGATTTAACCCTATTTACTGCATTAGGCTACCATGTGTCTTGGTATTCAGCGCAAAAAAAAGGCTATAGCGGCGTGGCTATTTTTAGTAAAACAAAACCTGATAAAGTTAGTTTCGGGAATGGCTATACATTAAGCGATTTCGAAGGCAGGGTGGTTCGAGTGGATATGGGTGACTTAACGATTGTGAATGCTTATTTTCCATCAGGCACTAGTGGGGAAGAAAGACAATCCTACAAATACCAGTGGCTGGATGAAATGCATCTTTGGTTACAACAATTAAGAAAAGAAAGACCCAATATAATTTTAGCAGGTGATTATAATATCGCCTATCGCGATATTGATATTCATGATCCCAAGGGAAATAAAAAATCATCTGGATTTTTGCCGGAAGAAAAACAGTGGATGGAATCCTTTTTAGAAAAGGGTTGGGTGGATAGTTTCAGAAAAATTAATCCGACCACAGTTGGCGCTTATTCATGGTGGAGCCAGCGCTTTCCAAGTGTGCGCCTGCAAAACAAAGGCTGGCGCATTGATTATTTGTGTACTACGGATGCGATTGCAGATCGCATAAGTGACGCAAGCATCTTACCTTTTATAAAACATAGCGATCACTGTCCCATTGTACTTGACCTAAAATAAAATGAATATGCAGGTTTGTAATATTAGCTTTCAATTAAACCCTACCATTCAATCCCAATGGCTTATTTGGATGAAAACAAATTTCATTGTTGAATTAATGGGGACGGGTTGTTTTATTGACCATAAGTTTTACCAATTAGAAGTGCCGGAGGATCAAAACCCCACCTTTACATTACAACTATATGCAGTCAATAAAGAACAGTTAAGTAAGTATCATACTCAGTTTACGAACACCTTTATACAACAACTAAACAACAAATGGGGTGAGCAATGCTTGTATTTTAGCACAAATATGCAAATTGTGAATTGAATGTGGATATATTAAATGGCCGAAAACCGCTACAGGCCTATATTTCAGCAAATACATGTTTAAAACTCAATGACAGCAAGGCTTTACGTGATTTGATTTGTTTTATAAAAACAGTAAATTAAAGGCCATTTTGGATGAAAACCTTGCTATTTAAGGGTTTCACGGATAATATTAAAATAAAAAAAAGCAAAAAAATATTGTTGAAATTGATAAAACCCAATAAATTTGTTACATCGTTTTAAATAACTATAAAAAACACATCTATGAACAAAGCAGAATTGATCGCTCACATTGCTGACAATGCAGAGATCGCAAAAACACAAGCTAACGCAGTATTAGACGCTTTTATTGAAGCAGTTACAAAAGCTTTAAAGAAAGGCGATAAAGTAACTTTAGTTGGATTCGGTACTTTCTCAGTTTCTAAGCGTGCAGCTCGTATGGGCCGTAACCCTCAAACTGGTGCAGCTATCAAAATCAAAGCTAAGAAAGTTGCAAAATTCAAAGCTGGTAAAGAATTAAGCGGAAAATTGTAGTTCTACAGCCGAAAAGGCAGTAAACTAGCTATTTTTTGAAATTAAACCCCTCGGATATCCATATATTCAAGGGGTTTTTTTACTTTTGTAGCCATTCACTTAATTAAAACACATTATTACCATGGGAAGAGGAGATAAAAAAACAGCTAAAGGAAAAAGATTTCAAGGTTCTTTTGGCAAGAGCAGACCACATAAAGTTGCAACTAAAGGAAAAAAAGCAACAGCTACAGTAGATACTGCGAAAGCAAGTGCTTAATTCAATCTGATAAATATTCCCTCAGCTATTCCAGCGATTCTATGTAACAGGATAATTGAGGGATTTTTTATTTGGAGATCCATTTAATCATTAAGAATAGTTTGATATGAAATCATTAAGGATTTTATTCTTTTTAAGTTTAACAACATTGCAATCCATTGCACAATGTTCTATTTGCACTAAAACTGCCGCACAAATTGGAGAAGAAGGCGGCAAAGGATTCAATGCCGGTATTCTTTACCTGGCTGCAATGCCTTTCGGTATTGCAGGTTTTATCGCCTACAAGTGGTGGAAAAATCAACAGCAATAAT